>NZ_CP060695.1:2128717-2799935 GCF_014352875.1 Polaribacter pectinis
CAACTTTTTGTTCTTTAATAGTTACACTTGCTTTAGAAACTCTTTGAATTACAATTTTCATAACCTACTCATTATCTTCTTCGTTCCAAATATCGGTTCTAAAATGCTCTGATTCTTCTTCGCCTTCTAAAATTTGTAAGTAACTTTTATAACGAGACCAAGAAACTTTTTCTTCTTCTAAAGCTTCTTTTACAGCACATTTTGGCTCTTTTGTATGTATACAATTATTGAATTTACAGTCTTGCTTTAACGCAAAAAACTCTGGAAAATAGTCTCCTAACTCGTATTTATCTATATCTACAACTCCAAAACCTTTAATTCCTGGTGTGTCTATAATTTTTGCATCGTTTTTATTTTCGATACTTAAATCGAACATTTCTGCAAAAGTAGTGGTGTGTTTTCCTTGGTTATGTTGGTCGGAAATTTCTTTGGTTTTTAAGTCTAATGTTTTGTCTATTGCATTTACCAAAGTGGTTTTTCCAACTCCAGAATGCCCAACAAACATAGATGTTTTACCCAACATCATTTCTTTAATGGTATCTACATTTTTATTTTGTGTTGCAGAAACTTCTACACATCTGTAACCAATGGCTTCGTAAATATCTTTTAAGTATAAAATTTCTGCTCTTTCTTCTATTTCGTAAGAATCTATTTTATTGAAAACTAAAATCACATCGATTCTGTAGGCTCTTGCAGAAACTAAAAAACGGTCTATAAACGTGGTAAATGTTGGTGGATTATTTATAGTAATTAGTAAAAAAACTTGATCGATATTTGAAGCAATAATATGTGTTTGCTTGGAAAGGTTTACAGATTTTCTGACGATAAAATTATCTCTTTCTAAAATCTTTTTTATAACACCTGTCTCTTCGTCGTTTTTTGCTTCTAAATCGAACACCACTTTGTCGCCAACCGCAATTGGATTGGTGCTTTTAATGTCTTTTATTCTGAATTTCCCTTTTATTCTACATTTGTAAAATTCTCCATTATCGGCTTTTACCTGATACCAACTTCCTGTAGATTTATAAACTGTTCCTGTCATTATTACAAAGATGAGAATAAATTACGAATTTGTAATAAAAAATAAACCTCACAGACTTAATATCTGTGAGGTTTGTATATTCTAAAAGTTAGTTTTAATAACTTCCTTATAAGGTTTGTTCTACGCGTTAAGGATTGAACGGCTTGTTTGAACTCTTTTTTGCTTTTCTGCAAAAAAAGTGAGTAGTGAAAGCCTGACCTTTAGGTAACGCCCAAAAACTATCCGTTAATTACTTTTTCTTGATGATTGATAGATTCTTGGTGAATTGCCTTGAACATTTTCAATACAAATTCTTCACTTAAACCTTTACTCTCACCTTCTAAAATCATGTTTCCAAGAATCTCGTTCCAACGTTTTGATTGTAAAACAGCAACATTCTTTTGTTTTTTCAAAGCGCCAATTTCATCGGAAACTTTCATTCTTTTTCCTAACAATTCAATCAATTGATCGTCTGCAACATTAATTTGTGCTCTTAAATTGTCTAAAGCATTTGTATAATCTGCTTCTGTATTGGTTTCTTTTCTGATTTTTAAATCTTCCATGATCTGTTTCAACTTTGTTGGTGTAACTTGTTGTGCAGCATCTGACCAAGCGTTTTCTGGGTCGAAATGAGTTTCGATCATTAAACCATCGAAATTTAAATCTAACGCAGTTTGACAAACATCTTGAATCATTTCTCTGTTTCCTGTAATATGCGAAGGATCGTTAATTAAAGGTAAATCTGGAAACTTATTTTGGAATTCAATTGCTAATTGCCATTCTGGAGTGTTTCTATATTTCGTTTTTTCGTACGTAGAAAATCCTCTGTGAATTGCTCCTAAATTTTTGATTCCTGCTGTGTATAATCTTTCAATTCCACCTAACCAAAGAGCTAAATCTGGATTTACCGGATTTTTAACCAATACAATTTTATCTGTTCCTTGCAAAGCATCTGCAATTTCTTGCATGATAAAAGGAGATACTGTAGAACGTGCACCAATCCATAATAAATCTACATCATTCTCGATTGCTAATTTTACGTGTGCAGCATTTGCTACTTCTGTACAGGTTTTCATACCTGTTTCTTCTTTTACTTTCTTTAACCATCTTAAACCAATTTCTCCAACACCTTCAAACATTCCTGGTCTTGTTCTTGGTTTCCATATTCCTGCTCTAAAATAGCTTACATCAGAATCTTTTAGTTCGTGTGCAATTTTTAAAACCTGTTCTTCGGTTTCTGCACTACAAGGCCCTGCTATTACTAGTGGATGATCTAATTTCATATCGTCCAACCATGTTCTTAATTCTTTTGTATTCTTCATTTTTCTACTTATTGTGGCTTATTATTTTATGCCGTTTAAAATTTGTTTTATATAATTTGTATTCTCCATTTCGTTAAAAATTTCAGAGAAATTATCTTGTTGCATCAACTCTTTAAAATGTTGTAAATTGTTGATGTATTCTTCTAATGTTTCTATTACGTTTTCTTTATTTTGTTTAAAAATTGGCGTCCACATTGCTGGCGAACTTTTTGCCAAACGAACTGTAGATTCGAAACCTGAACCTGCCATATCGAAAATATCGCGCTCATTTTTTTCTTTATTAATTACTGTTTTCCCTAACATAAACGCACTAATGTGGGAAAGGTGCGAAACATACGCAATATGTTTGTCGTGTGAAACTGCATCCATATATCTAATACGCATTCCAATTGCTCTAAAAAGGTCTAATGCTTTTTCTTGCAACTTAAAAGTTGTTTTTTCTACTTCGCAAATAATGTTCGTTTTTCCTTTATACAAGCCAGAAATTGCTGCTGTTGGTCCAGATTTTTCTGTTCCTGCAATTGGGTGGCAAGCCAAAAAGTTTCGTCTTCTTTTATGATGTTCAACAGATTTACAAATTGCTTCTTTTGTGGAACCTGCATCTACAACCAGTGTATTATCACCGATTTTATCTAAAATTGTTGGTAATAGTTTTACAGTTGCATCTACTGGAATTGATACGATTACCAAATCTGCATTTTCTAAATCGTCTAAAGTTGCTTTTTTGTCAATCAGTTTTAATTCTAACGCTTTATTTAGCGTTTCGTCTTTTCTGCTAATTCCATGTAAGACAGTATCTGGATAATGCTTTTTAATGTCGATTGCGAAACTTCCGCCAATTAAACCAATACCAATAAAAAATATATTTTTCATAATCTATAATCTTGATATAGCTTCTTTAATTATTTCTGTTGTTACACATAACGAAAAACGAATATATCCTTCCCCTTGAGAACCAAATATTGTTCCTGGTGTTATAAAAATATCGTTGTTGTATAAAACTGAATCTGTAACTTCTTCAGATTTTTTACCTTCAGGAATTTTTGCCCAAACAAATAAACCTGTTGCGTTTTTACTATATTTTGCATCTAATTTATCTGCTAATTCCCAAATTAAATTTCTACGTTCTGTGTAGATTTTATTTTGTTCTGAAAACCAAGAATCTGATAATTGTAATGCCTCAATTGCGCCTTTTTGAATTCCGTAAAACATGCCAGAATCCATATTAGATTTTACTTTTAATATTTCGTTGATGTATGTTGAGTTCCCTAAAACCATTCCAACTCGCCAACCAGCCATGTTAAAAGTTTTACTTAAAGAATTCAATTCTAAAGCAATGTCTTTTGCGCCTGCTACTTGTAAAATACTTATAGGATTATTGTTTAAAATAAAACTATAAGGATTGTCGTTAATGATTAAAATATGATTTTTTTTTCCAAAAGCAATCAACTTTTTAAAGGTTTCTAAAGTTGCATTTGTTCCAGTTGGCATGTGTGGATAATTTACCCACATAATTTTAACTTCAGATAAATCTTGAGTTTCTAATTCTGCGAAATTTGGTTGCCAATTGTCTTCTGCACTTAAATTATAAAAAAGTGGTTCTGCACCTACTAATTTGGTGACAGATGTATATGTTGGATATCCTGGATTCGGAATTAACACTTTATCGCCTTCGTTTAAAAAAGCCATAGAAATATGCATAATTCCCTCTTTACTTCCCATTAATGGCAACACTTCATTTTCTGGATTCGTTTCTACAGAAAATTTGTTTTTATAAAAAGTTGAAATAGCATTTCTTAACTCTGGTAAACCTTGGTAAGATTGATATTTGTGAGCAGAAGCATCTCCTAAACTTCCTTGAATTGCTTCTAAAACTTTTGCTGGTGGTTGCAAATCTGGAGAGCCAATTCCCATATTGATAATTGGTTTTCCAGCCGCCATTAATTCTCTTACTTCTCTTAATTTTTTAGAGAAATAGTATTCTTGAACAGTATCTAATCTTTTTGCAGGTTGTATCATTTTATTTTCTGCCGTTTTTATAAGTTCCTAAAATTTTGAATTCTTCTGCCATTATTTCTATAATCGCTTTTGCTTTTTCGTATTCTTTATATTCTTCGAAAGTAACATCTACAAAAAACGAATATTTCCAAGGCATTTCTATTACTGGTAAAGATTGAATTTTGGTTAAATTCATTTTACAATCGCTCAACACATTTAAAATAGCTGCCAAACTTCCTCGTTTATGATTCAGTTGAAATTTTAACGATGCTTTATTTACTTCCTCATTAATTGCTGGCTCGTTAGTTTGTACAATTACAAATCGTGTTGAATTGTCTTTTATCGTCTGAATTTCATCTTCAATAATTGACAAATCGAAAATTTCTGCGGCTATTTTTGGCGCAATTGCTGCAATTCCTTTTAAATTTTCTTTTGATATTCTTTTCGCAACTTCAGCAGTATCTACATCTTCTACCAACTTTATATGTGGATGTTTTTTAAAAAACTCCTTGCATTGTAATAATGCCATTGGATGCGACCAAACTTCTTTTATATCTTCAATAGTTTGATTCTCTAGACACATTAAATGATGATGAATATTCAAATATTCTTCTCCTACAACATGTAGGTTGTTATTATCAATTAATGCATAATTAGGAATTATAGAACCTGCAATTGTGTTTTCTATTGCCATTACTCCCAAATTGGCAGTTTTATCCAATAAACTATCCACCAAAACATCAAAAGACATACACTCTTTTAGTTGAATGTCGTTTCCATAAAAGTCGCGTGCAACTTTATGGTGGTTTGAGCCTTCTGCTCCTTGTATGGCGATTGTTTTATTCATTAATATAATATCAAAAAAAAAGTCTCGAATTAAATTCGAGACTTTATATATATTTTATGTTTCTTAACAACATGATACAAAGTCTCTCCTCTTACTAAAAAAGTAAAAGTAAAAATAGAAACGTGTAAAATTATTGTTCAACATTTATTCTCTTGGTTTGAATGACAAATCTAAAGATTAATTTTAGATATACAAATAATATGAAAGAAGTTTAAAAAAATTTATGAACTCTTTAAAATCAAGTTTATTTATTATGATAAATGTAATTGTTTCTAACAATTATTATTAAAAACAAAATTATAATAAACAAAAAAAGCATCTCAAAAGAGATGCTTTTTGCGGTCTGGACGGGACTCGAACCCGCGACCCCCTGCGTGACAGGCAGGTATTCTAACCAGCTGAACTACCAGACCGTTGCTATTAGCGGTTGCAAATATATAACAGATTTTAACATCTGCAAACAAAAAAATGATTTTTATTTAATTTTTTTTCTACTAATTAAATATTTTGTGAGAATTTGATTAAATCCAGAATGAATATCTACAGGAACATAATCAATTTGATATTGTAAACATTTATTTTTCAATTCTTTAAAATAATTTTCTACAATTTCCTTGTATTTTTCTTGAACATTCTCTGCGTAAACATTTATTTCTTCTCCTGTCTCAACATCCACAAATTTTTTGGGTGAATTGTCAAAATTGAAGTTTAATTCTGTTTTTCCATCGAAAGTGTGAAACAAAACTACCTCGTGTTTGTTGTATTTTAAATGACGTAACGCTTCAAAAAGTGCTTCATCTTCTTTTGACGTTTGAAACATATCCGTAAAAACAAATATTAAAGAACGTCTGTGAATCTTTTCTGCAATTTCGTGGAGATATTTATAAGTATCTGTAGTTGCATTCGATTCAGAAACCATTAATTGCTCTAATTGATGCAATAACATCTTTCTATGACGCTCACTCCCTTTTTCTGGAGCATAATATTCGTAAGAATCTGCATAAATACTTAAACCTACTGCATCTCTTTGTTTTTTGAATATTTCCATTAATGCAGCTGCAGCAACTGCAGAAAAACCAACTTTATTTAAAGAATCTACTGTTTGCTTTTTTATAATCGGATAATGCATGGAAGCTGAATTATCTATAATAATATGACAACGCAAGTTCGTTTCTTCTTCATATTTTTTAGTGTAGAGTTTCTCTGTTTTTGCAAACAATTTCCAATCTATATGTCGTGTGCTTTCGCCTTTATTGTATAATTTATGTTCGGAAAATTCTACAGAAAACCCATGAAACGGACTTTTATGCATTCCTGTGATAAAACCTTCCACCACTTGTTTTGCAAGGATGTCTAAATTTTTAATTTCCGAAGATTGTACGTTTGATAAATCCATACTTATTTTTTAATTTCTTGGGCTCTCGAAAGATTATCTGTTGTTTGCAGTAATTTTTTCTCTAAAATAGGATTGTAATTCGGATTTTCATCTAAAAATTCGCTTAAAATGTCAAACGCTTCTTTTGATGAATAATTTCCAATAGAACTTGCCAACCAACCTTTTGGAAAGAAAATATCGCCTGTTAACTGTACTTCTTCTAACTTCTCTAAAATTGATTTTAAATGTTTTGTTGAAGAACCTTGTCTTAATGGATGATGTATGTTGTTCAATGCACTTTGCACCCAAGATTCTTTCTCTCTATTTTCTTTTTGTAAAAGCGATTTCATAAATTCATCTCTTACACTTTCATCATTTGAAAGTGATGGCAACAACCATTTAAAACGTTCTAATCTATCGGGATTTGAAATTCGAGTTTGTTGTTCTTCTAAAATTTCATTGGCTTTTGGATGCTTGAAAATTGCCAACTTTATTGCTAAAGAAGTGTAATCGTTTTCATTTAAAAAGAGGTTTTCAATATTTTTCTTTTTAGACCAAATTTCATATAAATTACTTGTTCCAACTTCAGAAAATGCAACAGACTGGTACAATCCAAAAAGCGTTCTTTTGATATTTTTTGGCAACTCACTTTCTAACAAATTAAAAATAGTTGTTTCTGTTCTATTCTGAATGTCTTTTTGCTCTTCTTCATTTAAAAAAGTCCAAAATATATTTTGAATTCTACCTGACAAATAACCAGTAATTAATTCGTTTTCTTCTTTTTGAATTGCCTCTAAATACACATTGTAGGTTTCTAATGGAGATACTTCTCCATTTAACATATTTTCGTATAAATTTATATATTGATATCCTCTTGAAACTTCATCTTTAATATCTTTATAAGAAGCTATTTTACCTTTATAAATAGGAAAAACGCCATAACCAAATCCGTTTGTGTTGTATAAAACTTGCCCTGGTTTAAAATCTTTTGTAGCTGAAGTAATGTCAAAAGATTTGCCCATATTTTTTATATTGATGTTCTTCAAATAACCTCTTTCATCTAATAATTGAATTCTAAAAGATTGTGTCCAAATTTTATCTGAACCATCTTCTGCTTTTTGATGAATTACAAACTTTGTAACATTTCCTTTTTCATTCAACTCGATTTCTTCATAAAAAACAGGTCTTCCTGATGAATTTACCCAAACATCGCTCCAGTTTTTAATATCGCCAGCAGATTTTTTATCTAAAATTGAAACCAATTCATTCCAATCTGCATTTGAATTTTGATATGTTTTTATATATTCTTGAATTCCTTGCTGAAAAGCTTCTTCTCCCAATAAAAACTCCAATTGACGCATCATAATTGGTGCTTTGTTGTAAATAATTCTTCCATACAAAGAACCCGCATTTTTTAGATTTCCTAAATATTGACGAATTGCATTTGTGCCTTTTGTTCTGTCTTCTGAATACGCACTTGGGTAATGTGCCATCATAAAACTTAAATTATGATTTATTTCTGGAAAAACAGGATTCATAATTTTGTCTGCCATAAAATTGGCAAAAACCTCTTTCATCCAAACATCGTTAAACCACTTCATAGTAACCAAATCGCCAAACCACATGTGTGAAGTTTCGTGCGCAATTAATTTTGCCCTGCTTAATTTTCTGTTTTGAGTCGCATTTTTATCTAAAAATAAAGAGGAAGCTCTATATTGAATCGCGCCAACATGTTCCATTCCTCCATATTGAAAAGGCGGTATTGCAGCGAAATCCATTTTTTGAAAAGGGAATTTAACTTGTGTGTAATCTTCTAAAAAATCTAACGAATTTTGATGAATTTTAAAAACTTCACCCACACTTTCATCAATTTTTTCTTGGTTATTTTCTCTGTATAAAAAACGCATATCAAAAGCACCTGGGTTTTTGGTTTCTTCTGTAAATTTTCCAGCGACAAAAGAGAACAAATACGTACTCATTAAATCGGTTTTAGCGAACGTATGCTCTGTAAAACTATCAATTTCTATGGCACTTTCTTCAAAACCTCCACACAATACTTTCCAATCTTTTGGCGCAGTTATTCGTAGTTTATAGTTGGCTTTTATATCTGGCTGATCAAAACAAGGAAACAACGTACTTGCTCTGTCTGGCACCAATAAAGTATATAAAAATTCTTCATTTCTATTTAAAGAAACTTCACCTGCATTAAAAAATATTTCTATAGAATTTTTTCCTTTTACAAGTAATTTTTTATCAATAATTAAATGCTCTTTTTCGTGTTTTACTTCTGAAGTTTGTCCATTTACTTTTAATGATTTTAAATGTGATTTTTTTTCGTTAAAATCTAAAATTAAATCATCTTTAAGGTTATTTAAAGACAATTCTAACAATAATTTAGAAGAAATAGGACTTATTTTCTCCTTCGGAATTTTAAAATCTAAATGATAGTTAACGTCTGAAATTTGTTGTTTTCTTAACTGTGCTAATTCTAAAGAAATTCCTTTTTCGAGAATAGCAGTTTTATTGTTAGTTTTATTGCAGGAAATTATAATTAGGGAACAGAATAGGTATAATAAATTCTTCATTAATTTAGGTTTACATTCAAGTTCTGCAAATATGCAGAATTTGTTCTATTTACAATCTTAAATTTAACTTTATCATTTTAAAACCATTAGATTAAACATGCTAAGACCTCGCCAAAATACGGGGTTAGTTCAACTTGCAATTTTAAAAATTAGTTTTGGTTATTATTAAATTATTAGAACAAAATTCATAAGACCCCGCTAAAAAGCGGGGTTAGTTCAACTTGCAATTTTAAAAATTAGCTTTGCTAATTTTTAAAATTGAGTTTCACTAAATTAAAAAAAGGTTCAGCATTCGCCAAACCTTTCCAATATTATAAAATATTAATTGTTACTATAAAGCAGCATCAATTTTTCCTGTATATGTATTTTTTGGAGCAACACCTACTTGCTTATCTACTACTTCTCCGTTTTTAAAGATTAAAACAGTTGGTATGTTTCTTACTCCGTATTTTGCTGCAAATTCTTGGTTTGCATCTACATCTACTTTACCAACTACAGCTTTCCCTTCATATTCTGCATGAATTTCATCTACAATTGGTCCAACCATTCTACATGGTCCACACCAAGCTGCCCAGAAATCTACCAATACTGGCTTGTCTGATTTTAATACTAATTCTTCAAAATTTGCGTCTGTTATTTCTAATGCCATTTTTTATATTTTTAAATTCTTATTTCAGTTTTGTATTACAAAAGTAAACAATTTATTTACTTTCTATATTTCTAAAAAATTACTTTTTACTATTTGTCTATCAATTGTATTTATTATTACAGTTGATTGTAACTAATTATAATATTAGCTGAATTTAATTTGAGTAAGCGCGTTAGGGATTGAGCGGTTTGTTTGAGCTCTTTTTTGTTTTTACAAAAAAAGCGAGTAGCGAAAGCCCGACCTTTTTAGGGAACGCCCAAAATACTTTAAAATAATTCGGATGCTATTGCATGTACATTATCGCTTTTTCCCATAGAATAATAGTGCAAAACTGGTACTCCTGCCGCCAATAATTCTTTCGATTGCTGAATTGCCCACTCAATACCAACTTGGCGAACGTCTTTATTTGTCTTACAATTTTCGACAGACGAAATTAAAGTTTCGGGTAAATCGATTTTAAAAACTTGAGGTAATAATTGCAAATGACGCTTTACTGCAATTGGCTTAATTCCTGGAATAATTGGCACATTAATTCCGGCTTCTTTTGCAGCTTCTACAAACGCAAAATATTTTTGATTATCGAAAAACATCTGTGTAACTACGTAATCTGCACCAGCATCTACTTTTTCTTTTAAACGTTTTAAATCGGTTTGTAAAGATGGTGCTTCTAAATGTTTTTCTGGGTAACCTGCAACTCCTATACAAAAATCTGCCTTATTTGTCGCTTCAATTACATCGTGTAAATACTTTCCACAGTTTAAATCATTGATCTGTTTTACCAAATCTGTTGCGTAATGATTTCCACCTTCATTTGGCGTAAAATATTTTTGATGACTCATTGCATCTCCTCTCAAAGCCATTACATTGTCGATTCCTAAATAATGGCAATCTACTAAAACGTATTCTGTTTCTTCTTTTGTAAAACCTCCACATAATACGTGTGGTACAGTGTCTACATTGTATTTATGCTTAATTGCTGCACAAATACCTACAGTTCCAGGACGCATTCTTGTTATTTTTCTATCTAATAAACCTTCTCCTTTATTTATGTAAACATACTCTTCTCTTGAAGTTGTAACGTCTATAAATGGCGGATTAAACTCCATTAACGGATCTATATTATTGTATAAATCATTGATGTTATTTCCCTTTTTTGGCGGAATAATTTCAAATGAAAACAATGTTTTTCCGTCTGCTTTTTTAATGTGTTCTGTAATCTTCATAATAGGCCTCCCTTAATCCCTCCAAAGGAGGGAAAATTGTCGCGGGTATTTTATGTTATTAATACTTTATTTGGGCGTTCCCTAAAAAGGTCGCGCTTTACACTATATCTTTTTGCTGAAAAAGCAAAAAGGATGTCGTTTCAATCGCTAACGCTACTTATTTAGCAACTTTATTCATCATCAAAACTCTTTGCAAACTAATTTACACAAGAGTGTTTCTTCCCTTTGGGAAGATTAAGATGGGCTTTCCTCTGCTAAAGTTGGATGCAACCACTTTCTTGCTTTCTCTTTTGTGATTCCTTTTCTTGTGGAATAATCGGTTACTTGATCGTCTGTAATTTTTCCTAAACCAAAATATTTTGCTTCTTTATTTGCAAAATAATATCCAGATACTGCTGCTGCTGGCCACATTGCTAAACTTTCTGTTAAAGTGACTCCTATGTTTTCTTCGACGCTTAATAAATCCCAAATGGTTTCTTTTTCTAAATGATCTGGACACGCAGGATAACCTGGTGCTGGTCTAATTCCTTTGTAATTTTCTTTTATTAAATCGTCGTTTGTTAAAGTTTCGTCTGACGAATATCCCCAATGTTTTACTCTAATTTGTTTGTGTAAATATTCTGCCATTGCTTCTGCAAACCTGTCTGCAATTGCTTGCGCCATAATTGCATTGTAATCGTCTTCTTTTGCTCTGTAACTTTCTGCCAATTCTTGCGCTCCAAAAATACCGACAGCAAATGCGCCCATATAATCGGTTTTATTGGTTTCTTTTGGCGCAATAAAATCTGCTAATGCATGGTTTGGAATTCCTTCTCTTTTCTTTAATTGCTGACGTAAAGTTCTAAAAATGGCAACTTCTTCACCTTTTTTCTGAACCGAAATATCATCATCATTTATAGAGTTTGCTTCAAACAAACCGAAAACTGCTTTTGGTTTTAATAATTGTTTTGCAATGATTTCTTTGATCATTTCTTGAGCTTCTGCATACATTATTGTCGCTTGTTCTCCAACTACTTTATCTGTTAGAATGTCTGGGAACTTCCCATGTAAATCCCAACTTCTAAAAAACGGACTCCAATCTATAAATGGCAATAATTCTTTTAAACTCAATTGTTTTAAAACCTGAATTCCTAATTCGTTCGGCTTCTTAATTTCCGAAGTTTCCCAATCAATTTTATATTTTCTTTTTCTTGCTTCAGTAATAGAAATATAAGATTTTTCTTTTCCTCGTTTTAGAAACTTGGTTCTAAACTCGTCGTAATCTTTCTTTAATTTGGCTGTATATAAATGGCTCGATTTTTTGTTCAACAAATCTCCAACAACAGTTACTGCTCTACTTGCATCATTTACATGAACCACTGCATTTTTATATTGTGTATCTATCTTAACAGCTGTATGCGCTTTGGATGTTGTTGCACCACCAATCAATAAAGGCAATACAAAATTCTGACGTTGCATTTCTTTAGCCAAATACACCATTTCATCTAAAGAAGGTGTAATTAAACCAGATAAACCAATTGCATCAACACGTTCGTCAATAGCAGTTTGTATGATTTTTTCTGGTGGAACCATTACACCTAAATCTACAATTTCGTAGTTATTACAAGCAAGTACAACACTCACAATATTTTTACCAATATCATGAACGTCACCTTTTACAGTTGCCATTAAAATTTTACCAACAGGTTCTTGTTTGTCTCCTTTTTCTGCTTCAATAAACGGATTTAAATAAGAAACCGCTTTTTTCATTACACGAGCAGATTTTACAACTTGTGGCAAAAACATTTTTCCTGCGCCAAATAAATCTCCAACCACATTCATACCAATCATTAAATGACCTTCGATAACTTCAATTGGTTTTTCTGCTTCTTGTCTTGCTTGCTCCACATCTTCAATAATAAAAGCATCTATTCCTTTTACTAAAGCGTGAGTAATTCTTTCTTGTAGTGTATTTTCTCTCCAAGATAAATCTGCAACTTTTTCTTTTTTAGAACCTTTTACTGTTTCTGCTAAATCTAATAATCGTTCAGTTGCGTCTTCTCTTCTGTCTAAAATTACGTCTTCTACATGTTCTAATAATTCCTTAGGAATATCATCATAAACCTCCAACAAAGCAGGATTTACAATTCCGATATTCATACCAGCTTGGATCGCATAATATAAAAATACAGAATGCATTGCCTCTCTAACTCCGTCATTTCCTCTAAACGAAAACGACACATTACTTACACCTCCACTTACAGAAACATTTGGTAAATTTTGTCTTACCCATCTTGTTGCTTCAATAAAATCGATGGCATTTCTTCTATGTTCGTCCATTCCTGTTGCTACAGGAAAAATATTCAAATCGAAAATGATGTCTTCACTTGGAAAACCAACTTTATTTACCAAAACGTCATAAGAACGTTTGGCAATTTCTATTCTTCTATCGTAATTATCTGCCTGACCTTCTTCATCAAAAGCCATTACAATTACTGCTGCTCCATAGCGTTTTATTTGTTTTGCTTCCCAAATAAACTTTTCTTCTCCTTCTTTTAAGGAAATAGAATTTACCACACATTTTCCTTGTACAACTTGTAAACCAGCTTCTATGATTTCCCATTTGGAACTATCAATCATAATTGGGACTCTACAAATATCTGGTTCTGCAGCAATTAAGTTTAGGAAACGAATCATTGCTTCTTTTCCGTCAATTAATCCATCATCGAAATTAATATCGATAATTTGGGCACCACCATCTACTTGATGTCTTGCAATGTCTAATGCTTCATCGTATTTTTCTTCTTTTATCAAGCGTAGAAATTTACGAGAACCAGCAACATTTGTACGTTCGCCTACATTTATAAAATTGCTGTTTTCGTTTAAAACCAGAGGTTCTAAACCAGACAATTTCATGTATTTATTTTGTTTCACTTTCATCTTCTTTCTTCCCTTTTAATTAGCACTTTCAACCGAGTTCAAAGCATCTGCTTTTCTCGGTTTATATTTTGAAGCAATCTTCGCAATCTCACGAATATGTTCTGGACTTGTTCCACAACAACCACCAATAATATTGATTAGATTTTTCTTTAAATATTCTTCAATTTGTTCTCCCATTTCTTCGGCAGTTTCATCATATTCTCCAAAAGCATTTGGCAATCCTGCGTTTGGATGAGCAGAAATCGCATAATCTGTTTTATTTGCAATTGCTTCTAAATGTGGTTGTAATAAATTGGCTCCTAAAGCACAATTAAACCCGACTGATAATAATGGAATATGAGAAACAGAAATTAGAAAAGCTTCAGCAGTTTGACCAGATAAAGTTCTTCCTGATGCATCTGTAATTGTTCCACTTAACATCACAGGAATATCTATGTTTCTTTCTTCTTTTACCTGCTCAATCGCAAATAATGCTGCTTTTGCGTTTAAAGTATCGAAAACGGTTTCTACTAATAATAAATCTGCACCACCATCGATTAATGCTTCTGTTTGTTGTTTGTATGCGATTCTTAATTCATCGAAAGTTACAGCTCTATATCCAGGATCATTCACATCTGGAGACATACTTGCTGTTCTGTTTGTTGGACCAATTGAACCTGCTACAAAACGAGGTTTGTGAGGTTCTTTTGCTGTAAATTCATCTGCAACTTCTTTGGCTATTTTTGCAGATTGATAGTTTAATTCATATACCAAATCTTCCATTTGATAATCTGCCATTGCAATTGTAGTTCCAGAAAAAGTGTTGGTTTCTATAATATCTGCACCTGCTTCAAAATATTTTCCATGAATGGTTTTTATTGCTTCTGGTTGCGTAATAGATAACAAATCGTTATTTCCTTGCAATGGTGTTGGGTAGTCTTTAAAGCGTTCTCCTCTAAAATCTTCTTCAGTGAATTTATAAGCCTGCAACATGGTACCCATGGCGCCGTCTAAAACTAAAATTCGTTCTTGTAATGCTTTGTAAATATTTGACATTTTTTGATATTTTTATCAATATATGTCATCAGGAAAGGTGTTTTTTTCGCTGTTATCTTTCAAGCCAAAGCTTGTAGAATGTAGCACCTTTCTCATAAGTGAGAGGTTGCCAAGGCTTCAACGGGTCTAATCCCTCTGCCTTTCGTGATAACGTAAATCAATAAGTTTATGAACTATACTGCAAATAAACGGATTATTTTTTTATTTGCAGTATTTATACATTTAAAAATCTATTCTTTTTCAAAAAGAGTGGAAGACAAATAACGATCTCCTCTATCGCAAATAATTGCCACAACTACACCTTTATCTAATTTTTCGGCAACTTTTATTGCTGTTGCAACAGAACCTCCACTACTCATTCCTGCAAAAATCCCTTCTTCTGCAGCCAATCTTTGAGTCATTTCTTTAGACTCTTCTTCACTAACTTCTATTACTTCGTCAACTTTATTTCTATTGAAAATTGCTGGTAGATATTCTTCTGGCCATTTTCTAATTCCTGGAATTTTAGCTCCGTCTTTAGGTTGTGCACCAATAATTGTAATATTTTTATTTTGCTCTTTTAAATAATCTGAAACACCCATAATTGTTCCAGTAGTTCCCATTGCAGAAACAAAATGCGTTACTTCTCCTTCAGTATCTCTCCAAATTTCTGGTCCTGTAGTTTTGTAATGTGCTTTAGAATTATCTGTATTATCAAACTGATTCAACCTAAAATACCCTTTTTTGTATTTTAATTTTAAGGCATAATCTATAGAACCTTCCATACCAGATTCTTGTGGAGTTAAATGTACTTTTGCTCCATAAGCACGCATGGTTTTTACTCTTTCTATGGTAGAATTTTCTGGCATTACTAACACCATATTCACTCCTAAAACTTTAGCCATTAAAGCCAGTGCAATTCCTGTGTTTCCACTTGTTGCTTCTACTAAAGTATCTCCTTTTTTAATATTTTTTCTTCTTAAAGCTTCAGAAATCATATTATAAGCAGCTCTATCTTTTACGCTTCCTCCAGGATTATTACCTTCTAATTTCAGCAATAATGTAACTCCTTCTTTTTTAAAAATCTGTTGCGCTTCCACCAAAGGTGTGTTTCCAACAAAATCTATAATACTTTTAGTCTTCATCTTAATTTCTTTGAAAAATTTTATTTTCTGCTTGCACAGTTACTACCGAATTTTCAAGAACAGTTTCTGTAATACACACATTTGCTCCAATTATTGAATTCTCTCCAATAACAACATCTCCTCCTAAAATAGTAGCATTTGCGTAAATAATTACATTGTTTTCTATAGTTGGATGACGTTTTGTAGACGCCATACTTTTCTTTACTTGGATTCCACCTAAAGTAACTCCTTGAAAAATAGTTACATTATTTTTGATGATGGTGGTTTCTCCAATTACAATTCCTGTTGCGTGATCTATAAAAAACGAATCTCCAATTTCTGCTCCAGGATGAATATCTGTTCCTGTTGCTCCGTGTGCAAATTCGCTCATCATTCTTGGTAAAACAGGAATTTCTTGTTTTAACAATTGATTGCTTAATCTATAAACCGCAATTGCATAAAAACCTGGATAAGCCAAATAAACTTCTCTTAAACTTTTTGCAGCAGGATCGCTATTTAAAGCAAACAAAGCATCTAAATCTAATTTTCTTCTTAATTCTGGAAATGAATTTTCAAAAGCCGACCAAGAACAATCTTCATTATTAATAGACAATCTTTCTAAAATCTTGAAGAATTTATTTTTAGTTTCTGCACCTTTTTCCTCTTGATAATTTTTATCAAACAGACAATTTATAAGTTCTTTTGTAAAAACTTCTACAGCATCTCTTAAACACATACTGTAATTTTTTACGGGAACTTTTTGTGCTACTTCTTTCATTTTTAATTATGATTCTGGCGCTAATTCTACTTCTAAACCATTAATTTCTGGCGTAATTTGAATCTGACAACCCAATCTACTATTATCCTCTACATTAAAAGCTTCTGCTAACATTGCATCTTCATCATCAGACATTTCTGGTAATTCGTGATCTGATTTTACATAACATTGACACGAAGCACACATTGCCATTCCTCCACAAATACCAATAGTTCCTTCTTCTGCCAATTCGTACGAACGAACAACTTCCATTAGATTCATTGCCATATCTGTTGGCGCAATCACATCGTGAGTTACTCCATTTCTGTCTGTTATTTTAAGATTTACATCTTGCATTTTGATACTACTTTTTAGTTCTGTCTGCAAAGTTACGCAAACCTATCAATAATTTGTTACTGAATTGCTTTTACTACAGCTTTTGGTGCTTCTTTTCTTGTTCCATCAAAACCATCTACACCACCAACTGTTGTATATTTCATTACATATTTCTTATCTGGAAAGATTCTTTTGTATGCACTCTGACACATTAAAGTTGCTTCATGAAATCCGCATAAAATCAATTTTAATTTTCCTGGATAGGTGTTTACATCTCCAATTGCGTAAATTCCTGGTATGTTTGTTTGATAGTCTAAAGCGTTGTTTACTTTAATAGCATTCTTCTCGATTTCTAATCCCCAATCTCCTATTGGGCCTAACTTTGGTGACAATCCGAAAAGTGGAATAAAATGATCTGTATCTATAATAAAAGCATCTTCACCTTTTTTCTCTACAGCAACTCCTGTTACTTTATCTGTTCCTAAAATTCCTTTTACTTCTGCAGGTGTTATAATATTTATCTTTCCTAAATTCTTTAATTCTTGTGCTTTTTCAACAGAATCTAAAGCGCCTCTAAATTCATTTCTTCTGTGAATTAAAGTTACTTCTGATGCAATATTAGATAAGAAAATTGCCCAATCTAAAGCAGAATCTCCACCACCAGAAATAACTACTTTTTTATCTCTGTAAAATTCTGGTTCTTTAATAATGTATTCTACTCCTTTATCTTCGAAATCTGCAATATTAGGAATTAATGGTTTTCTTGGCTCAAAAGAACCTAAACCACCTGCAATTGCAACAATTTTTGCATGATGTTTTGTGCCTTTATTTGTAGTTACAATAAATGTACCATCATCTTGTTTATCGATTGTTTGGGCTCTTTCACCTAATGTAAAACCAGGCTCAAATTGCTTACTTTGTTCTATTAATTTATGCGTTAAATCTCCTGCTAAAATTTCTGGATATGCTGGAATATCATAAATTGGTTTCTTCGGATAAATTTCTGAACATTGTCCTCCTGGTTGTGGTAAAGCATCAATTAAATGACATTTGAGTTTTAATAAACCTGCTTCAAAAACTGTAAATAATCCTGTTGGACCAGCTCCAATAATTAGTATATCTGTTGTAATCATAATCTTTAATTTCTAATATTTTTATTCAACTAAACTCTTCGTGAATTCGTTTAGTTTTTCTACTTTTTCTTCAAAATTTCCTTTGATCGATTTTCTGTATTCGTTTAGATTCTTAACTAAATCATCAATATTATTTGGAATTACATCTTCAAAAAACTGACGTAATCTTTTGGCAGTTGTTGGCGATTTTCCGTTTGTAGAAATAGCTATTTTTACATTTCCTTTGGTTACAATTCCACCCATATAAAAATCGCAATATGGAGGATTATCAGCAACATTTACCAATATGTTTTGTTCTTTACAATCTTTGTAAACTTCAATATTTACATCAACATTATCTGTCGTGGCAACAACTATATGTTTGTTTGATAAATATGATTTTTCATACTTATCAACAATCATTTTTATTCCAAATTTATTCGCCAATTCTTGAGTTTCTTCTCTAAAAAAGGGAGAAACCATTGTTACTTTCGAATTAGGACTCGACTTCAACAAAAAAGATAATTTCTCTAATGCCACAAAACCTCCACCAACAATTAGGGTTTCTAATTGATTCGTTTTTAAAAAAATTGGATATAATTCGTTTTGTTCCATTATGAAGCAATTAATTCTCTTGAATATTCTTCTTGTACATTCGCTAAAACTGCTCTATGATTCACAACTTCACCCAAAACAATAATTGCAGGATTAGTTAATTCTTTTTCTTTAACCACCTCTAAAATGGTATCTACAGTTCCAATTCCTACTTTTTCGTTACTTCTTGTTCCATTTTGAATGATAGCAACTGGCAAATCGTTTTTATTTTCTTGTTGAAATAGTTTAATGATTTCTGGCAATTTTCCCATTCCCATTAAAACCACAACTGTTGCATTCGATTTTGCAGCCAATGCAACATCATTCGATAATTTATGCTCTTTTGTTGTTCCTGTAATTACCCAAAAACTTTCTGCGCTTCCACGTTTTGTAACTGGAATATTTTGATACGCAGGAACTGCCAATGAAGACGAAATTCCTGGAACCATTGCAGTTTCTATTCCGAAACTTGCTGCAAATTCCATTTCTTCTGCTCCTCTTCCAAAAATGAAAGGATCTCCACCTTTTAAGCGAACTACATGTCCGTGTGTTTTTGCTCTTGCAACAATTAACTCGTTAATTTGTTCTTGCTGATATCTGTAACAACCTCTTCTTTTTCCAACAAAAATTAGTTCTGCATTTGGGTTTATAAAGTCTAATAATTCTTCGTTTACCAAAGCATCATACAAAACAACATCTGCCTTTTTTAAAACTTTTACTGCTTTTAATGTGATTAAATCTACATCTCCAGGACCAGCGCCAACTACTGTTAATTTTGGTGTTTTATTATACATGACTTACTTCTTGTTTTCTAAACGCATCTGCTTTTTTATAAAATGATTTTGCATCATTCAAATAACTTTCTGCAAACGTTTTGGTTGGTGCTTCTTTTTTTATTTGATACACTAAATCTTCAAAAGAACCATTTAATTCGAATTTATTAGTGTCTACAAAATGCTTCTGAAAATCAGAAATAATTACTGCTTGTGTATTTGTTTTTACATTTTCGGCAATCAATAATGCTTTTGCTGTATTTACCAAAGATGTATATGCGTGATAAATACTATCTGAAAACTGATTTTCCTTTAACGCCTCTTCTGAATTGGTGATTTTTTCTTCACTTTCAAATAAAAGTGTTGCAATTAAATCGATAACAACTCCTGCACATTCTCCTACTCCAATTGCTTTTACGTAGTTTTCTGAATGTCCCCAATCGATAAAATCGCTTGGTTCTAAATTGGTGGTATCTTGCAATCCTTTTAATAAATCGTAGAAATAAGTTTTTCCTTGTCTATCGTAATATTGTAAAAAAGTCTCTTTTTCTTGCTGATTTTCTTCAACATCATTCAATAAAATACGCAAAGATTCTGGCCCTCTTTTACTTGGTACTTTTACCAATTTGTCTGAAAAACGACCTTTTCCATCACCTAAAATTCCTCCACCAATTAAAATTTGTAATGCTGGTGCTTGTAAATTTCCTACTTTAATAGACATTCCTTGAAAACCAATATGTGCCATATTATGTTGCCCACAAGCATTCATACAACCACTAATTTTAATGGCAATTTCTTTGTTATTTAAGTAATTTGGATATTCTTCTTCCAATACTTTTTCTAACTCCACTGCAATTCCTGTACTGCTTGAAATTCCTAAATTACACGTATCTGTTCCAGGACAAGCTGTAATATCTGCTGTAGAATTATAACCTGCCTTTGCGAAACCTAATTTTTGCAATTCAACATAGAAAAATGGTAATAATGCTGACCTAATATGACGAATTAAAATATTCTGTCTTAAAGTCAAACGGATTTCATTTGCTCCGTATTTTTTAACTAAATCTGCTAACAATCTTGCTTTTGGTGTGTAAAAATCTCCTAAATGTATTTTTAAACCGATGGCAAATAAACCTTCTTGTTTTTGTGGAATTACATTAGTTTCTTTCCATTTTTTATAAGCAACTTCGTCTTCAATTTTTACTGAAGGAATTGCTGTTTCTTGAAAAATGATTGGTTGTTCAAAAGCAGTTATATCAACTTTAAAAGTTTTGTTTTCTAACGCATTTACTTCCGCAGAAACCAACTCTAAAAACGCTTCAACACCTAAATCTTTTACTAAAAATTTTAATCTTGCTTTTGCTCTTTTTGCACGTTCTCCAAATCTGTCGAAAATTCTTAAAACTCCTTCGATTGTAGGAATTAAAACATCTTCTTCTAAAAATTCGTAAATAACATCTGCGTGTCTTGGTTGCGAACCTAAACCTCCACCTAATAAGACTTTAAAACCTTTTTTAGTAACTCCGTTTTCAGTTTTTACTTTGGCTATAAAACCTAAATCGTGAATAAAACTAATTGCAGTATCATCATCTGTTCCTGAAAAAGACATTTTAAATTTACGTCCCATTTCTTGACAAATTGGGTTTCTTAAAAAGAATTTAAAAGTTGCATCTGCATAAGGTGAAACATCAAAAGGTTCATTAATATCTATTCCTGCAGTTTCTGATGCTGTAATATTTCTAACCGCATTTCCACATGCTTCACGCAATGTAATATCGTCCTTTTCTAATTGCGCCCACAATTCTGGAGTTCTATCTAAACTCACATGATGAATTTGAATATCTTGTCTTGTAGTGATATGCAATCTTCCACGAGAATATTCGTCTGAAACATCAGAAATTCTGTGTAATTGTTCGCTGGTTACTTTTCCGTAAGGTAATTTTATACGAATCATTTGAACACCAAATTGACGCTGACCATAAACTCCTCTTGCCAAACGTAAACTTCTAAAACGTTCTTCGTCTATTTTACCTTCTTTAAAAAGTTGAATTTTTCTCTCTAATTCCAGAATGTCTTTTTCTACAACTGGGTTTTCTATTTCGGTTCTAAAACTTTGCATAATCTTCTTTTATTTATCGGATAAAACCGACTCCAACTGTATTATTTGTTTTTGGATTGATTAAAATAAACGATCCATTTGATTTGTTTTGATTGTAAGCATCTACCAATAAAGGTTTGCTTAATTTTAATTGAATATCTCCTATTTGGTTTAATTCTAATGCTGATGGATTTTCTATTTTCCCAGAGAAATCCGTCTTAATAATTGTATTTAATTGCGTAATTTTTGCTTGCGCGTCATTTACACCATGTTTGATATAATATTTTTGAGACGCTTGCAATGGCTCTTTATCCATCCAACAAATAGTAGCATTTATTTGCTTTGTAATTGTTGGTTCTTCTGCAACTTTTACCAACATATCTCCTCTACTCACATTCACATTATCTTCTAAAGTGATGGTTACAGAACTTCCGCTTTTTGCTTTTGCGAACTCTTCATTAAAAAAATGAATACTTTTTATTTTCGATTTTGTTTGAGAAGGTAATACAGAAACTTCATCTCCAATTTCTAAATCTCCTCCGTAAATTTTACCAGCATATCCTCTAAAATCGTGGTATTCTTCTGTTTTTGGTCTAATTACTGTTTGCACAGGAAAACGAACTTGAGTTTCCTCTTGCACATCTTCTGCATCTAATCTTTCTAAATGATGCATTAATGTTTCTCCTTTATACCAAGGCATATTTTCTGATGCAGAAACAACATTATCACCTTTTAAAGCAGATAATGGAATAAACGTTAAATTCTGATTTTTATATTCGCTTTTGCTGGCTAAATATTCGATTTCTCCTTTTATAATGTTGTATTTTTCTTCTGAAAAATCGACCAAATCCATTTTATTAATAGCAATTACAACATCTTTAATTCGTAATAAATTATTGATGAAAAAGTGACGATACGTTTGTTCTACAACACCATTTCTTGCATCAATTAAAACAATAGAAGCTTGTGCTGTTGAAGCACCAGTAACCATGTTTCTGGTATATTCTATATGACCTGGAGTATCTGCAATTATAAAACTCTTTTTTCTTGTTGAAAAGTAAATGTGAGCAACATCAATAGTAATTCCTTGTTCTCTTTCTGCTACCAAACCGTCTGTTGCTAAAGAGAAATCTAAATAATCGAAACCTCTTTGTTTGCTTTTTTCTTCAATCGCCTCTAACTTATCGTCAGTTAACGATTTTGTGTCGTATAATAAACGCCCAATTAAGGTACTTTTACCATCATCTACACTTCCTGCTGTTGCTATTTTTAATACGTTCATTTCTTTTATGCTGTTCGCTATTAGCTTATGACTAATCGCTTAATTCGTATTCTTTTTATTGATATTTACAAGCTTTTGAATCTTGCAAAATGTTTTTTAATTATTGCGTTAGGGATTGAAACGGCATCCTTTTTTTGTTTTTTCAAAAAAAGATATAGTGGAAAGCCCGTTAAAACGCCCAAATAATTCTAAAAATATCCTTGCTGTTTTCTCTTTTCCATTGCGGCTTCCGAACGTTTATCGTCGATTCTTGCACCTCTTTCTGAAATGGAGGAATCTCTAATTTCTTCGACCACTTTTGCAATATCTACTGCGTGAGATAAAACTGCGGCAGTACAACTCATATCGCCAACCGTTCTAAAACGAACCATTCTTTCTACAACTTCTTCTTCTTCGTCTCTAAAAACAACGGCATCGTCTGCAGACCAAATAAGACCGTCTCTTAAAAAAGTGTTTCTTTTGTGTGCGAAATAAATAGAAGGAATTTCGATATTTTCTTTTTTGATGTAAGACCAAACGTCTAATTCTGTCCAATTAGAAATTGGAAAAACACGTACGTTCTGACCTAAATCTATCTTTCCATTTAACATATCAAACACTTCTGGACGTTGGTTTTTTTCATCCCATTGCCCAAAATCATCTCTTACTGAAAAGATTCTTTCTTTTGCTCTTGCTTTTTCTTCATCTCTTCTTGCGCCACCAATACATGCATCAAAACCAAATTCTTCAATGGCATCTAATAATGTTTCAGTTTGCAACATATTTCTACTTGCATATCTACCAGTTTCTTCCTTTACTGTTCCATTGTCGATATTGTCTTGCACGTTTCTCACGATTAATTCAACACCTAATTCTTGGGTTAAACGATCTCTAAATTCGATAGTTTCAGGAAAATTATGACCTGTATCTATATGCATTAAAGGAAATGGAATTTTTGCTGGATAAAATGCTTTCTGCGCTAATCTTACTAACGTTATACTATCTTTTCCTCCAGAAAATAATAACACCGGTTTTTCGAACTGTGCTACTACTTCTCTAAAAATAAAAATTGCTTCGCTTTCTAAAGCATCTACTTGTATTGTTCTTTGATTCATAATCATGTCTTTTAGATATGTAAGCCACATTCTCTATTGCTTTCTACTTTTGTTGGGTCGAAATATGTAAATTCATTTGGCAAATTGTATTGCTCTAAATACGTGTCTAAATCTTCATCTGACCAATGATAAAAAGGACTCACTTTTATAATGCCGTCTTTACTTTGTGAAACGATATCTATACTATCTCTAAAGGCTGTTTGCCCTTTTCTTAAATTTGTAAACCAAACATCTGGTTGATGCTCTTTCATTGCTCTTGTAAAAGGCTCTAATTTTACTTGTTCTGTAAAAAGTTGATGCTTTTTATCTTCAATAGAAGGAACTCCTAAAACTACATTTCTATGTGCAACTGTTTGTTTTGGCACATATAATTTGATGTTTAAATCTAACTTTTCTATAATGTCTTCTGCGTGTTTATAAGTTTGAATGGTGTTATAGCCAGTATCGCACCAAATTACTTTTACATCTTTTTTTACTTCTGTAACAGCATTTAAAATTGCTACTTCATAAGGTCTAAAGTTTGTAGTAACCACAGGGTTATTAGCAATAGAAATTGCCCACTTTATAATTTCTAACGGATTTTTATCCGCTAATTGTTTGTTTATTTCGTCTATATTAAAACTCATTACTTTCCCCATTTTATTTTGTTCCAAATTCTTTCGTGAAAGAAATATAAAACCAGTTTTGTTACAAAATCTACTGATGCAATTGAAGCTGCTAAAGTTATTTCTCCTGTTAAAAAATAAGAAACCACTAAAGTATCTAACGTACCAATTGCTCTCCAGCTCAATGCTTTTACCACACTTCGCAAAGGTTTTTCTGAAGTTTTATCTTCTTCAAAACCTCTACTTTGTGCTTTTTTACTAAAAATGACTTGGTTTAAAATCATAAATATTAATTCAAATAATTACCCTACTTAATTAATAGGGTATGCAAACATAGTCCAAAAAACACTATTAGAATAATATTGAAGTTAAATAATTCTTAAAACCCTACAATTTTAGTAGATTAATAAAAAAAGTGATAAATATTTAAGAATATCTAATTACTAAAAGGTTTTAGTTAGATATATTAATGGTGAATAATTTTTGAAAAAATTGAGACTAGCTACAACACAAATCTGCTAAAGAAGTATTTCTGAAAATCTGTAAAGAACTGTCTCTTACTTGAATCATTAACTTGTTTACTGCACAAGTATTTTCATCTGGACAATCTTCACATTTTTTATAAAAATTTAAGCTAACACAAGGTACCATTGCAATTGGCCCTTCTAAAATTCGCATAACAGTGGTCATTTGAATTTCTGATGGTTCTTTTAATAAATAATAACCACCACCTTTTCCTTTTTTAGAGCCTAAAATGTCGTTTTTACGAAGTGTTAATAAAATACTTTCTAAAAATTTAAGTGAAATATTTTCGCTTTTAGAAATTGTAGCAATTTGAACAGGTACTCTGTTTTCTAATCTTGCTAAATAAGTAAGCGCTTTAATTCCGTATTTTGTCTTTTTTGAAAGCATTTAACAAAATTACACAAATTAAAATAAAATTATGCGTTTAAGGCTTGCTCTAAATCTGCAATAATATCTACCACATTTTCTAAACCAACAGAAACTCTAACCAAACCTTTTGTAATACCAACTTCTAATCTATCTTCTTCAGAAAGTCTACCATGAGTTGTAGATGATGGATGTGTAACAATAGTTCTTGTATCTCCTAAATTTGCAGAAAGTGAGCACATTTTTATATTGTTAAGAAATTTTCTTCCAGCTTCAATTCCTCCTTTTATTTCGAAAGCGACAATATTTCCGCCCAAACTCATTTGATTTTTAGCAATTTTATATTGTGGATGCGATTTCAAAAAAGGATATTTTACCAACTCAACATTTTCTTGAGTTTCTAAAAACTCTGCAACTTTTAAAGCATTTTCTGAATGTTTTTCTACTCTTATTGCCAAAGTTTCTAAACTTTTTGATAAAACCCAAGCATTAAAAGGAGACATTGCTGGCCCAGTATTTCTTGCGAATAAATAAATTTCTCGCATTAATTCTTTGTTTCCAACTGTAACTCCACCTAAAACTCTTCCTTGTCCGTCTATTAATTTTGTTGCAGAATGAATAACCAAATCTGCACCAAACTTAATTGGCTGTTGTACATAAGATGTTGCAAAACAATTATCTACAATAAAAATAAGTTTATGTTTTTTTGCAATTTTACCAATCAATTCTAAATCTAAAATATCTACAGCAGGATTTGTAGGTGTTTCAATATATAAGATTTTGGTATTTTCTTGAATTAAGCTTTCTACCAAATCAACTTCATCAACTTTAAAATATGAAGTTTCTATATTCCATTTTGGTAAAAACTTTGTAAACATACTGTGTGTAGAACCAAAAACAGATCTACAAGAAACTACATGATCACCAGCATTTAATAAAGCTGCAAATGTTGAAAATATTGCAGACATTCCTGTTGCAAAAGCATAACCTGCTTCTGCACCTTCCATTTGTACAATTTTATCTGTAAATTCTGTTGTATTTGGGTTTGTGAATCTACTATATAAATTACGTTGTTTTTCTTCTGCAAATGAAGCTCTCATTTCTTCTGCATCGTCAAAAACAAAACTCGATGTTAAATATAATGGTGTAGAATGTTCAGAAAATTGAGATCTTTCTGTCTGATTTCTTATTGCCTCTGTTTCGAAATGTTTGCTCATATGTTAGGTTTTAGTAATTAGGTTTTAGTGCCAACTAATACCTAACTACTATTTACTTTTTTTTACTTTTTTTTCAATCAGTTTTTTTCTTGACTAAAATACTGCCAACAGAAAACTGCCTACTTTTTTTTAATTATTATGTTTTGCTAATCTTAAAATATCTCCAAAAACCCCTCTGGCTGTTACTTTAGATCCTGCTCCTGCTCCTTGAATTACAATTGGTTGTTCTCCATAAGATTCTGTATAAATTTCAAAAATTGCATCAGAACCTTTTAAAGACCCTAATGGTGAATTTTTAGAAACCGACACTAATTTTACATCTAAATTCCCAGTGTCTTGAGATAAATCTCCACTTAATTCGCCAATATAACGTAAAACGTGGTTTTCTTCTTGACTTTCTTTTAATTGTTGATATTCCTCGTTCATCAATGCTAAATTTGATAAGAAATCATCAACAGAACCTTCTCTTAAATTTTCTGGAATTAAATTCTGAATATTTACATCTACAAACTCATTTTCTAATTCTAATTCTCTTGCCAAAATTAGTAATTTTCTGGCAACATCATTTCCACCTAAATCTTCTCTTGCATCTGGCTCTGTAAAACCTGCATCAATTGCTACTTGTAAAACTTCTGAAAAAGGTTTATTTTCTTCAGAAAACGTATTGAATAAATAACTTAAACTTCCAGAAAAAACTCCTCTAATTTTTGTGATATTTTCTCCTGATTCATGTAATAAACGAATGGTATCAATTAATGGTAAACCTGCACCAACATTGGTTTCATATAAATATTGTTTTTTGTATTCTTTTAATTTTCTTCTTAATTCTTTATAGAACTCAAAAGACAATGTATTCGCTATTTTATTACAAGAAACCAGATCGAAACCTGCTTCTACTAAAGGTATATAATTACTTACAAAATTAACACTTGCTGTATTATCTACAGCAATTAAGTTTTCGAAATGATTCGCTTTAGCAAAAGAAATAATGTCTTCTACAGCAATATTTTCTTCTCCTTTTGATACCAAATCTGCTTCCCAATTTTTGGAAACTCCATTTTTATTCAAAAGTACTTTTTTTGAATTAGCAACAGAAAAAACATTCAATTGAATTTTTCTTCTTTCCAAAACTGATGCCGTATTTTCAATAATTTGATCAATTAATGTTCCACCAACAGTTCCTTTTCCAAAAATGGCAATATTTATTTTTTTAGCAACTCCAAAAACTTGTCCATGAATTACATTTACAGCTTTATGTAATTGTTCTTTTTTCACCACCAAACTCACATTTTTTCCTGTGATGGTATTGTTGAATAAAACAGGAACAATTTGGTTTTTGATTAAGGCATTATAAGGCAAATGAAATTCGCTTAAATCTTGTCCAATAATTGAAATTACAGCCACATTATCTACAATAGAAATCTGATTTACATCTTGTGAATAAAAGTCATTTTCAAATTCTTTTTCTAATGCTAAAACAGCTTCATTTGCTCTATTTGCATCGATAATTAAGCCAATTCCTCTTTCTGAAGAACCTTGAGAAATAATACTTACACTAATATTTTTATCACTTAAAGCTCTAAAAATTCTTGCATCTACACCAACTTTACCTAACAAACCTCTTCCTTCGAAATTTAATAAGGCAACATTGTTAATTGTAGAAATCGATTTTATCCCTTTTGTTGAAGATTCTGATGTAATTAACGTTCCTTTATCTTCTTTATTAAACGTATTTAAAATACGTAAATTAATGTTCTTTTCTAATAACGGAATAATGGTTTTTGCGTGCAAAATTGTCGCCCCAAAATTTGCCAATTCATTCGCTTCTGAAAACGATAACTGCTCTATTTTCTTTGCATCTGCAACCAAATCTGGATTTGCAGTAAAAATTCCACTTACATGTGTATAATTCTGAAGCTCATCTGCATCTAAATAATTTGCGATTAAAGCAGCAGTATAATTACTTCCATTTCTACCTAAAGTTGTAGTTTCTCCTTTTTTGTTGGATGCAATAAAACCAGTTACCACATTTATTGTGTCTGAATTTTCTTTGAAATAAGAAACTACATTTTCTGAAGAAACTGCCGAAATTGGTTGCGCATTTCCAAAATTATCATCTGTAATAATTAATTTTCTTGCATCTGAAGGTTTTGCTGAAATACCTTTTTCATTCAATAAACTTGCTACTAATTTTACGGATAATAATTCGCCTTGTGCTAAGACTTCATCTTTAATTTTTTCACTATAATCTCCCAATAAATACACGCCTTCAAAAATTGTTGCCAATTTTAAAAATTCTTGTGTGCAATCTAAATTCGGGTTTGGTTTTAACTGATAATCTTTAAAAGCATCAAATGCATCTAAATACGGTTTCTGTTGAGAAGTCAAAGTCAACAAATTTTCTAATTCGTTGGTCGTATTTCCTCTTGCAGAAGCAATTAAAGTTATTTTCTCTCCGTTTTTATATTTATTAAGAATGATTTCTAGGGTATTTTCCAATCCTTTTCCATTGGCTAAAGATTTTCCTCCAAATTTTAATACTTTCATCTTTTTTGCTCTATAATCTTTATTGAAAATAGGTTCTATAATTTTCTGTAATTGGTCATATTCCATTAAAAATGCATCATGACCATGCACAGAATTAATTTCGTTATACGTTACGTTTGCTTTTGTTAAAGCCAACTTTTTATGCGTTTCTCTATTTTCTTCTGCCGTAAAAAACAAATCGGAATCCACACCAATAATGTGAATATTTGCTTCAATTTGGTCTAAAACTTCTATATTTTTCTCTCCGTTTTTAGTGACATCAATACTTTTTAATAATTGATTCATTAATTTATAAGAAGATAATTGGTAACGTTCTTGCAACTTTTCTCCATGATGCAACAACCAACTTTCCACATTGAAAATATCTGAATTTTCTTTTTTAGAACGTTGAAAACGTGCTTTAAAAGATTCTGGCGTTCTATAACATAACATCGCATGCATTCTTGCATCGTGTACAGGATTGCTCGAATTTACTAAAAATTGTTCCTGAATTTGACAGTTTCCAATTAACCAATCTGTAGATTTCCAATCGGTTGCTATTGGTAAAAAATGTTGGGTAATTTTGTTGTTTAACACAATCATTTCCCAAGCAATACCTCCACCTAAAGAACCTCCAATTAATGCAAAAAGTTGCTTAATTTTTAAATCAATTAATCCTTCTAAAAAAATTCTTGCAATATCTCTTGCAATAAAATCTTTATAATTTTCGATTAAAAAACCATCAAAACCATTTCCTGGAATATTGAAAGACAAAATTGTATACACATCTGTATTTATAGCTTTGTCCTTACCAACAATATCTAACCACCAACCATTTTCTCCAGCAACATCACTATTTCCAGTTAATGCGTGGTTGATTAAAATTACAGGCGCAGTTCCTAAATCTTGACCAAAAACTTGGTAACTTAAATTGATTTCAGGAATTTTTGCACCTAATTCTGTGGTGAAATTTTTTATTTTAATATGTTGAAGTTTGTCTTTCATTTTTAAAACAAGGGGTTTAAACCCCTTGCTATTTTATGTTTTATATTTCTGAAAAAGCTGCTTTTAAATCTGCTTTTAAATCTTCTAAATCTTCAATACCCACAGACAAACGAATTAAATCTTGGCTAACTCCAGCTCCTGCTTGTGCAGCTTCATCTAATTGCTGATGCGTTGTACTTGCTGGATGAATAATTAAAGATTTTGTATCTCCGATATTTGCTAACAAAGAAAATACTTTTGTTTTATCTGCAATTGTTTTTGCAGCTTCAAAACCTTTTTTAGGTCCGAAAGTTACAATTCCACTTTGTCCTTTTGGTAAATATTTATCTGCTAATTTCTTGTATTTGTTACTTTCTAAACCAGGATAATTTACCCAAGCAACTTCGTCTTGTTGTTCTAACCATTTTGCTAAAGCCAAAGCGTTTTCTGAATGTTGCTTGATTCTAACAGGTAAAGTCTCTAAACCTTGAATGATATTAAAGGCATTTGTAGGACTTAAAGCACCACCAAAATCACGCAATCCTTCTAAAATTAATTTGAAAGTATAAGAAGCTGCGCCTAAAGCTTCGTGATATTTTAAACCATGATAACCTGCAGAAGGTTCTGTAAATTCAGGGAATTTTCCATTCGCCCAATTAAAAGTTCCAGCATCTATAATTGCACCTCCTAAAGAAGTTCCTTGTCCGCCAATATATTTTGTTAGAGAGTGAATTACAATGTTTGCTCCGTGTTTAATTGGGTTCAATAAAACAGGTGTTGCAACTGTATTGTCAACAATAAAAGGAACTTCTGCTTTTTTAGCATGTTCTGATATTGCTTCTAAATCTAACACATCTAATTTAGGGTTTCCTAAAGACTCCACAAAAATAGCTCTTGTATTTTCTTGAACGGCTTTACCAAAATTTTCTGGTTCAGAAGCATCTACGAAAGTAGTTGTAATTCCGAATCTTGGTAAAGTAACACTTAATAAATTGTAGGTTCCACCATACAAACTACTTGAAGCCACAATGTGATCTCCAGCTTTTAAAAGTGTTAATAAACCTGTTGCGATTGCTGCTGTTCCAGAGGCAAAAACTACTGCTCCAATTCCTCCTTCTACAGCCGCTAAACGATCTTGTAAAATTTGATTAGTTGGGTTGTTTAAACGTGTATAAATAAACCCTAATTCTTTTAATGAAAAAAGATTTGCTGCATGTTCTGAATTGTTAAAAACATAAGAAGAAGTTTGGTAAATTGGAACTGCTCTTGTTCCTCCATTTGCTTTTACATCATGTCCTGCGTGCAACGCGTTTGTTGCTAATTTGTGTGTACTCATTTTTCTATTTTTTTTTGAGTTAATAAATAAGTCAAATACATCATTTTTTATGATGAAATTATTAGAAAAATGTTATTAAGAAAATAGGATTTTCCAGAACAGGAAAATTCTTTTTTGTTATCTATCCAATTATAGAATAATTGAGTAGAATTTAGCACCTTCTTTATTTCTAAAGGGTTGCTAAGGCTTCAACGGGTCTAATCCCTTCACCTTTCTTGATAACATTTCAATAAGTTATTGAACTTTGTGAGTGCAAATATATGTTTAGAAAATTTTAATATCCAAATAAAAAGTACTTTATTTTTATTTTATGTTAATTTGATATTTTATTTGCCTTTGTATTCATCATTCTTCAAAATGATTACTTTTTCTTCTTTAAAATTGATTTATTGATGATGTCATCAAAAATAATTATTACTAAAAAACCTTGGTATTTCATTTTATAATGTAACTTTGCATCAGAATTAAGAGGAAAAATTTGAACTGATTGCAACCTCATTAAAAAAATGCTAAAGCAGTAATTATCTACTTCTTTTAGCGACCACGCAATCAATTTCAATTTCCTACAACATTTAAAAGAAGAATATTATGTCATATTTATTTACATCAGAAAGTGTTTCTGAAGGTCATCCAGATAAGGTTGCTGATCAAATTTCAGATGCTTTAATTGATAATTTTTTAGCTTTCGACAAAAACAGTAAAGTAGCTTGTGAGACTTTAGTTACAACTGGACAAGTTATTTTAGCTGGAGAAGTAAAATCTGAAACATATTTAGATGTTCAGCAAATTGCAAGAGAGGTTATTAATAAAATTGGTTACACGAAAAGCGAGTATATGTTCGATGGAAATTCTTGTGGAGTTTTATCTGCAATTCATGAACAATCACCAGATATTAATCAAGGAGTTGATAGATCTTCACCTGAAGAACAAGGAGCTGGAGATCAAGGAATGATGTTTGGTTATGCAACAGATGAAACAGAAAACTATATGCCTTTGGCGTTAGAATTGTCTCACAGATTGTTAATTGAACTAGCACTTTTAAGAAGAGAGAATAAAGACATTACTTATTTAAGACCAGATGCTAAAAGTCAGGTTACTATTGAGTATTCAGACGACAATGTGCCACAAAGAATTGATGCTATTGTAATTTCTACACAGCATGACGATTTTAACGAATCTGATGATGTAATGTTAGCAAAAATTAAAAAAGATATTGTTGAAATTTTAATTCCAAGAGTTGTTGCTAAATTACCTGCTCATATTCAGAAATTATTTACAGATAATATTACGTACCACATAAATCCAACTGGTGTTTTTGTAATTGGTGGACCACATGGAGATACAGGTTTAACAGGACGTAAAATTATCGTTGATACTTACGGTGGAAAAGGTGCGCACGGTGGTGGTGCTTTCTCTGGAAAAGACCCGAGTAAAGTAGATAGATCTGGTGCTTACGCAACAAGACATATTGCTAAAAATTTAGTTGCTGCAGGACTTTGTAAAGAAGTTTTAGTGCAAGTTTCTTATGCAATTGGTGTTGCAAAACCAACCAGTATAAATGTAGAAACTTATGGAACCGCAACTGTAGATTTAACAGATGGAGAAATCAGTAAAAAAGTTGAAGAAATTTTTGATATGCGTCCATATTTTATAGAGCAACGTTTAAAATTAAGAACGCCAATTTACTCGGAAACTGCTGCTTATGGTCATATGGGAAGAACTCCAGAAATTAAAACAGTAACATTCTCTAACCCAATGGGTGAAACAGTTTCTGAAGAAGTAGAAACTTTTACTTGGGAAAAATTAGATTATGTAGACACTGTAAAAGAAGCTTTTGGGTTATAAAAAAGTTTAGAAAATCATATATTATTAAAGCCTTTGAATCTATTTTCAAAGGCTTTTTTACTTTCAAAATTTAACATAAATAGCTATTTCTCTTTAACAAATATTTAAGAAACCATCATTTAAGGTTTGCGTAACTTCGAAAACTATTCAAACAAAACATTTATGATGACAAAAAAAGTACTTTTAAAAATTCTTTTAGTTGCTTTTGTTTTTGGTTTTTCTGCTGAATCTAATGCACAATTTTGGAAGAAAAAGAAAAAAGAAGCTCCAAAAGTAGCTCCGAAACCAAAACCTAAAAAAGGTGCAATGCAACCATACAGTAAAGTGGTAACTAAAGATCACAAAACTGATGATGGTTTATTTAAAGTTCATACGAAAGATGATTCTTACTTATTCGAAATTCCTGATTCTCTTTTAAAAAGAGAAATGTTAATGGTAACTAGAATTGCTAAAACCGCAAGCGGATTAGGCTTTGGTGGTGGAAAAACCAACACACAAGTTTTACGTTGGGAAAGAAACAACAAAAACATTTTATTACGTATTGTTTCTTATGATGTAGTAGCAGACACTATTCTACCAGTTCATGAAGCTGTGGTAAATTCGAATTTAGAACCAATTTTATTCTCTTTTCCAATTAAAGCAATTAGCAAAGATTCTACTGCTACTGTAATTGATGCAACTGAATTATTTTCTTCAGATATTAAACCTTTAGGTTTACCAGGGTTTTATAGAAAATTTTATCAAGCTACAAGAATGGATAAAACTCGTTCTTATATAGATAGAGTAAATAGCTATCCACAGAATATTGAAATTCGTCACGTAAAAACATATTTTGCCAACAAACCACCTTCTAACAGTGCGTTAGGTTCTATTACTTTAGAAATGAGTAATTCTATGGTATTATTACCTAAAGTTCCAATGAAGCGTCGTTACTTTGATGAAAGAGTTGGTTGGTTTGCTAGAGGTCAAACAGATTATGGTTTAAAAGACCAGAAAAGTAAAACTGTAACTTATTTAGATAGATACAGATTAGAAGTTAAAGATGAAGACATCGAAAAGTTTAAAAGAGGTGAATTAGTTGAGCCTAAAAAACAGATTGTTTATTATGTAGATAGAGCAACTCCAGAAGAATGGGTTCCTTATATTATACAAGGTGTAAACGATTGGCAAGTTGCTTTTGAAGCCGCAGGTTTTAAAAATGCAATTATTGCAAAAAGAGCACCAACTAAAGAAGAAGATCCAGATTATAGCCCAGAAGATGTGCGTTATTCTGTAATTAGATATTTAGCTTCTCCAATACCAAATGCAAATGGACCTCACGTAAGTGACCCTCGTTCTGGAGAAATTTTAGAATCGGATATTAACTGGTATCATAATGTAATGTCTTTATTACATAACTGGTTTTTTATTCAGACAGCTGCCATCAATCCAGATGCTAGAGGAAATAACTTTAAGACAGAAACAATGGGAGAATTAATTAAGTTTGTTTCTTCTCATGAGCTAGGTCATACTTTAGGATTGCCTCATAACATGGGTAGTTCTGCTGCTTATCCTGTAGATTCTTTACGTTCTGCAACTTTCACCCAAAAATACGGAACAGCACCTTCAATTATGGATTATGCTCGTTTTAATTATGTAGCTCAACCAGGAGATGTTGGTGTTGCTTTAATGCCAAATATTGGTGTTTATGACAAACATGCTATTAACTGGGGATATAGACCAATTTTAGATAAAACTGCAGAAGAAGAAAAACCAATTTTAGATAGTTGGATTTTAAAACATGCTGGAGATCCAATGTATAGATTCGGGCACCAACAAGCTGGTGGAGTTGTAGACCCTACTTCTCAAACAGAAGATTTAGGTGATGATGCCATGAAAGCTTCTATGTACGGAATTAAAAACTTGCAAAGAATATTGCCAAGATTAGAGGAGTGGACTTCTGAAAAAGGAGAAAATTACGATGATCTAGCTACAATGTATGGACAAGTTTTAAGTCAATTTAATAGATATATGGGGCATGTTTCTGCCAATATTGGTGGTGTAACAGAATATTACAAAACCTCTGACCAAGAAGGAGCTGTTTATACTCATGTAGATAAAGCAACTCAAAGACAAGCTTTACAATTTGTAATTGATGAATTATTTGAAACTCCAAAATGGATGTTAGACGAAAATATCTTTAGCAAAACAGAATTTTCTGGAGCAGTAGAAAGAGTTCGTGGTTTGCAAGCAAGAACTTTAAACAATCTTTTAGATGCTGGGAGAATGGCAAGAATGATTGAAAACGAAACTTTAAATGGCTCTTCAGAAGCATATACTTTAGTTAGTATGATGAGTGATTTAAGAAAAGGTGTTTGGGGTGAAATCTATACTGGACGTTCTATTGATACATACAGAAGAAATTTACAAAGAGCACATTTAGATAGACTAAACTATTTACTAAATGAAGCTAAAGACCAAAGAGGTGCCAACAGAGGTTACTTTAAACAAAGTGGAATTACAATTAATCAATCTGATATTAAATCTGTTGCAAGAGGTGAACTAAAACGTTTACAAAGAGATGCAAAAGCAGCTTCTAACAGAGGTAACACTTTAACACGTTACCATTTACAAGATGTTGTAGATAGAATTGATGCGATTTTAGATCCTAAATAAATTCTTACTTTTTATATACTAATAAACCTCATCTTAATTGATGAGGTTTTTTTATATCTTTATTTAATGATTAAGAAATTCAATATTTTTATTGCTTTATTTCTAATTCTTGGAAATATTTATTTTCTATTCATTACAATCTCAATACTTTTTACTGCTGGAGGTTCTTTTGGTTATGGTGTTTTACTTTTACCATTTACTTTTTTAACTCATTTATTTTTAATACCAAGTATATTAGCTTTAAAAAAGAAACATCGTAAAAACCACATTTTACTGATAATTAATAGTATTGGAACTGCTTATATTATTTTTATAATTGTATCTTTTTTATCTTATTCTTAATCAAATTCCTTACTTTATATTTCTAAAACCCTCTAAAAAGTATGCTATATTTGCACAACTATTTTTTTTGATGAATCAGACACTATTATCTTCACCATTACAAGGCTTTACCGATTTTAAATTTAGAAATGCATTCAATCATTTTTTTGGAGGAATTGATACTTTCTATTCTCCATACATAAGATTAAATGGTAAATTGGTTATTAAAAACTCGTATCAAAAAGATATACTTTTAGAAAATAATACAGAGCTTGAAGTAATTCCACAAATAATTACAAATGATGCTGATGAATTTTTATTCGTTTCTAAATATGTGCAAGAATTAGGGTACAAGGAATTGAATTGGAATTTAGGTTGCCCATATCCCATGGTTACAAAACGTGGAATGGGTTCTGGATTAATTAACGACGACGAAAAAATAAATAATATTCTTCATAAAATTCATAATGAATCTGACATTATTGTTTCTATGAAAATGAGAATGGGTTATGAAAATGCTGAAGAAATTTTAGATGTCTTACCAATTTTAGACAACTATCCTTTAAAGAATATTGCAATTCATGCAAGAATTGGAAAACAGCTTTACAAAGGAGGAACAGATTTAGACGCCTTTCAAAAATGTTTAGATAACAGCAAACACAAAATGTATTATAATGGCGATATTACTTCTGTAGCTGCCTTTAAAAAACTACAAGAACGTTTTACCAACATAGATCATTGGATGATTGGAAGAGGTTTAATTGCAGATCCTTTTTTACCAAGTATGATAAAAAATGATACCACAGAATATCCTAAAAACAGGTTTCATATTTTTAATGAATTCCATGACCGAATTTACCAAGAATATGACGCAGCACTTTCTGGGCCAACTCCTATAAAAATGAAAATGCTTGGTTTCTGGGAATACTTTTCTCAAAGTTTTTCTAATCCGCAGAAAACATACAAAAAAATTAAAAAAGCAAGTAATGCAAAGTCTTATGCTATTGCAGTAAAAGATATTTTTAAAGAAGCGAAAAGATAAATAAGAAAAATTATTTCAACTTAAAACTCATTTCTACTGGTAAATGATCTGAAGATTCTCCAAACTCCACTAATACTTTTCCAGAAATATATTCAATGGAGTTTTTTGTGTAAAAAATATAATCTATTCTTTTAAAAGGATTTCTTGTATTAAAAGTATTTTTAGGATTTTCTTTGTTGAAAGCTGCATTTCCAACATCATTCATTAAAAACATTTTTTGAATTATTGCTTCTAAATCTCTCGCTCTAGAATTAAAATCGCCTAATAATATGGTTGGATAGTCTTCTTTATACTTGTTAAAAATCTTTAAAACTGCTTCAAATTGATTTACTCTTGTAGGTTTATCAAAAGCTTCTAAATGAACATTTATCAACACAACTTCTCTTCCATTTAAAATTACTTTTACAACTTGTGCTAAACGTTCTAAATACAACGCATCTCTATAAAAAGGTGCATCTGCAACCCTTTCTAAAACAATTCTTTGGTGTTTTTTTAAAGGATATTTACTAATTATCGATTGTCCAGAAACTACTTTTCCAAAATGCATACTTGGTGGCCAATAAGGAAAAGGAACATAGGTTTCATCCCAATTTACGGCTTGTGCAACATAATTAAAACCAAGTTTTGCAATTTCGTTTTGTTGATTTACATTATAACTTCTGGAAGCATTGTAATCTATTTCTTGAAATGCAACAATATCAGGATTCACCTTTTTAGTTTCAGCTAAAACTTGCTCTAAATTAGTATCAAATAACTCTTTTGGTTTCGGAATCGGACGATTATTTGTCATTCCGCTTAAATATCCAATATTATAAGTGACAATGCTAAAAACAGAATCATTATCAATCGAATTTTCAAATTGATTTGTCATCAATTTAGAATATTCTTTTTCATCTAAAGTTGATGATGAAGCCCAAAAGAAGAAAATTACAAAAGCAAATACCAACAATAATAATAGACGGAAAATTACTTTTATAAATCTTTTCATATTATTTATTCTGTTGGATTTTCATTTGTAAAATCTGCAACAACTCCTGTAATTACTGCATCTATTCTTTCTTTAGAAATATCATATTTAGGATTCAATCCTTTTTTCTCTGGAAAATTCTCAATGGTAACAGTTGTAGAAGGAAATGCAAAATCTACTCCTAATTCTTTAGCTAATTTAACAATAGCAATATGCAACCTATGTTTAGAAGATTGTTCAACTCCCCAAGCTAAACTTTTAAAATACACATTTACCATTACTAATAAAGCAGAATCTCCAAAACCTGTAAACTCTACATTATAAGAGTCTGAACGTGTTTCTGGATGTGCAATAATTATTTCTCTAACTCCTTTTACAAAAGCCTCTATTAATTCTGGTGGCGTGTCATAACGCAACCCTAAATTTGTGTTATAACGTCTATATAAACGTAAACCCTTATTGTTAATAACAATTTCTGATAATCTACTATTTGGTATTTTATATACAGAAGTATCTGCTGCTCTAACACTTGTAGATCTAAAACCAACTTTTTCTACAGTTCCAACAACTTCTCCAGCTTCAATCCAATCTTCTATATGAAAAGGTTTGTCTAGAAAAATCATGATAGTACCTATCAAATTTTTAACAGTGTCTTGAGAAGCCAAAGCAAATGCCAAACCTCCAATTGTTGCTCCTGCTAATAAAGTTGTAGTATTTACACCAAAAAGAGTTAGCAATTTAAAAAGTCCAATTATTAAAACCAGACCAGTAAAGAAGCTATGCAAAATTGGTACTAATTGGTCATCTAATCTGCTGTGCGTTCTTTCTGTAAATTCTGAATAAATTCTCATTACAACTTGTACTAGTTTTAGGAATACATAAATCCAAAAAACTGTCTTTGCTATATTTAAAATTAAAAACACCCAAGTATTTGTTCCTAAACCTAATTGAAGTGATGGAAAAATTTTATCTACAAAGGCTACAGCTACTAACAAACTTATTGGATGTGCTAGTTTTTTAAGAACCTTATTTACTTCTAAATTTGTGTTATGAGTTATTTGATGTTGAATTTTACGTAAAACAAAAAAAGCTATTCTTTTAACTAACAAGAAAATAATATACATTAAAAGGAACATAATTAGCAACCCAATAAATTGCCATAACTCTAAATTTAAAAACTTTTTGTGGCCAGAAACAGGAATTATATCTTGTAATTTCTGTACATACCATGGATAAACTTCTTTGTACAGGTTATCTATTTTTGATACAGTTTCTGAAGAATAATACCATTTTCCTTCTATCTTTTCTACATAAATTTGAGGCATTCTTTGAGGGAATAACACATATCTAAAATAAGAAGAATAACCAATGGTATCTTTAAAATTGGGGTTTGTAGGAATCTTATTTACGTCTACATACAATCCCTTACCATCTAAAACTTGTTTAATTTTAATAGCTTTTTGTATTGCTTTCTTTTCTTCTAAACCTAAAATAACTTTTGCTGCTTTTTTAGGTTCATAAGAATCTGATTGTAAAAAATATAAATGTGTATAAATAGCTGCATGTGGATTGCTTAAATCTACACGAATACTATCTTGAGCATTTGCAAAAAATGGAATAAACAGTAATAACCAGAAAAACTTTTTCATTCTAAAATTGTTAAAATAGCGTTAATTGAAATACAAATTTAAACCTTTTGATTTTTTAAGTGTCAAAGAAGTGTAATTAATAAATAACAAAATCATAAAAATGAAAAAAATAATAACAGTAATCGTTTTAGTATTTGCTTTTGCATTTACTACACAAGCACAAAAAAAAGGAGGAAAACCATCTACTGAAAAAGTGCTTAAGAAATTGACTAAAGAGTTGAATTTATCTACAGAGCAACAAAATAAAATTAAACCTTTATTAGAAGCACAAATGGCAGATAGAAAAATGATGAATGACAAAAGGAAAGCCTTAAAAGATTCTGGAGAAAAGCCATCTAAAGAAGAGAGAATGCAAATGAGAAAAGATAGAACTGAAGCAGAAGCTACAATGAACGCAAAAATGGCTAGCATTTTAGACAAAGAACAATTTGCAAAGTTTGAAGCAATGGCAAAAGAAAAAGGTAGAAAAGGAAAAGAAAAAAAGAAGAAAAAAAATTAAACAATATAGTAACTAGTTTTGGGTTGATTAGTTAAAAAAACTCGGGTTCTTAATTGAATCCGGGTTTTTAGTTTTAAAAAGAACTTGTTTTGTTAAAAAACTGTTAATCAGAATTTTAAATTAAACCTTTGTTATTTTTAAGTGTCAAAGAAGTATACAAAAACATTAAAATTATTATATATGAAAAATTTAGCAAGCATTTTAGTATTGGTTTTCGCTTTTACTTTAAACACACAAGCACAGAAAAAAAGAGATCATAAAAGACCAGAATTTACTGTGGAACAACATACAAATTTGGCTGTAAAAAAAATGACGTTGGCTTTAGATTTATCTGAAAAACAACAAAACCAAATTAAACCCTTAATAATGGCAAAAGCTTCTGAAAGGAAAGCAGCTATGGAAAAAAGAAAGGCTTCAAAAGAAACAAAAAAAAGATCAACTTCTGATGAAATATATGCAGCTAAAAGCAAAATGTTAGACAACCAAATTGCTATGAAAAACCGCATGAAAGAAATCTTAAATAAAGATCAGTTTGAGAAGTTTGAAAAAATGCATAAGAAAAGAAAGATGAAAGGGAAAATGATGATGAAAAACAAAATGAAAGGAAAAAAACACAGAAAAAACAAAGAACACAAAAAAGAGCATAAAGATAACTAGTTTGGTTGATTAGTTTAGTTGATTGATAAAACCCGATTTCTTAATTGAAATCGGGTTTTTAGTTTTTAATATTCAACCTATAATTCTATTGCCTTTCTCTTAAGAAAAAATATATAATTGCTAATAGTATACAAGCTGGAAAAACGATAACAATCATTGGTAAACCTGCTGCCAAAGCGTCATTTGATAAAAAAACATTTATTAAACCTAATGCAAGTATAATTGGGTATAACCAAACAGAAAAAATATACTTCTGTTTAAAATCTTTAATTAAAAGTAGTACAATTGCTGGAATAATAAGTGGAACTTGAGTTGAAATTAGATTTATAAGTTCTGGCAAAAAAGATTCTTTAAAACTAAACCCTTTACTAATCCTAATAATGTGATACAAACCAGAAATAAAAAATATAAATACTAGAGTTGTTCCAGCTAAACCTGCTTTTTTATGCTGTTTCATCTATTTTTATTTTTAAAAATTCAAATCAAAGATAGCACTCAAATAATAAGAATTAGTTATAGAATTACAAAAACTTACTCTTTAAACCAACTAGAATATTTTACATAATTATTGGCAATTCTGTCTATTTCTCCTGAGATTAGTTCTTGGGAAATATCTTTTACTTTTTTAGCAGGAACTCCTGCATAAATACTTCCACTTTCTACTCTCGTATTTTTGGTAACTACTGCTCCTGCAGCAATTATTGAGTTAGATTCAATAACACAATCATCCATAATAATACTTCCCATTCCAACTAAAACATTGTCTTGAATTGTACAACCGTGCACAATTGCATTATGTCCAATAGAAACATTATTTCCAATAGTTGTTGGCGATTTTTGATAGGTTGCATGAATTACTGCACCATCTTGAATGTTGACTTTATTACCAATTTTTATATAATGTACATCTCCTCTAATTACAGCATTGTACCAAATAGAACATTCTTTACCCAATGAAACTTCACCAAGAATAGTGGCATTTTCTGCTACAAAACAATCTTCTGGTATTTGTGGGTGTTTTCCGTTTACAGATTTAATTATTGGCATAATTTATACTTATTTAATGTAGAGAAGTAAATTTAAACTTGGTAAGGTTACTAGTTGTTTTTTTATTTAGTTAATAAGTGCTGACCAATAGAAATTGTATTGTCTTTTAAACCGTTAATTTCTTTTAAGACTGCAACTGTAGTGTTAAATTTTCTAGCAATAGAATACAATGTATCTCCTTTTTTAACTTCATAGTAATTACCAATGGTATAGGTTGGTTTTTCTATTTCTTCAGGAGAATTTTTCATTTTAAAGTCTTTCTTTTTTACTTTATCAAATTCGTGTAATTTATATCTTTCTATAATTCCTATTAACTTATCTGGATATTTTCTATCAGTTGCATAACCTGCTTTTCTTAACCCTTTTGCCCATCTTTTATAATCTTTAGAACTGTAATTAAACAAGAAAGCATAGCGTTTTCTTTTAGTTAAAAATTCTGAATGATCATCGTAAGAAGTTTCTACATATTGGTATTTTCTAAAACATTCTTGATCCTCATCATCATCATGATACACACGCTCTCCTTGCCAACCTGTATGGCATTTTATACCAAAATGATTGTTAGATTTACTTGCCAGTTCTCCTTTTCCACTGCCAGATTCTAAAATTCCTTGTGCTAATGTTATACTTGCAGGAATTCTGTGTTCGTGCATTTCTTTAACTGCAATTGCAGCATAATCTTCAATATATTTTAGAACATTTTTATTGAGTTTCTTTTTTGCAAGTTTTTTAACATGCTTCTCTTCTTTTACAGAAGGTAATTTTACTGGTATAGGCTCTACCAAAACAACGCCAGAATCTCTTTTCTTTTGAGCAGCTTTTTTACTCGAACCACAACTTGCTAAAATCAATAAACAAAGACTATACAATACAATTCTTAACTTCATATTTGTTTAATTATTTGTTCACCTTTCTTTTCTAACTTTTTATTTATTCCATCAATTCCTTGAAGACCACCTGTATGAATTGCTAGAATTTTGGTTCCATCTGGAAAAGTATCTTTTTCAATTAAATCTAAAATACCAAATAACATTTTACCGGTATAAATTGGGTCTAATTGAATATTCGTTTCTTCTGAAAACCAGTTTATAAAACGAATTAATTCATCATTATATTTTGCATAACCACCAAAATGATAGTCTTTTTGTAAACTCCAATTTTTATTATTAATTGTATATTTTCTAATTTCTTCGGATAAAAAACCTCCTTTTAAAGAAGGAAATCCAATTACTTTTTGACGTTTACCTTTTGATTTTATAATTCCTGCAATGGTTCCCCCAGTTCCAACAGAAGAACAAATATAATTGAAATCTGCATCTTCTTCTGTTAAAATTTCTTGACAACCTTCAACTGCCAATCCGTTTGTTCCTCCTTCTGGAATCAAATAAAAATCGCCCCATTTGTTTTTCATTTTTTCAGTAAAACCAAATGAGTTTTTTTGACGATAGATTTCTCTAGAAACAAAATTAAACTTCATTCCGTTTTCATGAGCTTCTCTTAAAGTAGCATTTTCTTTTAAAGTTTCTGCAAGGTTTGTACCTAATTCATCTCCTCTAATTACTCCAAAAGTTTTTAAACCAGCTAATTTACCAGCAACTGCAGTAGCTGCAATATGGTTAGAATATGCACCACCAAAAGTAAGTATCGATTTCTTTTTTAATTTTTTTGCTTCTGCTAAATTATATTTTAGCTTTCGAAACTTGTTACCGGAAACAAAAGGGTGAATTAAATCTTCTCGTTTTATAAAAAGTGCTACTTTTTTTTCTTCCAAAATTGGAAGGTGAATTTGTTGATTCGGGGAATCTGCTTTTAGGGTAAAATCCATTCTATATTGCCACTCTTTTAAATAAGAATTTGTGTTTTTTTTTTGATTGTTCTTCCGAAATTATGGAAGAATAAGTTATCTGTAATTAAGAAAAGTTAGCAACTTCTGCTTCTACCTTTTCCCATTTTTCCATTAGAGAATCTACTTTAGCTTTTTTAGCCTTGTATTTTTCGAAGAAGTTAGGTCTGGAAGAAACTTCTTCATAATTTTGGGCCAATTCTAAATCAATTTTCTCGATTTCTTTTTCTAAATCAGCAATTTCAGTTTCTATATTAGAAAGTTTGTTGTTTAGTTTTTTTAGCTCCTTTTCTTGTTCTCTAGATAATTGATGTGCTTCTTTTTTAGAAGTATCTTTTTCAACTTTTACAACCGTTCTTTTTTCTGCTTCACGTAAGTTTTCAATCTTATGCTGTTCCAAGAAATAATCGATATCACCTAAATATTCTTTAATTTCTTTGTCTTTAAAACCATAAACAGTTGTTGTTAAACCTTGTAAAAAATCTCTATCGTGAGAAACAACAATTAAAGTTCCGTTGAAGTTATTTAATGCCTCTTTTAATACATTTTTAGAAGCAATATCTAAATGGTTTGTTGGCTCATCCATTATTAACACGTTAAAAGGCGATAATAATAATTTACACAGTGCCAAACGATTTCTTTCTCCTCCAGAAAGTACTTTTGCTTTTTTATCTACAGCATCTCCACCAAATAAAAACGAACCTAACATGTCTCTTACACGCATTCTGTTTCCGTCTGTTGCAGCATCTTCCATAATTTCCAAAACTGTTTTTTCTGGAGGTAAATGTTCTGATTGATTTTGGGCAAAATACCCAACTTCTACATTATGACCCAGTTTTAAATGTCCTTCAAAAGGAATTTCGCCAACCATCATTTTTGCTAAAGTAGATTTCCCTTGTCCGTTTTGACCAACAAATGCAATTTTACTATTTCTTTCAATTAATAAATCTACACCTTCTAAAACGTGTTTATCTCCGTAACTTTTAGAGAGGTTTTCTGCTTCAACAATAATTTTACCAGGTTCTTTAGAAATATTAAAACGAACATTCATGGCTTGATTATCATCTTGATCAACCTCTATCAACTCAACTTTATCTAGTTGTTTCATTAAAGATTGCGCCATAGAAGCTTTACTCGCTTTTGCCTTAAACTTGTTTATTAAATGCTGTTTTTGCTTTATTTCTTTCTCTTGGTTTTTCTGTGCTTGTAACTGCTTTTCTTTAATTTCTCCTCTTAATAATAAGAATTGAGAATATGGTTTTTTGTAATCGTATATCTGTCCTAAAGAAATTTCAATTGTTCTGTTGGTTACGTTATCTAAGAACATTTTATCGTGAGAAACCAAAACAATTGCGCCAGAATAGCCTTTTAAGAAATTCTCTAACCAAATAATAGATTCAATATCTAAATGGTTTGTTGGCTCATCTAATAATAAAATATCATTATTTTGAAGTAAAAGTTTCGCCAATTCAATACGCATTCTCCAACCTCCAGAAAAAGTATCTGTTAATTTATCAAAATCTTCTCTTTGAAAACCTAAACCTTGTAATATTTTCTCTGTATCTCCTTGATAATTATAACCTCCTAAAAGTTCATAACGTTCAGTTTTTTCTGTTAAATCTATAATTAATTGGCTGTACTCTTCACTTTCGTAATCTGTTCTTGTAGCTAATTGTTCATTAATTTCATCTAATTGTAACTCTATTTCTTTTATTTCTTCGAAAGCTTGGTATGCTTCTTCTAAAATAGTTCTTCCTTCAACAAAATCTATATCTTGTCTTAAAAAACCCATTCTAATATCTTTATCAAAAGCCATTGTACCACCACTACTTTCTAAATCTTTAGAAAGCACTTTTAATAATGTAGATTTTCCTGCTCCGTTTTTACCAATCAAACCAATTCGATCTCCTTTATTTAGTTTGAAAGTAATACCTGAAAACAAGTCAGATCCCATAAAGGAAACTGTTAAATTATGAACGTTTAGCATGAAATGTAATAATTGTTACTGAATTAAAGTTGTAAAAAATTTACCTTTGCAAAAGTATATAAATTTTAAGGTTAAGATGTTTAAAAAAGGCACAAAAATATATAGTATTGTAAAAGGAAAATGCCCTCAATGTCACGAAGGCGATTTCTTTTCGAATGGGTTTACTTTTAACCCTTCTAAAATTACTGCAATACATGACAATTGCCCAAACTGTAATTTAAAATATATGATAGAACCCTCTTTCTTTTATGGAGCTATGTATGTAAATTATGGTATTACAGTTGGTCTTTCTATTATTACATTTTTAATTGCCAAGCTTCTTTTTAATGCTACATTATTACAATCTTTTGCTGCAATCTTTATCGCTCTTATTATTTTAGCCCCTGTAAATTTGCGTTTATCTAGAATTCTTTGGATAAATATGTTTATTTCTTACAAGGACAAAACAACAAATAAAAACAGTTAATTTTAACGTTATTAAACACTTACCCTTTTTAAAATTATAATTTAGGGTATTAATACGATGGTATTTACATGTATTTTATAGATATTTGTAAAATTCCCCATCAAATGAGAAATTTAAAATTACTTGCAATTCTATTGCTATTTAGTCTTTACTGTCACGCCCAAAAAGACGAAGCATATTATCTAAAAATTATTGATTCTACAAAAAATAAAGCTTTAAAACTAGCTTCTTTAGATAGTTTGATTCATGATGTTAGAAATCAAAAAGACCTAATTAAGTTTGCTGAAAGAACAGAACAATATGTAGATTTAGCAATTGAATTAGAAAAATATGAAAAGGCGGCAGAAAAAACTATACGTGCTTTTTTTAATATAAACACAAAGTTAGGCCAAAGAGAACGCAGTTTAGCTTTAATTGAAAAAGTTGAAACACATATTGATAAAATTACAGATTCATATTTATTAGGAGGTATATATTTAAAAAAAGGTGGAGCATATTATAATGGCAAAAGTTATAACAAAGCCATAGAAAACTATTCTTTAGCAATTAAAAACTATGCTTCTAAAGACTCTATTTACAAAGCAGATGCAATTTATTTTAGAGGACAGGCATATTCTTTTGTTGCTGAATATATTAAAGCTATAAATGATTACCAACTAGCATCTAAATACTATGAGAATCTAGGTGATAAAGAATACATGTTTTTTACTGAAGGATCAATTGTTATGATATATGGAGCCAATGGTTTAAGCAAGAAATCTATTGAAGCTCGAGAAAATTTAATACAAAAAAGAATTGAAAAAAATTATTTAACTGGAATTGGTGTTGATTATTATAATCTTGCAAATAATTATTTAAAAATTGGAGACTCACTACTTTTTGAAAGAACACTTAAAAAAGCTATTAATCATAATAAACAAGACAATAACAATTTTAATAATTTGTCTGTTTTTTATGATCAATTCTCTATATATTATTCAAACAAAAATGATTTAGTTAATGCAAAAAAATATTTAGATTTAAGTGTAAATGAAACAATAAATAATGAGAAAAACACATTAAACATTGCTTCTCAAAACAAAGCAAAAAGCCTATATTTATTTAAAATAGGTAATATTAAAGAAGCTTTAGAATTAAGTTTACAGAATTTAAAACACGAAAAAAGTAGAAATAATTTAGCTGGTTCACGTGAAGTAAATAAATTACTTTCTGAAATATATGAGCAAAAAGGTGACTCTAAAAAAGCCCTTAAATACTTTAAAGATTATTCTAACATTAAAGATTCTATTTCCACAACAGATAAAACAAACACTCTTTCTTATTACCAAACTTTATACGAAACCGAACAAAAAGAAAAAGAAATAACCCAACAAAAAAATTCTATAGATTTATTAGCTAAAGAAAACGAAGCTAAACAACGATTATTATTATTTGGTGCAATTGGCGCAAGCTTACTTTTTTTAGTGTTTTATTTTTACAGAAATAGAATGCAAGCTATTAAAAAGATTAAAATGCAAGAAGAATATTCTCAAAAATTATTACTTTCTCAAGAAGAAGAGAGAAAGAGAATTTCTAAAGATTTACATGACAGTCTTGGGCAAAGTTTGTTACTTATAAAGAATAAGGTTTCCCTAAAAGATGATTCTCAAACTAAAGAATTGGTAAATAATGCAATTGAAGAAATGAGAAGTATTTCTAGGGTATTACATCCTTTTCAGTTGGAAGAAATTGGCGTCTCTAGAGCTATAGAAAATCTAATATCTCAATTAGATGAAAACTATAAAGACATTCTTATTTTTGGTGATATTGATGAAATTAAAGATGCTCTTAACTCAAATCAAGAAGTTAATGTTTTTAGAATTGTACAAGAATGTTTTTCTAACATTATTAAACATGCAAATGCAGATTCTGCGAAAATTGATTTGATAGACAAAGAAAAAGAGGTTATTATTTCAATTAAAGATAATGGTATTGGTTTCGATTTTTCTGAAAAGTATAATGACTTTAAAAGTTTAGGTTTAAAAACAATTAAAGAACGTGTTAAGTTTTTAAAAGGAACTTTAAAAATTGATTCTGTAAAAGGAGAAGGAACAACATTTACAATACATTTTCCAAAAGCATGAGAAATCAAAAAATTTTTATTGCTGATGATCATCCAATACTTTTAAAAGGATTAGAAGATTTATTATTAGAAAAACATTTTAAAGTTGTTGGGAAAGCTACAGATGGGCAAGAGGCGCTTAATTTTATTCTAAAAAATAAACCAGACATAGCCATTTTAGATGTAGAAATGCCTTTAAAAACTGGTATAGAAATAGCTAAATACTGTAAAAAACTTAAGCTTAAAACTAAAATTATTCTTATTACGCTTCATAAAGAAATCGATTTGTATTTAATGGCAAAAAAGATTGGTGTATTTGGTTACATTTTAAAAGAGTTTGCGTTAGATGAAATTGAAGTTTGTATTGAATCTGTAACAAATGATATTCCATATTTTAGTAAAGAACTTAAAAAACATATTGGTTTTACTGAAGAATCTGATACTGTTTTAAAAGATTTATCTCTTTCCGAAAAAAGAATTTTAAAATTAATTTCGCAACATAAGACTAATAAAGAAATAGGTCATTTACTATTTATTTCTCCAAGAACTGTAGAAAAACATAGAAGTAGAATTATATTAAAATTAGACTTATCTCATGAAACTGGTTCTTTGTTAACATGGGTTTTAAAAAACAAACATCTGTTTAAATAGGGTATAGATACCTATTATCCTATAAAAGCTTTAGGCTAAATTTGGGTTATTAACCCAACTTTTGAAATTATGTTACTATTAAAATTTATTTCAAAAAAAATTGAAAACACAAAAGAAAAATTAGATTATTACAGACAAATTAGAAGAGCCAATAGCAGGCATTCTAGAAAACATTATTTGGAGAGAAGTAGAAAACGTTATAAGAGTTCCACAACTTAAATAATAACTGCAATTTTAAATTTAAAAAACTATTTTTTATTAAACCTTGATATATCTGTTTCAAGGTTTAATTTTTCTTCATTTTCTAGATGATTAAAAAGCTCTTTGGCTACAGTTGGCCCAATCATAACTCCACGTGTTCCTAGACCGTTTAAAACTGTTAATTGCTTGTATTTAGGATGAACTCCAACTAACGGTCTTCTACCAGAAACTGTTGGTCTAATTCCTGCTGTTTGTTCCACAATTTTGTAGGGTACATTTATTACTTTTTTTAATTTTTCTACCAACTCTTCTTTTCCTTCTTCTGACGGATTAGAAGTTTTGTCTGTCCAATTAAAAGTGGCTCCTACTTTGTATAAATTGTCACCCAAAGGCAATACAAAAAGTGTCGATTTCAATAAGAAATCAATTTTTAATTCTGGTGCAAAAATAGTTATCAGTTCCCCTTTTACTTCATTAAGTGGTAGGTAATTAAAATAAGGATTATCTTTAATTCCGAAACCTTCGCAAAAAACAATTCTTGTTGCTTCTATACTTTTATATTTTACAGAACTTTCTTTGAATTCTATTTGTTGATGTTCGAAGTTTTCGAACCTAATTTTATTTTCTTTTTTTAAGTATTCTCTATAACTTTCTACTAACTTCTTTGTATCAATTCTTCCTGCTTCTTTTACATTTCCGAAACTAAAATCTGCAATAACTCCAGGATAATTTTGGTTGTCTAGTTTTGGATCTAAATAGTCTGTTAGTTTGGGTTTATCTAAAGCTTCAAACCAAATGTTTTGATCTTCAATAGACTTAAAAGCTTTTTTAATAACAAACTTCTCATCTATATTTATATTGAGTTTTTCTTCTATTCTATTATAAAAAGGGAGCGCTATTGCTAATTGTTCTTTAGCATTCCAAACGGGTGTAAATCTTTTTAATATAACAGGGTTATAGACTCCACCAGCTACTAAAGATGATGTTTGAGAATCGTCTTCGAAAACTATAAAGGTTTTATTATTTGCCATTAGTTCTTCTGCAAATGCTAAACCTGCTAATCCTAAACCAACAATAATGTAATCTACTTTCATAATTTAAAATACTTTTAAGATTTTTGTTTTGCCTATAGTTTGCAAACTAGTTTAGCCCTGATTGTAGCATTTGTTTGAGCTCTTTTTGAGGTACGAAAAAAAGCGAGTGCGAAAAGCAGGAAATAGCTTCAAACAAAAAACGCTTGCTTGCGCAAACGTTTTTATATAAGTTTTATGATGGAATTAATAGTTCCACATATCCATTTCTCTGTTTCTAATGTTTTCTTTAATCTTATTTGCTTCTAATAATTGAAATAAAGAATTTCCACGAACATAATCTGATATGGCTCTATTACCATAAATATTTTCTTCCCTAACAATTACAGAACTAAATCTTCTTGCATTTAATAAATGGTCGAAAGAAATTGGTTGTGAAGCATTTTTTGGATTGAATACTTTTGCGTCATGTAAAACATCTCTTGCTGATGGAAAAAACACCCAAAATAATTCATATAAATTATCATCCTCAACATTTTCTACTCCTAAAGACTGTACGTCTTTACCCATTGGTGCTAATGCTAACAATCTGTATTTTAATTCTCCTTGACGCTTATCGAAATACCACATACCTTTAATCATGTAACCTTCTACATCTTGTGTCTGAATTCTAAAAGTATCTGAATATCCACTTTCTTCTCTAACGTTTATTAAACGTGTATCGATTTCATCTTGTGTAATTTTAGATGTAAAGAAAGAGTCTGAATACGCTTCTTTTATTTTACCTTGTTTGATTCCTTTAATTAAAGTATCGAACAAAGATCTTCTGTCTGTAGAGATATTTGTAGTATCGATAGGAAAGTAATATGGTAAATTTATTTTCTGATTTAAATCTACAAATTCCCAAACAACTTTAGACCATAAAACGTCTCTGTCATCTACATAACCATATGGTAATGGGCCATCGTTATCTGCGGCTAATTGTTGCTCGTTTTTTTGCCCTATTTGATCAACTGTTTTTGAATTCAATAAATTTGCTTGTGCATTTATTGAACCACTTATCATTAAAGCGAAAAATAATATTAAACAATTTTTAAACATATTTTATTTTTTTACTTCTAGTTTGTTAACTCAATCGCAACAGGTAAAACTTTTTTAAGTTTTGTCCCATTAGCAGTAGCTTCAATACCATATATATTAATGATATCTCCTCTTCTAGCTTTCGATAATGCTTTTTTAGCAGCAGCATTTAATCTGCTTCCATTTACTATAATAGTTAATTGCCCAGGAACTTTAACTTTAAAACTAGTTACATTAATTTTTAAATCAAATTCAAAATCTGGAAGACCTGCAGCAATAGGTGCATTAGACAAACCTGATTTAGGCATTCTAACTGTACCAAATTGGTTACGAACAGATCCCATAGCAGCAGGAATATCTTTAATTCTAAAAGTTGCTTTAGAATTAACAGTTTTACCACTACTTAACTTTGCACTTACATTAATAGTTGCAATGTTTCCTGCACTTGGTCTTAAACTATATTTACCTCTACTTCCTGTTAATCTTCCTCCAGAAGCAGAAACATTTAAGTTATTATCTCCAACACCAGGTAAAGAAACAGAAATAGGGTTATCTAAACCTCTATAAACAACATTCATTTTATCTGCAGAAACAACTGCATTACTTGGTTCTGGAATAACAGAATAAGAACTCTCAAAAGGAACTTCTACAATCTCTCCATTTTGAGTAAATGCTATTTTACCTTTAATATCATGATTACCAACATTACCTGCAGGCATATCTATAATTACTTGTCCTGATTGTATGTTTTTATAATCTCTACCATTTAGAGTTACATTATCTGGAATCATAGTAGCGTCATAACGACCTAAAACTATTTTTCCTGTAACTTTTTCTCCTGCAAAATAGGCGTTCTTATCTAACGCTACAATTCCTTTATAATTGTTAAGAGATAAAGATTCTTCTAATTTACCACCTAATAAATCTGCAACAATATCTGCTTCTGTATTTTTAATATCAGCTTGCATTTGTGTTAAATTAGTTAAAGAAGCTACTAAAGGGAAACCTTTGTACCTATAATCTAACCAATTAATTGTCTTACCATCTCTATTAACTTCGTCTTCTGTATTAAACCTTTCTTTGATAATTGGTGCAAATTTAGAATCTGCTCCTAATACCGAAATTACATTTGTTCTGTAACCATTAATATTATCTAAAAACTCTTGACCTTCAGCAGTAATGCCATCACCTTTAAAGAAGTACTCATCTAAAAAAGCAGTCTTATCCATTGCTTCATAGTCAGTTTTATCTTCAATATCTGCAGTCATTTTAGATTTTAAATCAGCTAAATAAGCATAAAAATCTGATGAATATGCTTTTATCTTATCAGCTTGAACTTTTAAAGGTCCAAATTTTGCTGCTTGTTCTGAAGCTTTCGTTGCTAAATTAGCATATGCTTCATTATTTTTTTCTGTAGTAGATATATTATTCTCTACTAGTTTTTCGTTCATAAAACCAAAAGCAGATAACACTTCTTTACTCATATTCATTGCTAACATTGCAATAAAAACAAGGTACATTAAGTTTATCATCTTCTGTCTTGCGGACATTTTTCCTCCAGCCATTCTAATTAGTTTTTTAAGTTAGTAATCATTTTAATTGAACTAATTATTATTTAGACATTGCAGAAAGCATACCACCATAAACTCCGTTTAAAGAAGATAAGTTTTTTGCTAAAGACTCCATTTGTTCTTTTAGTTTTTCTGTATTTTCTACAACAGCACCATTTAATTCTGATTGCTTTGTTGTGTTTTCTACTTGAACTTTATATAAATTGTTTAATGTTTCCATTTGAACAGCTGCCATTGACACTTGTTCATTGTATTTATTAGTTGAAGAAATAGATTCTGATGCAGCAGATAATCCTTCTGCAGCTCCCTGAAAGTTTTTCATGCTATTTCCTAAACTAGCCATTAAAGAAGCATCTATATTTGCCTCTTGTAATAAATTATCTAATTTTTGAGACAATAAACCTTGAGCTCCAGCCTCTTCTCTTTCAGACTCAATACCATCTGCTCCTAATTCTGGATATACTTTAGACCAATCTAAATCATCTTCTGGTGTATCAAAAGCAGAAATAGCAAATACTAAGGCTTCAGTAACTAAACCAATTGTTAACATTATACCTCCTGTTAATGGACCAATAGAAAAGTGTTGAATTTTAAATAAAGCTCCTATGATTACAACGGCTGCTCCCATTCCATATACGAAGTTCATTGTTTTTTTGTAAGATCTTGACTGTGCCATAATATTATTTCTTTGATTAATTTTTTGTTAATTATTTGTTTGTTGTACCAATGTAGTTTTGTACGGTTCTAAAACCAATGTAACTTCTTGCTGTATCTGCGTATTCATAATCTCTAGAACCTACTTCTAAAAAGTATGCAACATCTTTCCAAGAACCTCCACGTATAATTTTTCTTTTATTTTTTCTATCTTCTACATTTGGGTTCATTGTTGAAGCCATATAGTAAGATGATAAGTTGTAAGCTGTATTTGTCCATTCTGAAACATTACCAGCCATGTTATACAATCCGTAGTCGTTTGCATTAAAAGATTTAGCTTCCATAGTATATAAAGCGCCATCTACTGCGTAATTTCCTCTTACTGGTTTAAAGTTTGCTAAAAAACATCCTCTATCACTAGTTGTACTTCCTGTTCCCCAAGGATATGTTGCAAATTCTAAACCACCTCTGGCTGCATACTCCCATTCTGCTTCTGTTGGCAATCTAAAATCCGGAACTGAAGTTGCGTTTTTTCTTCCTTTTAAATAATCATTTTTCTTTTTTGTTCTCCAGTTACAAAAAGCATTTGCTTGTCCCCAAGTAACACCAACTACAGGATAATCTCCATAAGATTGATGATAAAAATAATCTTGGTGCATTGGATCATTATAAGAATAATTAAAATCTTTTACCCAAGCAGTAGTATCTGGATAAATATTTAATACTTCCGTTTCTACAAAATCTTTTCTATTACCACCTTTTCTGGCTGCATTGTCTCTGTCGAACCAAGAATATCTGTATTTTAAGAATTTTGTATTAAAAGTTCTAACACCATCTACGGCTTCTTCTCTTGGAATAAAAAGTGAATCCATTACTTCTACATAATCGACATCTGGGAAATCTTCTTTTTTCCAGATAATTTCATTTTCCCAATTTAATGGTTTTATAGAATCGATTCCATCTCCTAAACTCCAATAGTTGTCGTACATGTATTTTTGATATGCATTTGCGTCTGTCGTATCAGCTACTGCAAAGGCGTATTCGTGAATTCCGCCAGACAAACCTGCTCCTGTAGGATCTGGAGTTGCACCCATAGCAACAAATTCTTGTTGGTATCCTAATCTTGTTCTTACAACTGAATCTCTAACCCAAAAAACAAATTCTTTGTATTCGTTATTTGTAATTTCAGTTTCGTCCATATAATATGGTCTAACTGTAACTGTTTTTGTAGGAGCATTCATTGTACCAATGATGTCTTGATCTTGTTTTCCCATGGTAAAAGAACCTCCAGGAATTAAAGCCATACCAAATGGTTTTTCTGAAAACCACTTTTTCTTGGCCTTTATACCCACTAATTCTCCTCTATCATTAGAGCCACAACTGTAAAAAACGGTTATTAAAAGTGCAAATATTGCTGCTTTCTTCATATGCTAAAATATCTTTACTAAAAAGTTCGTAAACCTATTATTTTTTTTGCTAAAAAACAATTACAAATTGCATTTTAACTTTCTCTTTTTTATTTTCTTTCAATTATACTAACTTTCTCATTGCTTTATACCACTTTTCTGGTATTATTTGCTTTGTTGCGTCTGTATAATCTTTATATGTACATGGTATTAACGCATGTCTTTTGTATTTATTATTTGATAAAATATTTATTTCTATCCACCATCTTCCAGATTTGTTACTTTTATAAAAAGTTATTGGATCATCATCTTCTAATAAAACTGTAAATTTCTGGTAATTTTCTTTACCGGAAAACGGATAATCTTTCACCCTAAAGTTGACACCTTCAATAAAGTACCAAATCATCTGTGCAATTAAATGAGCCGTTTGATGATTGTTATCATGTCTTGAATTGTACTCGTAAATACCAAAAGATGAAACTTTATCACTTATTCCTGCATATCTAGAAATTGCACAAATTTCTTCGCCATAAAAACCATTTGGGGAAGCATTGTTGTTTGCAGGAGCTTCACTTTGCCTAACTGCACCAATATCTATAGACACAATATCTGAATTTCTGAATGCCGGTTCTATATTTTCTAATTCTTTAGCTTTACCTAATCTATGTGCATCAAAAAACAAACTATCTAACAAATTTATCTCTTCTTGCGAATTAAAATAAGTTTGATAACCAACATTAGAATAATTAAACAAGTTATTTGGTTCTTGCATAATTATTTTACTTAAATAAGATTGGGAAGTTAACGGGTCGTCTAAATTCCCTAAATCGAACCTACTATCTACTGCTGTTATATTTACAGTTTGCTCTAAAGAATCGTATGCTCTATAGTTTACAAATGTAATATCTTGGCCACCTCCAATAATTACCGGAATTATATTTTTCTTTAACAAAGAGGTTGTTAATTCTCTAACAGCAAAGTACGTATCAGAAACTTCATTTCCTTTTTTTATATTCCCTAAATCGGCAATATTTGTGTTCCAATTTCCCGGAAATAATTGATATAATTTTTTTCTTATAAAATGCAGATTCTCACCACAACCAAAATTATCTTGAGAGTTTCTGTCTTCTTGAACCCCAAAAACAGCTATTTGAACATTATCTAGTTCAGGAAAACCTTCATTTTCTGTATGAATTCTAATTTTTTTACCCAAGCATAAATCTGATTGCAACACTAAATGTGCCACAACCGATTCTTTTACAGGGATTAAAAAGTCTTGGTTCATCAATTTTTTTTAATAGACATGCAATATAAGAAATCCCTACTTCTTTTTGCTGGTTTTTTTGGCTGCAGTTTTTCTTTTAGCTACTTTTTTCTTTGGCGTTTTTGCCTCTATCATCTTAACTGCTTCATCTTTAGAAAGTTTCTCAATTTCGGTGGTTTTAGGCAACTCAATTTTAATTTTTCCTTTTAGAACATTATACCTTCCCCAACGTGCTTTTTCCACGCGAATACCAACATCTTCCCAATTATGAATTACTTTATCGATCTCTTTCTGCTTCTTTACTTCAATTAACTCAATAATATCATCATCTGAAAGATTATCGAAATCGTATTTTTTATTTACGTTGATAAACATTCCGTTCCATTTTATAAATGGCCCAAAACGTCCAACTCCTTTTTGTACAGGCAAATCTTCATAATGATAAATTGGTGCATCTGCTTTTTGCTTTGCAACAATTAATTCTTCTGCTCTTGGCAAATCTACCTCCATTGGGTTTTCACCTTTATCTAAAGAAACAAACATGGTTCCGAATTTGATATAAGGCCCAAATCGTCCGTTAGAAACAATTACCTCTTCACCTTCATAAGTTCCTAACGTTTTAGGAAGCAAGAACAATTCTAATGCTTCTTCCATTGTTATGGTTCCTAAATTCTGGTCTTTATTCAAGCTTGCAAAAGACTTTTCTTCGTCTTCTGGCGCTCCAATTTGTGCAATTGGTCCGAATTTACCAAGTCTTACCAAAACTGTTTTTCCAGATTCTGGGTGTTTTCCTAAAATACGTTCTCCACTTTCTCTATCTGCATTTTCTTTTACATCTTCTACATTGTCGTGAAATTTGTGATAGAAACCTTTAATCATTTCTGTCCAATCTTCATTTCCTTCAGAAATATCATCAAAAGAATTTTCGACTTTAGCTGTAAAACCAAAATCTAAAATGTTTGAAAAATTAGCGACTAAAAAGTCGTTTACGATATTCCCAATATCTGTAGGAACTAATTTATTTTTATCGGAACCTGTCTTTTCTGTTAAAGTTTGTGTTTCCACATTTCCACCAGATAAAATTAATTGCTGATATTCTCTCTCTACACCTTCATTTGTTCCTTTTTCTACATAACCTCTTCTCTGTACTGTAGAAATTGTAGGTGCATACGTAGATGGTCTTCCAATTCCTAATTCTTCTAATTGTTTTACCAAAGATGCTTCTGTAAAACGATAAGGTGGACTCGTAAAACGCTGTGTTGCGTTTATAAAATTGTATTCTAAAGCTTCATTTACCTTTAAATTTGGTAACATTCCAGCTTGCTCTTCATCTTCATTATCATTTCCTTCTAAATACACTTTTAAGAAACCTTCAAACTTTATCATTTCACCATTTGCAGTAAAAATCTTTGAGTTTTCAGAATTCTCAATCTTCATATTTGTACGTTCCAATAAGGCATCGCTCATTTGTGAAGCTAAAGTTCGCTTCCAAATTAAATCATATAATCTTGTTTGGTCGTATTCTGTATCAATAGAATGCATTTTCATGTTTGTAGGTCTAATCGCTTCGTGCGCTTCTTGCGCTCCTTTAGATTTCGACTTAAAAACACGTTGTTTGCTATATTCTTTTCCGTAATAATTGCTAATTTCTTCTTCGGCCGCGTTTCTTGCATCTACAGATAAGTTTACACTATCTGTTCTCATATATGTAATTAAACCGGCTTCATACAAACGTTGTGCAACTTGCATAGTTTTACCTACTGGAAAACCTAATTTCCTAGAGGCCTCTTGTTGTAATGTTGAAGTTGTAAATGGTGCTGCTGGAGATTTCTTTGCTGGTTTTTTTGTTAAATCTACAATTGAAAAATCTGCTTTTGCACACGATTTTAAGAAATTTTCTGCTGCTTTTTTAGAATCGAAATTCTTTGGAATGGTTGCTTTAAAGGTTTTCCCTTCATTATTAGCAAATTCTGCAACTACCTTATAATGTGTTTCTGCTTTAAAGTCTTGAATGCTTCGTTCTCTTTCTACAATTAAACGCACTGCAACAGATTGTACTCTACCTGCAGATAAACCACCTTTAACTTTACGCCATAAAACTGGCGATAATTCATAACCAACAAGTCTGTCTAAAACTCTACGCGCTTGTTGTGCATTTACCATATTATAGTCGATATCTCTTGGATTTTCGACTGCTTTTAATATGGCGTTTTTTGTAATTTCATGAAAAACGATACGTTTTGTACTCTCGTCTTTTAAGTCTAATTGCTCTTTTAAATGCCAAGCAATTGCTTCTCCTTCTCGATCCTCATCACTCGCTAACCAAACAGTGTCTGCTTTTTTTGCTAATGATTTTAATTTTTTTACGACTGATTTTTTATCATCTGAAACAATGTATTTTGGACTAAAATCTCCATCTACATCTATTCCTAATTCTTTGGAAGGTAAGTCTGCAATGTGCCCATAACTCGATTCTACCTGAAAATCTTTTCCAAGAAACTTCTCGATGGTTTTTGCTTTTGCTGGTGACTCTACAATTACTAAATTCTTTGCCATGTATCTTTTTTTGTCGTAATTCTCGCAATCGAAACCGCGAGTTTTTGGACTGCAAAAGTATGTAGTTTTTTTTTATTAATTTTTTTTTGAAGCGTTTTTACTTCATTTTTTTATAGAATTTTTATTCTACAGTGATTTTTTGCATCATTTTTGTTGCTGAATTCCCTCCAACAAATAATAAAAATTCTCCTGCCTCTACTTCCCATTTTTTGTTTGAAGTATAAAACTGAAGCACTTCTTTATCAATTGTAAAAGAAACTGTTTTTGTTTCTTCTGCTTTCAAATTTATTTTCTGAAAACCTTTTAGTTCTTTTACAGGCCTTATTATACTGGCTACTAAATCTCTAATGTACAATTGTACAACTTCTTCTCCTGCAACTTTTCCTGTGTTTTTTACATCTACTGAAAGTGTGATTTTTCCATCATCTTTTATTGTTTCTTTATTTACTTTTAAATTATCATAAGAAAAAGAAGTATAGCTTAGTCCGAATCCAAAAGGATATAGTGCTGATTTTTTAGAATCGTCATAACCAGCATACGTAACATGAATATCACTATAAGGTCTTCCTGTATTTTTTTGATTATAATATAAAGGTACTTGCCCAACATTTCTTGGAAACGAAACAGGTAATTTTCCTGACGGATTATAATCTCCAAACAAAACATCTGCAATTGCATTACCAGATTCTGAACCCAAATGCCAAGTAACTAGAATCCCTGGTAAAATTTCACTTACATGAGAAATATCCATGGGTCTTCCGTTTGATAAAACCAGAACAATATTTTTATTCACTTCATAAACAGCCTCTAACAATTCGTTCTGCAACCCTGCAAAACCAATGTTTGTATAACTTCTTCCTTCCCCTGATTGATATGCATCTTCACCAATTGCTAAAAAAACGATTTCTGCTTTCTTTGCAGCCGCAACTGCTTTTGCAATTCCAGATCTATCTTCTGTATTCATTTTTAGAGGAATCATAAACTGATTATCGCCAGGTTTTACAGTTGGTATTGTTAATTCTACTCCTTTTTCGTAATATATTTTTGTGTTTTTATCAACTTTTGCTTTTACACCTTCTAATAAAGAAACTGCAGAATTATAAGTTGCTTTTGCTCGCCAATTTCCTAAAGGTTGATTTTTATCATCTGCAAAAGGACCAATAACAGCAATGCTTTTTACGTTTTTAGAAATTGGTAAAATATTATTTTCATTCTTAAGTAAAACAATAGATTTTTTTGCGACATCTCTTGCAATTGCTAAATGTTCTTTTGTATAAATTTCGTTTTTCTCTCTTTCTTCATCACAATATTTAAAAGGATTATCAAACAAACCTAATTGAAACTTTACTCTTAAAATTCTTCTAACAGCATCGTCTAAATTTGCTAAAGAAACTTTATTCTCTTCCAATAAACTCGCCAAATGAGCTCCATAAGAATGCGATTCCATATCCATATCACTTCCTGCATTTAGAGCAATAATTGCAGCTTCTTTTTTATCTTTTGCAAAACCATGATCAACCAATTCTCCAATAGAACCCCAATCTGAAACAATAAAACCATTCCAGTTCCAACCTTCTTTTAAAATATCTCTTTGTAAAATTTTATGACCTGTTGCAGGGATTCCATCAATATCATTAAATGCATTCATAAAAGTTGCAACTCCTGCTTTTGCAGCGGCTTTAAATGGAGGTAAAATTGTGTTATGTAATTCATTTTCGCCAATATTTACAGCACTGTATTCCCTACCAGCTTCAGCAAAACCATAACCTGCAAAATGTTTTGCACAAGCTGCAATCGTATTTTTATTTGATAAATCTTCACCTTGAAAACCCTTAATTCTTGCAACTCCAATTACAGCATTTAAATACGGATCTTCTCCTCCACCTTCCATAACTCTACCCCATCTTGCATCTCTTGCAACATCTAACATTGGTGCAAAAGTCCAGTTTAAACCAGAAGCTGCTGCTTCTTTTGCAGCAATTTTAGCAGATTGTTTCATAATTTCTAAATCCCAACTTGCACTTTCTCCTAAAGGAATTGGAAACATTGTTTTAAAACCATGAATTACATCGTAACCAAAAATTAATGGAATTTTTATGCGCGATTGCATTGCCAATTCTTGTGCTTCGCGAACTTCTTCTACTGTAGCAACATTTAAAAGTGAACCAACCAAACCTTTTTTAATTTTGCTTGCTTTCTCTTTGTTTCCTTTAGAAGATTCTGGCCCTGTTAAATCTCCACCTGAAGCATATTGCACCAGTTGTCCAATTTTCTCTTCCAAATTCATTAATGCTAAAACAGAATCTACTTTCTGTTCTATATTTTCATCTAAATTTGAGTTTGTCATTGTCTTTTTAGAGTCTTTACAATTAAAAAAAACAGCAATAAAGATTAAAGCAGTTATAAAAAGTGATTTCGATTTTCTCATAGTATTTATTTAGTACAAATATATAAAAGTGGTTTATAGAAAATTTTAGTTATTTAGCCCAATATTCTAAAGCTGCAATTGCTTTATACCAACCTTTAATATTCTCCTCTATTTTTTCTCTTTTTCTTGATGGTTTAAAAGTTTCATCTATTTGCCAGATTTTTTGAATTTCTTCTTCACTTTCCCAAAAACCAACTGCTAAACCAGCTAAAAAAGCGGCACCCATTGCTGTAGTTTCTACTATTTTTGGTCTAATTGTTTTTGTGTTTAAAACATCTGCTTGAAATTGCATTAAAGTATTATTAACTGTTGCTCCACCATCAACTCTTAATTCTTTAATTGTAGTTTCTGCATCTGCTTCCATCGCTTTTAAAATATCCATAGATTGGTATGCAATCGCATCTATAGTTGCTCTTGCAATATGCGCATCTGTTGTTCCTCTTGTAATTCCAAAAATAGTTCCTTGCGCTTTCTGATTCCAATGTGGTGCTCCTAAACCAGCAAAAGCTGGTACAAAATAAACACCATCTGAATCTTCAACAGATTTTGCCAATGCTTCTACTTCAGAAGAATCTCTAATAATTTTTAACCCATCTCTTAACCATTGTACAGCTGCACCTGCAATAAAAACACTTCCTTCAAAAGCGTAGGTGGTTTTTCCGTTGATTTTCCAAGCAACTGTAGTTAATAAATTGTTTTTTGAAACAATTGGTTTGTCGCCAATATTCATCAACATAAAACAACCTGTTCCATAGGTGTTTTTAACCATACCTTTTTTGGTGCACATTTGTCCAAAAAGCGCTGCTTGTTGGTCTCCTGCAATTCCTGCTATAGGAATATTGCAATCAAAAAAAGAGGACTTTGTATGTCCGTAAATTTCGCTGGATTGTTTTACTTCTGGTAACATCGATTTAGGGATGGTGAATAATTCTAACAATTCATCGTCCCAAGACATGGTATATATATTGAATAACAAAGTTCTAGAAGCGTTTGAAACATCTGTAATATGTTTTTGTTTTTTTGAAAAATTCCAAACCAACCAAGAATCGATAGTTCCTAATAATAATTCTCCATTTTTTGCTTTTTCTTTTGCGCCTTCAACATTATCTAGAATCCATTTTACTTTTGTTCCAGAAAAATAAGAATCGATAACCAAGCCTGTTTTCTCTTTAATTATTTCAGATTTTCCTGCTGCTTTTAATTCATCACAATAATCAGCTGTTCTTTTATCTTGCCAAACAATTGCATTATATATTGGTTTTCCTGTGTTTTTATCCCAGACAACAACAGTTTCACGCTGATTTGTAATTCCGATTGCAGCAATTTCTTCCATTTCTATACTTTTCATAGCAATAGCTTCTGCTGCAACACCTGCTTGTGTAGACCAAATTTCTAAAGCATCGTGTTCTACCCAACTTGGTTTTGGAAAAATCTGTGTAAATTCTTTTTGAGCAATAGATTTTATGTTTCCTTTTTTATCAAAAACAATCGCTCTAGAACTTGTAGTTCCTTGATCTAATGCTAAAATGTATTTTTTCATTGTGATGCTGCTTTTCAGAAACTCAAATCTATAAAAATCATTTCTTTGTTTTTCTGCCAATTTGTCACAATTTTTCATTTTTGGTTGTATATTTGCAATTCATTTTTTGAATATGGAACACATCGAAAAAGTTATCGACGAAAGAATACAAGGAAAAGCACTTGTAACTAAAAATAAAAAAGAAAATACCAAGAAATTATTCATTGAAAGTTACGGCTGTCAAATGAATATGAATGATAGTGAAATTGTGGCTTCAATTTTAGACAAACAGGGTTATAATACCACTCAAATTTTAGAAGAAGCAGATTTAGTTATGGTAAATACTTGCTCAATTCGCGAAAAAGCGGAAACTACAGTTCGTAAACGTTTGCAAAAATACAACAAGGTGAAACGCATAAACCCAAAAATGAAAGTTGGGGTTTTAGGTTGTATGGCAGAACGTTTAAAAGAAAAGTTTTTAGAAGAAGAAAAAATTGTAGATTTAGTTGTTGGGCCAGATGCTTACAGAGATATTCCAAATTTATTAGAAGAAGTTTCTGAAGGTAGAGATGCTGTAAATGTTATTTTATCGAAAGAAGAAACCTATGGAGATGTTTCTCCTGTTCGTTTAAATTCTAACGGAGTTACTGCGTTTGTTTCCATTACGAGAGGTTGTGATAATATGTGTACTTTTTGTGTAGTTCCTTTTACAAGGGGACGTGAAAGAAGTAGAGATCCTAAAAGCATTTTAGAGGAAATTCAATCTATGGTTGACCAAAACTATAAAGAAATTACTTTGCTTGGGCAAAATGTAGATAGTTTTCTTTGGTATGGTGGTGGTTTGAAAAAAGACTTTAATAAAGCTTCTGAAATGGCACAAGCAACTGCAGTTGGTTTTGCAGAATTGTTAGATATGTGTGCTACCAAATTCCCAAAAACACGATTTCGTTTTTCAACTTCAAATCCTCAAGATATGAAGTTAGACGTGATTCATACCATGGCAAAACACAAAAATATTTGTAAATATTTACATTTACCTGTACAAAGTGGAAGTAACGCCATGTTAAAAGCCATGAACAGACAACATACGCGTGAAGAATACATGGAATTGGTAGATAATATCTTTAAAATTGTTCCAGAAATGTCTTTATCTCAAGATATGATTGTTGGTTTTTGTGGAGAAACTGAACAAGATCATCAAGATACTTTAGAATTGATGAAATATGTAAAATACGATTTCGGTTTTATGTTTTCTTATTCTGAAAGACCAGGAACTTTAGCTGGTAATAAAATGGAAGATGATGTTCCTTTTGAAACTAAAAAAAGAAGATTACAAGAAGTTATCGACTTACAACAAGAACACGCTTTATACAGAACACAACAACATTTAGGAAAAACTGAAGAGTTTCTTATTGAAGGAACTTCAAAGAAAAACCCGAATGAATGGAAAGGAAGAAATACACAAAATACAGTTGCCGTTTTTGAAAAAGGCGATTATAAATTGGGTGATTTTGTAATGGTAAAAGTAGAAGATTGTACTTCAGCAACCTTAAAAGGAACTGTTGTTGGGTATTCTGATAATAATTAAGAAGCCCCTCTTAGTCTCCCCAAAGGGGAGAGACACTCAAACTAAAAGTTTATATTAAGATGGTTATTAGCTACTTATATTAGAAAGCAAAAAGGTATTAAAATTTAAGAAAATAAAACACAATAGAGAACACAACAGTGTTTTTCCCCTTTGGGGAAATTAAAAGGGGCTATATGGAAAACTTACAAGCAATAAAACAACGTTTTGGAATTATCGGTAACGATGTTCAATTAAATAGAGCTTTAGAAAAAGCTGTAAGAGTTGCGCCTACAGATATATCTGTTTTAGTTACTGGTGAAAGTGGTGTTGGTAAGGAAAGTATTCCTAAAATAATTCATTCTTTATCGCACAGAAAACACGCAAAATACATTGCTGTAAACTGTGGTGCAATTCCTGAAGGAACAATTGATAGTGAACTTTTTGGTCACGAAAAAGGTTCTTTTACTGGAGCAACACAAGACAGAAAAGGTTATTTTGAAGTTGCAGATGGAGGAACTATTTTTCTTGATGAAGTTGGTGAATTACCATTAACAACACAAGTTCGTTTGTTACGCGTTTTAGAAAATGGCGAATTTATAAAAGTAGGTTCCTCTAAACCACAAAAAACAGATGTTAGAATTGTTGCTGCAACAAACGTTAACATGCAGCAAGCTATTGAAAAAGAACGCTTTAGAGAAGATTTATATTATAGATTAAGTACTGTAGAAATTCATTTACCTGCTTTAAGAGAACGTAATGAAGATATTCATTTATTGTTCAGGAAATTCGCTGCAGATTTTGCACAGAAATACAGAATGCCTTCTATTCGTTTAGATGAAAATGCTGTAGGTGTTTTATTAAATTTCAGGTTTCCAGGAAATATTCGTCAACTTAAGAATTTAGCAGAACAAATTTCTGTAATAGAAGAAAGCAGAACAATTACTGGTTCTAAATTACAGCAATATTTACCTAACAATAAAGGAAATTTCCCTGCAGTTATTGGTAGTAAAAAAGAAAATGATTTCTCTACAGAAAGAGATATTATGTACAAAATTTTGTTTGACATGAGAAATGACATCAACGATTTAAAAAAGTTGACGTTAGATTTAATGAAAAACGGAAATCTAGAAGAAGTTCAAGAAGAAAACCATCAATTAATAGAAAAAATTTACAGCGATAAAGAATTAAGAGAACATGATATTGAGGTCTTAAACATTCCTCAAAAATCTTCTTCTGCCGAAAAAGATTATGATTTTATTGAGACTATTGAGGAAGACGAATCTCTATCTTTACAAGACAAAGAAATAGAAATGATTAAAAAATCTTTAGAGAAAAACAACAATAAACGTAAATTAGCCGCTAAAGAATTAGGCATTTCTGAAAGAACTTTATACAGAAAAATTAAACAATACGATTTGTAAAATCATGAAAAAACTACTTTATATAACATCTATTTCTATTAGTATTTTACTGATGATTTCATGCGGAGCATATTCTTTTACTGGAGGAAGTACAGGTGATGCAAAAACGTTGCAAGTAGATTTTTTTCCAAATCAAGCACCTTTAGTAGAACCTAGTTTAAGTCAGCGATTTACACAAGATTTACAAGATTTATTTACACGTCAGACAAATTTAACTTTAACCAAATCTAATGGAGATTTGTATTTTAGTGGAGAAATTACAGGATACAGAATTACACCTATGAGTGCAACTGCAGACCAAACTGCTGCACAAAACAGATTAACAATTACAGTAAATGTTAGATTTGTAAATAAGTTGGTAGAAAAAGACGATTTTGAAAAACAGTTCTCTTTTTATTCAGATTACCCAGCTAACTCACAACTTATTGGAAGTGTACAAGAAGCTGCTTTCGATGAAATTATGGAAAGAATAACCCAAGATATTTTTAACGCTTCAGTAGCAAAGTGGTAAAATTTAAATATTAAAATTGAAAACAGAAACTTTCATAGACTTAATAGCACAAAAAACTAAAATTCAGCAATTAGAAACTGCAGAATTAAAATCTGTTGTTGAAGAGTTTCCATACTTTCAAGCTGCAAGATCATTGTATTTAAAGGGATTAAAAAACCTAGATAGTTTTAAATATAATAACGAACTTAAAATTACAGCCGCCTACACAACAGACAGAACTGTTTTATTTGATTTTATTACTGCAAATGATTTTAATTCTGAAAAAGAAGAAAATATTCACAAACAAATTACAGCAAAAATAACTGAAGAAGTTTCTACAGAACCAATTGCTAAAATAATTGAAGAAAAGGAAGCTAATTCATCAGAAAAAATAATAGAAACAAAAGTAATTGAAGAGAAATTAGAAATAGGAAAACCATTGTCTTTTTCGGTTAATGAAAGTCATTCTTTTCAGCAATGGCTTCAATTATCGACTAAAAAACCGATTGTTAGAAAAACTGAAGAAAAACCTATTGAAAAGACTACTTTAATAGATAAATTCATTAAAAATAATCCAAAAATAGAGCCTTTATCTAAAGATAAAACGATTACTGTTCCAGTAACAAAAAACAAACAAGATTCCTCTTTAATGACAGAGACTTTAGCCAAAGTTTACTTGGAACAAAAAAAGTACGAAAACGCCATACAAGCTTATCGAATTTTAAGTTTGAAATATCCAGAAAAAAGTGGTTTCTTTGCAGACCAAATTAAAAGAGTACAAATTTTACAAAAAAACAGATCATGAGTTATACAGCATTTTTAATTCTAATTTTGATTGTAGCTATCGCTTTAATCTTAATTGTTATGGTTCAAAATCCTAAAGGTGGAGGTTTATCTTCTTCTTTTGGAGGTGGTGGAGCACAATCTTTAGGTGGTGTTCAAAACACTAACAACTTTTTAGACAGAACAACTTGGACTTTAGCAATTGCTATGTTTGCTCTAATTTTATTAGCAAATTTTGCAATACCAAGAGATGGAGACAACAACTTTAAGTTAGACAATACTTTAGATGGAATTGAATCTACAACACCTGTAGAACCAACAACAAATACTAACGATAGTTTACAATAATTATCTGTTAGAAATAATTTAAAATGCCAACGAAAATGACACGTTGGCATTTTTTTTGTTTTAAACTGAACTTCAAAATTCAATCATAGAAAAATTGTCAGTTTTAGTGCATTGGCATAATTTCTGACTGTTTTAATGCATAGAAATTAATTTAATTAATCAAAATTTATATAAAATGGGATTAAACATTAAACCTTTAGCAGATAGAGTTCTTGTAGAACCTGCACCTGCAGAAACAAAAACAGCATCTGGATTAATTATTCCAGATAACGCAAAAGAGAAGCCACAACAAGGAACTGTTGTTGCCATTGGAAATGGTAAAGTAGATGAACCTTTAACTGTAAAAGTTGGAGATACTGTTCTATACAGTAAATATGGTGGAACAGATTTAAAGTTAGAAGGAAAAGATTATTTAATGATGCGCGAAAGCGACATTTTAGCGATTATATAAGTATTCTGTTTTTAGTTGCATTTTTCGGTTGCAACAATTAAACGGATAAACATTTAAACGAATAAACAATTAAAAAAAATGGCAAAAGATATAAAATTTGATATTGAAGCAAGAGACGGATTAAAACGTGGAGTTGATGCTTTAGCAAATGCAGTAAAAGTAACTTTAGGACCAAAAGGAAGAAATGTAATTATCTCTAAATCTTTTGGAGCACCAACTGTAACTAAAGATGGTGTTTCTGTTGCAAAAGAAGTAGAATTAGCAGATGAGCTAGAGAACATGGGAGCTCAAATGGTAAAAGAAGTTGCTTCTAAAACCAACGATTTAGCTGGTGATGGAACAACAACTGCAACTGTTCTTGCACAAGCAATTGTAAAAGAAGGTTTAAAAAATGTTGCTGCGGGTGCAAACCCAATGGATTTAAAACGTGGAATTGACAAAGCTGTAGCTGCAATTATTTCTGATTTAGAAAAGCAAACTCAAAAAGTTGGTAATTCTTCAGAAAAAATAAAACAAGTTGCTGCAATTTCTGCAAATAACGATGATGTTATTGGAGATTTAATTGCCACTGCATTTACCAAAGTAGGTAAAGAAGGTGTAATTACTGTAGAAGAAGCAAAAGGAATGGAAACTTATGTTGATGTTGTAGAAGGAATGCAATTTGACAGAGGTTATTTATCTCCTTATTTTGTAACAGACGCAGATAAAATGATTGCAGATTTAGAAAATCCGTATATTTTATTATTCGATAAAAAGATTTCTAACTTACAAGAAATTCTTCCAATTTTAGAGCCAGTTTCTCAATCTGGTAGACCTTTATTAATTATTGCTGAAGATGTAGATGGACAAGCATTAGCAACTTTAGTAGTTAATAAATTAAGAGGTGGTTTAAAAATTGCTGCTGTAAAAGCACCAGGTTTTGGAGACAGAAGAAAAGCAATGTTAGAAGACATCGCTATTTTAACTGGTGGAACTGTAATTTCTGAAGAAAGAGGTTTTTCATTAGAAAATGCAACTTTAGATTTATTAGGAACTGCAGAAACTATTACTGTAGATAAAGATAATACAACTATTGTTAATGGTTCTGGAGATGCAGAGGCTATTAAAACTAGAGTAAATCAGATTAAATCTCAAATTGAAACTACAACATCTGATTACGATAAAGAAAAACTACAAGAACGTTTAGCTAAATTAGCTGGTGGTGTTGCAGTTTTATATGTTGGTGCTGCTTCTGAAGTAGAAATGAAAGAGAAAAAAGACAGAGTAGATGATGCATTACATGCTACAAGAGCTGCAGTTGAAGAAGGAATTGTTGCTGGTGGTGGTGTTGCTTTAGTTCGTGCTAAAAAAGTGTTAGAAAAAATTACTACAGATAATTTAGACGAAACTACAGGTGTACAAATTATTAACAAAGCTATTGAAGCTCCGTTAAGAATTATTGTTGAAAACGCTGGTGGTGAAGGTTCTGTAGTTTTAAATAAAGTTTTAGAAGGTAAAAAAGACTTTGGTTATAACGCAAAAACTGACGAATATGTAGACATGCTAAAAGCTGGTATTATAGATCCTAAAAAAGTAACTCGTGTTGCATTAGAAAATGCTGCTTCTGTTGCTGGAATGATTCTTACAACCGAATGTGCTTTAGTAGATATTAAAGAAGATGCTGGCGCTGCAGGAATGCCTCCAATGGGTGGTGGAATGCCAGGAATGATGTAGTAACAAATCGTCACAGATAAATAAAAAAACCGTTAGAATTAATTCTAACGGTTTTTTTTATGTTTTAAAAAATTGATGGATTAAAAAGAATAACCAATTGCGAAGTTAAAAACAGGTTCATCAACTCTAAAGTCCCAACGTTTTTCTTTCTCTAAAGATGGATCGTGAAAAGGAGCTGCCAAATCGAAACGAATTACAAAACCCTGTACATCTACTCGTAAACCCAAACCAGCTCCCATTCCTAATTCATTTATAAAATTAGATGTAAATTTATCTCTTTCATTACCATTAGAATCTTTAAAATCTGGATTTGAAACAGAGTTCCAAACATTACCAGCATCCACAAAAACAGCTCCTTTAAAGAAAGAAAAAATTGGAAAACGATATTCCATATTTGCTTCTAAACGTATGTTTCCTGTTTTATCGAAAAACGAACCAATTGTTTGAGAATTTGTATTGTCTTCATCATTATAGGTTCCAGGACCTAGAGATCTAATATTAAAAGCTCTTACACTATATGGTCCTCCAGAAAAATACTGTTTTACAAACGGAACAACATCAGAATTACCATATGCATAACCATAACCTGCAAATAATCTTGCAGCTATTGTTTGCGAATTCTTATCGCCAAAATTAAAATGATATCTTGCATCTATATCTGCTTTTGCATATTGGGCATATTCTAAACCTAAAAATTGTTTTGGTTCTCCAGCAACCTTTTCTTTACCTAATAAACTAATACTATTTCCTGCAATATCTACCGTAGAATTTAAATAAAATTGATGCGTTTTTGATGAATTTGAAAACTCATTATACGTGAAAGAAAATGTGAGTCCACTTATAAATTCTTGATTGAAACTTCTACTTAAAAAAGAGTTATTTGCTAATATTTCTTCAAATTCTGCTGTTGTATTTGAAAGACTGGTGTAATTTACAGAAATAGGATTTAACTCGTAAGTAATATATCTATTTGCATTCCAAACATACCCAAATGCCAAATTACCAGACAATAATGTATATAATTTACTTCTACTTAAATACGTAGCACCAATACTTGTTTTTGTTTTTGGAATAGAATATTCGAAAAAATCTTCGTTTATAGAAAAAGGTGCAATTACTCTTGGAAAGATAAGTTCGGCTTTTACACCCAACTCTAAACTACTTAATCCTGCATTGTCTCCACTAGAAATTTGGGTTTCATAACCAATATTTGTACTAATGTTTAAGGTTTCTCCTCCTTTAAATAAGTTCCTATTACTATAAGTTAATGCTAATTTTGGCCCTGCAAAATTATTAGATTTTGTAACCGCTTGCAATTCTGCACGAATTGCACGTTTTGTTAAAGGCGATAAAAATATATTAGCTTCTAAACCACCCAAATTATCTGTAGCTAAAGTATCTAATTCTTTATACTGAATATTTACAAACTTGTATGCGCCAATGGTAGACAGTCTTCTTGCTGTATTTTTAGAAGTTGCTGGGTTAAAGAAATCACCTTCTTTTAAGGTAATAAAATCATCTAAATATTTTGGTTTAAAAAAGATTGAATCTTGATGATAACTCTTACCTTCAAAACGAATTTCCTTAACTTTTGTAGAGTCATTTAAATTGTAATTAGGGTAAATGTTTATTCGATTAAGTTTATAGGGTATGGTTGCTTTTTTGGGAACTTTAGCTTTCATCTTTAAAAATAAATCGAATCTTTTATTTTTATATTGATTGGTATCAGCTTCAAAAATTAAAAAATCTGGATTAAAATTAAAGTATCCTTTTTTCTTTAATTCTACATCTAACCTTTGTCTTTCTAATTTTAAATTTGCCAAATCGAAACGCATGTTTTCTGGAAATGGAGATTTTGTTGTTAAATCTTTAATATCCTTATAAATTGGCGAAACCATACTATCTATCTTATAATTAGCCATTTTATATGATGCTGGCACTTTTAAATTATAAATAATAGAAGCTTCTTTTTCTAGCTCTTTAAAAGAAGAACCAATTGAGCTATAAAAAAACCCATAGTTTTCTAATCTATTTCTTAAGATTTCTTCAACTTCTAATTCATCTACATCCGATTGATAAACAGGTTCTTGCCCAATTCTCTTAAACAACCATTTAGTTATAAAACTAGGTTTTTCTTTCTGACTTTTGTAATAGTAATAAAGTCCTAAATGCATTCCTAAAAATTTAGAGTTGGGTTTGGGTCTTATTACAGTTTTTAAATCTTCCTTTAAATCGGCAACTTTGTGCACGGAAGAATCTGCGTCTATTTCTATGGTTGCTCCAGTGTATAACCTTTCATCTTCTGGAATAAACTTTTTTATTCCACAAGAATAGAAAACCACGACTACTAAAAGTAAAACACCAATATATTTACAGTTATTTTTTACCATTTAATTCTTTTTCTTTTCTAAACTTTTTATAACAGCTTCTTCTTGCTTTTTCCCTTTTTCTTCAGCAGCTTTTTTATCGGCTTTCAGTTTATCATCTTTATCTTTTTCAGACTTTAAAATAGAGTTCCAAAGTTCCTTAAACTCATTAAATTCTTTGGTAAAAATTAAAGCAATTCCGCTAACTATTGTTTGTCCATCTATTACATTTTCGAACTCGCTTTTTCTAAAACCTTTTATTCTGTATCTGCCGTCTTCAGTAATTTTATATTCTAAACTTACATTACCTATTAATGGTGTTTTTTCTCCGTTTGCACTACTACCTTGTATATCTACTTCACTACCTACTCTAACAATTAACCTGTCTTTAAATAGTTTTTTTTGTGCAGCTATATCTAGTTGAGTTCTGTCTGTTGGAGCTTCTCCTTGATAGTCTGTAAAACTATTTAAACCGAAATCTAATTCTAACCCAGAGCCACCTAAAATTTTATCAGAAAAAGCATTTAATTGCCCAGAAACTGCATCATTTAAATTGTCTCTTGCAATGGTAGCAAAACCTCCAGAACTTCCATCGCTACCAGAATCTGGGTAGAACCTATTTAAAACTAACAATGAGAAAACTTGTCTATTTAACTCATCTTCTTGTTGGTTTACTTGTTGAACTCGTCCATAAACTTGCCCACCAATTGCACCTCTGTCATTTTCTGGCATATCTAAATTAAAAGATATTTTGGGCTGTAACAATTCTCCATCAATATTCAAGTACACATTAAATGGTAACACTTGTTTGTATTTATTTTTTACGGATGAATCTTCTCCAGAAATTTGCGAAGCCATTAAAGATGAAGCAGAAGTTTCTAATTGATAAATTGCTCTTATATCTAATTTTGCATCGAAAGGATCCCCAGCCCAAGAAATACGACTTCCTGAAGCTAGTAAAAATTTTCTGTTTACTAAATTGTATAAATTGAGTTCGTAATGTCCATCAGAAATTTGGTAAACTCCTGTTAAAGACAAACGCCCATTAGGAAACATTGTAAAAATAAAATCTCCTTCTCCAGAAACTTTAAAATTATCTCCAGTATCTTTATTTATAATTATGTTAACAACAGCTTCTTTACCAATTTTTAATTGACTTTTAATATCGAAACCAGTAATTATAGCTTCTTGTTCTTCTGTTTGTGTTAGAATTGCGTTTGGATTCTTTCTATTTACAAATTTTACAACTCCATCTCTCTCTTCTACATTAGCATAAGTAGAGGGCATTACATAGTTTACATCTGTATCTGCACCCAATGTAATTTTGGCATTTAATTTTGGCACTTGTAAATCTCCAGTTAATTTTGCATTAGCATTAAAAGAAGCTTTACCATACAATGAAGGGTTGTCTTCTTTAGTTGCATTTAGCACTCTAAAATTATTTGCTTTTAAATCTAGGTTGAAAGTTGGATTTATAAAACTTTTTGTATTGATTTTTCCTGAAAGTATTAGTGGATTCTTTTTAGCATCTAAAATGGTAAAATTAGACATTGTTAAACCACTATTATCGATGTTTAAAGTCTCGTCTTTTAATGTAAATTTTGTATTTAATTTAGTAATATTAAAATCTGCATTGGTAAACTTTAAATTTCCTTTATATTTTGGTTCTGCAACTGTACCTGTTACTTTAAATTCTCCTGAAAAACTTCCAGAAGTTTCTTTTATTTCGCCTAATGAGAGTGTATTTAAAGCTTTCATTTTAAACTCATTAATTATTAAATCTAAGTCTAAATTGGCAACAGTATTACTAACATAATAATCTCCATTTACATCTAAATCTATATCACCTCCATTTAATTTTGCTTTAAAATCGTATTTGCTATTTCCTAAAGATTTTGCATCTAAAGTTAGTTTACCTAAAGGAGTTTTTAATACTTTTAGTTGACTAACATTTAAGTCTGCAATAATACCAGTATCTGTAAATGGTTCTTCTAAAACAAAATCTCCATTTAAAATTCCGGTAGTAATTTCTTGCTTCGGATTTAAATAGTTGAAAACTTCACTTATTTCAAAATTATTATAATTTATTGCAATGTGATTTTTTTTAATATTTGGTAATCTGTCTGTAATTTCTATTGATTGATTGCCTTTAGTTATTTTAAAATCGGTAAAAGCGAGCTTATTTTTGGTTAGAATTACTTCGTTATTTTCTGGAATATTCCATTTTCCACTATTTAAAACCAAGCTATCTTTATCTACAGTAAACCTTAATTTGTTTCTATCTCCAGTAATTTTTGTGTTTACATTCATCAATTTTTCACCTTGATGAAAACCTAAAAAATTAAGAGACAATTCGTTGTTATTTTGGTTTCCGGTAATTATAGTTTTTGGGATATCTAAAGGACCAGCTGTAATGTTTCTAAACCCTAAATTAAAGTTGAAATTCTCTTTATCTGTATTCATAGAAAAAGCCAAACTATCTAACTCATTACCGCTATAATTTACATGCGGTGCAGTAATATTTGCTACTAATTTTCTATCTAATTCTTTAAAATCTACAGAAAGGTTAATAGTGTCTAAATCTTTAACATTTACCAAAAAGACTTCTTTTATTAAGGGTGTTTGAGAAATTTTAGCTTTTAATTTTAAATTAACTGGGTTTTTAATAGAATCAGAAATTTTTTCGTCCCTATAAAAATAACTAAAAACATGGCGTTGTATAGCTTTACTAAATGACTGCGGATCTGTGTTAGATTCTAAATTTAAATCTATCATTTTATTTTTAACCGAAAGTGCAGTTGTATCTTTATCTACGTAGACTTTTGCATTTACAGGCCCCAATAAATAGGTTCTATTATTATATACTACTACTCCGTTTTTAATATTACTTTTTATAGCATATTTTTTTGAGTTTCCTTTAAAATCTAAATCAAGTTCTAACCCAGTTTTTACTTTACGATTCATAAAACCTAAACCTTCTAAATCTGCTCCAATTACATTTAGATTAATGTCTGCCTCTGTAGCAACAGAGTCTAAAACAACATAAGTATTTAGGTCTAAATTTAGGTTTTCATCTTTATATTTGGAAGTAAGATTTCCTTTTCCGTTTTTAATATCGCCTTCAATTTTTAAATCTTTTACAGCATATTTGCCTAACTGAAATTTAGAAATATTTGCCTTTAAGGTAGCATCTAAATTATTAATGCTTTTTCCACTTCCTTCAGAATTTACAGTAAGACTTAAATTACCTAATTTAGGATTCATTAAAAGTTCTCCAACATTGTAATCTTCTACATTTAAAGCTAGATTGTAATTTAATATATCTTTATTTTTAAATCCTCCTTTAATTCTTGCTACACCTTGTGTTGTGGTAATTTTACCATCTAAACTTATATTTTTTAAAGTTCCGTTTGCACTTCCAGTAACTAAAATTTCTTCTGGTAAATGAATATTTAATTGCTTTTCATCTACTATTTGTAAAAGGTCTGTACGTTTAGTTTCTGCTTTAAAACTTGTTAAATTTAGTTGAAGTATATCAGGTTTAGTTACATTTTTTATGGTTCCGTTTAAAGAAACTGCAGTAGAATTTCCCCAATTTATGTTAGTCCCTAATATTTTTACATCTGCTAAAGAACCCTTTAGATTTAGATTCCCAGTAATTTTTTTTGCGCTTAATTTCCTTAAATACTCTTGCTTTTTTAAATTTGGCTGAAACCTAAAAACTTCTTCTAACCAAAGTTTAAAAGAAGAAATTTTTAGCTGAACATTTGTCTTTTCTGGCGAAGAAATTAATTGAGAAAGAGATAGGTAATCTGCTCTTGTAAAACCTGTAATTTTATTTTTATTTATTGCAATATCAAAATTTGAAACCTCCAAATTTTTATCCGTAATTTCTGCATTTAAAGAAAGTGAATTTAAGTGAATACCAGACTGCTCTATAAAATTAAACTTTTTAAGTTCTAAACCACCTTTTTGGTCTTTAAGGTAAACATCTGTAACTTTTAAGTTTAAATTTTGTAATGATATTGCATTCGGGTTAAACACATTCTTCTGCACTATAGCATCATTTACAAAATATTTAATATTATTATTTTCTAAATTTAAATCGTTTATTTTAATAGCTATCTCTGGCCAAATTACATTTGTTGTATTTGTTGATGATGAAACTACTGTATTTTCAACAGTTTTCATTTTCATTAAAATTGCCGAATTTTTCAACCTTATTTTGTTTAAATTGAAGGTTTTGTTTTTTAAATTTAATTCAGGAATTTCTGTATAAAAATCTTTAATGTTTGCATCTGCAAGGATATTATCTACTTCAGATTTATAATATGCTTTTGTATTTTTTATGGTAATACTTTCGGCAGAAAAAGTCGGTAGCGGAACTTCTTCAACTGGTAATGCTATTGTAACTGGATTTTGAATAAACTTAACATCAGCATCAGAAAGCGAAATATCATGTGTCTTAAAAATCATTTTTTCAAGATTTAGAGATTCCATACTTGCATCCAAAGAACCAATTTTAAATTTGCTATCTATAGCTAAAACATCATCTTTAAAATCTACATTAATATCTTCTAAATTTAGATTTCCAATGATAATATCTAATGGTTCTGAAGTGGATTTATCTTCAACTGAATTCGTTTTTTTTGAAGTAAAAGCATCAATTAGAAATTGAAAATTATAACTAGAAAAGGTGTCTTTTCTTATAATATTAGCTCTTAAACCCTTCCATTTTAAATCATCTACACCTATTGCGTCTCCTCTTATTATAGACCAAAGAGGTAAATTAGCTTCTAAAGATTTAGAATAAATTAAGGTATCTCCTTTTTTATCTTCTAAATACAAACCTTCTAATTGCAAGTTTCCGTTAAAAGTAAGAAACATTTTTTCTACAACAACTTTAGTTTTAGTTTTTTCAGAAACATAATTTACTCCTTTTTGTACAATAATGCTTTGCCCCCAAGAACTTCTCACAAAAAGAACAAGGAGTAATAGAAAAACTACAACTCCTAGGAAAACCCTTAAAGCTCTTCTTAAAAACCGATATTTTCTCTTTTCTCTTTTTTTAGTTGACATAAGTATATTACAAAATGCAAATTTACGTTAGTTAAGTATTTATACTTAACTTTATTAACCATTATTTTTAACTCTTTTGCTTTAACTACATATTAATTTAGTTTTAATAATATAGTAAAACATTAATGTAAGTTCTAAAGAAACTAATGACTAATTAAATATTTAGTGTGACTTTTAAAATCATTGAGTGTCATAAAGATGTAATAACAAAGTGTAAAATAGTTTAATATAATAAATTTAGCAATTAATCAAAAAAATGATTAATTTTGCAAATTCACTAGATTTAATTATTATCATAATCAAGTCTAAACATTTCCCCCAAAAACATAAACAAATAGTATACTATGAAAAAAAGTTTTTTTCAAGTAACTGAATTTGGGGAAATTCAGTGCTTATCTAAAAAAAATGCATCAAAAAAATCAATAGGTTTTTTAACTGTGCTATTTTTATTCCTTTTTAACTTTCAATCTTTTTCACAAACTATTACAGGTACAGGTTCTAGAACTACTACCTGCGGTACATGTACACCTGTAGGTTGGTTTAACACTGGTGGATCTCCAGATGTTTCTAACAGAAATAACGCTGGTGGTCAAGGCACCAATGGTGGTAATGCATCTTGGATTAGTGCACCATTACCATTACCTCCTACCGGAGATATTACTTGGATTTCCATGAGAGATGTTGGTAACTTAAATACGTTACCAGAAGAATCTGTAACTACTAATATGGGTGGTCTTGTTAATGGAAAATTATACAAACTTTCTGTTTACCATATGACTTCTATTAGTAATTATAATGGCGTAGGTGGTGACCCTTACTCTCGTAAATTTATAGACGCTTTCGATTACCAAATTGATGGAAATGCAAGACAAAAGATACCAGTAATATCTTCTGCACATAACAACTGGGTTGAAAAAGCTTATATTTTTAAAGCTGAACCTAATGCAAGTGGTGAAATGACATTAATTTTTTATCCATTAGATAATGTAGTTAATCCTTTTGATGGAAATGGTAACCCTACTTTTGATAATGTAGAATCGATACACATCGCAGTAGAATTAAACGCTGTAGAGGAATTAGATTCAGATGGCGATGGAGTTCCAGATACAATAGATATAGATGATGATAATGATGGTATTTTAGATACAGTAGAAAGTACAGTAAATGGAACAGTATACAATCCTTTAGGAGATGAAGATGGAGATTTACTTCCAAATTATTTAGATACAAGAGATGATGGTACTGGAGATGGAAGTACTACCAATTATAACGATATTAATGGAGATGGAGTTGCAGACATATTCGATTTTGACAATGATGGAGTTCCAAATCATTTAGATTTAGACGCAGATGGTGATGGTATTCCAGATATTATTGAAGGTCAGCCAACAGCAACTTATATAGCTTTTACAGGGAATGTTGGGGCAAATGGTTTAGATAGCGCTTTCGAAAATAACGATTCACCTACCGCAACTAGTTATACACTCGTAAATACTGAGAATGCAGGTAATCCAGATTATTTAGATTTAGATTCAGATGGTGATGGACAATCAGACGAAGAAGAAGCTAACATTACTCTTACTGGAGATGTTGGTGTAAATGGTTTAGATAATTCTTATGATAATGGAGACGATTACACTGACCCAAATGGTATTTTCGATAATACACAAACAGACAACTTTCCAGACTCTACTGTCGGTGGAGATGTAGATTGGAGAGATGCATCAACCTCAAAAGATACAGATGGAGATGGTGTAGCAGATGCTGTAGATATAGATGATGATAATGATGGTATTATAGACACGGTAGAATGCCCAAGTGTAGCAGGAAGTAATGCAACTGCAATACAAAGTAGTACTAGTGTTACTAATCCTACCGATGCTATTGGGTCAAATAATGCTAGAGCAACCTTAAACGACATTGCAGATGTATTGGTAATAGATTTAGGGACAATTGTAGCTAAAAATGCAATTATAGAAATTGAGTCTCGTGTGACTAGTAACATTAATCACTTTATGAGTGTAGATCAATCTCTAACTGCAGCTACATCTAGCTATACAAATGCAAAATCTTATTCATGGACTACAGTAAATACTGAAGAAAATAAGCAATATAAATTAACATCAGCAGCAAGATACATCAGAATTAAATTAGCTGTAGATGGTGGTGGTTCATTACAAATAGACAATGTTCTTTACAAAAGTTTTCAACCAATTTGTGATTTCGATGGAGATGGTATACCAAATATTAGAGATTTAGATTCAGATAACGATGGTATTCCAGACAACATAGAAGCACAAAGTACATTTAATTATTTAGCACCTTTAAATCTTGATACAGACAATGATGGTCTAGACAATAGATATGATACGACTCCTCTTGGAAATTCTAATGGGTCAGGTTCTTTAGGTTTAACACCAAATAATCATGATGCAGTAGATAATCAAGATTACTTAAATACAGATTCAGATAATGATGGTACTACAGATAGAATAGAAGCTGGCTTATCTTTAAGTGGTGTTGTTGGTAAAAATGGTTTAGATAACAATTATGATAATGGTGATAATTATGCAGATGTTAATGGTAATTTTGATAATACACCTTATGGTGAAATTCCAAATACAAGTGCAACAGATTCTCCAAACAACGTAGATTTTAGAGATGCAAGTACTGTGTTTTTAGACACCGATGGAGATGGTGTACCAGATTCTGTAGATATAGATGATGATAATGATGGTATTTTAGATACTGAAGAGGATGGTACATGTAATGTATCGACATATAATTTTACAAGCCAAACAAGTGCTGAAACTAATTGGAATTTTGAAGCACCTGGGGGGAATAATCTGCAAGGCCCTGATACTTATCGTCGATGGTCTTGGGATAATAATGACACTACCTCAAGTGGTGTTGGTCCGAACACTGGGCAAGGAGATGCGGGCTATGTATATACAGAAATGTCTTCTACTGGAGTTAATGGAGATATATTTATAGCAGAATTAGATGTACCTTTCGATGCAAGTGATCGTAGTATCAGCTTTAGTTATTACTTTGGTTATAGAGGAGATGTTAATGACGGAAACATACAGTTACAATCTAATGAAAACGGAGCAGGATGGGTAAATAGAGGTAACGCTGAACAACTAGATCAACAAGGTATAGCACAGAACGGCACTTTTGCTTGGCTTCAAAAAACAGTAGATTTAAGTGGTTTAATAAGTGGAAATGCTACAAGGTTTAGACTTGTAATCACACAAGGTACAACTGGTACAGTTTGGCATAAAGATGTTGGTTTAGATTCAGTAACAGTTTCTTCATGTACTATAAGTAAAGATATAGATGGGGATGGCATACCTAACTCTTTAGATTTAGATTCAGACAACGATGGTATTCCAGATATTATAGAAGCACAAAGTACAAAAGATTATACGAAACCTTTAGGTTTAGATTCAGATAACGATGGTTTAGATGATGCTTATGATTCTACACCAAACGGTGCTTCTTCTGGTGCAGGTTCTTTAGGTTTAGACCCAACTAATACACATGGTCCTTCAAATCCAGATTATATTAATTTAGATGCAGATAACGATGGTATCTTTGATATTATTGAATCTGGTAGTGGGTTGTCAAATGACGGAAGTGGAAAAGTTACAGGAGCTGTTGGTGTAAACGGTTTAGTAAACGCATTAGATAATGGCGATAATTATGCAGATGTAAATGGTAGTTTTGATGATACGCAAACAGACAATTTCACAGATGTAGATGATGATGCTAATTTTGGTGGAGATGTAGATTACAGAGATACAACTTTCGATTTAGATACTGATAAAGATGGGGTTCCAGATGATACAGATTTAGATGACGATAACGATGGTATTTTAGATTCAGAGGAAACTGGAGTTTGTGGAACTGATAATACAGTTGCAAGTGTAACAGGTTTTGAAGGAATACTATTTGATATGCCAGATCAAGATACTTGGTCGTTTATTAATGCTTCTAATCAATTTCCTGATTTTAATCAAACACAAATAGCAACGTTTGATTACGTAGAATATAAAAATACAGACAATGCCTTTAACGTAAGGTTTGCTAATTCACCAGTAAATCTTTCAGGATACTCTAAAGCAACCAACTATAATGGTTCCAATGTACCAAATGGTTCTGAAGATGCTGCCATTTTATTTACTAAAACAATTACAACTGTAGAAGCAGGAGTATATCAAATAGATTTAGGGTATGGAGATGACCATATTGTAGTATATCATAACGGTAATAAGGTGTATTCAATTCAAAATGCATACAATTCAACTACTAATAATAATGCAGTAAGTATTAGCAGTGTAATACCATCAATAACACTTAATACAGGTGACGTTTTACAATATCTTTTAATAGAAGAACATACTGGTAACACTAATATCGATATTTATGGAACAAAACTTACTGAAATTGGTGGTGGAGAAAAAAGATGTGTAATTGATACAGATGGTGATGGAATTCCAAATCATTTAGATTTAGATTCAGATAACGATGGAATTCCTGACGTTATAGAGGCTGGTGGTACAGACACTAACAGAGATGGTATGGCAGATGATGATGATGATAATGCAGACAATACTGCAACTAATGGTATTCCAACTTCTGCAGGATCAGGTCAAACACCAAGAAACACAGATACAGACGGTATTCCAGACTATCTAGACATAGATGCAGATAATGATGGAATTCCAGATAATATAGAAGGTCAACCTTCTAACAACTATAAAGAACCAAGTGGTATTGCAACAGGAATTACAGATGTTAACAATAATGGTGTAGATGATACTTACGAAATTGGTGCCATTATTGGTTTAGAAGCAACAAACACAGATAATACAGATACTCCAGATTATATAGATTTAGATGCAGACAATGATGGTATTCCAGACATTCAAGAAAACGGAGACACAGATAACGTTGCTTCTGGAGACGATGCAGATAACGATGGTTTAGACGATGTTTTTGATGATAATAACGATACAAGTATTTCAGGTTTTACAGTTAATGATGGTTTAGGTGCAAATAATAAAGTAACAGACGAAGCTACATTAGAAACGGCTTATGGAGATTCAGACAATGATTTTCCACTTCCTGAAACTGGTGATTTAGACTATAGAGATGCTACAGACACAGATAATGATGGTATACCTGACAATGTAGATTTAGATGACGATAATGATGGTATTCCAGATACTGTTGAAAATGCATGTGATGGTAATTTAAATTTACTTAAAGAAGATTTTGGTGTAGCTGCCAGTGGTACTGTAAGCCCTAGTGCAGGTGTTACTTTGGCGTCTATAGATCCAGGTGTTTCTACTGCATATGGTTACGTACAATTAAACAGCCCTCGTACTAACGATTTACAAGATAACTTTTATTCTGTTTTTAATAATATTCCAGAATCGGCTAGTTGGGCTAGTCAAGGTAGCGAAAGATGGCAAAACATTGGAGACCATACCAGTGGTAGTGCAACGCCTACAATCGATAGGATGCTTATGGTTAATGCAGGTACTACATTAGATGTAATTTATCAAAAAACCTTAACAGGAATAACTGCAGGTGCTGCAATAAATGTTTCTTTTTGGGTATTAAATTTAGATGTCGATAAACCAAATGACCCAGGAACTAATAATAGAGCGTTACCTAACATACAAGTAGAACTTATACAAAACGGTACTATTTTAGGAACTGCTTTAGGTACTGGCGATATACCACGTGTAACAAAAGGAGATATTAGTGCATGGAAATTTTACAGTCCTACTACCCCAATAATAGCATTAGATAATAGTGATATTACATTTATTATAAGGAATAACGTTGCTAATATTACTGGGAATGATTTAGCTATAGATGATATTTCTGTAACACAATTATGTATATCAGATACAGACGGAGATGGTATTCCTGATTCTTTAGATTTAGATTCAGACAATGATGGCATTCCAGATTTAGTAGAAGCAGGAGGAGAAGATACAGACGGAAATGGACTTATTGATGATATTAACACTGATGGTACCTTAGTAAATGATTTTGACAATGACGGTTTAGACGATCGTTATGATGCAGATGTTACAGGTGGAACAGATGGTAATGCGATAACAAATCCAGATACAGATGGAGATGGTATTCCAGACACCCAAGATTTAGATGCAGACAATGATGGTATTCCAGATGTAGTAGAAGCAGGAGGAACTGATGTAAATGGAGATGGTAAAGCAGATAATTTTGTAGATGTAGATAATGACGGATTCAACGATGTTGTCGATGGAGATGTTGGTCAAGATGGTACTTCAGAAAACACAGCCAATGCATTAGTTGTAACTGGAGATGATGCTAATAACGACGGTAAACCAGACACCTACCCTAATGGAGATTCAGATAATGATGGTCTTCCTAATCACGTAGATTTAGATGCTGACAATGATGGTATTGCTGATGTAGTTGAAGCTGGTGGAACTGATGTAAATGGAGATGGTAAAGCAGATAATTTTGTAGATGCAGACAAAGATGGATTCAACGATGTTGTTGATGGTGATCCAACCAATGCATTAGCAAATGGAACAGATACTGCAGGTGCTAACACAGCAAATGCTTTAATTATAACAGGTACAGATACAGATAATGATGGTAAACCAAATACGTATCCAAATGGAGATACAGACAAAGATGGTATTTTAGATCATTTAGATTTAGATGCTGATAATGATGGTATTGCTGATGTAGTTGAAGCTGGTGGAACCGATGCAAATGGAGATGGTAAAGCAGATAATTTTGTTGATGCAGATAATGACGGATTCAACGATGCTGTTGATGGAGACCCAACCAATGCATTAGCAAATGGAACAGATACTGCAGGTGCTAACACAGCAAATGCTTTAATTGTAACAGGTACAGATACAAATAATGATGGTAAACCAAATACATACCCAAATGGAGATACAGACAATGACGGTATTTTAGATCACTTAGATTTAGATGCTGACAATGATGGTATTGCTGATGTTGTTGAAGCTGGCGGAACAGATGCAAATGGAGATGGTAAAGCAGATAATTTTGTAGATGCAGACAAAGATGGGTTCAACGATGCTGTTGATGGAGACCCAACCAATGCATTAGCAAATGGAACAGATACTGCAGGTGCTAACACTAGTGGTGCATTAATCTTAACTGGAGCTGATACAGATAATGACGGTAAGCCAAATTCTTACACAAAAGGAGATACAGATAATGATGGTATTTTAAATCATTTAGATTTAGATGCAGACAATGACGGTATTGCTGATGTAGTTGAAGCTGGTGGAACTGATGCAAATGGAGATGGTAAAGCAGATGGTTTTGTAGATGCAGATAATGACGGATTCAACGATGTTGTCGATGGAGATCCTACCAATGCATTAACAAATGGAACAGATACTGCAGGTGCTAACACTAGTGATGCATTAATCTTAACTGGAGCAGATACAGATAATGACGGTAAGCCAAACTCTTACACAAAAGGAGATACAGATAGTGACGGTATTTTAGATCATTTAGATTTAGATGCTGACAATGACGGTATTGCTGATGTTGTCGAAGCTGGTGGAACTGATGTAAATGGAGATGGTAAAGCAGATAATTTTGTAGATGCAGATAATGATGGATTCAACGATGTAGTCGATGGAGATCCAACAAATGCATTAGCAAATGGAACAGATACTGCAGGTGCTAATACTAGTGATGCATTAATCTTAACAGGTGCAGATACAGATAATGATGGTAAACCAAATACGTATCCAAATGGAGATACAGACAATGACGGTATTTTAGATTATTTAGATTTAGATGCTGACAATGACGGTATTGCTGATGTTGTTGAAGCTGGTGGAACAGATGCAAATGGAGATGGTAAAACAGATAATTTTGTAGATGCAGATAATGACGGATTCAACGATGTTGTTGATGGAGATCCAACCAATGCATTAGCAAATGGTACAGATACTGCAGGTGCTAACACAGCAAATGCTTTAATTGTAACAGGTACAGATACTGATAATGATGGTAAACCAAACTCTTATACAAAAGGAGATACAGATAGTGATGGTATTTTAGATCATTTAGATTTAGATGCTGACAATGACGGTATTGCAGATGTTGTTGAAGCTGGTGGAACAGATGCAAATGGTGATGGTAAAGCAGATAATTTTGTAGATGCAGATAATGACGGATTCAACGATGTTGTCGATGGAGATCCTACCAATGCATTAACAAATGGAACAGATACTGCAGGTACTAACACTAGTGATGCATTAATCTTAACTGGAGCTGATACAGATAATGACGGTAAGCCAAATTCTTACACAAAAGGAGATGCAGATGGCGATGGAAAATTAAATCATTTAGATTTAGATGCAGACAATGACGGTATTGCTGATGTAGTTGAAGCTGGTGGAACTGATGTAAATGGAGATGGTAAAGCAGATGGTTTTGTAGATGCAGACAAAGATGGATTCAACGATGTTGTTGATGGTGATCCAACCAATGCATTAGCAAATGGAACAGATACTGCAGGTGCTAACACAGCAAATGCTTTAATTATAACAGGTACAGATACAGATAATGATGGTAAACCAAATACGTATCCAAATGGAGATACAGACAAAGATGGTATTTTAGATCATTTAGATTTAGATGCTGATAATGATGGTATTGCTGATGTAGTTGAAGCTGGTGGAACCGATGCAAATGGAGATGGTAAAGCAGATAATTTTGTTGATGCAGATAATGACGGATTCAACGATGCTGTTGATGGAGACCCAACCAATGCATTAGCAAACGGAACAGATACTGCAGGTGCTAACACAGCAAATGCTTTAATTGTAACAGGTACAGATACTGATAATGATGGTAAACCAAATACATACCCAAATGGAGATACAGACAATGACGGTATTTTAGATCACTTAGATTTAGATGCTGACAATGATGGTATTGCTGATGTAGTTGAAGCTGGCGGAACAGATGCAAATGGAGATGGTAAAGCAGATAATTTTGTAGATGCAGACAAAGATGGGTTCAACGATGCTGTTGATGGAGACCCAACCAATGCATTAGCAAATGGAACAGATACTGCAGGTGCTAACACTAGTGGTGCATTAATCTTAACTGGAGCTGATACAGATAATGACGGTAAGCCAAATTCTTACACAAAAGGAGATACAGATAATGATGGTATTTTAAATCATTTAGATTTAGATGCAGACAATGACGGTATTGCTGATGTAGTTGAAGCTGGTGGAACTGATGTAAATGGAGATGGTAAAGCAGATGGTTTTGTAGATGCAGACAAAGATGGATTCAACGATGTTGTTGATGGTGACCCAACAAATGCATTAACAAATGGAACAGATACTGCAGGTGCTAACACTAGTGATGCATTAATCTTAACTGGAGCAGATACAGATAATGACGGTAAGCCAAACTCTTACACAAAAGGAGATACAGATAGTGACGGTATTTTAGATCATTTAGATTTAGATGCTGACAATGACGGTATTGCTGATGTTGTCGAAGCTGGTGGAACTGATGTAAATGGAGATGGTAAAGCAGATAATTTTGTAGATGCAGATAATGATGGATTCAACGATGTAGTCGATGGAGATCCAACCAATGCATTAGCAAATGGAACAGATACTGCAGGTGCTAATACTAGTGATGCATTAATCTTAACAGGTGCAGATACAGATAATGATGGTAAACCAAATACGTATCCAAATGGAGATACAGACAATGACGGTATTTTAGATTATTTAGATTTAGATGCTGACAATGACGGTATTGCTGATGTTGTTGAAGCTGGTGGAACAGATGCAAATGGAGATGGTAAAACAGATAATTTTGTAGATGCAGATAATGACGGATTCAACGATGATGTTGATGGAGACCCAACCAATGCATTAGCAAATGGAACAGATACTGCAGGTGCTAACACAGCAAATGCTTTAATTGTAACAGGTACAGATACTGATAATGATGGTAAACCAAACTCTTATACAAAAGGAGATACAGATAGTGATGGTATTTTAGATCATTTAGATTTAGATGCTGACAATGACGGTATTGCAGATGTTGTTGAAGCTGGTGGAACAGATGCAAATGGTGATGGTAAAGCAGATAATTTTGTAGATGCAGATAATGACGGATTCAACGATGTTGTCGATGGAGATCCTACCAATGCATTAACAAATGGAACAGATACTGCAGGTACTAACACTAGTGATGCATTAATCTTAACTGGAGCTGATACAGATAATGACGGTAAGCCAAATTCTTACACAAAAGGAGATGCAGATGGCGATGGAAAATTAAATCATTTAGATTTAGATGCTGATAACGATGGTATTACGGATATTGTTGAAGCTGGCGGAACAGATGTAGATAGAGACGGTTTAGAAGATGCTTTTGTAGATGCAGATAATGATGGGTTTAATGATGTTGTGGATGGAGATCCAACAAACGCATTAGCAACCGGAACAGATACAGCAGGTGCCAACACCAGTAATGCAACAATAGTTACGGGTGCTGATACAGATAATGATGGAAAACCAAATACATATCCAAATGGAGATTTAGATACAGATGGAAATCTAAACCATTTAGATATCGATGCAGACAATGATGGTATTCCAGATAACGTAGAAGGACAACCTTCTAAAGGTTATATTACACCAAGTGGACAAGGTACAGGTATTACAGATGTAAATAACAATGGTGTAGATGATGTTTATGAAGATATTCCAAATAATTTAGTTGGTCTATTAACAGAAAACACAGATATCACTAATGATGCAATACCAGATTATTTAGATACAGATTCAGACAATGATGGTATTTTAGACATCGCAGAAAACGGAGTTCCTGCACATAATGTATTATCAGGAGGTGATGTAGATGGAGATGGTTTATACGATATTTTTGATGAAAATAACGATTCTAGTATTTCAGGATCTACTGTAAATGATAATCACAATCCACCTAGTGTTGCCGATTTAGGTGATGTAGACAATGATTTTAATACAATTGGAGATTTCGATTATAGAGATACAGGAGCAAATGGAACCCCAATGATTACGCAAGTATATCAATTTGGTTCAGAAAGATGGATTGAAATCACAAACATTAGTACAACAAATAGTATTCCAGCAAATCTTATTAAAATTCAATTATATAAAGATAAAACAGGAGACCAGTTAGGAGTACTTCCAGATGTTAACTTTATCGTTCCTGCAGTTCTAGATCCAGGAGAATCTGTATTATTTAGAAACTCTTCGAATGTGATCACTAATTTCGATAATTCAGAACCAGCAAGAGTAATCACAAATGATGCACTTACAGATATTGGTGGAGCAAATGATATTATTACTCTATCTGCTATTACAGATAAAGGTTCATATAACTTTAGATACGATGCTGTTTCAGGTTTTGCAGATAAGACCTCTTATGTTAGAATCGATGAGACATTAGTACCAAATAAAGACTATACACCTAGCGAGTGGGTTGTATTTGTAAACGATATTGTAACAGATCCAGATTATTTAGATCCGTACAAATTGTTAGGAGATGGAGGTCCAGAAAGACATCCACATGATCCTCTTATTTCAGAAATCATTAATTCTAACACAGATGCCAACACAAGATTAGGTTTGCATAGAATCAATGTTACTACAAGAACAGGTAATGTTTGGAATAACGGATTCCCAGATAGATCTAGGCACACAGTTGTAGAAGAAAACTACAACCATATTGGTAGTAGATTAAGCGCAAGAAAACTTGTTGTGAATAACAATAGTAAATTAGCAGTTACAGATGAGTTATTAGTAGTTACTAATGACATCACTTTAACAAATTCTAATGATGAGATTCGTTTAGTAGGTACTTCACAATTGATACAAACCCATACAGGAACAACTAAAGTATCTGGTAGTGGAAAACTATTAGTAGACCAAAACTCAACAGTACCTAGTTTGTATAGATACAATTACATGAGTTCTCCAGTAAATACTATTGGAGCAAACACCTACTCTTTAGAAACTGTTTTAAAAGACGGAACAACACCTTTAGATGCTACATCTAGTATTGGAACGATTGCTAAAGACATTACTTTCGTTGGAGGTTATGATGGAGCAACAACAGATCCTATTACGCTAGCAGAACACTGGGTATATTCATATTCACCAGGATCTAACGGAAGATCTAATTGGGCTCATAAATATAGAGGACTTCCTTTAGATAAAGGAGAAGGATATATATTTAAAGGACCAGGAAGACCACAAAACTACACGTTTTTAGGAACTCCTAACGATGGTAACTTTAATACGGTTGCGCCTGTAGGGGCTAATGAGTCTTATTTAATAGGAAACCCATTCCCGTCTGCAATGAGTGTTAAGAAGTTTATTGAAGACAATATAAACTCTACCAATGCAACATTATATTTTTGGCAGCATGTGTCAGAAAGTACTGTTGACGAAGGTTCTGCCGGACATAATTTTGCAGGATACATTGGTGGGTATGCTACAAGAAATATCTCTATGGGGGTTACTGCAAATGACCCTTCTGCAAATGCTCCTTTTGAGTATACTGTAGAAGTAGAAGATGCAGATGAGTATAATGTTTCTATTACACAAGATCAAGCTTTAGATGTAGCAAACATGAACACCAATACTAGCTTTGTAAAGTTCTCTAACATCTCTAGAGGTTTAGATACTTTAAGAGTTGTGTACAAATCTATGGTAGATAAAAACATAAAAATTAAAATAGACAATGCTGATAAAGGAAACTTTGTATTTCAACATACAGATGGTTCTTATGACGAGGGTTATGTAATTATATGTATAGAACCTGGTAGTGATGTTACATTAACCTCTAACGACACCAACGACTTTTTCGTAGACAGTGTCATCTTTAAAGATGATGGGAAAATTGTATGTGCACCAAGTACAGGTGGTAGCCAATATGCAGATTCTTACACGGCTCCAGAACCTTACATTGCCATTGGACAAGGATTCTTTGTACAAGGAGATGCAACAGATGGTGGCCCAATTGTCTTTAACAACAGTCAAAGAGAATTTAAAACAGAAGGAACAGGTTCTTCTGTATTCTTAAGAGGTGAAAGCGCTAAATCTGATGAGACTACTGGATTTGAGTTACCTATTATAAAACTAGGAATGAACTACCAAGACGACCAAGGAACAAACCTTCACCGTCAAATTGGAGCCTCTTTTCATTCATCAAATTCTTTTGCCTTTGAAAAAGGATATGACTCTGAAATGTATGATACCAATACTACGGATTTCTATTGGAAGTTTCCAAATGATGAATTAGGCTATGTAATTACAGGAGTGCAAGAAATCTCTAATGATTTAGAAGTTCCTTTAGAAGTAATCATGAATAAAAATGGTTTAATTACCATTACAATTGATGAGATGAAATACATTAACAATCAAGATGTATTTATCAAAGACAAGCTTACAGGAGAAACACAGCAAATAAACGATAAAAGTGCTGTATACCAATTAGAAAAAGGTACTTACACAGACAGATTTGTGTTATCTTTTGTAGAGAATTCTACTTTAGATGTAGATGATAACATCAATGAAGAATTACAGAAAACAATCGCTGTGTTTATGGACAACGCGAATAAAGAAATGGTGATTCAGAATTTAGATAACCTAGAGATTACCAAAGTGCAATTGTTTAACATACTTGGACAAAAAGTAGCACAATGGAAAAACCTAGAATCTAAACCAGAGAACAGACTAGAAACTAAAAATTTAGTCAACCAGATTTACATTGTTAATGTATATACCAACAAAGGAAAAATTAGCAAGAAAATAGTTATTGAATAACTATAATAAAAAAACAAAAAGCAACGAACTCTAAATAGAGCTTGTTGCTTTTGTTTTATAAAAAATCCAACTAAAAGGTGGTTCTTAAAAGATCTTTTTTAAACATTTTATCTTTTAATGCAATTTTTAAAATTTCCCCAAAAAATTTTAATCCCACCTTTTATTTAGGGTTTTATAACTAGAGAAAGCCTATTCCCTACTCCTATAATTAGAAATGAAACTAATTAAAGTATCAAACAAAACTATTTCATTAATAGATTTTAAATAGTCATTTTAAACTCATCTAAAAAAACTGTATGAGAATTTATTAACTCTTAAGAGTTAGAATCTATAGTATTACTAGAAAATGATTCTTTTAAATAGTCTGAAAGTTTAAAATCTTTTTCTTTAAGGTTTAATTTATTAGTAATTCTATACCTTTTACTTTCCACAGATCTTACAGATGTATTTATAAAAGCAGCAATTTCTTTACTCTTAAAATCCATAAATAAGTAGTAACATATTATTCTTTCAGAAGAATTTAATTCTGGGTGTTTTATAGATATTTCATTAAAAAATTCAACATTTAGTTCGTTTATTAAATCTAAATGACTTTCTCCTTTTGCTAATAATACAGATGAATTATGGTGAATTTCTTTATGAAGTTCTTGAATCCTTTTCTTTTGCTCATCAATCGTAGTAATTGAAGAAATAGTTTTTACTTCTTTTTTTATTTCAGCAATATAATTTTCGAGACCTTTAACTTTTACTTTTAATTTTTCATGATTGTTTTGTAAAAAGGTATACTCTTTTTTCCTTTTCGAAAATTCTTCAATTTTCTTCCTAATTTTTTTTTGCTTAACAATTATAAAAACAATTGAACCAATTAATGAAACAGTTAAAAATAAAATCCAATTTCTATTTAAAAATTTTTTTTCAGTTTCTATTTTTAAGTTGTTAGAAGTTTCCAAAAAAGACTTATTAATATTATAACTTGCATTAAGATTTTTTTCAATTAAGTTTTCATTATGCAGTTTTAATGAATCAATGTAGTTATTTTTTGCGGTTGCATCATTAACTTTTTCAAAGTAATCTAAGTAGTTTTTAAAATGTGATTCTTTATCAGAATTATTCATAAAATCACGCATTTTATCAACTTTATTAAGAAAATGGAGTGCAGAATCTAATTCATTCCTTTCTAAATGCAGATGTTGCATACAGATGTTTAAAGTAACTTCATGTATTTTATATAGTGATGTTGAAATAGTAGTGTCATTTTCTAATTTTCTAAATTCTTTAAAATATTTTTCGCGATTTACATCATCATCTAAATGAATATAATTAGAAGTTAACATAAACAAAGCATACATATAATAAAAAGAGTCATCTTTAATAGATTTGTAGTATGTTAATTTAGGTATGAGTAAGTCGTTACATTTCTTGTAATTTTTACGATTAAATTCGGTAAATGCTCTCATTTGCATTACATCTATGAGACCTTTTTCATTGTTATCTAATGTGTAAAATTTTTCTGCTTTTTCTAAATAATCCAACGCAGTTGAATCTTTTTTTATAATGTATAGGTTGTAAAACAATTCAATACTTGAAGCACCAGCCATTTCATAATTCTTTTCTTTTTCTGCATATTTTAGAGAAAGAATATTATAATGATACACTTCTGCATCATCACTTAAAAAACTGCTTATTACAGCTTTAAAGTGATAATATTTAGCAACATGGCCTTTGATATTATTCTCTAAAGGTTTAGGTATGGAATCTAAAAAATCATTAGCAATACTTGGAAAATCATAAATTTTTGCATCTGCTGAATCAATAAATCGAACATATTTATTAGAATCAGCTTTTTGAGCAAATGATGTAATGCTAAAAAAAAGAAAGTTTATTACAATTAATTTATATAGATTTTTTGATTTCAACATTTAGAATTACTTGGGGATGAATGAATATAACAAAAATAAGAAAGGTTTAGTAAAGAAAGCTAATATTAACTTTAAACTATCTCTAGTATATAAGATAATGTTTTATTGATAGATATTTCTTTTTTTAAAATAATTACTTTATCTAATTATTGCGTGGTAAGTGAGTAGTACAATACAAGCCTTTATTAACTGAATTACTACATATTTGTGTACATAATTAAATTTTAATTTTTCCACTAAAATTCACATTAATCAAGTTAATATGAAATCCTACAAAAAAAACACTTTTTCAAAAGTATTAGCAATTCTCATTTTTTGCTTTACATTAACTTTAAGTGCACAATTAAAACCTAAATTTAGTGCAGCAAAAGGTCCTACTCGTTTATCTGGGAGTCCAGCAAGTAATACAGTTGGTGCTAAATACATTTATCAGAATGTAGTTGTAAATCAAGATGGAATTACAGTAGATGCAGTTGTAACTATTGTAAATATTTCACATGCAAATATTGGTGAAACTGATGAAAGTACTTACGGTTCGGATAATCGTTTTCAACCAACAACAAGTATAACTCAAGGTGGTGGTTATGTGGAATGGGAAATTAATTTTGTTGCAGACGGAACTGTAACTAATGCTTCAGATATAGGTACTCCTGTTGTTTTAAATAATTTTTCTGTTGAAGCAATTGATGTTGATGGTAGAGAATTTTTTAGTGCAGTTGTGGCAAAATCGTATGTTTTAGAAGGAGGAAATAATTCTCTTTTAACAGTTTCGCAACCACATGCTCCATTTACAAGATTTCAATCGCCTTCTGGAAGTATAAACGGAATTTCTACAAACCCAAGAGCAGTAGTAAGAATCGATTACGAAAATGTAAGTACAATTAGATTTAGAAATGGAGATGCAACAACCTCTTCTTATGCAAGATTACATTCTGTAAGTTTTTTAAAAGAAATTAATTTTAGTAATCCACAAACTACAACTTTAAACACTGCCCCAACAGTTGTAGATAATTTAGGGAATACTATAAATATAGGCACAACTTTTTCTGGAAATATTTTAACGGGTGCAAATGATGTTGATGGAAATATAGACTTAACTACAGTGAAGTTAATTGATCCAAACAATACCGCTAACCAAGGAAAAGTAGGTTCACCTTTGGTAATTTCAAATGTGGGAACATACACAGTAACAAACAATGGTAGTTTTGTTTTTACACCAATAGTAACTTTTGCAGGTGATGCTTCTATAAAATTTACTGTTGAAGATACTTTAGGTTTGCACGCAGAAAACGGAACATTGGGTATTTTAGTTATTGATAATGATAACGATAATGATGGAATTGGAGATACTATAGATTTAGATGATGACAATGACGGAATTTTAGACACCGTAGAAAATAATGGAACAAATCCAATTCTTGATGCGAATAATAATGGAGTTATAGATTATAAAGATCCAGCAACTCCAGGGTTTATAGATACAAATTCAGATAATATAGATGACAGATTTGATATTGATAAAGATGGAAAAATAGACCAATTTGATACAGATTCAGATGGTGATGGTTGTCCGGATGTTAGAGAATCTTTACATGTAGAAAGTACAGTAAAAGCTGGTGAAGTTCAAGGAACAGGTTATAGTTCTAACGGAAAAGTTAAAGGTTTTACAACAGCATATACAGGTACAAATGCAAATGTTGTAACGGCAGGTGTTGCAGAGGCTATAACAGCTCAACCAACTGATAAAACAATCATTTCTGGTGCTAACACATCATTTACAGTAGCAACTACTGGTAATGTTTTTCAATGGGAAGTTAGTTCTGATAATGGTACAAGTTTTCACACAATTTTAAACAATGGTGTTTATAGTGGAGTACATACAAATACTTTAAACATAACAGGGGTAACAGTTTCACAAAATAACTACTTATTTAGATTAAGAGTTTCTAAAACAGATTATGTATGTGAAGTAATTTCTAATCAGGCAAAATTAACGGTATCTTCTAACAATCCTCCAGTTGCAAATAGTTCTGCAATTACAGTTGCAGAAGAAAGCAAAAATACTGCATTAGGTTTAACAGCACCATCAGACCCAGATGGAAATACATTAACAATTACAGTTACAGGTTTACCAACTTTAGGAGTTGTTAAAAAAGCAAACGGAACAGTTGTTGCAAATGGAGCAACGTTAACTTCTGCTGAATTAGTTGGTTTAATTTATGATGCACCAACTGCTTATAATGGTACAGACAATCCTGGAGATTTTACATATTCAGTTTCAGACGGAATTGCACCAGCAGTTTCTGGTGCTACTGATATTACAATAACAGCTGTAAATGACGCGCCAGTTGCAGTTGCAGATTCTGGAACAGCGGCAGAAGACAACCCTGTAAATATTGCCACTATTAATGTAAATGATACAGATGAGGATGGAACAGTAGATCCTTCAACTATTATATTAATAGATCCAACAGATGCAACAAATACAGGGAAAACAGGAACTCCTTTAATTATTGCAGGAAAAGGAACTTATACTATTGATGCTTCAGGAAATTTAGTATTTACACCAGAAGCAAATTTTAACGGAACTGCTAATATTAAGTATACAATTAAAGATGATGCAGGGTTTACATCTAATGAAGCGCCATTAAATATTACTGTTACTCCGGTAAATGACAATCCAATTGCAAATCCTGATACAAATGCAACAACACAAAATGTTACTTTAAATGTGAATGCTGCACATGGAGTTTTAAAGAATGATTCTGATGTAGAATCATCAAGTTTAACTGTTTTAACTTTTGTAATTACTGGAGACGGTGCAACTTATAATGCCAACCAAACAGTAACAATTGCAGGTGTTGGAACTTTGAAAATAAATGCAAACGGAAGTTATGTTTTTGTGCCAAATAATGGTTATGCAGGTTTAATACCTGTGGTAACATATACTGTTTCTGATGGAACTGGAGGAACTGCTTCATCAACCTTAACGATTACGATTAAAGTTGATTCAGATTCAGATGGAATTCCAGATGTAATAGATTTAGATGATGACAATGATGGAATTTTAGATACACAAGAAACTCCAGGAAATGTAAATCCTGATGCAGATTCAGACACAGATGGAACACCAGATTATAAAGATCCAGATTACGGAACTTTAAACGCAAGCGGAATTGTTTCAACTTTTGATAGAGATTCTGACGGAAAACCAGATCATCAAGATACAGATTCAGATAATGACGGTTGTCCAGATGTTAAAGAAGCTGGTCATACAGAAAGTACTACAAAACCAGGAGAAGTTAATGGAACAGGAATTGGTGTAGATGGTAAAGTTACCGGTTTTGCGACTGCTTATACAGGTACAAACATCAACGTAACTACTGCAGGTACAGCAGTTGTTGTGAGTTCTCAACCAACAAATAAAACAGTATTTGTAGGTGCAAGTACAACTTTTGAAGCTACTTCTACAGGTTCAGTTTTTCAATGGCAACAAAGCACAGATAATGGCGCAACTTTTACAAATATTGCAAATGGCGGAAAATATGCAGGTGCAACTACAAAGAAATTAACGGTTTCTAATATTGCAATTACAGAGAATAATTATTTATATAGAGTTGTAATTTCTAAAGCAGATTATGTTTGTAGCACAATTTCAGATGCAGGAAAATTATCAGTTAATAATACTCCACCAGTTGCTTTAGATGATTTAGGAAACTCAACTCCAGAAGATACACCAATTACAATTCCAACAATTGCAGGGAATGACACAGATTCTGATGGAGCAATCGTTCCATCAACAATTATTTTAATTGATCCAAATAATCCTGCAAATACAGGAAAATCAGGAACTCCATTAGTAATTGCAGGAAAAGGAACTTATACAGTAGACCCACAAGGTAACGTAGTTTTTACACCTATTGCCAACTTTAATGGAACTGCAGATATAAAATATACGGTAAAAGATACTCGAAACATTACTTCAAATGAAGGAACGGTTGGTATTTCTGTTTCGGTTGTAAATGATGCACCTATTGCCAATAATGTTTCAGGAACAATTAATGAAGGAGATGTTTTAACACTTAATACAATTACATCAAATGATACGGATGTAGATGGAACCATAGATACAACGTCTATCATTTTAATAGATCCAAATAATCCTGCAAATGTAGGAATGACAGGAAATCCGTTAGTAATTGCAAATGTAGGAACTTATACAGTTACTGGTTCAGGAACATTGGTTTTTACACCAGTTGCAAACTATTATGGAAATCCGAATATCAATTATACCGTAAAAGATAATTTAGGTTTAATTTCAAATACAGCAATTATTAATATAACAGTAAATGCTGTTAATGATGCACCAATTGCAAATCCAGATACAGCTACAACACCAGAAGATGTTACCTTAAACATTACAACAGTTGATGGTTTGTTAAAAAACGATACAGATGTAGATGGTAACACAATGATTGTTACCAAATTCGTTGTTGAAGGAGTTTCAGTTACTGTAGACCCGAATATTGGAGGAAAAAGAACAATTGCTAATAAAGGAGAATTAACAATTAGAAGAGATGGAAGTTTTGCTTTTGTACCTGTTTTAAATTTCCACGGAACAATTCCGCAAGTAATGTACACTGTTTCTGATGGTGTAAATACAGCAACAAGCACTTTAGATATTACAGTTTCTGATGTAGATGATGCACCAATAGCAAATCCAGATGCAAATACAACCAACGAAGATGTTATTTTAAATGTTTCTGCTTCAAACGGAGTTTTAAAAAACGATACGGATATTGATGTAGGAACAACTTTAGTAGTTTCAAGTTTTATTATTGATGGAATTGCAGGAACTACAAATGCAAATGGTACAGTAACAATTCCAAATGTTGGAACTTTAAAATTAAGTGCAAACGGAAGTTATACCTATACACCTTTTGCTAATTTTAATGGCAATGTTCCTCAAGTAACGTATACAATTTCAGACGGAATATTAACAGCAACAAGTACATTAGATATTACTGTAATTCAAGTAAATGATGCGCCAATTGCTTTGCCAGATACAAATACTACAAATGAAAATACAACCTTAACAGTTGCAGAAGTAGATGGTTTATTAAAGAATGATAATGATCCTGATGGACATGGAATAAACATAATTCAATTTGTTGTAGAAGGAGTAGTTGTTGATGTTCCAGTTGATGATCCAGCAGGAGCTTCAACATTAATTCCAGGAAAAGGAACGTTAACAATCACAAGAAATGGTAGTTATACTTTTGTACCAGTTACTAACTTTAACGGAAAAGTACCTCAAATACATTATACTATTACAGATGATGTTAATACAGCAAATGCAACTTTAGATATTACTGTAAATGCTGTAAATGATGCCCCAATTGCAAATCCTGATACAAATGTTACTAATGAAGACATTACATTAACTGTTTCTGCTCTAAATGGAGTTTTAAAAAATGATACAGATGTTGATGAAGGAACCACCTTAAATATAGTAAGTTTTGCAATCAACGGAATTGCAGGTACAACAAATGCAGGTACAACTGCAACAATTCCTACTATTGGAACTTTAAAAATGAATGCTGATGGAAGTTATGTTTTTTCTCCAGCATTAAATTATAACGGAGCTGTACCACAAGTTACATACACTGTTTCTGATGGAACGCTAACAGCAAGTTCAACTTTTGATATTACAGTAAACCCAATAGATGATGCACCAGTTGCAAATCCGGATACGAATTCTGTAAATGAAGATACAACCTTAACAGTTTTAGCTGCTAATGGTTTATTAACTAATGATACAGATATAGAAAACGATCCTTTAACAGTTAGAAAGTTTGTTGTAAACGGAACAACAGTTCCTGTAAATGCTACAACTGGCGGAACCACTACAATTCCAGGAAAAGGAGATTTAACTATTAAAGCTGACGGAAGTTACACGTTTGTACCAGTTGCCAATTTTAACGGTGCTGTTCCTCAAATTGTGTACACCATTTCTGATGGTTCAAAAACAGCAAATAATACTTTAGAATTAACAGTAAACCCAATAAATGATGCGCCAATTGCAACCAATGATGTTGCAGGTACAGATCCTGGTGTTGCCGTTAAAATTCCAGTTTTATCAAATGATACTGATATAGATGGAGACGTTTTAACAGTAAGCAATATTACAGTTGCTCCTACAAGAGGAACTGCAGTTATAAATGCTGATGGAACAATAACCTACACACCAAATGCAGGAGTAACAAATGGAACAGATACATTTACTTATGAAATTTCTGATGGAAATGGAAACAATATAACAGCAGTTGTAAATATTTCAATTCCTGTTTCGCCATTTCCACCAGTTGCAAATGCAGATACAAATTCTGTTGATGAAGACACAACTTTAACGGTTACTGAAGCAAATGGAGTTTTAAAAAATGATACAGATGGTAATTTAGATCATTTAACTTTAGTTAGTTTTATTATAGACGGAGCTGCCGGTACAAACAATGCAGGAGATTTAGTTGCAATTCCAAATGTTGGAAACATTAAATTAAATTTTGATGGAAGTTATGTATTTACACCAGTTCCTAATTTTAACGGAAATGTTCCAGATATTACCTACACAATTACAGATGGAACTGCTACTGCAAATGCAAGTACTACTTTAAAAATAACTGTAAATCCTGTAAACGATCATCCAGTTTTAGTAGCAGATGTAAATTCAACAACCGAAAACACACCATTAAATGTAGCTGCTGCAAATGGAGTTTTAGCAAATGATACAGATATTGATGGCGATGCAGAACACGTTACTCAGTTTGCAATAAACGGAACAACATATCTTGTTGGAACAACTGCAAATATTACAAAAGGTTCAATTCACATTAATGCAGATGGAGGTTACGTATTTACCCCAGCAACTAATTTTAACGGAGCTTTTCCACAGGTAACATACACAATGACTGATGGAACTGATATTTTAAGCAGCACATTAGACATTACAGTTGGTGCAGTAAATGATGCACCTGTTGCAGTAAAAGACACAAATTCAACAAATGAAGATACGTTACTAACAGTTGTTGCTTCAAATGGAATTTTAAAAAATGATTCTGATGTAGATGGAGATGCAATTACAGTGAGCGCAATTTCAATTGGTGGAACTGTAAGAACAGTAGGTACAGATATCAACTTAACAGAAGGGGTTTTAAATTTAAAAACTGATGGAAGTTACACATTTACACCAACACATGATTTTAACGGAAACGTACCACAAGTTACCTATACAATTTCAGACGGAAATTTAACAGCAAGTTCAACATTAGATATTACTGTTATTCCAGTAAATGATGCACCATTAGCTGTGGCAGATTTTGGTGCAACAAATGAAGATGTAGTTTTAACAGTTTCTGCGGAAAACGGAATTTTAAGCAACGATTCTGATGTTGATGGAAATTCATTAACCGTAACCAAAACAATAACACAAGTTTCTATTGGAACAACAACGTATAATGCAGGTGAAACAGCTCATTTAACAGAAGGAAATTTAGTTGTAAATTCAGACGGAAGTTATACTTTTTATCCGGCATTTCATTTTCACGGAAACGTGCCACAAGTCCATTATGTAGTTTCAGATGGCGAGCTAACATCAAGTTCTACGTTAGATATTACCGTAAATGCTGTAAATGATGGACCTACTGCAGTACCAGACACAAATAGTACAAATGAAGATACTATTTTAAATGTAGTTGCAGCAAATGGTGTTTTAAAGAATGATACTGATGAGGAAAATCTTCCATTATCGGTTACTAAATTCCAAATTAATGGAACCGATACTAATGCAGGAACAACAGCAACAATAACTGAAGGGACTGTAAAATTAAATGCAGATGGAAGTTATGTGTATACACCGGCGTCACATTTCCACGGTAATGTTCCTCAAATTACTTATACTGTTACTGATGGAGATAAAACAGCATCATCAACATTAGATATTACAGTAATTGAAGTAAATGATGTTCCTGTTGCAGTAGCAGACACAAACAGCACAAATGAAGATACACCATTAAATGTATTAGCTGCTGATGGAGTTTTAAAGAACGATTCTGATCCAGAAAATCATGCTTTAAATGTTTTAAATTTTGAAGTTAACGGAATACCTTATAATGCAGGAGCAACTGCAACACTTACAGAAGGAACTGTTAGAATTAATCAAGATGGAAGTTACGTTTACACTCCAGCATTGCATTTTAAAGGAACTGTTCCTGTAATTACATATACAATTTCAGATCAAGTTCATACAGCTCATAGCACATTAACAATAACTGTTGATAATGTAAATGATGTACCAATTGCTTATGCAGATACAAACAGTACAAATGAAGACACCATTTTAAATATTGATGTAGCAAATGGAGTTCTTAAAAATGATTCTGATTCAGATGGGGATACTATAACAGTAACAAAATTCCAAATTAACGGAACAGATTTTAATGCAGGAACAACTGCAACAATTACAGAAGGAACTATCAAAATAAATGCAGATGGAAGTTATGTGTACACACCAGCTTCACATTTTGTAGGAACTGTCCCTCAAGTTATGTATACTATTTCAGATGGAGTTCTTACAGCAACAGCAACATTAGATATTACAGTTTCCAATATAAATGATACACCAACTATAATTGCAGATACAAATACAACTTTAGAAGATACTCCTTTAACTGTTTCAGCAGCAAATGGAGTTTTAAATAATGATACAGATTTAGATGGAGATGTAATTACCGTTTCTCAATTTACAATTAATGGTACAAATTATCTAGCAGGAACTTCTGCAACAATTGCTTCGGGAGTTGTAAAATTAAATGCTGATGGAAGTTATACGTACACACCAACATTAAACTATAACGGAACTGTACCAACAATTACTTATACAGTAACAGATGGAACAAATACTGCGCATACAACATTAACAATTACAGTAACTTCTGTAGATGATAATCCTGTTGCAGTAGATGATACAGCAGCAACAGACCCAAATACACCTAAAGATATTCCTGTGTTAACAAATGATACAGATATAGATGGAGATGTTTTATCAGTAAGTGCAATTACAATTCAACCAACAAAAGGTGCAGCAGTAATTAATGCAAACGGAACGATAAAATATACTCCAGGAGCAGGATTTAATAATGGTTCAGATATTTTTACCTACCAAGTTTCTGATGGACAAGGAGGTTTTGATACAGCAGTTGTAACAGTTGTTGTTCCTAAATCTTCTTTTGCACCAATTGCGAATCCAGATACAAATATTACTGATGAAGAGGTTACGTTAACTGTTGCAGATGGTGATGCAAAAAGCATCATCAAAAATGATACAGATGCAAATTTAGACCCAATAACGGTTGTTAATTTTACAATCGGTGGCGTTACTAAAATTGCTGGTCAAACTACAGTGGTTACAGAAGGTTCTATAACTGTAAATGTAAATGGAGGTTATGTTTTTATACCAACACCAAACTTTAATGGTAAAGTTCCTGAAATTCAATATGAAATTTCAGACGGAACTGTATCAGCAAATGCAACAAGTACTTTAAACATTACAGTAAATCCTGCAAATGATGCACCAATTGCAAATACAGATTCTAAAACAATTAATGAAGATGAAGTTTTAACAGTTTCTGCAACAGATGGATTGTTAATGAATGATACAGATATTGATGGAGATGTTTTATCAGTAAAAGAATTCAAAATAGGAATTACTACTTATCAAAAAGGAGAAGTTGCCCATTTAACACAAGGTAATTTGTTAATACTTGCAGATGGAGGTTACACATTTACACCAACAAAAGATTGTTATTCTTATCTTTTGCTATACTTCTTGTAAAGTTGTTAGAAAGGCTATTAATATTATTTAATTGATGTTGAATTTTATAAAAAGGAAGTTTTTTAGGGTTAAAATAGTTTATACCACCACCATAAGTGGCTACCCATAAAATACCATCTTTACTTAACTCCAAATCATATATTCCGTTACTAGAAATTGAAGTAGGATTATTGGAGTTTTGTATAAAATGATTTAAGGTTTTATTTTGTGCATCTAAATGATAGATTCCATCTCCATCTGTAGCAACATAAATACTTTCACTATCTTTTGCAATAATATCTTTTATAGGATTTTTAAAATCTCTTAAAACCTTATTAAAAGACACTTCATTTAACATTATCTTTAAATTGAAAACCACACCTTGTTTTGTGCCAACATATACAGTATTTCTTACACTACTTAAATGATATATATTTTTAAGTGCTGAATCTAAATCAATTTCTTGTATATTATTCTTACTAATATTATAAATAAAAAGCCCTTTTTCTGTACCAAAAAATATTTTATTAGAAGCTATTGTTAAAGCTTCAATAGGTTCTTCAAATTTTTTAAGATTTAATTCTTGTGTTTTTGTATTATATTCCCACAAACCATTAAAAGCACCAATCCAAATATTTCCTTCAGAATCCTCATCAATACTAGTAATTAGAGAAGGATTTATATTATTTTTATTCTGAATTAAATCAAATTTATCTAACTCTTTATTATACAAACAAACTCCTTTCTCTAAACCAGCCCAAATATTATTTTTACTATCAATAAAAATTTCTGTTGTTCTATTACTTAATGTTTCTGGTAATCCATTATAAGTATTATAGTTTTTGTAGTTAACAGAATTATGCTTTAGAATACCTTCTTCAGAACCAATCCAAACATTCCCATCTTTGTCTTGCTTAATTGCATAGGTAATACTTTGAGTGGAAGCATTTTCTCCTGACAACTGTAAAAATTCTACTGTGTTTTGTGCAATTACAGTTTGAAAGAAAATAAATGTAAAAAAAGAAAATAATTTTAATTTAAAATTCAATTTTTGTTGATTTTAGAAGTAAAAATAATAAATATTAAATGATTTACTAATTAATACATCCTTTATTATGCTCTAAAAGAAAAGCCACATTATTTTTAATAAAATCTTTTAACTAAATTTCAGTTAAAAAATCATAAGGAAAACTTCAAATTTCAGGAGTTATAACATACTCTACTCTTATCTCTAGAGTTTTACTCATAAAGTATAACCTATAATTTATGTTGAAATATGAAAATTGAAGACATAAAAAAGCTAAAAAGTTACCTCGCATTAAATAAATATAATTTTACTTTTTTTCAAAAAATAATTTGATGATGAAACATTCTGCATCTAATTATTTATTATCAGTACTTCGCTTAAAAAACACTCTTTAAAAATATTTTGATACCAAAAAACAAATAATTAATTCTTTTTTATTAAATTTAAGAGCTATACAAAAAGAATGAATAATCTACCTACTATTGTTTTAGAACAAAAAGTCCATCGAAAAATACCTCAACTATTATTAAAGTTTAAGTATAACGACTTATTAAAAGATACTTTAAAAAAAATTAAAGGTTCTAAATGGAGCATAACTTTAAGAGCGTGGTATATTGAAGATACAAGTCAAAATTTAGAATTAGTCCATAAATATTTTGATAGGATAGCCATTATAGATGATAGTAAAATATCTAAAAAAACACTTTTTAAACGGAACCTTACTGAAGATGAAAAAGTACTACTTAACCAATATTACTCTTACCTAAAAGGTAAAAGATATAGTTTAAGCACAATACAAACCTACACATTCTTTGTAGCTGATTTTATTAATTTTCACACTAAAACCCCTTTAAACGAATTAAACAACAGAAGTGTAGAGCTGTTTATAGAAAAAGTATTCATTGAACGTAAATATTCTGTAAGCTCCCAAAGGCAGTTCATTAGTGGATTGAAATTATTTATAGCATTCTATCCACACACACAAATTAATGATTTAGTTTTAGAAAGACCTAAAAAATCAAGAAAACTACCAAATGTACTCTCACAGGAAGAAGTTTTAGACATTATAAGATCTACACAAAACTTAAAACACAGAGCTATTCTTGCATTAATTTATTCTTGTGGATTAAGAATAAGTGAATTGATAAATTTAGAGTTAATAGATTTTCACATAGATAGAAAACAACTAATTGTTAAAGATAGTAAAGGCCGAAAAGATAGATATGTAAGTTTAGCTGAAAGTTTTCTACCGCTACTATCCAATTATTATTATTCTTACAAACCGAAAAAATTTTTCGTTGAAGGGCAAAAAGGTGGAAAATATAGTGCTGAAAGTGTTAGACAATTTTTAAAAAAGAGTTGTTTAAAAGCGAATATAAAAAAGCCAGTAACACCACATACATTAAGACATAGTTACGCAACTCATTTATTAGAAAACGGAGTAGACATAAGATACATACAATCTCTACTAGGACATTCAAAACCAGAGACTACTATGATTTACACACACGTAAAAAGAAAGGATTTATTAGAAATTCAAAATCCGTTAGATTTAGCTTTACAGAAATTAAAAAACACGGATAATAATAACGAAAAACTTGGTTTATCCCCTAAAATATAATTATTATACAATATATTTGATTACATATAACCAGTTCTACGCAATTAAACAAAATCTTAACCTAAAATGAAAACTGTAGTAAAAAGCACTAACATCATATTATTGATTGGAAATGGATTTGATTTATCTCACAACTTAAAGACAGGCTATAATGATTTTGCTACTTGGCTTATTGAAAAAATTGAAAAAGAAATCAAAACTTTTATAACGACAAAAGAAGCTACAACTTTTTTGAAAGACATTTTTTTTGATTTTATAAATAGAGAACAATATCGGTATGTTATTTTTCAGCCGGATGAGATTGATAATGTTGTTAGACGATATTTTAATAATTACACAAACGACTCTTTAAACGAGCTACTAACTAATAATTCAGATAAAATCCAAACTATTATATCTAATACATTTTTGGGTAAATTATATAATAATCAATATACAAACTGGTTTGATATAGAAAATGCTTATTTCCAAGAACTAATTAGATTAAAAATTCTATATAAATCCGATTCTAAATACATAAACCAAGTAAAAAGACTCAATAAAGAATTAATAGAAATCAAAAATTACCTAAAAGAATATTTAAATACTATTTTACTAAAGCATAATCCGAAAATAAATGAATTCTTTAATAATATAAAAGTATATGATAATTTAGATTTTAATATATTCATTATAAACTTTAATTATACCAAAACCATTGGAAATTACTTCTCGGAATTCAGTAATGGAATAACTAATCTCAAAAGCGTAAATATTAATTATATCCACGGTAATTTGACACAAGACAATATCGTTTTTGGATATGGTAACGATAAACATAAGGAATATCAAGAAATAAAGGATTTAGAAGCAAATGAGTTTTTGGAAAATTTTAAAACTTTTGCGTATTTAAAAAATAATAATTATAATAGAATTTATAGTGATATTTTAGATAATAATAGTATAGATGATTATGAAGTTCTTGTTTTAGGGCATTCTTTAGGTACAACTGACAAAACTTTATTAGAAGAAGTATTTAATAATGAGAAATGTAAAAAAATTCGTTTATTTAAAAGGTCGGACCTAAATGAAAATGAAGATAAAGTCAAAAAATCATTTGATAACTTGGTTTTTTCAGCGAGTAGAATACTTCGAAATGAGAAAGATTTACGCAAAAAAATATTGAATTATGAAGATAGTGATTTTTTCCCTTGACAATTGAACTTGACAGAATAAATAACTGCGTAGAACACCGTATATAATTTATTGCTGGCTTCTTGCTTACTTGCGAAAGTCCTCGCGGACTTTCTTGGTCGGTAATTATTTACTAAATTAGGTGCTTGAAACACGCAACAAACCATATACAAACACGTTGGCATTCATTGAGCAGAACACTAAAAATGAAAATAATTATTAAAAATTGAAATTTGAAATATATAATTATGTGATTAAGTCACTAAAATTGTAACTTTGTAGATTAAAATTTAGTCGGAATTATCTGAAAAAGGACTTTAAAAAGGAGTAGGAATAACTAAACCATTAAAAATATGGAAGAGAATAAACAAATAGATGAAAAAAAGTTGGCAAGAGATGAAGCCTACAAAGATGTAAAAATGTACATCGCAAATGATTGGAAATTAAAAGAAGAAACACCTGAATATTTTCTTTTAACAAGAAATAATGGTTCTACAACTGGACATCTATTAATTGCCTTTTTTACACTTTGGTGGACTTTGGGAATTGGAAATTTAATTTACTATTTTGCTAAAAAAGAAAAGAAAAAAATATTGAAGTAAAATTATTTTAAAAGCTAAATTCTAATTCATTATCTGGAATTTAGCTTTTGTAATTATATTAAATTTTCAAAAAAAATCGACTAAAGACTGAATAATTTTAGCTCGAAAAACAACGAAATGCCAACACAGTATATAATTTATTGCTGGCTTCTCGCCTACTTACGAAAGTCCTCGCGGACTTTCTTTGTCCGTAATTATTTACTAAATTAGTTGCTTGAAACACGCAACAAACCATATACAACAACGTTGTGTGTAATTTATTAGAACGAAGAAATGAAAATTAGAAAAAAAATACTTTTAGTGCTTTTATTGGGACTCTTTTTTATAGGAGGTGCAATAGTTCAAAAGAAATATGGCTTAGGAAACTTAATCAAAATTTTAAATCCTAAATATAAGTCTGAAACCAAAAAGGAAGTTTTGAATGAAAACCATCGTGGCAAAATGTCTATTTATCTCCTAGCAGGTCAATCAAATATGGAAGGTGATGGAGAAGAAAAAATCGAAAGTTTGAATGATGGTAAAATATATGTATTTAATAAAGACTATAAATGGGAATTTGGTAGAGAGCCTGTAAGAAAAAAAGTTGGACCGAGTATGGCTATGGCAAAAGTAATAAGTCAAAATTCAAGTAATCCAATTGGTGTAATTAATGTTGCTGTAGGAGGAACAAATATCGCTCAATGGCAAAAAAGTTTTTCTGATAATTCTCTTTACCTAAGATTATTAAAAAGGGCTTTAGCCTCGCAAACCCAAGGTGAAATAAAGGGACTATTTTTTTTACAAGGCGAAAATGATGCTGAAGGAGATAGTACGGACCATTATGACGATTGGCACATTCAATTTGAAAAATTCATAACTAATATTAGAGAAGATTTGAAAGATAGTTCACTTCCCGTGGTTTATGGACAAATAGGAAAGGGTGATGGAAAGTATTGGTTGAAAGTTAAAAAAAGTCAAGAAAAAGTTTCTTTACCTAATGTGGTGATGATAAAAACTGATGACATTGACTATAAAGCTGGAATAATACATTATAACTCTGAAGCATATATTCAAATTGGAGAACGTTTTGGAAAAAAATATGTCGATGAGTTTGCAACTACACACAACAATGTATATAAAAAATAGGCGAAGTAGTGCTGAAATCAATAGTGTTGACTTGTTTCTGACTCAGTGAAGAATCGAAAATACAGTACATCAAAATCGCCTAATTTTCATATACAAAAACGTTGGCAATAATTTATGAAAGACACAATCCTTTTAGACAAATACCTGCTTTTATGGAAAGAAAGGAATGAAAATGTCATTGTTGCCGAGTTACGACATTATATAAAAAATGAATTTGGAGGGACTTTAGAAACACCTATTGGAAACTTGATTTGTTATAAAGAACACAAACCTATATTTTGGAGAATTAAAATTGTTTTGAGAGAAGACATTAAATATAGTCAAACCCAAAATCGAATTTTTGTAATTACAAAATCTGCTTATAAACGTAAACTCAATTACTATTTAGAGAAACTGAAAGATTTTGTCAACCCAAGATTTAGAGCAGAAAAAGAACTTGACAATGAAATCAAAAAATTCCTGTTGGATAATAATTTGATTTCTGAACCTTTTTCAATTTCTCGTTCAATCGAAAAAACTGAAAATTTTGAATTTATTGGAGAAATAGAAGAATTCGATTATACTTAAAAACTAATTTAATAAATGAATAATCTGACCTTTGACAAACTATTTGACCTAATCGAAGAAAATCGATTTGTAAACGAGTCGGACAAAAAGATTGCCGAAAAGATACTCGAAGCGGAAAATGATTGGGGAGATTGGAAAACTTCAGTAAATAATTTAAATGAATTTATTATTGTATTGGAAAGAGAAGTTGGAGGAACTGTTAACAAAACAAGTCTGAACAAACTCTTGAAAAAATATAATCGGAATATTACTCAAAACATGTGGGAAGCGGAAACGGTTTGTTCTTTATTAGAAATTTTTGAGCTAACCAAAGAGACTGAATTGAGAAAAATATTTAATGAATTGACTGAAAAAGTAAAAACATAATAAAAAAACTATTGCCAACACCGTGTAAAATTAATTGCTGGTTTTAGCCAATTTACGAAAGTCCTCGCGGACTTTCTATCTGTGATTTATTTGCTAACTTTAGTGCTTAAAACACGCAACTAATCTTACACAAACACGTTGCCATTAATTTACAAACCGAACATTTCACATTGAATATTTTATGATAGAAAGAATTAGAAATAAATTAGATAAAATCGAAAAATGGGAGGTTTTAGGCTTTATATTTAACATTTTAATATTTTTAGTTGGATTCGGAATTGGAGGTATTTATTTGATTGCGAATGGTTTTGATGAATCAAATTATATATCAATAATTTTAGGTATTATAATATCCTCAATAGGCTTTGGCTTTATTTTTAATGTATATTTCAGTAATATAAAATGGTTGAATTTCTTTATTTATATACCAGCAATTATAATTGGAATAATTGCAATTACATCTGTAGTTGGAATTGCAATTATTCCTTTTTCATCTAAAGTAGACTTAAAAATAGATTTAGGAATATTAATATTAAAAGACAGTTTTGTCCGATTTGCTTTAATCATATTAGATTTTTTCTTAGCATTTAAGTTATTTACATATGCAAAAAACAGAATAAGAGAGCGTAAACGAATAAAACTACTTGAAGTTGATAAAAAAACCGAAAACAAAAAAATGAATAAATCAGATTTAGAAATTCAAAAAAAACTTGTAGAAATATTCATGAATTTAGAAAAAGAAATTGAGTTAAATAATTCTGAAACAAATAAATTGGGTTGGCAACAAAGAAATGAATTAATTACACACGTAAATTCAGAATACGATAACCACAATAATCTTAATTCAAAAAGAAACGAATGGGATGATTCTGTAAAAAAAGGAAATGTTCTAAAGTGGGTTTATGACCTTTTCAAAGAAAGGAGAGATTTATATGGCTATTTTGAAAATTACAAAGAAATTGAATTGAATTTAGAAAATCTAAAAACTGAAGCAATTCAAAAAGAGAAATATAAAATTGCTAACTATATAAATGAATGGATAATTGAACTTCCGAAATAAAAACTAATGGCAACACCGTATATAATTTATTGCTAGTTCTAGCCTACTTACGAAAATCCTCGCGGATTTTCTATTCGGTTTTTATTTGCTAAATTAGGTGCTTAAAACACGCAACAAACCATATACAAACACGTTACCCACAAGCTGAAAACCAACCGCATATTTTAGCACTTTCGGTTTTTTCCGACACACACATCCAACGCTCAAAAAACCAAAAGAGCTAAAATTTCCCAACGCTTGAAATTATGTATTTAAGTATTTGCTTAAATAAGAAATAACCGTAACTTTGTTTTATGGAAAATAATTCTTGCATAAGACAACAAGCCGATATTGAACAAATAAATCGTTGCAAAGACACAGTTTCGGAATTAAGCGAATCGTTCGACTATTTGGCGAACGGACTTTCATTAGTCGGAAATAGCGTTCGACTGAAAATACTTTACCTACTCTTTGAGGAAAAAAGACTTTGCGTTTGTGATTTAAGCGATATTCTCGGAATGAACATTTCTGCTATTTCTCAACATTTGAGGAAAATGAAAGACCGAAATTTAATAGAAACGGAAAGAGAAGCTCAAACCATTTTTTACTCATTGACAGCGGAATACGAAAAAATGTTAAATCCGTTTTTTGAGATACTTGATGATAACAAAATTTTAGAATCAATATGAAAAGTGAAAACAAATTAATTGGTGCAGGTTTATTAACCGCAATTACAGCTTCATTATGTTGTATTACACCTGTTTTGGCTCTAATCGCAGGAACAAGCGGAATTGCTTCAACATTTTCTTGGATAGAACCTTTTAGACCATATTTAATCGGACTTACAATTTTAGTTCTTGGTTTTGCTTGGTATCAAAAACTAAAACCTCAAAAAGAAATCGACTGTGATTGTGAGATGGACGAAAAACCAAAATTTATTCAATCAAAAAAGTTTTTAGGAATTGTAACCGTATTTGCAATTGTGATGTTGGCTTTCCCATACTATTCAGGAATTTTTTACCCAAATACAGAAAAGCAAGTTATCGTAGTCGACAAATCGGACATTAAAACAACGGAATTTAAAATCAATGGAATGACCTGTGCGAGTTGCGAAGAGCACGTAAATCACGAAGTAAACAAACTCAACGGAATTGTAAACTCAAAAGCGTCTTACGAAAATGGAAATGCAATCGTTGAATTTGACAAAACCAAAACCAATGAAACGGAAATTGAGAAAGCAATTAATTCAACAGGCTATAAAGTAACCGACAAAAAAGAAAATTAATGGAAACTATATTAAAATCTGAAATCACTTGTCCAAACTGCGGACATAAAAAAGTAGAAGATATGCCAACAAACGCTTGTCAATTTTTCTACGAATGTGAGAATTGCAAAACGGTTTTGAAACCTAAAGAGGGGGATTGTTGTGTTTATTGTTCTTATGGTACAGTAGCTTGTCCACCAATTCAAGAAAATAAAAGTTGTTGTTAAAAAGCCAACGCTAAAAGCCATACACATTTGTAATTCGCATCAGCCGACACACAAGCCAAAAATTACAAAAGAGTATGTCTTTGCCAACGCTGAAAACCAAGCTGAACGGAATAAAGCCAGTGGGTAACAACGTATATAAAAAATAGCGGTTTAGGTGCTAACCTGAACCGTTTTTGCATTTAATTAAGTATCTTGCTTTCCGAAAATTTAGTGCTTAAAATCCGCTACTTTTCATATACAAGACCGTTGTGTGTAAGCGGAAAAAAATGTTAAGAATTAAAAATTGAACTATGAGAAATTTACGAAAAACGATTATTCTATCATTTCTGATTATTTTAATGTTTGGATTTAATTCTTGCAAAAGAAATTCATCAAATGAATGGATTAAAGCTGGAGATAAACCAGATAGTTATATAATAAGTTTTGATAATTCAATTTTCCAAAACGGAGAAAAAAGTTCTTATATTGAATCTATAGAGCCTGAAATTAATGGTTTTGGCACTTTAATGCAAACTTGTAATGCAAAAGAATATCTTGGAAAAAAAGTTAAAATGAGTGGATTTATTAAAACTGAGAATATTTCCGATTGGGTTGGAATGTGGTTAAGAATTGACCCAATAAAATCTCCATCATCCGAATATTTTGACAATATGAGAGATAAACAGATTAAAGGAACTACAAATTGGACGAAATACGAGATTATTTTAGATATTCCGACAAATAGTAACTCTATGAATTTTGGAGTACTAATTTACGGAACAGGAAAAGTCTGGTTTGATAATTTGAGTTTTGAGATTGTTGGAAAATCAACGGAGAAATTTAATGATTCTTTAAATATTGGGATTTCAAATAAACTTTTACCTAAACCGACAAATCTCGATTTTGAAGAATAAAGCCTACACACAACACCTCATAAAATTTATGCTTAAATTTGAACTAGTACGAACCGACAAACATTTTAACAAACCGATTTGCAACCACCGAAAAATCTTTGATTTTCCAGTCGCACAAATCTTATAAAAACTCGTTAGCGGTCATTGAAAAAAACATCCGTCAATAAATGAAAATTATAGAACAAAACATAAAAGTTTGCGGACTTGTTACCGAATTGACAAAGTCTCAATCTGAAAATTTTGGAATAATACAAAATCATTGGTCTGAATTTAATACGGAATTGAAAAGAAAAAAATTAAATCAAAATGGTGGGAATTGGACAAAATATGGAATAACATTCAAAACGAACAAAAAATATTTCTATTTGACTGCTATTCCTGTAGGCAATTTAACTATTCCAGATAATTTTAAACATTTAGAAATTCCAAAAGGAGAATACGAGGTGTATTCACATAAAGGAAAAATGGAAGATATTAAAAACACTTTTTTTGAGATTTATAAAGTTATTTTGCCCAAGTCAAATCTGAAAATTGAAGACCAAGCAAAAACAGGATTTATACATTTTGAAAAGTATGATTATCGGTTTAAATGGAATAAACCAAATTCGCTAATTGACATTTATTTACCAATAAAAACGAACAATTGAACAATTACAAGAAAGAAATATTAAACAAGATTTGTTACACAGAACTTGTTTACGGCAGAATAAACAAAAAATTGAATTTAGAACTTTCTAAAGACCGAATTGAAAAGTTGATTTCTGAAATTCTCTCTAAAACTGACGAATCTGAATTTCAGAAAAAGGGAAAGAATATTTATATAACAAACAACGAAAGAAATATAAGACTAACAATTAATTCCTTTACGAATAGAATAATTACTGCGGACAAACTGAAAGAAAAAACAACGAACCGCTAACACCGTATAAAATTAATTGCTGGTTCCAGCCTACTTACGAAAGTCCTCGCGGACTTTCTATCTGTGTTTTATTTGCTAAATTTAGTGCTTAAAACACGCAACTAATCTTATACAACAACGTTGTAGTGCATTAGGGAAAAATGAAAAATCGTACTTAAAAAAGAGAAAATCAATATGGAAAAATGGAATGAACTATGTTACATATTATCTGAAAACTTGCCAACAAACACGAGCGAACAGTTATTTGAATTAAAAGTAGTTCAAGCATTTGAAAAATTAGGATGGAGCGAATTTAATAATGAAATTGCCGTACGAGAAAGTATTCAATTAGGAGCTTCAAATAGAATAAGTCCAGATTTAATTTTAAGATCAAAAGAGAAAGGAAATCTTTTCATTGTAGAAGTTAAAAAACCTTCTCTCGAAATTGACAATTCTACTTTCAAAGGACAGCTATCATCTTATATGGGAATTACAAGAGTTGAATTAGGTATTCTAATTGGTAATAAAATTCAATTGTTTTTAGATGGTAAATTTTTCAATAAAAATAGCATCGTTTTAATCGATGAAATTGAATTTAATAGAGATAGTGAAAAAGGTTTAAAATTTGTACAATTATTTAGTAAAGAGAATTATAACAAAGAAAATATTGAAAATCACGCTCAAGAAAAAATTCAACAATTAAAAGAAATAGAGGATTTTAAAAAATTAAAAACCAAAATACTATCTGAAAATTATAGCGGAAAAATAATTGATTATTTAAAAACTGAACTTCAAGATGAATTCGATGAAAAAATAATAGATAATGTTTTTAAAGTATTAGAAGTAAAAATTGAGAGTAAGAACAAAATAGTTCCGATAGAAAATTACGAAAAACCGAGAACGAAAAAATATAGAACTTTTGAGAATTTTAATGAACCGACTGGAAAACTACCAATTGGAAAATATGTCCGAAAAACATTCAATGATTTAGTTAATAACAACTTAATAGACAGAAATGAAATTGAAAGATTACAAAGAGGCGATTATTCAAAATTGACCTTTGATATTCAATTCCCATTTTTGGCAAAAGAAAATTCGCCATATTACGAGAGAATAAGATATTGGAAAAATCCTTATCAAATAAACGGAGAAATTTATTTTGTCTGTTCACAATGGTATGAAGTTCCAGCAAATAATGATAGACCATATTACGAAGAATGGTTAAAGAAAATGAAAAAATAACGCACTACAACACCGTGTAAAAAAAATTGCTGGTAAAAGCTTACTTACGAAAATCCTCTCGGATTTTCTTCGTTTGTGTTTTATTTACTAAATTCACTGCTTAAACCACGCAACTTTCTTTACACAAACACGTTGTACTGCATTTGACCAAACTATGAAAATAACAGAAAAAACAATCAGATTTTTAGGTAGAGCGTTATGTGGAGATACAGGATTAGTGCCTTATAAAAGTGGACCTCAATTAGTTGATTTTTTTGTTAATTACGGAGCGGACGACCAATATGGAGAAGGTTTTCCTTCAAGATGGAAATATACAGAAGAAAAGATTCGAGAATATAACGGAACAAAATTTTTGAAATCAATAATTGAAGACTCTGTTGACCCAAGAGATTTTATGGAGTCAAATATTGACATCAATGAAACCATAAAAACATTTAATGAACTTTTAAATTTTGATGGTTATGAGTTGAAAAAAGTTGGAGCGTTTTACAAAATAGCAGACTCAAAAGGAATATTAGTAGAACCTGAAACCGTAACTGGAATTAATCACGATTTTATCCAAGAACAAATTAAAAAATGTAACGAAAAAATTGAACAAGGCGATTTCAATGGAGCGATTACGAATGCGAGAAGTCTTGCTGAAGCTGTTATGATTGAAATCATCGAAAAACACGAAGGAAAAGAAATCAAAAATGACGGAAAAATAGAAAATCTTTATAAGCAAGTAAAGAAAATTCTAAATTTGACTATTGACCCGAAAACAATGCCACAAACAGTTTTACAAATTCTTTCGGGATTAGATTCAATTGTTGGTGGGCTTGCTGGTTTAAGCAATAATTCTGGAGATAGACACGCTAATAAATTTAACACTAAAAAACATCACGCTAGATTGGCTGTTAATTCAACAATGACTTTAGTTGATTTTTTATTAGAAAGTAAAGAATATCAAAAATAAAAAACGCAGTACAACAATGGCTATAATTAATACGGGTTTAGGTGCTTAATCCAAAGTTTAGGTGTATTTATGAAGTCCGCCAAATCTTTTGATTTGGCTTTAAAAATGAAAAGATAAAACAAAATAAAAAGTTTTGGCTAAGTGCTTAATCGGAAATTAATTACTTTTAATTCCCGTACTAACCATAGCCGAGACGTTGGCATTAATTTAAAAAAAAATCGTAAATTGTAATTTATAATCAAATAAAAAACAGACATGAAAAAAATTTTACTTTTAGTTATCTATGTTATTGCGTTTCAATTACATGCGCAAACTTACATGTATGGCACAACTTATGAAGGAGGTGCGAATGGGCTTGGAATCATTTACAGAGTTGACCAAAACGGCCAAAACTTTCAAAAAGTTTTTGATTTTACAACTAGTACGGGTGGTAAACCATTAGGAGGTTTAACACTAGCAAATGGTAAACTTTATGGTTTTACTACAGAAGAAGGGCCTGTTGATAACCCTGGAGCTACCGCTGGGTTCGGATCTTTTTTTAGTTTTGACCCTCTAACAAATAATTTAACTGTAATTGAATCACTTGATGATAAATCTATAATTGGTAGTGACATTAATCATAGTCCACTTCTTGCTAATGATGGAAAGCTCTACATTATTAGTGCACAAAGTGAAGTCGGTGTATTTAATAGTATAATATCAACTTATGACCTAGGTACGCAAGCTATTTCTGTTTTAGCTACCTTAGATAGAACTACTCACGGTCAAGGAAGATCAAAATTAATGCAGGCTAGCAACAACCATTTTTATATTGCTACCTCCAATGGTGGAACAAATGATTTTGGAACGATCACTCGTTGGAATACCTCTACAAATCAACTAGAGGTGTTATTTAATTCAACTGGACCTGGTGAATCTCCAAATCACGGTTTTAAAAATGCACAAAATGGTTTAATAGAAAGTAGCGATGGATATCTTTATGGTACATCTACACAAGGTGGTGATATAACAGATGTAGGTGTGTTATTTAGAATTAAATTAGATGGTACAGATTACAGTGCATTAGAAGTTTTCAAATCAGGAATACAAGACCAGGGTTTTTATCCATATAGTGGTCTAACAGAATTGAATGGACTTTTATATGGTAATACATCAGAAGAAAATATAGATAACGTAAACGCTGGTACACTTTTCACTTATAATTTAACAACTGGTGTTGTTGATTATTTTTACACATTAGATCTTGAAGGTTATACACCTAAAGGAACTATGACATTATCAACTAATAACCGTTTATACTTTACAACTACAGGTGAAAACGGCGGAAATAATGGTAGCCTAATTGAATACAATCCTATCAATGGTAATGTAACTCAAAGACATTCATTCAACGGAACTAATGGTTCTAAACCATATTATGATGAATTAGCTGTCGTGGATTTCACTTCCTTGAGTATTGATGAATCTTCTTTACTAGATAATATTGTCAATACATACCCGAATCCATTTCAGGACGTAGTTAATATTAAAGTTGAGGGGTCACATCTGATTGAAACTATTAAAATATTAGATCTTAAGGGTTCTGAATTGTATATTGACAATTCTAAGTCAAATGAATCTAATGTAAATACATCTTTTCTGTCATCAGGTGTTTATTTATTGTACATCCAAACAGATTTAGGTAGCACAACAAGAAAGATAATAAAAGAATAACTAATGCCAACAAGGTATAAAAGCAATAGCGGTTTGGGTGTAATCTCAAACCGCTATTATATTTAATAGCCAACTTTGCCTACTGAAAGGAAGAGCATCTAATTCCGCTACTGTTCTTATACAAGTCCGTTGGGCGTCATTAAAACGAAATCCGAACAAAACGAGAAACATAACTGAATAAATGAAAGCAAACGAAACTAAAGTTGAGGACTTTTTATCTTCAAACAAAACACAATTCGTAATCCCAGTTTACCAAAGAAATTATGATTGGTCAACTAGCCAATGTAAACAACTTTTAGACGATATTCTCGAAGTCGGAACTAGTAAAAAAACAAACGCACATTTCATTGGAAGTGTAGTTTACGTCCACGATGATGTTTATACTTCTTCAAGAATAAAGGAATTAACAGTAATTGACGGACAACAACGTTTGACTACATTAACTTTAATTTATTTAACTCTTTATCGTTTAGCAATAGAAATGAATGACGAAGGACTTGAAGCTGAAATAAGTGAAACATATCTGACAAATAAATTTGCACCAGAAGAAGAAAAACTAAAGTTACGTCCTACAGAGAATAATGATAAAGCAATCAAGTATTTATTGAGAAGTGACTCAACAGAAGAGTTTAATGATTTCTCTAAAGTAATTGATAATTTTAATTACTTCAAAAGTAGAATTACTCAAGAAAATATCGAATATGTTTTAAAAGGTCTTTCAAAACTTATGTTCGTTGAAATTTCTCTTGACAGAGAAAAAGACGACCCTCAACGTATCTTTGAAAGCTTAAACTCGACAGGTTTGGAATTATCTCAAGCGGATTTAATTCGTAACTATATTTTAATGGGTCTTAATCGTAAAAGTCAAAATAAGATTTATAATAATTATTGGGAGATAATTGAGAAATTAGCAAAAGACGAAAGTTTAAATACAAGTAAAGTTTCTGATTTTATTAGAGATTATTTGACTTTAGTTAATAATAAAATACCTAATAAAAGTAAAGTCTATTTAGAGTTTAAAGCTAAATTTCCAACAAGTGATTTAGAGCAATTAGAAAACAATTTATTGCCTATAAAATCACTAGTAAAGTTTTACAACAAACTGTTAAACCCTAAAAACGAACCTGATAGAGCAATTAGAACTCAACTAGAATATATAAATCGTCTTGAAATAAACGTAGCCTTTCCATTTTTAATGAAAGTTTATGAAGACTATTCAGAAAACATAATAGATAAAGAAACATTTATTAAGGTTTTAGATTTTATTCAATCATTTGCTTGGCGAAGATTTATTCTCGGTTTACCGACAAATGCTTTAAATAAAATATTTATGACACTTTATGAGAAAATTGACAAAGAAAATTATTTAATTTCTCTTCAAAAATGGCTTTTAAAAAGACCTGGTTCTCAACGTTTTCCTAAAAACAATGAATTAATAGAAAGTCTTAAACTTAAAGACGTTTATAACGTAAAATCCAAGAACAGAACTTACCTTTTAGAACGTTTAGAGAATTTTGAAAACAAGGAACCTGTTAAAATAGAAGGAAATACAGATATAACTATAGAACATATTTTTCCACAAAATCCTGACCCAAAGTGGAAAGTCGATTTAGGAACTGATGAATATAATTTTATAAAAGAAACTTATTTAAACACAATAGGAAACCTTACGTTATCTGGAAATAACGGAAAATTAGGAAACAAAGTTTTTACTTTTAAACGAGATTTAGAAAATGCTGGTTACAAAGACAGTAGATTATGGTTAAATAAGTATTTATCAATTGCAGAAAAGTGGGACAAAGCAGAAATCGAAAAACGTTTTGACTTATTAGCAGAACGTTTCTTAAAAATATGGGAATATCCAGAAATTGAATTAGACGATAGAGATGAAAACAACGAAGTAAACATATTCGAAGCTGAAGACCCAAAACATAAGAAGCTTGAATATGCAATCTTCTTTGACCAAAAAATTGAGGTTACTCAAGTTGCTAAATTATATGTAGAGGTTTTTAAGCAATTATTTGACTTACAACCTGAAACATTTTTCACAACTGATTTAGCAGAAAAAGTAACTTTAACAAAAACACCAAAAGAAGGAAACCCAAGACAGCCAGTTCAAATTAATGACACTTATTTTATCGAAGGAAACATTGATAATATTGGAAAATTTGAGAAGATAAAACATGCATTGACAATATTTGATTCAGAAGATGAACTAACAATTAAATATGCGGAAAAATAATAACGAACGCCCAACACCGTATAAAATTAATTGCTGGTTTTAGCCTATTTACGAAAGTCCTCGCGGACTTTCTATCTGTGTTTTATTTGCCAACTTTAGTGCTTAAAACACGCAACTAATCTTATACAAACACGTTGGCAGTTATTAAAATTCGGAACAATAAATAATTATGAGTAAAGCTGAAAAAGAAAACTTGGATTTAGATAAATTTAAAAAAGAAATTGCTGATCAACTATTACCATTTATCGTTAACGATTTATATAAAAACGGAGAAATAAACGAAAATGAACTGAATGACAAAAAAACAGTTTATGAAAAAACACTTAAACACTTTGTAAATAACAACGATTTTGAAATTGAGACTTTAATTGACCATCGGAATTCAATCCTGAAAACAGCCAAGGAATATGAAAAAAGTAATTTTGATTTATCAAATACGTTATATGCCACATTCATTGAACATACATTGAATTATATTATTCAATCAGCTTGTTACAATTCTGAAATAGACAGAAAAACTACAACCGAGATTATTAGAAATGTAAATATCGGTGGAAAATCAACGTGGCTAATTAAACTTTTAGGTTTACGACCAATAAACAAGAAACATATAAAAACAATTTTAAAAACATCTGAATTAAGAAACGCTTATATACATTACAAATGGAAACCGGATAAACCTAAAGAAAAAGATGAAAATGAACATTTAAAGAATGTAAAAGAAATGATAAAATATCTTCGAACATATGAAACAAAAGTAGAATTTGAAGGAAAAAAGAATATCATAAATAAGACAATAAATAGTAAATAAAAAAACAACTGCCAACACCGTATAAAAAAAATTGCTAAATTAGTGCTTAATCAAAGTTAGTTGCATTTTTTGCTACTTCTGAATTTCCTGCGGAAATTCCTCGCACACAAAAACGCAACTTTCTTTATACAACAACGTTGGCAAAAACTTGTTGAATGACGCTAGAAAGTCATAAGTTCACTAAATTAACTTTCTGCTTAAAATAAAACTCAAATCAAAAATTAGATATTAAATGAAAAAAGAATCAAAGTTTCAAAATAATGCATTACTCGTAATAATTATTTTTGTAATACTTTATTTTGTCAATTATATATTTTCAAAAGAACAAATAATTTTTGGTTTAAATTATTATGTAATAATTTGGATTCTTCCAATAATTTTTGGGTTAATTATATTATTTATAATTAGAAAAAAGTTTTTACAGGAAAACTTAAAAAATCCAGGAATAGGAATTTGGTATCTAATACAAGGAATTATTTTTTCTCATTTGACAATTGGACTAATATCATTATTTTTATTTGAACAAATAAATTCTCAATTTATTGAAAACAAAAAAGTGGAAGTAGTTAATTGTTCAATAAACGAATTAGTAAGCTTTGATAACAATAGATTTTCTATAGACTTCAATTTAAGAAATGAATCAAAAAGAATAAGCATAAGTCAAAAAACATACTTTAATTTTAAGAAAAAAGATTTGAATAAATATATGCTGAAATTTGAGTTTAAAGATGGTCTTTTGGGAACAGTAACTAAAATTAATTCTAAATTAATAAGAAAGATGAATATTTAACAAAAAATATTGAACACTTTCTCACTTATAAATATAATCAGAATTAATATTCTGAATACTAAAATTCGGAATTGAATTTCTTATTCAAAATCTAAGTTTTAAAACCATTTCAAAGTATAAAATTTTGAAAATTAAGAAATGAAAACAAAATACGCATTTGCCAACACCGTGTAATAAAAATTGCTTATTTTTAGCTTAATCAAAGTTAGTTGCTTTTTTATAAACTTCAATTTTACTGCGGAAAATAGCCGTTCATTTAAAACGCAACTTTCAGTACACAAAACCGTTAGCCACAATGTAAACCAACCAATGAACAGAAAGATATTTTTGATTATGATTTTAACCTCTATTTTAAGTTTTTTCGGATGTAAAAAACAACCTGAAAAATCAAATGAAGAAATCGAAATGGATAAACATTTTGAAGAATGGAATAATCGAAAAATATATAAGGTTCTGACATCGGAAATTCTTGAATCTATTTCTGATGATAATCTTGAGCAAACTATTTTTGATAATATCTATGAAATTATTGGAGATGATTACAGAAATGAGTTAGCTGATATCCAAAAACTATCAAAAGGACAACAGGCATTTTGGTCTACTTGGGTTTTAGAAGGAGAAGTAAATAATGGAGGATTTAATCAATTCTATTTTAACCCAAGTGGACAATATTCGGATATGGCGGAATTCGGATTTAAAACAATTGGAGCGGAAAAACATGCAGACTTGACTACTAATGCGAATAAAATTTATGCAGAAAACAAAGAGAGACTAGCGGAATTTGATGATGGAACAATGGAAAGTTTTAGCGAATCCTATAAAGACAATCCTTTGAATAAGTTGGATACCGAATTTTATGAATTGGGAGATTTAGAAAGTATTAGTGAATTAAGAATAAAATATATTCGTGAACATATAAGCGAATTTACAACTGAATAAAAACACAGTGGCTAACAAAGTATATAAAAAATTGCTAGTTTTAGCTAAACCAAAGTTTGTTGCTCGTTTGCTAGCTTCTGATTTTCCTTCGGAAAATCCTCGCACACAAAACCGCAACTTTCCATATACATAAACGTTAGCTGTAATTAGAAAAATGGAACAACCTATAAAAATAGAGATTTTAGATATTGATAGTTATTACAGACAAATGGAGAAATATTTTCTTCAACATTTCTATAGTAATAAAACACTAATTCCGATATTGATTTTCTTCGGAATCGGAATATTTCTTTTAATAAGCGGATTTTTGAGTGGATATGATTTAGAGATTATGACTTTAAAAAACGGACAGGAAGAAGTTACTCATAAAAACTACGGAATATCAATTGGAATTGGTTGCGGTTTAATCCTATATTCAATTCTTAAATTTCTTGATATTAGAAAATCTAAAAAAGCAACTGAACTTCTATATAGCATAAAAAGAAATAGAGAGAGAAAAGTAAATGACAAAGTTGAATTTACGCTTTCAGAAAATAAAATAAGTTATTCATCAAGTTTAAATAGTTGGAATAAAAAATGGGAATTTTACGATTATTACAAAATGACCAACAATAATCTGAATTTATATTCTAACAGTTATTATTCTGGTTTTCCTGAATTAGTTATTCCTTTAAACGATTTGAATTCGGAGCAAATTGAATTTTTAAATAAATACATTAGTGGAAAAGTAAAAAACTACAGCTAACAACGTGTATAAAAAATTGCTAAATTAGTGCTTAATCAAAGGTAGTTGCATTTTTGTTACGTCTGAATTTCCTTCGGAAATTCCTCGCACACAAAACCGCAACTATTCATACACAAAACCGTTCTACGCAATTAAACAAAATCTTAACCTAAAATGAAAACTGTAGTAAAAAGCACTAACATCATATTATTGATTGGAAATGGATTTGATTTATCTCACAACTTAAAGACAGGCTATAATGATTTTGCTACTTGGCTTATTGAAAAAATTGAAAAAGAAATCAAAACTTTTATAACGACAAAAGAAGCTACAACTTTTTTGAAAGACATTTTTTTTGATTTTATAAATAGAGAACAATATCGGTATGTTATTTTTCAGCCGGATGAGATTGATAATGTTGTTAGACGATATTTTAATAATTACACAAACGACTCTTTAAACGAGCTACTAACTAATAATTCAGATAAAATCCAAACTATTATATCTAATACATTTTTGGGTAAATTATATAATAATCAATATACAAACTGGTTTGATATAGAAAATGCTTATTTCCAAGAACTAATTAGATTAAAAATTCTATATAAATCCGATTCTAAATACATAAACCAAGTAAAAAGACTCAATAAAGAATTAATAGAAATCAAAAATTACCTAAAAGAATATTTAAATACTATTTTACTAAAGCATAATCCGAAAATAAATGAATTCTTTAATAATATAAAAGTATATGATAATTTAGATTTTAATATATTCATTATAAACTTTAATTATACCAAAACCATTGGAAATTACTTCTCGGAATTCAGTAATGGAATAACTAATCTCAAAAGCGTAAATATTAATTATATCCACGGTAATTTGACACAAGACAATATCGTTTTTGGATATGGTAACGATAAACATAAGGAATATCAAGAAATAAAGGATTTAGAAGCAAATGAGTTTTTGGAAAATTTTAAAACTTTTGCGTATTTAAAAAATAATAATTATAATAGAATTTATAGTGATATTTTAGATAATAATAGTATAGATGATTATGAAGTTCTTGTTTTAGGGCATTCTTTAGGTACAACTGACAAAACTTTATTAGAAGAAGTATTTAATAATGAGAAATGTAAAAAAATTCGTTTATTTAAAAGGTCGGACCTAAATGAAAATGAAGATAAAGTCAAAAAATCATTTGATAACTTGGTTTTTTCAGCGAGTAGAATACTTCGAAATGAGAAAGATTTACGCAAAAAAATATTGAATTATGAAGATAGTGATTTTTTCCCTTGACAATTGAACTTGACAGAATAAATAACTGCGTAGAACACCGTATATAATTTATTGCTGGCTTCTTGCTTACTTGCGAAAGTCCTCGCGGACTTTCTTGGTCGGTAATTATTTACTAAATTAGGTGCTTGAAACACGCAACAAACCATATACAAACACGTTGGCAAACATTTAAGAACTGAATGGAAAATTCTATATTTTTAATAATTGTAATTTTAATTGTTTTATCAATTTGGATTTTGACTATAAAATATTTTCTTAATCCCTTATTTTTAAAACCGAAATTAAGTTTGCCTGAAATTATCAAATTTCTGAATGAAAAGAAATGTTCATTTATTGAATACAAAAATCTGAATAAAAATGAAAAGCAAAGGAATATTTTCAATCACACAAAAGGTTTCACAATCGAAAATGTTATTTATGCAAAATCTGAATATAAAATAATAGGATTTTCTGAAAGTGAGAATATTTATAAAATTTTCTGGCTGAATTTAGAATCTTCTTTGCGACTTTTCGGAAAACGAGAATTGAATTTTATTGAGGAAAAAGACTCTGAATTATTAATTGAATTACAAAATAAATATAATAAAGAAATAATAATCGTGACTGACAAATGTCCTGCTTGTAAAAATGGAATTTTAACAAATGAAATTGAATGCAAAAGTTGCGGATTAAATTTAGTCGCTTAATGAAAAAAACGATTTGCCAACACCGTGTATAAAAAATTGCTATTTTAGTGCTTCACCAAAGACAGTTGCAATTTTGCCAACTTCTGAATTTCCTTCGGAAATTCCTCGCAGACAAAATCGCAACTTTCCATACACAACAACGTTAGCAAATATTAACAAAAATCAATAATAATTATAATGAAAAGAATAACAATCAGATTATTAATAGTATTGGGAATAATTACATTTGTAAAATGTAGTAATTTGAAAAAAGAGAAAACTATCTCCAATGGAAAACTTGAAAAAAAATCTCAAAGTATTATACCGAAATCAGATTTCAATAATGTTTTAGACAATTTACTCATTTTTAAGTCTCAAAAAGAACTTGAAAAAACATTTGGTATAGAAAATATTAAAACTGAAACAACTGGAAATATAGACTCAGAAAGTGAAAATTATTACACTGTACTTTTTCCTAACACAAAAAATGAGATATTATTTTTCTGGAAAAATGAGAAAGAATTGAAAATTCTTGATTTTATTAAAATATCAGAAAAAAATGTTAGATGGTTAACAAAAGATGATTTAAGAATTGGTTTAAGACTTAAAGATTTAGAAAAAATAAATAAAAAAACTTTTACCTTTTATAATTTCGAGAGTGAATTACTTAGTGGTAAAATAGATTGGGATAATGGTTTTTTGAGTAACAGAAATGTTTCAGGAAAATTATCTCCTCCAAAATTTGAAGACCCACATTATTCAACTCAATTAGATAAAGCATCTTTCGAAGGTTTTTCTAAATTAAAGAAAATACATAATTCATCAAGATTCTTAACGTCATATGATATATACTTATCTGAAATAAAAGTATGGAATAAATAGATTATAAAAAATTGAAATACTAAAAACATTTGCTAACACCGTGTTATATTAATAACATCTTAAAAGTATTGTATTTATTGACTTTAAATAAATATTATTGAAATAGGTACAACATAGGTATAACATTTTTAACCTTGTAATTAAATGATCTATAAGCATAAAAAAACCGCTTCTAAATTAATAGAAACGGTTTTTAATATGTATTTAAACTTAAAGTTATTAAGCTGCCGTACCAGAGCCTAAATACACACTATTTGATACTTGTGTACCATCAGCAGAAACAAACGCCATAAATAGCTCTACTGTATCTCCTGCATAGGTATTTGGTATTGTAACCACTTGCGAACCTACAGTTCTATCAGCACCATCCAAAATAGAAATTGATTCTTTCTTGCTTGGATTGTAAACCAATACCATCGCTTTGTCTGTTACATTTGCGTTACCCTCTGCCGAGTTATCATCCCAATCAAAACTTACTTGTCCTGCGGTTGTTAAATCGGTTGTAGGATTCAAAACTCCAGACAAAGGACCTCTACTTAATAAAGCTAAAGAATAATCAATCGTAAAGTTAGGTGCGATACCTCCTACTGCATTATTTAATACATAGGACATCGCTGCATTAAATTCCGTTTTCTTGGTCGCAAATGACTTATAACCGATTTTGATAAAATCTTTAGTCGCTTGCAAATACTCCAATGTAATGATAAATTTATTACGCTGATTTACTTGTCCCTCTGTTCGAGGATTCGCCACGCTCGATGGCTTAATTCTAATGTAGTCAATACCTTTCCAACTACCACCAACAATGTTACCTACCTTACCAGATAAGCCTCCTAAAATTCCTTGAGCTATTTTACCCATTTTATAAACAATTTTAAATTAATACACCTTCGGATTTGGTACGGACTTAACATTGCTTTTAAACCTTATTTTCGTTACTAATATAACTAATATTGTGCCATATTGTTACGGTTTCAGGCTCTTTAGATGCCTTTGCGCTAAGCTTCTTTAGTTTGCATTACTTTGAAACAATTACGAATATACGCAACCTTTAAAACTGCCATTTTTTCAATGACATTTTGAAGCTCTTTTTCCTTTTTACAGATAACAGAAACCGCATTAATATGTTTTTGCATCTGATTAGCGATATTACCATTTGATTTTAAACCTTTTTTAAGCGTGTTTCTGCAATCATCTATTGAGATAAACGGAATAACACTACCTTTTAAATAGTAGGCGTAAAAACCACCTATTTGCAACATCATCGATAAGTGAAATAATGTGTTTTTTGCTTCTTCGGTTGCAGTTGTTACTACAAAACAATTAGGACAGGGATTTGTTAAGGGTTTTCCGCTGTTTAGACCTTTGTTTAAGATGAAAAAATGAGGGTTCGAGTAAGTGCGACCAGATTTGTGTGTTTTTAGTTCAAAAGTTGACATAGCTATCCAATTTAAAATTGCTTCGCTACGCTTCGCACCATTATTTTTTTTGAAAAGAAAAAAAGATAGCCATAGTTATTGTGGCGTGGGTGAGGCTGTCAAGGTTTTTGGATAAAAGTTTTTTGAGTTAAAATGTTTAATGAAAAAGAAGAATTATTGTGAAAAAAGTTTTATTCAAAACCCGTAGGGCTTGACCTTTACTGCCTTGTGCGGCTGGCAGAGGTAGCCACATATATTTGCTACCTTTTTTTATTTTAATTTCAATTGATTCTTTTTTAATGTGTCTATAATTTCTTGCTTGTTGTAATATCTTCTATTCCCTAAACCATAACTATTGACTTTACCTTTATTTGTCCAATGCCAAAGTGTCGTTGCATTAATCTTCAAAAAATCTGCTGTCTCTTGTCTTGTTAAATAGACATCGTTTTCTTTATTGCTTAAATCATCTAAATAGCTTTTTATTTTAAGCAATAGTTTATCGGCTACTTTATCTGCTAATTCATCAACTGATACTTCTGTAATTTGGATTGTTTTTGTTATCATAATATTAAATTTTAGAACGAAAATAAAACACTTTTCTGGGGAATTAAGACTTAAAAAAATAGGTTTCAGTTCGTCTTTGAGCGTTGGGTGAAGCGTTTGTATGGGTAGCGTTTTAAATAGTTGTTTGATAAAACAGCATTTAAACAAGCTACTTATACAGGACTTTTAGGCAATAGCTTATTGCTTTTTTGAGGCACGATAAAAAGTAATGTGCTATGGCGTAGTACTACATATTCTAAACCTATTTTTTTTATAACCGCTGACTTGGGTGGTGGGGAAAAGTGGACTTTAATATTTGTTAACGAAATGAAACAAACAAAGACTTGAGGTAAGGAATACTTGGATACTTCGGCTACGCTCTGCACTGGCTTAACGATGGTTTTGTGCAGTTGAATGAGATAACGAATATTATTATTAATTAACGAAATTCTGTAAATGTTCGACTGTTTAATGCTTATTTAAAATGTGGTTAAAAGTTCGGATGTGAGCGTTGGATGAGCGGATATTTAGCTCGTATCACTTTTATTTTAAATTAATGTACTCGTGAATATCCACAGTTTAATTTTAGTACCGAATTGTGCGGGTGGTGTGTGGATATTTTACATAATAGCAGTTATAGCTACCAAAACATAAGAACACGCCGTAGGCAACCTTTGAAAAGGTTTTTGCTACTATAACTTCTATTATGTAACTTAGCTTTGGGTTGGTTTTGTGGCGGAATAGTTGTTTGAGCGTTGGCAATGGCTCTTTGCTTTTTTATTGTACCAATTTAATAAAATAGATACGTTTAAATAAAATAAGCAATGTGCCATTATAGCTGTGGGTACAAGTATTATGACATAAAACCAACTATGCGTTGGCGCGCGGAACAACACAAAAAACAGAGGATTTTGAGGTACGAAAAAACTGGGTTTTGTGTTGTGGGGACTATTTAGTCCAATGATTTGCTAATAATTCAGCTTGTTTTAATACGGTATCTGTTGCTAATTTTTGAAGGTCTGGTGGATAGCCAAATTTTCTTAATGCTCTTTTTACCATTACTTTCAGTTTAGCTCTTACGCTTTCCTTAATCGTCCAATCTATTGTTGCATTGTTTTTTACAACTTCTGATAAATAGACTGCTAATTCTCTTAAAACCTCATTACCTAACACTTCTTTTGCACTTTCATTTTCTGCTATTGCGTAATAGAAGGCTAATTCTTCATTGGTTAAGCCTGTGTCTTTATCGGCTTTATCTTTATTTTTAATACTATTAGCTAACTCAATCAATTCTTCTATAACCTCTGCTGCTGTAATAATTTTGTTCTGATATTTTTTAATAGAATTTTCGAGCATTTCCATTAAGGATTTACTCTGTATTAGATTTGTTTTTGCTCTTGATTTTATTTCGTCATTAAGCAATTTTTTTAATGTTTCTAATGCTAAGTTTTTATGCTCCATATCTTTGATTTCCATAAGGAAATCATCCGATAGGATTGAAATATCAGGTTTCTTGATACCTGCTGCATCAAATACATCTATTACACCATCTGAAACTAATGCTTTATCAATTACTTGTCTGATAGCTGATTCTATTTCATCATCTGATTTACCTGAGCCTGTTGTATCAAATTTTTGAAGTCTTGATTTTACCGCTTGAAAAAAGCCTATTTCATCTTTAGCATCCAATGCTTGCTCGTGAGGTATAGCAATTGCAAACGCTTTAGACAATGCTGTAACTTCATTGATAAAACGTTTCTTCCCATCTTCAATACTCAATATATGCTCTTCCGCTGCTAAGATGATTTTAAGTTTGGTTTTGGTATCTGCTGTAAAATATTCCTCATACAATAAGCCTTTATCTTTGCCTAAATAAGGAACTGATGGATCTTCTACCAATGAAGTAAAATCGTTGGAATACCCTTGCTCTGGTTTCTCTAAAAACATTTGCGATACAACTTCTAATTTCTCTAACATTAGTTGTACTGCTTGTTCTTGTGCAATTGTTGGGTCGCCTTTACCACCACTATCTGAATAAAAGGCTAATGCCTTTTTAAGGTCTGATGCTATACCCAAATAATCAACAACTAAACCACCTGGTTTATCTTTATAAACCCTATTTACTCTTGCAATAGCTTGCATTAAATTATGGCCTTTCATTGGCTTGTCAATGTAAAGGGTATGCATAGAAGGAGCATCAAAACCAGTTAACCACATATCACGAACTATTACTAATTTTAATTCGTCTTTTGGGTCTTTCATACGGTCTGCTAAAGCTCTACGCTGTTGCTTTGTAGTATGATGTTTCGCCATTTCTGGACCATCAGAAGATGATGCAGTCATTATTACTTTTACAGCACCTTTATCTAAATCGTCATTATGCCAATCTGGTCTTAACGTGGTAATAGCTTTGTATAGTTCTGCGGCTATTCTTCTCGACATAGAAATTACCATTGCCTTACCTTCAAAAACTTCTTGGCGTGCTTCAAAGTGTGTTACTACATCTTTAGCAATACTTTTTACTCTTTTTTCGCTACCGACTAAGGCTTCTAATTTTGTCCATTTTGCTTTAGCTTTTTGGGTTTCGGTTAATTCTATTTCGCCCAATTCCTCATCTAAATCTTCAACCAATTTTTTACCTTCATCTGTTAAGGCAATTTTGGCTAATCTACTTTCATAAAAGATTCTGACTGTTGCACCATCTTCAACTGCTTGGGCTATATCATATATATCTACATAATTTCCAAAAACAGCTGATGTGTTTACGTCTGTATTTTCAATAGGTGTTCCTGTAAAACCTAAATAAGTGGCATTTGGTAAAGCATCTCGCATATACTTTGCAAATCCATACACTACTTTATTACCCACTACATTTCCCTCTGCATCTTTTTCATCTATGGTTTTTGCTTTAAAACCATATTGTGTTCTGTGAGCTTCATCTGCTACAACTATAATATTTTTACGTTCTGATAAGGTTTCAAATATGTTACCTTCTTCTGGTTGGAATTTTTGAATGGTGGCAAAAACAACTCCACCTGATGCAACTTTTAGCAACTCTTTTAAGTGTTGGCGATTTTCAGCTTGTACCGGTGTTTGTCTTAATAATTGAGTAGAAGAAGCAAAGGTGTCAAATAATTGGTCGTCTAAATCATTTCTATCTGTTATGACTAATATGGTAGGGTTATTTAGATTCAATACTATTTTACCTGAATAGAAAACCATAGACAAAGACTTTCCAGAGCCTTGTGTATGCCATACTACACCACCTTTTCTGTCACCATCTTCAACACTTGCCAATTGTGTGCTTATAACTGCTTTATTTACTGCATAATATTGATGATAGGCTGCTATTTTTTTTACTGTTTCTATGGTAGTAATTCCTGTTTTTAAATCCTCTTTTTTAGATTTCTCAAATACAATAAAATGACGAATAAGGTCTAATACTGTTTCTTTATTTAGCATTCCATTGATAAGGGTTTCCATTTCAGGAATAAGGTGTGATGCTTCACTTTCTCCGTCTGCTGTTTTCCAAGACATAAAACGGGTAAATCCTGCCGATAATGAACCTGCTTTTGCTTCTGTACCGTCTGATATTACCAATATGCTATTGTAAGTAAATAATGATGGAATAGTAGCTTTATAGGTTTGTATTTGCTTATAAGCTGACCTTATGGTCGCATTTTCATCTACTGCATTTTTTAGCTCAACTACGACTAATGGTAAACCATTAATAAATAGAATGACGTCTGGTCTTTTATTGTTGTTATTTTCAATTACCGTAAACTGATTGACAACATTAAACTCATTGTTATTTACAGTATCAAAATCGACTAATTTTACAATATCTCCTCTTTGGCTACCGTCTTTTTGATAGGTAACATTTATGCCCTCTGTGAGCATTTTATGAAACGTTTCGTTATCTGTTAATAAATCAGGTGTACCTATACGCAATACTTGTTTTAGAGCATCTTCTTTAGCATTACTTGGAATACTTGGATTTATACGGTCTATTGCTTTCTGAAGTCTTTCGGTAAGAATTACTTGGTCAAAAGAGGTTCTTTCTTGTGCATCTGTATCAGGTGCAATATCTGGACCATAGATATAGGAATACCCAAGGTTTTCTAATTCTTCTATTGCATATAATTCTATGTCGTTTTCAGTAATTTTTGCCATAGCTTAAATAGTTAAGTCAGTAAATTCTACCTTAGTTTTTAAGCTATTCAAACGTACATTTTTATACAAATGGGTGTATTGTCTTTGTACTTGGGCTACAATAATACCAGGGTGTTTTTTAAACTTTTCACTTAGTTGCAAGACCAATTCTCTATCAAAATTGGGATATTGAAACAACTCGTTTCTTTCTTTTTCTGATAATAACATACGTGCTGCAAATGCATCTGCCTCATCTTCTTTTTCTTTATCAGGCTTAATACTTTCTAAACCATCTATAAAAATGTCTTTTTTACCGTGGTATAAAATATGCCCTAATTCGTGAAAGAACGTGAACCAAAATGCATTGTAATCTTTTTGTCTATCCGTAATTTGAATTAGTGGTACACTATTATTTTTAATCCATCTGGTAGCCCCATAGATAGGAGCTTTAGAGATACAAGGCGTATAAACTAAAGCTACGCCACAAGATGCACAAAGTGTTTGTAACTCTTCTAACCAAGTATCTGAATGCTTATAGGCAATATCTTGAATTTTATCTAAACAGTTTCTTAAACCTTTTTTATCAAATGTAGCTACTTTTATTTTCTCTGCTTGTAATTCTCCTAAACGCAACCAAACTGAAATAGCTTGTGGTTCTGTGGTGTGTTTTAATTCAATTTTAAAGGCTAATGAACTACCATTATAAATATTTGACCATTGTGCAGGAGAAGCAACTCTAAAAAACTTTAGTAAGCCGTCTGCTAATTCAGGTTTCTTGCGAGTATCTGGAAGCAAACCAAAAGATTTCATTTTAGCTAATGGGAAAGAGGACACCCATTCTTGGCATTGCTCTAAATATTCCATTTGCTCTATTTCCAATAATTCATCTTGATAGGTACGTTCTAAGTTTATCCAAAAACTTGCAGGAACACCCAATACATATTCTAATTTGGTGGCTGTTTCTTTGGTTATTGGTGCTTTTCCTTTGATTAACTCATTAAGTTTAGGAACAGACCTCCCTAAACGCTCTGCTAATTCTGCTTGCGACATACCTATATGGTCTATATGCTCTTGAATACTATCGCCTGGGCAAGAGAGTAAGGATTTTTTTATTTGTAAATCAGTCATTTTGTTTCCTTTTTAAGTTAGTGAGGGTCTTCTACAGACTCAATACTTATAATGGTTATCGCTTTTAAATCTACTCCACCATCTTCTAAGGTTTGAATAGGGTCTTGGTTTATTATGAATAGTATTCTCCAATTTTCTTGAATGTCTATTGACCAAGTGCCTTTCCCTTTGCCTATGTGTTGGTGCAATCGTAATACAGGTAATTTTGAGATAACCTCTAAATTATCTGCATTTTTAAGCTGAGTGATACGCAACTTTACCTTTTTTGCTAATGTGCCGTAACTCTTTGCTATACCTTTATCAGTATCGAGCTTCTTCTTCAGCTTGTTATTTTTATACGATAATTCCATTGCAAAGTTACAAAATTATTTACTTAAAGGGTTAATGATTTTTAGTTTTTATGATTTCGTTAGTGCAATTACACACGACTTTTTTGAAAAATTGCTTTATTTGATTCTGTCAAATATGAGTTAATGACTTTATTGATGTACTTCTTTCTATCAATAGCCTTGATTATAGCTGAAAATTTAACTTGGTCATCATAAGAGGGTAACATTATCTTCGTACTCAAAATTTGAGTTGGTGATAAATTAGATTGACCACCAGAACCTCTTGCAATTTTCACAAACAATTCTTGATAGTAATCATTACTTATTAGATAGTAAACATAATTTAAGTCGATATCTACTTCCTCTTTTAATTTTAGAATACCCACCCTTTGATTTAAGTAATAGTCTTTATTTTCTTTAAACATTGCTACCTTACCAACCCAACTATCTTTACCTCCTTCGAAACGATTACCAGTCATTGTTATTAAAAGGTCATTATTCTTTATTTTGTAATTCTGGAATTGATCAGATGTTTCTTTAGAGATAAAATCAATGTTGTCCAAAAGTAACCTCCTTGCTTTAACATTCTTTATTTTAATTACAGGGTATCCCTTGGACTTAAAATCTTTACTTTTAAAGGATGCCCCACCTTTTAAAGTAAAAAAATCTCCTAATTTATATTCTGATTTTTCTACTTTTTCTAAAGTTATATTTTCGACAATATCACTTATTTCATTGTTAATTTCTTTTTCCTCTTCTATCCATTTATCAATATTTTCCTTTAAATCTATTATCTTATTATCTATTAATGCTTCATCCAAGGTATTTTCTTCTACACCTACATAATAACCTGGATTAAGCTCATAATCTTTCTCTTTTATTTCTTCTTCACTAATTGAAATACAGAAGCCCTCTATATCGCTATAATTCTCGTCATTGTTTTTCCAATTTTGAAAGGTGTTAATTAAAGTTTGGTTTTCATCAGGACTTAAGGCTCTTAAATTTTTATTTCTTAGACTACCTAATTTACGAGCATCAATAAGTAATATTTCGCCCTTTCTCTGTTGTTTATTCTTGTTCAGGAACCAAAGTGATGCAGGAATATGAGTTGAGTAAAATAGCTTATCAGGTAGACTTATTATACATTCCACTAAATCATTATTAATTAACTTCTGACGTATTTCACCCTCTGAACCTGTGTTTGATGTTAATGACCCATTTGCTAAAACAAAACCTGCTTTCCCATTTGGTGTCATATGATATAAAAAATGTTGTACCCATCCAAAATTAGCGTTCTTATCGGGAGGTGTCCCATACTTCCATCTTGCATCATTTCTCATTAAGTTACCACCCCAATCGCTATCGTTAAAAGGTGGATTTGCAATAATGTAATCTGCTTTTAAATCTTTATGTGCATTGTTTAAAAATGAGCCTTCATTATTCCATTTTACTTGTGAACTGTCGATACCTCTAATGGCTAAATTCATTTTAGCTAAACGCCAAGTAGTTTGATTGCTTTCTTGCCCGTAAATTGAAATATCATTGATTTTACCTTGATGAGATAAGGTGAATTTTTCAGACTGTACGAACATACCACCTGAACCACAACAAGGGTCAAACACTCTACCTTTATAAGGTTGTAGCATTTCTACCAATAATTTTACTATGCTCTCTGGTGTGTAGAATTGTCCGCCCTTTTTACCTTCAGCCAATGCAAATTCACCTAAGAAATATTCATATACTTTACCTAATACATCTTGACTTCTGCTTACTTCATCACCTAAAGCAATGTTACTAATCAAATCAATGAGTTGCCCTAAACTGGTAGGGTCTAAATTCTCTTTGGCAAATGCTTTGGGTAGTACTCCTTTTAATGAAGCATTGTCTCTTTCAATAGCATCCATTGCATTATCAATGTCTTTACCTATTTCAGGAAGTTTGGCTCTACCTTGCAAGTAAGACCATCTTGCAGAAGGAGGCACAAAGAATACATTTTCTGCTCTGTATTCGTCTCTATCTTCTGGGTCAGCACCTGCATATTCGCCTTCACCTGCTTGCAGTTTAGCATAGAGTTCTTCAAAAGAATCAGATATATATTTTAGAAAGATTAAGCCTAATACAATATGTTTATATTCTGCTGCATCAATATTTTTACGCAGTTTATCTGCTGCTTTCCAAAGCTGTTTCTCAATTGGTTCTTGCTTGGTTTCCTTCTTTTTTGCCATTTATTGGATTGTTAATATAGTTTTAAGTAACTTTAAGAATTAGTGATATTTTTATAAAGGCTATAAAAATATAAATCTTTTAACAGATAAAACCTATACTTTTAAAATAACTTTTAATTCTTGCAATCTCACTAAATATGGAAAGTATATAAGATTACCATTATTCGCTTTAATAGTTGCTAAATGACTTGTTGTAAATTTATTGGGATTTGAAATTTTAGTACATTGATTTAGTTTTATTTCTTTTTTAGGTAATTGAATGTTCTTAAAAAATAATTCTAATTCCTCTATTTGTTTATTCCAATTAACGGTCTGTTTTTCTTGAAAAACAAACGTTTCATCCAAAAGATATTTATTGCTATTTGAAGGTGTTTGCGTAGATGCATTATTAGAATGTTTGCTACTTATGCTATTGGGTTTATTAGGTATTACTTTAGTTATGTTTTTTGTTTCTTTTTCTCTAAAGTCTTGCCAATTCAATTTTATGAGATAGTCTGCAATATCTTTACCTTGTTCTTTATCTTGGTTTGGTGCAAGTTCTTCCAATAAATCTGAAACTTTAAAAAATGAATTTTCTAATTGTTCTTGAATTTTCTGTACCTTATTAGACCATAAATTAAATGCTTTACCCTCTTTTGATAGATCTGGAAATAAATACACGTTTCTACCTTTTAATGATTTACATTTATTAATATTTAAACTACTCAAATTATACACTGCTAACCATAATAAATTTTTAGGATTGTTAGGAAAACCGAAATATAACGTGCCATACATTGCTGTTTTTGGTGCTTCAACTAATGCAACAGGATTTAAAGGATGTTTGCTTAATAGATGCTCTCCGAATAAACAAGAAACTTTAGTTTCGTTTTTACTGTAAGCCTTTAGCCAATTAGGTATTTGTTGTTTATTACGTTTGTAATGTTTTTCTATTATTGAGTGTAAAAAATCTGTTCCTATTGTATGATTGTGTTTGTCAAATTTCTTTACTTGGATTGCCCTTACATTATTATCTATATCAATAAATGGAAATGTTGTTGCGTCTTTACGATAACCCTTTGTTATTGTGCCTAAATGATATTGTGCTATGATTTTCTCTATATCTTCTGACTCGAATGGGAATGCTATATTATTTAGTAAATTTTGTATAAAGGTATTTATTTCATATTCTTTTCTTGTTTTGTAAAATACATCCTTTGGAATACATACTCGTTTTGGTTTTACTGTTGGTTTAATAGTTTGATAGACAAAATCATTCTTAATCGTATTATCTTTTGCATATCCATTTTTATAGGGATTTAGATGATAACTGCAATTCATTTCTCGGTCGCATTTACCATAAATTTCTGGAAGATATTCTTGTGTCTGAACATCAATATACCTTACAAAGCGTTTTTTATGACACGCAGGACATTGGTGTTTTTTACTACCTTTTTCGAATATGTATTTGTATTGGTGCATAAAAAGTTTTTCTTGAAGGGTAACTTTAATAACTTTAGTAACTCTACTTGTTATTTTAGTTACTTTTAGTACTACTTATAAACATCTTTTTTTAATAGGGAATTTCATTTGTTATAAATGCTGCTAATTTGTTACCTGCAACACGATCCACTATAATCTTTAAGTTTTTTAGTCTTTTAGAGAAATTAACTTTACTTACAGGTCTGAAACCATCTTCCGTACAATATTGTCTGTAACGTGGATATATTTCCTTTATGAGCGTGTATTGGTTTGGCGAAATAGTATAATCGTTTTCATCAATAAACATTTTAACGCTATCGGATTGTTTTTTATAGTCTGCAACTGCTTCTTCTGCTGCTCTACAATTAGAAAATCCTTTTTGTGCTAACAGTCTATTTAACCCCTCTAAAACCCAATTAAAAACACCTGATAATTCTTTTTCTATGATTTTATTGTGTAGGTTTTTATCTTGTTTTTCAGTCGGAATAGTAACATCAAAAGGAATAATTAAAAATCGTCTGAAGTATGCGTTTGTTTGTTCTACCTCTTTTGGTAATTCGTTACAATTGAATATCAATTTTGCGTATTGCTTCAATGTAAATGGTTCGCCATAAGGTAAGCGCGCTTCTACAGGTTCACCAGAAACTAATTGTTTGAATATTGAACTCTCTAATTTTCCATTAATTTCGGATGCGTAATTCACTAACTTGTTCGCTAACTTTGCTCTAAAATATCCGTTTTCATTGGTAAGACTTTGCAAAGAATAGTTACTTATATTTTCATCACCCAATAAGGCACTTATCACTTCAAAAAATACAGATTTACCATTAGCACCTGTACCGTAAAGTATTAATGCTTTTTCTTCTTTTAACCGATTACTATTGTGTTTGATAAATACAAAACCTATATATTCTGCCAATACATTTTGACGCTCTATATCTGGTAACACTTCGTTTAAATAGGCTTTAAATAGAGGTGCTTGCGCCTCTGGATTGTATTCAAATGGTAATTGATATGTGATAAAATCATTTGAATTATAAGGCCTTAATTGTGTGCCTTTTGTATTAATTTCAAATGTTCCGTTTTTTAAGTTTATTAAAACATTATCTGCTGATGTTGGTTTAGCTTCCAAGTAAGCGGTTGCCAAAAATTGTTCGTATAATTCTTTTTTGAATTTATAATACTTTGCTGAAAATTTTGGTACTCCCATAATTTCTGATGCATTGCCTAAAAACTTTTGAAATGCTTCTTTGTCGATTTCATTCCAATAAGAACCGTTGTATAAATAAATGAAACTATGATTTTTACATAAACCCCAATTATTGTTTTTAGCAATTTTTAATACAGTATCAATTGAAATAATTGAATAGTGTTTGTTTGAAAGTTTAAAATTATCGTGAACACTTGGATTTGCTATTTTTTCAAAATCAATAGGTTTAAATTCTTTTAATAATTTCGACAATATACTAGCGTGTTTAACTTCTTCTCTTTTGGTTAATTCCTTAACGTGTTGAATAATAGTATTAGGCTCTTCTAAACTTTCAAATTCTGGTTTTAGTGATACAGCTTTTTTCATAACTTTTTACATTTTAGAATTAATATTTACGTTTGTTAGAAAATGCTGCTTTGTAGTTTTTGTCTAAAAGCTTCTGTACATCGCTCATTCTATAATAGATTTTTGAGCCTATTTGTGAAAATGAAACTTTACCTTCATCTCTCCAGGATTGTGCTGTTCTTTTGCTAATATTCATTAGCTGTAAAAATTCTTGATTGTCTAAAAACGTGTCGTTAGGTGACTTCTGTTTTTCTTCTAGTTTCTTGTTTAGAACATCTAAACGATTTACTAATTCTTTGTACTGTTGTGCGCTTAAAATAATTGCTTCCATTTGATAAAATTTTTATGATTATGAAAACAAAGATTGTCAGAAACAGAGGTTCAAAACACTTTAAAAACAAGGGTTTAGAGTAAGGTGTAGAGTGTAGAGTGCTATAAAAAAACAGACAAACTAAAAGAGATTAACTGTATTTTTTGAAGAAAGTTTTTTAATACTGCACTAGAAGTGTAGAGTGTTATTACAGTGTTTTTAATGCCATATCAATGTTTTTTGATGTAGCAGGAACTTTTTGAGTTCTTAATTTGGTGCGGTTATATTGCTCTCCGTTTTCTTGAATAAAACAGTTTATAGTTACTGCCCATTGCTGTTGCTTTAAATCTACAACAAGTTTTAATACATTATGCAATTGCTTAATGAAATATGAAAGTTCGCTAATATTACCAGTCCAGACAATAGGCTTTTCAATTTCTTCTCCGCTAAATGCTTTTCTAAAATCCTTTAGATCTGTGTCTGATGCAATTAATTTTTTTCTAATTAAAGAGTCTTTTAATGAAGTTAGATTTGTGGATTCAAATTGCCACTTTTTGTAAGTAAATGAACGATGCTTCGATTTTACCTTTCTCTTTGGCCTTTCAATTAACTCTTGCTTTCTAGCATTACCAATTAAGCCTTTTTTAAAGTCTTGTAATATGTTTTCTGTCGCTTCTTTAAATAACTGAAAATGATTTTTATAATGCTTCCAAACGTGAACAGGATATTTGTTCTCGTATTGATTCGGATTGTACTCCATATAGTTTGGATACCAATATGTATCGTGGTAAATTCTTTTAAATTCTTCAGCTCTTTTTGTTGGCGTGTGCGTCTTAAATTGATTTACTGATAGTGTTAGGTATTTGTTAATTTCAAAGTCATTTAAAGGCTTTATTCTTTCATATATAGCGTTTAAAAATACATTGTATAAGTCACCAGAGATAAATGTATCGAAATAGGTTGGGTCGAAAGTATAAGTTTCCCAATAGTCATCGCAATTCTTTCTATATTCAACTGCTTCAATCGCTATACGTTTTTCTAATTCTTCTACTAATAATAAATCTTTGAAGACGTTGTATTGAAATTGGTTGTTTATCATTGTATTTGTATTTACTGCATCATCTAATGTATCTAAATATTCTTTTAACTTATCTAAATATTGCATAAAGAAAGATGCTACAAAAACGGAAGAGTAATTTGATTTGCCAACTTCATAAACATTAAAATCACTCAACAATAACCTATCTCTTAAAATATTATCATATTCAATAACCACCTCTTTTGGCTTTGAAAAGCTTAAAATATTTTTCAGCCTTTTTACAACAGTCTTTGATGTATTACTATTAAAAAAGTCCTGTATTAATTTAATCTCTTTATTTAATGCTTCCTTTTTAACGTCTTCTTCTAATTCATCAAAATCATCTATAACACTGCTTATCTCAAATTCAATACGTTCATTAAAAAGCTTTTTTTGATGATTTTCAATTTTTTCTGTTTGTTCAAAATCTAAATCCAATTTATAAATTTCATCCCAGTGATCTGTTCTTTTATTTCTTCTTAATTCATTAAAAGTTACAGTACAATTCAGCCATTTATCTATATACTCTTTTTTGTAGTCGGTTGTAAATACGAGTTCTTGGATATAGGTAATCTCTGGTTTTTCAAAGATTAAATAAATGTCGTACAATAAAATATCTTGGATATAACCTATTATAGCAGCAAAATATTTATTTAGTGCTGTTGATAATTCTTGTGATTTTAATTTACCAATATTTAATTCGTCATTAAAATTTTTTAGATTTTCATCTATTGAAGCTGAAATAAAAGCTAAACCTAATGAAGAAACTTGACTTTGAAGAATTAATGATTCTGTTGGTACAATAATATCTTTTTCTAGTTCCGTGTTTATGATGCCTAATAATTTGTTATAAATTATTTTAGCTTCAATTTTTGATATTTGTTTCTTCTCTTTTTTATCAAAAGGTGTAATCTTATACCCTACAGATATATAACTTTTAACTGATTCAGCAAAAATATTCAAGCTACTGTAACTAGAAAATAATAAATTCTGCGCTTGCTTTAAACTGTCTTCTAATTCAGACTTACTAATTTTTTCTTTTACAACGATATTATTTAAAATCTTCACTTCTTGAAGTGTGCTTTTAAAACTATCAAAAACAATTTCCTTCATAAACTAATTGATATATTTATCTACTGCATTATCTAACTCACTACTAATAATCTTTGCATACACTTGCGTAATACCAATATCTGAATGGTCCATCAATTTTGAAACGTGTTCTATACGCATACCGTTGTTTAATGCCCTGGTAGCAAATGTATGTCTGCTTATGTGAAACGATAAATTGAAAGGTAGTTCTAAACGTGTACCCATTTTTCTCAAATACATATTGCTTAATGCTATGGCTCTACCAGTTATTAAATTTCTATGCTCTTTATCTGTAAAATAGGTTTTATCAATATTTGCAAAAGGAAAAATTATATCTTCTTGCCTCTGTTCTTTTTGGTGATACTTCTCTAATATCTCAACAGCTTTTTGACCTATTCTAACGCTGTGCTGTCTGTTTGTTTTTCTGATTACCTTTGTGATTTTGCTGTTTTTCTTATCGTAATTTTTCCATTTTAGCTCTAGCATATCCCCAAACCTTAAACCACCTGCAAAGACTGAAAAAATAAACATATCTTTTATAATTTGTGCTTTGTCTTTATTTGAAACTTCTAAATCCATAAATTCCTGAAACTGTTCAGCAGATAAATAGCGTTTTGTACTCTTTTCTTTTTTTACTGTGAACTTATTAAAGGGAAATAAATCCAAAGGTATTAAATCTTCTTTTTGTGCTTCCTTAAACATTATCTTCATAATCTTTAAAGAGAAATTTATGGTTGTATTATTATTGCCTAATGTAGAACTGCAATAGGATGCGAAATCCTTTAAGGTTGTAACTGTAATATCCTCAAACATCAATTCTCTATGTCCTACAAACTTTTCAAATTTCTTTAAATAAGTTTTGTAATTCTTATAGGTTGAATAGGCTAAAGTGTCTTTTCGCTTTTCGCAAAGATTATCAGAGTAGTCAAAAAAGTTCGTTAATGGTTTACCCTTAATGGCCTCTTTTAGCTTTCTTGCAGTTGTAGATTGGTTTCTTCGTTCAAGGTCTGCAATCTCACCTTTTGCATCGGCTACCTTTTGAGAAATGTAAGCATTTAGTCTTGTTGAATTACTGTGATTCTTCTTTACTTTTTGCTTATCTTCATCCCATTCATTTGGCTTTAATTTCAGGCTTAACGAAATGAATTTAGTTTTGCGGTCTTTGATAACTCTTAAATAAAGAGGTGCTTCCCCTGCTTTATCTACTTTGTTATTTCTTAAAATTAGTTTTATTGAAGACATAAAGTACTGGTTTTAAAGGCGTGCAAAGCGATGCAACCGAGTACTAAGGTACAACAATAGGTACAACAAAACAAGCATTTTAGCGCATTTTGTTGCATTACTTTACTTTAGTAAAAACCTGTAAAGTACTGTAAATAAAGGGTTTTAGAAAAATTAAGAGTAATTAAGTGAAGTGTCTATATAACACCGTGTATAATTAATTGCTTTGGCAAGTGCTTATTTGGAAAATTCCTTCGGAATTTTCTCGCGTTCGTTTTTGTTTACTAAATTAGTTGCTTAAACACGCAACTAACCATACACAAAACCGTTATGCTATATTTAAAGAAAATATTCCAGATTTCAATTAAAATAATCTATAAAATAAAATTCAAAAAAATGAAAAATTTACTAAAAGTAATTACAGTTTTAATATTGTTAACAATTATCTCTTGTGAAAGTGATGAAAATATTGAAAATGGAATTATAACAAACCCCAAAAGTGTATTTGATTGTGATTTAAACACAAACCCTATTTCTTCAGGTATATGTTTAGATGGTGCAACATCAGTACTACCGAATGAAATAATAACTTACGCAAGTAAATCTACTTCTGATTATTCTGAAATATTATGGACTATCGAATCAGGAAATATTGAAATAATGAAAATTGAAAACACAATTGTAGATGGATTTAATAAATCCATAGCCACAATTAAATTCAATTCCGATTTTTCAGGAGGAAGCTTGAAAGTTAAAGCTAATTTAAAAAATAATCTTGGATCAGCTGGTATTTCTGACTTTAAAATTGAATTAGGAAATTAATAACATAGCATAACACCGTATAGAAAATAGCTAAGGGAGTTATTATTAAAAAAATTTATTTATTTTTAAACAAAAAATTGAATACCTATTAAATTATCGCTTTTAAAAACGCGACTTTTCATATAGGTACTCGTTATGCAAAATGTAACAGAACAAAAACTCAATGGAAGAACAAAAACCAAAATCAATTAAAACAATCGGACTTTTGGTCGCAATCTTTTCTGGATTTATAATTTTCAGTAATGGAATGGGAGCTGTAGCTTGGTCAGTAATCGGAATTGAGAATGACTTAAATAATAATGAGACTGAAACTGACCCTATTTATTTTCTTTTTTCTCACTATTTAGAAATGTGCCTCATAATGCTCTTAATCGGTATTGCATATTTAATTGGCGGAATATTTATAAGAAAATATAAACTATGGGCAAATAGAATGATTAGTGGTTTATCAATACTAATTTTTTTAATTATTTGGGGACTGATGATTGCTATGTCAATATCTATCGGAAAACAAGATGGAATGGAAGCTTTTAGTTATGGTGCAATTTTGAATTCGTTTTTTTGGTCAACACCAATTGCTCTTTTAATTTGGTTCCTGAATAAGAAAAAAATAAAAAAACACTTTGCATAACACCGTATAAAAATAATTGCGATTTAGTGCTAAATAAAAGGTAGTTACGCGTTTGCTACCTCTGATTTTCCTTCGGAAAATCCTCGCACGCAAACCCGCAACTATTCTTATACGAAACCGTTGCCAGTAATTTGAAAAAAAGTATTTTAAGGTTTATTTGTTCAGCTTCGCTGGATTTTTGTGGTCGTTTAAAACAATGATTTTTATTTATACACAACTATTTTAAGAACAGTATCAAAAAAAGGTTTTTTACCTAACAAGTCCTTGGATAAATTTCTAATTTCTTGATACCTAATTAATTTTGTTAATTTTAGTATATCTCCCTTTGTTGCTGGTTTGTTTTCTTCTTTAGTAAAAAGAGTACTTAATGTTTTTACTGCCAAATTTCCTAAAGCTGCATTTCCTACACCAGCGAAGCTGACTGCTTCTATTTTTGTTTTTTCCTTCTGGACGATATTTTCTTTTAGAGATAATTCTTTACTGATTTTTGAGCTTTTTAATTGATGTTTTCGAACACGACAACTATCACTACAAAACTTTTGTACCCTTCTTCTTTTTGGTAAATATTCCTTTTTACAATATTCACACACATACATTCTTGGTTCCATTATGCGTTAATTTTACGTAAGATTAATGTTTAATCGTTCTTTATTACAATATTTTACCCCTATTTGTTAAAAACATGAGCCAATAAATAATCAATAGCATCTTCTTTTTTTAATTGCTTGCTGCTTATTTTATTGTTTGTTTTTGAGAACATGAAATCTTTTTTTAGTTTTTCAAACAACAACAATTGCTCCTCTTTTGGAAGGGCTTTTGCTACTTGATAAACTATTTCTGAATTCATTTCTAATCGATAACTAAGGTCTATTCGAAGTTAAAGATTATAGGTACAGAAAGGGGTTAGAAATAGATGTCCGAAGGATGTCTTTTTATGTCTGTGTGAAGTATTTTATGTCAAATGCGGAATTCATCCTCTTTAAGAAATCAATTCTTTGAGTTGCTCCTTAATTTTGAGCACTCTAAAATCGTGAGACCGATTTACGTCTCTAGCATAATTTCTTAATTTAGTAGTTGGAGTGTTATGTTCAGTATTTAGGTAGTTGATAAAAGATTCTTTCTTTGCTTGTATCAAATTCAATTCTAATAAAGCTTGGTGTAAGCTATCAATATTAGAGGGTTTGTTTTCGTTTAATTCTTCAATAAAATTATTTGTAAATCTAAATACATCAAAACTTGAGAATGTGTTTTGATATTTTTTATACCGATCCTTCAATTTACCCAATTTACTAAACACTACATCTTCTGTAAATTGATAACGGTCATTCAAACTAATTAAAACTTTTAATTGTTTTTCAAAATCAAGCATAGATAAAAAATTATTATGCTCTAAGAATTCAGAAGACTTAAAATAGGCTTCATTACCACCTAAAAATGAAATTAATGAATCATCAGTAGCTAGCGCTGAACACTTTGCTTTTCTTACACTTTTTAATTTTAAAAACCGATTATACTCTTTTAAATTTTCTATTCCGTTTTTGGAAAATTCCTTTTTTAAAAAATCTATTCCTTTTACATCTACGCTATCATAAATTTCTATAAAAAGTTCACGAGCTACCTTTTTTTGCTCTAAAAACTCCATTCCGAAAACACTATCGTTAAAGTTTTTAAAAAAAAGATAAAAGTGAGTATCAATATCACTTTGGCTAATATCTAGAACGTAATCATAAAACTCATCTAATAAATCTTCTGATGGTTTCTTTTTTATGCTTAAATCTGGCAGGTATAGAACGTTGTCTTTTACAATTAATTTTGATGATGATGATGATGATGATGCAGAATTGTAACAAACATAAACTCCGCCATTTATTAGGGCATCAATTTGTTGCTCTCTTGTCAAATCATAAAAATCTGTATTCTTCTTAATACAAGACCAAAACTTACTTTTTCTATGCATTTTTGTTTTTAATTATTTTCTTAATAATACTGAATAATCATCTGGTAACTCGGCATCTATATCTCTTAAATACTTCTCTAATGCAACCATTGTTGAATGTCCTGTAATTGGCATCAACATACTCCTTGCTTCATGTTGAGATTTACCTTGATTCCTATAACTGTTATACATCTTCGTAATAAAAGTATGTTTAAAGCTATACATTCCAAATTCCGTACCTAACTTGAAGTGTTCTTTAATTTTTTTAAAGCGTTTAGAAAATTCGTTTCTTTTATTAGTTTCTTCTGCATCCCAATCTTCTCCTATTTCAAATCTACCAAAAAGGAAGGCTTTTGGGTCTTTTAATGATAAATCTGGTAGGCTATCCAATAAAATAGTTGGCAGTCTTTTAATTTGTACAGGTTTGTTCTTTGCTTTAACGTATATTTTCTTGTCTATAACATCAATGTCAGCAATTTTTAACCTACATATCTCAATAGGTCTTAATATGCTATAGGAAATAAATTTTACAAATAGTAATAAATGTGGATCTTCACTTTTCATATATTCGTAAATATCTTTCTCTTGTTTTGGGGTGTATGTTTTATTTCTTTTTGGTACTGTTTTCAAAACAGCAATTTTACGTACGAAATTTTCTTTTACGATTTCATTATCTTCCAAAAGCTGAAACATAGATGCAATATCTGTTCTAGAATTATTGCGATTTCTTGCACTCGTTCTTTTTAAAACATCATTTAGATACTCAATAATTATTTTCTTTGTTATAAAGGTGATGGGATTATCGAAATAAGTTTTCTCTTTTAACCATTTCTCAAAAAGACCTATCCTGCTCTTATACTGAACAAAAGAATTTTTGTTCATCATATTTGCTTTTAAATCTAAAGTGAATTCAAAAGCACTTAAAATAGACGTAGCATTTGTCTCTTTAATAGTTGGCTGTTGCTGTTCTATTGCCTTACTGTTGCTTTCTTGTTGTTTTTCTGTTGCTTTGTTTTTGCTCTTCTGTGTGGCATCTGAAAAAATAGCTTCTTCCAAAGCACTGTTATCTTCATAGGGATTAAAACCATATTGCAACAATTCTAACAAAGATTGTTGCATCGTCTTTAAAAAAGCATAACGATCCTTCTTGGTTTTTAATTTGTTTGCGCCAGCTTTTATAAAATTTTGCTTTACCAATTTTCCAGTTTCTGGATTTCGAAATGAAAAATAAACAAACCAATCTTTAGACATTGCTTTCTTTTTCTCTTGTAAAGTGAGTTTTGACCAAGTGGAAATATCTACTCCTCCTGTGTAGATTTTTGGTTCTGAATAATTCATTTTCATGGTAAAAACGTTTACGGTAGCGTTTACGGTACGTAAAAGTAAGAAACTTAAAGACATAAAAAAACGGATTGTTCGTAAACAATCCGTTGATTCTAATAGCATTAAGCTTTGTAGCGGGAACTGGACTCGAACCAGTGACCTTCGGGTTATGAGTTCGAAAAAAACACCCAAATTTTACACTTTTATGCCGTATTTTAATTAAATCGTGTACGAAAACGTGTACTCTGATTTATAAATAATTTACAGCTAAAATTAAAGAAAAAATTTTTAAATAAAACAAATTACAACTGTAACATTTATATTTCTTAGATTTAATAAATAACCTTTCACTCAAACTCCTTGTACAACGAACTTTTAAATCTTTTTTGCACTTCGGACATTTTTTTTTAAATATAATTTTCATAATAATTAATTTAATTATTAATATGATTAAAAACCAATCCCAGGGTCTTCAGGGCTAGATGCTTGAGCTTTTTGTGGGGTTAAAATTAAATAAGTTCCCAAAGCAGTTAATGCTGCATATTTGGCATAACTTCCAATTTTGTTAAGTGCTTCATTTCTAGAAATAGTATCTTTTTTTTCAATTTGATTCATATTTTTTTATTTAATTAATATTTTTTTAGTGTAAACTGAATTATTACTCTTTAATCTTACTACATAAATTCCAGATTTTAAGGAATTGGAGATAGTAAAATTTGTGTTTGTTTTATTTACAACTTCTTTTTCCATAGCAATTTTCCCTAATATGTCATATAATTTTAACTCTGTTACTAAATTTGGCACTAAACTTGAAATATTTAAACCTCTATTTGTCTCAGAATATGTAGAGTTGACACCAACACTTATTGTATAATATAACTTATTATTAAATACTAGTGGTTCTTTCAAAACAGTAGTATTTGCCATTTCACCACTAGCAATTGCACCTAAAAAATCTAACTTGTTGAGCATTTGTAAAAAATGGTATCAAGAAAAGTAATAATACTAAAAGTCTAATTATATTCATATATATAAATTTAAAAAGTAAAAGATTATGCTACACTACCCAACTTGGGTAGTTTTTTTTTTAATACAACATTAACAATTTAGTAAAATTCTAATTCATTAAAAAACACAAGTTTTCACTTGTGTCTTTTTTAACTAACATTACATTTTCTACCATAGCAATTTTTAAATAGAAAATAAAATTCAACCACTAAATTTAAATAATCTAAAAACCTGTACCTGGTGCTTCAGGGCTTTGCGCTTGGGCTTTTTGAGGACTTAAAATTATATAAGTTCCTAAAGCCGTTAAAGCTGCATATTTTCCGTAATTACCAATCTTTTTAAGTGCTTCTTTCCTTGAAATATCTATATCTTTTTTTTTCATTTGTGTTTTATTATTCAATTAATATTTTTTTAGAAATAGTTCCTTCATTAGCCTTTAACTTAACAATATAAATTCCATTATTTATAGAGCTTGACAACTCTATACTTGTATTTATTTCATTTAGAATTTCTTTTTTCATAACAATCTTCCCTAATAAATCATAAACTTGAACTACAGACTTTGAATTTGCTTGCAATCCTGAAATATTTATAACTCTGTTTGCTTCATAAATACTTACTGTATTTTCAAGTAAGATATCATCTACACTCAAAACTTGCGCAGAAGTGCGCATATAAAACCTACCAATTCCAGATAAATTTGTTGTTGGTGTAACTTTATATTCACTTTGTGGTTGGTCTAAACGTGTAATTGTATTTGTAACTTTATCTTCTATATAGACCATTATTCCAGTTGGAAGACTATTTACGTTTAATGTAAATGTTAACTCTGTATTTGCTACAGCATCTACACCAAGTGGAATAATTTGATTCTCAAAATCTTTTGGCAAACATTGTAAACCGAAATCAACCCCTTGATTATTATCTAATAAATGAGAGTAAATATTTAAGTTTGATGATGACCCATTATTATTATTAATATTTAGCAAACCTGCATCATAACCAGCATCTAAACCTCTTGTTGCAGTATCAAAATATTTAATTTGTGTAGATTTTTTATTTAGTCCATTATTAACTAAAATATTTATTTCTGGAGTATTTGTAGTATTTTGAGATTTGTTAGCCTGTTTTAAAAAAGTTTTTGCTACAAACGTATGAAACTGCATATCATCATCAAAAGCAAAAGTACCACCACCAGTTTTTGCATGCACAAAGAAACCTTGACCTGGAACTAAAAAAGTAGATGATGAAGCATTATTAATAATTTCATAACCACCTGCACCACTGTTTTTTGTAGCATCCCAAAAATATAATGCTTGAAAACTTGGGTCTAATTCTGCTGCATTTTTAGATAATAAATTTTTAGTATTATTTGCTGCATTGTTTACTGCTATTGAAGAAGTAAATGGGTTACCTACTAAATTCCAGCTATTATTACCACCTTCTGTAATTGGTATCGTTTCGTTTGCACTAAAAGGAAAACCAATAAAAGTAGTTGTACCCGCTGATGCTCTTTTCAAAGAATACCCTTTTGACAACTCAAAACCTCCAGTAGAAGATGACTCATAATACTGCCAACCAGTTGTTGAGTTTGTCCCAGGAAAAGTATTACTGTAAGTGGCTAAACCAATATTAGGGGCTGTACCTGTTGCTAAATCTGGAATGATATTTTCTATATTTTCTAAAGCTACAGGACTTGTAATTAAATGCCAATTAGAGGAATAGTCTCTTTTATAAATTATTTTTTTACCACCTGTAATAAAATTACCATTATAAATTAAAGAGCCAGATGAACTTAAACTGGACTCTATATTTAAATCTCCATTATCAGAATTTAAAGTATTTAAATCATTAAAAATTGTTAATTTACCAGTGTCTTTAATTGTTAAGTTTGATGCAGTAGATGATGTCATTATTAGATCTCTACAAGAACCAAAACCTGTTAAGTTAACATTTCCATCAATATTTGCGGTACTTAAAAAATCTGGTATACCATCTGACCAATTTGTGTTATCTGACCAATCTACAGGTGTTGAAGAAGCATTTGTTAATGTGGTTGTAAAATTATCTGCATATGCTCCCATTTCAAAATGACCCGTTGATGCTAACTTTACAGTCATTAAAATTTTATAGGATTGAACTCCTAAAATACCTGCGACTTCACTTATATCTGATGAAGAATTATAAGAGATTGTAGTAACGGCATCATTACTTGTTTCAATTTTTCTTAATGTATTTGAAACTACATAATATAAATTATCATTATAAACTGTCAAATCACTTATATTATTAGTACCATCTCCAGAACCAGCAACTTGTGAAGAGCCTAAAATAGAATTTCCTATATGGGTATTACCGTTAGCAATTTCAAAAACAAAATATAATTTATTATTTACAAAAGTAAAATTTCGAGGATTAGCATTTCCATTAGTTCTTAAAGTAATACTATTTGATGTTTTAGAACTAATATCAAAAGTAATAAGTTGACTTCTACCAGAATTATCTGGACTTCCACTCATAGCTAGAAAATTACCTACACCTCCTGAAAAAGTAAAAGCTGTAATATTTGTTGGAGAAGGGTTTGTATTACTTACACTTCCTAAATTATATTTGTTGGTAATTGCTCCACTTCCAGAATTTGCAGTTGTATCATATTCATATAATTCTCTATCACCATTTGAGTCTGCTCCAGAAAAATAGAATAATGATGTTCCATCAACTTTAACAAATTCAGAAGTATTTCTTACGGGCTGACCTTGATATAGCACTTTTACTGTTGTATTCAAACTATAATTCGTTTGATATAACTCTCTATTTGTGCCATCTGTTGCAGAAAAAAGTACAACATCTTGATTATTATTTGGTCTAATTATATTTTCTGGGTCTGAATTACCTGTACTGTTATTTACATCAGTAAGTCTTGTAATTATTGAGTTTGCATTGTTAATAACAGTTATAGAATAAAGTTCTCTACCAAAACCTGTATCTCGGGCTGATGAAAAGAAAACGATATCACCAGTCTCTTCGTAATATAAATTCTGCCAATCATCTATATTGACTGTTAACTCTGTTCTAGCCTGAAAATTATCTCCAAGAGCTGGTAGATTCAAAAATAATCGAGAATTTATAGCTCCACTTCCTACATTATTACCAGTTATAATAGTTTTATCATTTAATGAATTGTATAAAAATACTTCACCTGTTGGCCTCGGTTTAATTGCATTAGTATTAGCCTGTGTTACAACATCAATATTTAAAGATTCATCTATTTCTAAATATCTCACAACATTACCCCCAGATCCAAAAGTTGTATACAATTTATTACCAGCTTTAAAACCTAAAACATCTCTTGCACCTGTAGCATCTCCATTTAAACCTATTGCTCCATTATCATTTCCTAAAAAATCTCTTACTAATCTAATATCTTGACTATTTATATCTACAGATAGAAATACAAAAAAAATAACAGCATAAAGTACTCTTGTTTTCATAAATAAAATTTTTATAATGTTTGTATTACAAAAATAAATTTGAAAACGGCTCTCTCCACTACCCAACTTGGGTAGTTTTATTAAAATATGTAATTATTGTAGGTTTTATTATTAATTATTATTTGAGGAATTTTATCAACATATTCAATTTTAAAACCATCAATTAATTCTTTATTTTTAAATAAAATATCTTCTCCATTTATAATATATTTCTGGAAAAAGTAGCTAATATCTTTATCAAGATATTTCTCAACAATTTCTAAAAATAACTCATCAGTGAATTTTCGATTTTGGGTTGTGCAAATATTTAAAACATCTCGCATTACATCATCTAAAGATTTTGTGTAATTACTTTTTTTAATAATTTGATTATCTACCCAAAACGCAAAAATAGCTCCTCTTCTGTATGGTATTTTTTCAAAGTTCTTACTCTTCCAAAAGTTATCTTTTATAATATAATTGGGTTTGTTTTTCTCTGGATTTTTCCAATGTTTTTTTATAATAAATAGGTTAAATTCTTTTACCCATTCATTTAAAGTCAAATCTCCACTTCTTAAAGCATTTTTAAATGTGTAATATTCTGTAAAACCTTCGCTAAACCAATAATTTAATTCTTTGTGTTTGTTTTTAATTTTAACACCAATCCATTCATGATTCATTTCATGATTAAACATATATTTTATAGTATGTAAATCATTATAAATGCTATTTGAAGCCTGTATAAAAAAACCATTATTTAAAGCAGTTCCTGTGGTATTTCGTTTTTTATAAAGACTATCTGTATGAGTTTTTGTAGGTGTCATAATAAAGGTGTAATAATCAAAATTATTATCGTTCCAAAAAGCTCTTTGTGTTTTAATGGCTTTTTCTAACGCTTTAAAAATACTGTCATCTGTATATGTTCCCAACCATTTTCCTCTAATTGCAAAATGGATTGGTTTTTCTAAATATTTAAATGATTTAATTCTGTAATCTCCACCCACAAATAAGGAATAATAAAATTCGCTCCACAATTTAATTTTTAAAGTTTGATGTAATTGTTGTGAACCAAAGGTGTTATGAATTACAAAATCTTTAGGAAAATTTAACCATTTAATATTTACTATAATTTCTGGATCATTAACATCTTCTTCATATAATTCTTCGGGTACTATAAATAGGCTTTCTCCTAAAACATGAAAATAATTATCTTGAACCAAAGGTCTGTTTTTTGCTTTTGAACCTATGCTTTTTATATCTTGAATTATGTGATATGTAAAAGAAATATTTTTAGATTCTGGATGATACACAACAATTCTATTCTCATCCGCAATAACCTTAAATGTATAGCTTGGATTTTCTTTTTGAATTATTTTTAAACAGTTTAAAAGGTTAGTTTCACCCCAAAATTGATTAGAATATCGAAAATAAGTCGAGTCAGAAACTTTTTTTGATGTAAATGAAATTTGCACTTTCAATCCATCTTTTTCGAGATTATCAGAGTAAAACACTTTATAATCTATGTTAGCTTGACCCAATAAAGTTAGTGGAAATAAGAATAAAAAATGAACAATTTTAATTATATTTTTTTGCTTGAATTTCATGATTTATACTTTTTTAAATTAAAATGTAACTGAATTCAATACATTTTTCTTTGCATTATTTTTTAAATCAAATTTTGATTATTCGCTTTTAGAATAGCATCTTCTTTGGTTTTTACCTGTAGTTTATCGTAGATATTTTTAATATGGAACTTTATGGTATTTGGACTGATAAATAAAACTTCTGCAATGCTTCTATAGCTTTTACCTTTAGATAATAGTGTTAAGACTTCTAATTCTCTTTCAGATAAATCTGCATGAATGGTTTTCTTAAAAGAGGAAACCACCATTTTTGCAATATGAATACTCATTGGTGCACCACCATTTAATGCCTCTTCCATAGCGTCTAACAATCTTGATTGTGTAGTATTTTTTGTTAAGTAACCTGTTGCTCCTGCACAAAGAGCTTCAAAAACAGTTTCTGAATTCTCGTAAACTGTAATAATGATAATATTTATTTTAGGCTTTTCTTTTTTTATTATTTTTGTAGCTTCAACACCATTTATACCAGGCAATTGAACATCCATTAAAATAAAATCTGATTTATCTTTTTGTAAATTTTCTATACTACTTTCTGCATCTAAATATTGCCCAACTACTTTAAAAGATTTACTTGAGTTTATGATATCGCAAAAAGCATCATTTAATGTTTTGTTATCTTCTACAATTACTACTTTTTTCATTTGGAGGAATATTTTAAACTACAAATATACTGTTAACTGATTATAAGCTAACTACCTCTTTTGGGTAGTTTAGAGTTAAAAGAAATTAATGTGCCTTTTTCAGTTGAAGAAATATTTATATCTCCATTTATTTTTACAGCTCTTAATTGCATATTTTTTAATCCGTTAGTAAACTTTAAATCACTTTCCTTAAAACCTTTGCCATTGTCTAAAAGTTGAATTTTTAAAACTTTAAAATCACAAAAAAAACGAATTTCGCAATCTTTTGCATTGGCATGCTTTGCAACATTTGTCATTGCTTCTTTAAAGATTAAAATAATATGCCTACTCCAGTAATATGGTAAAGAAATATTAGTTGCTATTTCTTTTTGAATTTTAAAACTTATATTCATTTTATGGAAAAACTCTTCACCAAAATCAGATAAATATGTTACTAATTCTTCTAAATTATCACTTTTACTATTTAAAGACCAAATAAAATCTTTGGTTCCCTTATATAAACTATCGGAATTTTCTTGAATTTTATATACTATTTTCTTTTCATTTTCACCTGTTATTTTCCCAGATAAAAGATCTGTTAAAACAGTAATACTTGCTAACTTATTGCCTAAATCATCATGAAAATCTTGTGCAATATTTTCTCTTACAGAATTTAATTTTTTCTCCAATTGCTCTTGCTCTTCAATAGCATTTTTTAGTTTTTTATTTGCTTTCTTACTTTTTCTAAGTTGATTAATTATAAATAAAATTGAAAGACCAAAAATTATTAAAATAATGAGAACAATAAAAATCTTCTTTTTATAGAATGGAATAACAATTGAAAATTTATATGATTCTGAATATTGCCAAACGCTATTTGGCTTCTTTGCTCTTAATTGAAATGAATAATTGCCCTCTTTAAAATTATTAAAGTTTACTTTATTAGCAGATGTAGTTATCCATTTTTCGTTATTTATTTGATATTGAGAAAATAAAGAATTGCTACTATTGTAAGAAATTACATCAAAAGTAAATGAAGAATTATCTTGATACACATTTATTATTGGTGGTGGCTGTTCAACTATTTCTTTTTTAGTATTGTAAACTGAGATTCCTGCAGTTGTACCTATAAAAATTTCTCCTTTATTATTTTTAACTAAACTTGTAACGTTATTAGAAATTAAGTTTTCTTCTTTGGTGATATTTACAAAGGAAACGCCATCAAAAACTGAAACTCCTTTTGAGGTAGCAATCCATAATTTTTCATCATCATTTATTAATATGTCTTTTATATTATTACTCAGCAAACCTTCATCTACAGTAAATCTTTCTATTTTATTGTTTTTATATTTAACGAGTCCTTTATTTGTAGCGACCCATAAAGCATCATCTTTTTTAATGGTTTTTGTAATTTGCGTATTTTGTAATTCTTTAAAATCTAAAGAAGTAACTTCATTTGTTTTTTTATTCAACAAATACAATCCTAAACCTGTTGAAAAAATTAAATGTGTTTCTGTTTTTAAAATATGATTTATAGAGTTAGGAATTCTTTTTTCCTCTTTTCCATTTATTACTAAAGATTCCTGTGAGCTAATTACAAAATCTTCGTCTCTGTAATTTAATAGTCCTTTTATTTCTATAATATTGTTGTCTATTAGTAATGTATCTTTTTGAGTAAAAGAACTTATATATAATTTATTCTTGTAAACATGTAATCCTTTTCCAAAAGCATTAAGCTTTATTTTTTTTTGCTTATTACCTTTTATTTCCCACAAATACCCTGGTGATAGTGCATATAACTTATCATTATAATATTTCATCTTATAAATTGCATCATCTTTAACAACAGGCAAAATCCCTGTTTTTAAATTTGGTATTTGAAAAACACCTGAACCATTTGTAGTAATCCAAATATTATTTTCAAAATCTAAACCAAAGTCTGATACTGTAGAGTTAATGTTGTACTTTTCTCTAACATTTATTATTTTTTTATTTTTTAAATGGTATAAATAAAGTTCTTTAAAACTGTTTTTATCTGATGACAAAAGTAAAAGTTCTTCTTTATTCAAGGGAATTATTTTTATAATATTAAAACCCATAAAATTTAACACCTCTTCATTAAGAATCTTTTCTTCATTTAAAAAAATTAGCTTATTTCCTTCAGCTGCAATAAATGAATTATTAAAGTTAGTTATTGTAGATATCACTTTTCCATTTAAATGACTAAATCTATATTCTAATTTTTTATTATTAGTTAGTATAGAAACCCCTTCAAAATATTTACTATCATGTAGACCAGACTTATAGTTACTATGAAAAAACAAGTCTTCTTTAATTTTAGAAACCCTTGGGGAAATGGTTTGATTTTTTAATGGATTTTCTACATATGACTTTGTAGTATCAATACCAAAGCTAACTAATTTCCAATCTTTTTTTATTTTCTTGTATAAAAAAATATTATTACCGAAATAAGTATAAATATCCTTTTTATAAATTAAAAGTTCATTTATTTTTAAAAAATCATTCTTAATTGGTTTTATTAAAGAGTCTTTTGTAAAAAGGTGTAAACCTCCACCCCATGTTGCAATTGCAAGTGTATCTTCATTATACCCTTTAACATCTATAACATAGTTGTTATAAAGTCCATTTTTAGTAGTAAACGTTGTAAAGTATTTACCATTAAACTTTGATAAACCATCATCGGTACCAAACCACAAATATCCATTATTGTCTTGGTGAAAATTGTATATTATATCATTAGGTAGACCATCTTCGGTTGTGTAATTAATAATTTCTTGCCCAAATAAATTATTGGATGATATAAAAAAAATCACAAAAAAAACTCTCTTTAAAGTTGATACCATTTTGTAAACATAAAAAAAGTGCTGATAAAATCAGCACCTTATAATCAAAAAAACAATCTATTAAGATTAAAATTTTATACGAACAAATCTATGTAAAGAAATTATTATTTCAACTACCCAAATAGGGTAGTATTTAATTTACTTATAAAACTACCCTATTTGGGTAGTTGAACCGTTTCGTTTCTTGGCTAATTTTACAATCCATTTTAATACTTAAAATATCTATGGGGGTAAATATTTGTAAGTACATTAAAAGAATCGCATTTTTTTTATGTATAACGGTCAGTTTTTCTGCCTTTGGACAAACAATTAGTGGTAAAGTTTTCGAAGACATTAACTACGGGGGTGGTCTTGGTAGATCTTATACTGTTGCAGATGCTTCAGCTGCAGCGCTTTCTGGTTTTAATTCTGGGGATATTGGAACTGGTGTAGCCAAAGTTCAATTATGGAATGCTACAGGAACTTCACTACTATCTTCACAAGATACAGACGCATCTGGGAATTTTTCATTTTCTGGACGTTTACCTAATACAACCTATAGAATAAGAGTAGTAAATTCTACGGTTAGATCTAAAAGACCTTTATTAAATGGAGCAACACACACAGAACGTGGAATACAAACTTTTAGAACAGAAAGTACAAATGGTAATGGTACTTTAGTAGATGTTACAAATGAAATTGGTGGTAGGTTTCCTCAAAATGTAGATTCTGGAGCAGGAGTTTTTGCTGGCTCTCAAACTTGGTCTACTGTGGTAACACCCTCTAATTCAACTTTTAATATTTCTGGAATAAATTTTGGTTTTAACTTTTCTACCATTGTTAACACAAATGATAGCGGACAAGGTTCTTTGAGACAATTTGTAATAAACTCAAACAAATTAGATAATGAAGCGACAAATTTAGCACAAGATTTTACAGGTTCTGTTACTGGAAATGAAACCTCAATATTCATGATTCCAACACCATCAGATCCTTTTGGAAGAACAGCTGATGTAAATTACCAGACTTCAGGTAATAATATAAACGCATTATTAATAACTTTAGTTGCTGGTTCTGGCGATTTAGAAATTACAGACAACAAAACGCATATAGATGCAACAACCCAAACTATAAATATAGGAGATACAAACACAGGTGTTCTTGGAACTGGAGGAACAGTTGGTACAGATTTAGTAACATTAAATCAATTTCAACGTAAAGAAATTATAATAGATTTAAATACTAGAGGTATAGAAATACAAGCACAGGATGCAAAAATTAAAGGGTTACATTTATACAATGGTGGTGGAATTGCTTCGCAAACTACAGGGAATTTAGAGTCTACTATTTGGATTAAAAAAGAAACTTTAGATGCTAGAGCAATTATAGAAGATAATATTTTAGGATATTTAGGTGATGGAACTACACCAAATGCAACAATACTAAACAATCAAAAAACAGCAGTTAGAGTTCAAAGTAAATCTACTATTCAAAGAAATTTATTTGGAAATTATACAAGATACGATGTAATTGTAGCTAGTCCAGGAAATACAAATGTTGGTGCTGGCTCAATTATAAAAGGGAATGAATCTCGCTATAAAACAAACCCAAGTGAAACATTTGTAGATGTAATGGCTATATATGATCCTGATTGTATAGTAGAAGAAAACTTAATAAAAGATTACAATAGAGGCACAAAAACTATCAATGTAAATGGTGGTGCAGGTATCGAGCTATTTCTATCAGCAACTAATACAACTATTAGAAATAATACAATTGATAATGTTCCTTTTTCTGGAATTTATGTAGCCGATAATTCTGATAACACAACTATTCAAAAAAATATTATCAGAAATTTACCTGGAATTCCAAATGTTTCAAATTCAGGAATTGGAATTTTGGGAATAACTACTAATAATACACTCATTTCTCAAAACAGTATCTATAATAATAAAACCATTGGTATAGATTTAGCACAAACCATAGGAACTTATGGTATAGTTTCTAAAAATGATAATGGTGATTCTGATGGTGGAGCAAATGGCCAATTAAACTTCCCAATATTAGCAGAAGCTGTTTTAAACGGAAATAATATAACTATTAAAGGTTTTGCAAAATCTGGTGCAACTATTGAATTTTTTATAGCTGACACAGACCCATTTAATGGGTCGGCAACTGCAGGTGATAATACCTTTTCTGGTTCTACAAGAGATTATGGAGAAGGTCAAATTTATCTTGGCTCTTTAGTAGAAGGTTCTGCAGGAGATGTAGATAATACAATTGGTTCTTACAATATAGATGGTAATACAGAAACGAATATTAATAAATTTGAACTTACTGTAGACATAACTACAATTTCTTTACCAGCAGGGGTTACTATTCAAAAAATGACTACTCTTACTGCAACTGCTACAATTTCTTCAAATACATCAGAGTTTGGTCCTACAATTCCAGTAATTAATCCTGATGATTTCGATTGTGATGGAATAGATAATTCTGTTGATTTAGATGACGATAACGATGGAATTCCTGATTCTGTTGAAGGTACTGGAGATTTTGATGGTGATGGTATTCCAAATAATTTAGATTTAGATAGTGATGGTGATGGTATATTAGACATTATTGAATCTGGATTACCAAACATTAGTACTTTAGACTCCAATAATGATGGTATGATAGATTTAACTAACAATTTTGGAAACAATGGTTTGTTAGACACTATAGAGACTGATGATACACCAACTGCTATAATAACTTATACAATAACAAATACAGAAGGTGATGCCAATTTCGATTTTTTAGACTTGGATAGTGATGGTGATGGAATTACAGATTTAATTGAAGCTCAAGACCCAAGTAGTTTTATTACACCATCTGGAAACGATATTAATAATAACGGAATTGATGATATTTTTGAATCTAACCCAATAACACCAATCAATTCAGATAATAATGGAAAACCAAATTACCAAGATATAGATTCTGATGATGATGGTATTCCAGATAATGTAGAGGCGCAAACTACTTCAGGCTATTTACCTCCTTTAGGTACTGATACTGATGGAGATGGTTTAGATGACAGATACGATGATGTAAATAACACAGGTCTAAACCCAGTTGCAACTTCAAATGCACCAGATTACATAAATACAGATTCAGATGCAGATGGTATTCCAGACATTCAAGAAAACGGAATGGCAAATGCTATTAGTGGAGTTGACACAGATGGAGATGGTTTAGACGATGTTTTTGAAGGAGCCAATAACAATGATGGTTTTGATGTAAATGATGAAATAAATGACCCTTCCACAGATTTACCAAACACAAGTGGTTCAGGAGATGTAGATTATAGAGAAAGTAACTCAAAATTAGGCCCTTATAATAATGGTTCTCTTTGGTTAAGAGGAGATATTGGGGTTACAGGGCTTTTTTTCGCAAATTCTTGGGAAGATCAATCTGGTCTATCCAGAGATTTTTCGCTATTTTCTGGAGGACCTGGAACAGCAAGTAGACTAAATTTCAATAAAGTTGTCAGTTTTACTGGTAGTGAATCTTTTCAATATACTGGTGTTTTAGATCCACGAACAATGTTTATTGTTTATAATGATATTTCTACTCAAACAAGTACATCTCCATTTACAAATACAACAGGAATTGGAGATGGTTATGTGGATGAAACAAGAATCTATGGAAATGTACCAAATACTGTAGATTCCTTTTTCGGACCGACAAATTATATCAATGGAGATATCACGTTTGGTTACACCAACACACCTCGTCCAGACAATTTTCAACTTCATTCAAGAATTTATAGTGCAAATCCCTCTCCAAATAGTGAAACATATTATTTAGGAAAAGATAACACTTTAGCAAATGCTTCATTTGGTGGAATATCTGGTGGCATTGCAGAAGTTATTTTATATTCTGATGCTATCATTCCTAAAGAAAGACAAGTTGTTGAAACTTATTTGGCTATTAAATATGGTTTTACTTTAGGTACATTAAATGATTCTGGAGATATAATTGAAGGAGATTATATTTTATCAGACGAAACTACAAAAGTTTGGGATTATACTGCTAACACCACATTTCATAATAATATAGCAGGTATTGGTAAAGACAATGGTTGGAACTTTTTTCAAAAACAATCAAAATCTGTTAATACAAATACTTTAGTTACTATAGGTTTAACAGATATTGCTTCCGAAAACACAACAAATTCAAGTACTTTAACTGATAAATCCTATTTAGTTTGGGGGCATAATAATGGTGCTTTAACCACAACAGCTTCAGCGATACCAAATGTACCAACTCAAGCACAATGTGTTACAAACGAAAGATTAAATAGAACATGGAAAATTGTAGAAACAGGTACAATTACTACAACAGAAATCGCTTTTACAAAATCTTTAATAGACAATTATTTTACAACTACAAATAGTCAAAAAGTATTAGTAGTAGCAGATGATACCTCATTTACTACAAATGTTGTAGAAGTAGAATTAGATGTAGAGACTATAAATAGTACACCTAATTATTCCGCAAAATATAATTTTGATGGTATTAAATATTTTACAATTGCTGATAAGAAAGAAATAGTTTGGTTAGGAGGAACTTCTAATTGGCTTCGAGGTTCAGGAGCCAATGGAAGTCCTAATACAGATGATGTTGGTCGTTTACTAATTATCGATGCTGAAGGAACTTCCAATCATGCTAATCTAATCGAAAACGTAAATGTAAAATGTGCATACATTAAAGCAAACTCTAAATTAATTGTTCCAACATCAAATTACATAGAAATAGCAGATGATTTAGTTTTGGATGGCGAAATTAGATTGGTTGGTGATGGACAGTTGATTCAAACACATACTGGCGCAAGCAAAGTTTATGGCGCTGGTAAACTATTTAAAGATCAACAAGCAAAAGTGCCTAATGTTTATAGATATCATTATTGGTCATCGCCAGTTGTAGAAGTAGGTTTAAATACTTATAGAGTTGGAGAAGTGTTTAAAGATGGAAATGTTCCTACTTCAGAAAATTCTTCAATTGTAGACATTAACTGGGTACAGGGTTTAGATGGAGCACCAGGAGTAGCAGGAACAACACCTTTAACGCTATCTAATTATTGGATTTATTCAAATCTAAATGACCCAACACCTGAAGGAGAACAATCGGGTAATTACATTCATAAAGGTAATACAAGCCCAATAAATATAGGACAAGGTTTCACATCTAAAAGTACTGGGGTTGTACCACAAAACTTTACTTTTGTAGGCTCTCCTAATGATGGAAACATTACTTTTAATCTAACCCCAAACACAGCAAGTTTATTAGGTAATCCTTATCCATCTGCTTTAAATACTGAAAAATTTATCAATGACAACCTTAGTTCAATTGATGGAACTTTATATTTCTGGGAACATACAGGTGAAGATTACATAAACCCTAATGGCACTGAAGGTCATGAACATAGAGGATATCAAGGAGGATATTCTATTAGAAATTTAACCATGGGAATTTCAGCTATAAATGTTCCCACTTCTAATAGCGGGTTATATGATTGGGAAACCGCAACAGATAATGGAAATAATGTTTCTCAATTAAAAACAATAACTATAGGAAATACAGACTACAACATTACCGCAGATGTAACTATAGATGACAGTTTTGGAGTAGACCTTATGGACATTTCATCTTCAGGAAACCCAACAGATTTGGCTGTTGTAAAAAATAGCGGATTAAGTCCTGAATCATTTAAAGTGACCTTTGATATAATTGTCGATATAAATAACATCTACTTATACAACAATATTCAAAACAATACTACTAATACAATTACTATAACCCCTAATAATACAAGTAGAAATGCGGTAGTAACCCAAACTTTAACAGGCAATTCTGGGCAAATTTTCTCTCTTAACTGGACAGATGTAAAATCGTTTACTATTTCTAGTCAAAATGATAACAACATTGTTATGAATGATATTTCATTTGCAAAAGGCTATCAAGTTACCACTGGAAATGGACTTTATCACGAGCCTAATAAACATATGGCTGTAGGACAAGGTTTTTTTGTTACTGCAAATTCATCTGGGGGTCAAGTTTCATTTCAAAATTCACAAAGAGAGTATAGAAATAGTGACTATACTAACGGGGGAACTTATTTTTTTAGAAATCAACAAAAATCTAATATAGATTCAATTCCAATTCTAAAACTAGGCATGGATTTTAAAAATAGTTCTATAGACTATCATAGACAAATTGGAATTTCATTTAAACAAGGAAATACTTTTGGGTACGAGAATGGTTATGATAGCAAAATGTATGATTTAGGTACTACTGATATGTATTGGGAATTTGATGAAATAACAGATACAAAATTAATTATAGCTGGGATAGAAAGTATTTCAGATGATTTAGAAATACCAATAACAATTGTCTTAGATAATAATCAAAATATTGAATTAAATATTGATGAAATTAAAAATATAGATAAAGATCTTTTTATAAGAGATAATATCACAGGCAACTTTTACAATTTATCAAATACTATACAATTAGATTTAGAAAAAGGTACATATTCTAATCGTTTTTATTTAACATTTAAGAACACCACTCTAAATATAAAAGAAAGTATTTTAAAAAATAGTTCTATTAATTTGTTTTTTGATTCTAAAACAAAAGAAATTGTAATCTTAAATAAAGGCAATTTAGAGATAAGTAAAATAGAATTATATACCATTTTGGGTCAAAAAATTAGCGAGTGGAATGATTTAAAAATAAGACCGGAAATTAAATTAAAGGTAAAAAACCCCTCGTCAGCATTCTATATCCTAAATATTAAAACAGAAAAAGGTTTTATTAATCGTAAATTATTTATTAAATAAAAACAGATAATAGTTTTGTCTTTTAGGGGGATAAAAAACTATTATCAAAAAAACTCAAAAGATTAGGTTAATTGGAGGCCTTTATTAAAAAACTTTTGCCTCAATTGTAATATCATAGTTTATCCCCAAATAAATTATACCCATTTCTTTTGAGTTTTAAATAAATTATTAAAACATGTTAAACTTTCTACTACAAATTGCACCACCACCAATTACTCCCCCTCCCCCTCCTGGTCTTGATATTAATAAAAAAATATTAATACTATTTGCCTTAGGTTTAATTCTTGGTATTGTAAAAATTATTAAAAAAAAAATCTTTTAAATTATTTTTAAACATTATAGATTGTTGTCTAACATAATAATTAGATCAAAAAACTACCCAAAATGGGTAGTGGTATGAGTATTCCTTTATTTTAACTTGGGCTATAAACTTATTTAAAAAATAAATATGAAACATTTACGCAATATAATTTTAACTGTAGCTTGCTTGTTAACATTTCTTTATAGCTGTAGTAAAGACGAAGTTAATTTACCACCAGTTATAGAAAATCAAGAGTTTATAATTTCGGAAGGTAATTTAACAGCAGATTTAGGAACAGTAATTGCAACAGACCCAGATAATGAAAACTTAATTTTCTCAATTGTATCACAAAGTGTTTCAAATGCTATTGCCATAAGAGAAAACACAGGAGTTTTACAAATATCAGATGCAACTGCTTTCGATTTTGAAATAAACCAAAGTTTAACAGCTATTGTTAGAGTTTCTGACGGAAGCGCAAGTGCAGAAGCAACAATTACTATAAAAATAACAGACGAAATAGATCAAGCTCCTTTAATTAGTGATCAAACATTTTCTATTGATGAAAATCCAGCACAAGGAGATACTATTGGGACTATCGTTGCGACTGATGCACAAAATTTACCTTTAACCTATAAAATTTTATCAAAAACTCCCGCTTCAGATTTTTTAAATATAGATACTTCCGATGGTAAACTAACAGTAAAAGAACCGAAAATTTATGATTTTGAAACACTAACTTCATTATCAGCAGAAATAGAAGTTTCTAATGGAACATTAAGTTCAGTAGCAAAATTAACAATAAATATTGTAGATGTTATAGATCAGTCTCCTACAATTCAAAATCAAACATTTACTATTAATGAAAGTCCTTCTAAAAATTTTGTTATTGGACAAGTAATTGCTAACGACCCACAAAACGCAACACTTACTTATTCAATAGTACAACAAAGTGGTTCTGATGTATTTTCTATTTCTAATAGTGGCGAGTTAACTGTTGCTAAGATTGATGCTTTTGATTACGAAATAAATACAAAATTAGAAATAACTGTTGAAGTTGATAATTCCGTAATAAAAGATTCTGCACTTATTACAGTAAATCTAAATGATAATCAATACCCAACAAATGATATTGCAGCATACTACCCTATTGGAAATATTATTGGAAATAATATGTCTCCTGATTTGTCTGGAAAGAATGAGAATGCTCAAATTATAGGAACTGTTACAAAATCAGATGGTTTTAATGGTCTTCTAAATGGCGCCCATAGCATAACCCAACCTAACAATGGTGCTTTGGAAACAAAGTCATCTCTTTATAACAATGGTAGTGACTTAACAATTGCTGGTTGGATAGAAAAACCATCTTTTTCTTCTTTTCTTATTGAAAATCGTAATAACGCTCAAACAGGTTTTGGTATTTCTACACTCGTAAATCCTAATGATGCAGATGATATTAATATTATATGTTTTTATTTAGGAGCATCTACTGGAACAAAATATCACCTTATTAGTAATACCGATGAAATAAAAATAGATTCAAATTGGCATCATTTAGCATTTACTTTTAACGCTACTGAGTTTAAATTTTATGTTGATGGTCAACTTGTAAAAACAACTTCAATGACAGGAAAAGAGTCTATATTTTTTACAAATAATAATGTCAGTATTGGAAGTGGATTTCAGGGAAAGATAGATGACTTTTTCATCTATAGAAGAGCACTATCTCAATCTGAGATAAACCAACTTATAATTCATTAAATAAAATTTTTTAACATATCTAATTATTATGAAAGATTCAATTAAAATAAACATATGGCATTATTTAGTAATTATAATCTTGTTATTTTCATGTAGTAAAGACGAAGTTAATATACCACCAGTTGTAGAAAATCAAGAGTTTATAATTTCGGAAGGTAATTTAATAGCAGATTTAGGAACAGTAATAGCAACGGATCCAGATAATGAAAACTTAATTTTCTCAATTGTATCACAAAGTGTTTCTAATGCTATTGCCATAAAAGAAAACACAGGAGTTTTACAAATATCCGATGCAACTGCTTTCGATTTTGAAATAAACCAAAGTTTAACAGCTATTGTTAGAGTTTCTGACGGAAGCGCAAGTGCAGAAGCAACAATTACTATAAAAATAACAGACGAAATAGATCAAGCTCCTTTAATTAGTGATCAAACATTTTCTATTGATGAAAACCCAGCACAAGATGATGCTATAGGAACAATTACTGCAACAGACGCACAAAATTTACCCTTAACCTATAAAATTTTATCAGAAACTCCTGCATTAGGCTTTTTAAATATTGATGCTAACAATGGAAATTTAGTAGTTAAAGAATTTAGTAATTACGATTATGAAAAAACAATGTCTTTTACAGCAAAAATAGAAGTTTCCAACGGAACACTAACATCTACTGCAACAATAACAATAAATATTAACAATATTTCTCCACCAACAAATGGGCTTATTGCTCATTACCAAATGAGTGATAACTCTAAAAATTATGCGGTTGATAGCAGTGGAAATAACAATCATGCAGATTTTGACATTTCAACTACAACTGGCATACCTAGTTTAACAACTGGTTTTGATAATCAACAGAATCATGCATTTACAAATCCTAATTCTGCTAAAAACGTTGTTTTTAAACATAATACATCAACAATATCTCAAGCAAACTCTTTCACTATTAGCGGACACATTAAAATCTCTGAATCTGGAAATGGTTATTTACTTGATGATGGTTCTTTATTTCAGTTATTATACTTGAAAAACGCACAAACTGGTTCAGTAAGTTTGTATGTATATTTTAAAGAGGGACCTAAAGAAACAAGAGGAAATATTTCTGCGGAAAATTTTACTGTTAAATCTAATGGATGGATACATTTTGCAATTACTCAATCTGGTGATAATTTAAAATTATATGTTGATGGTGTTGAGTTTAATAGTACTAATGCAATAACTCCTTTTCACAAACTTAGTTCAGATGGAAATCAAACACTACGTATAGGTAGTCAATCGAGTCTATTTTTAGGTTCTTTAGATAATTTCATAATTTATGATAGAAGACTTTCAGACGCAGAAGTGAAAATTTTAAGTTTAGAAGAAAATTAAAAAAAACATTATGAAAAATTCAAACAAAATAAATTTTTGGAACTATTTAGTAATATTAATCTTGTTATTTTCATGTAGTAAAGACGAAGTGTTTAACAATAAAAAATAATTCTATAAAAATATATATTGATGGCCTCGAAATTACTAAAAGAGATGGTGCTAATTATCCAGATATTCAAAGCAGCTTTCCATTAACTTTAGGTGCTTTAGCAAACGATTATCCTGTAGCTAAATTTAATGGTGCTATGGATGACTTTCAAATATTTAATAGAGTATTAACGGATAGTGAGATTAAAGCTTTAAGTAAAGAAAGAGAATAGTACCTTAAAAAAACAGACAATTAATATATGAGGTGAACTCTAACAGTACTAATAGGATTTGTTTTGTTTGGTTGTAAACCTTTTAAATCAAATAAACCTCCAATAACTAAAAATCAAACTTTTGAAATCGATTTTAATCAAAAAAATGTTTTTGCAGGTTTTGTTTTTGCAACAAATTTAAATGATGACGATTTAAAATATTCTATAATAAGTCAAAACACCAATAAAGCAGTTTTACACATTAACGAAGAAAATGATAATCTTTTTTTGGTGGATTATTATCCAAAAGAAAATAAAAAAATAGATCCTGTAATTGCCATTGTAGAAATATCTGATGGAAAAGAAACAGCAATATCAATCATAAAAATAGTTCAAAATTAACACACAATATGAAACAAATTTTAACAACAACCTTACTATTTACAATTATAATGAGTGCACAAAATTCATTTTCACAATCTGCTTGCGACAACGCAAACGGAAATATTACCGTAGTTCAAGGAGACAGAGCATTTACTTCTCTAAAAAACTTTAGAAAACAATTAGATTTAGCAGAAAAAGCTTCTGCGGCAGGCGAATTGTTAAAAATGCAAAACAATTTAAAAAATGCAGAACGCTATATAGGATTCCTTTTAAAAAAAGAGCCAAATGCAAATATTTCGGCAGAATGCTCACGATTAAAAGCATTATCTGGCGCAAGTAAATCGTTAGCAAACAACAAGCAAGATTTTGCAAAGGCAAACTACAACTTTACTTTTTTTATTGATAATTATTACAATTTTGCTGGAGGAATGTTTGAAAATGCTCGTTTTGCAACACAGAATAAAGTATTTGATGATGTTGTAAATTTTGATAGAAAAAAAATGCTCTCACAAATGTCTGCAGCTGAAAACGCTGGGAAATTAGATAGCCAAGGAAAACAGTTAAAAGATAAATTAGAAAATTTAGAAACTACACTTACAACGTATCAAATACCCGCTAATTTGTACAAAATGTTAGATGAAGTTAATAATTCTGACGGTGTTAAGAAAAGTAAAATGTCTAAAAGAGTTTTAAAAGTTGTTAGAGGTTTTGCTGCAATTGGGGGAGATAATGCAACATTAAATGAAATAAAAGATAGTGCAGAAAGACAATTAGCTGATGCAGAAGAAGAGTTGGCAGCAGTTTACACAGGAGAATTTCACAAAGAACATATGAACGAAATTGTTTTTACAAAAGTACCTTATAAACCAGGTAATGAAGCCTCTGTAGAAATAAACCCTATTTTTGAACCTGGAGATGCTATTTATGCAACTATGTATTTAAGTGCGCCAATTATTGATGCTATTGGAGACCCTAATGCTTTAAGCGCTTCAGGAAACCCAATGGGTGCAGGTGCATCTTTAATAGTAAAAGACCCTACATCTGGCTTAACTTTAGATCGTTTTTCTCCTATAGATGAGGGTGGTTACAAAAAAACAATGTTTTTAATTTATCCTGCTTGGAATACTTCAGAAACTACTTACCAATTTGTGTTAGTTCCAAATTTAAAAACCAATTTAAAAAACGATATAAAACACGAAAACATTACACCTGTTCAAATGGCAAGAGGAATGGGAAAAGAAACGCCAAGAAAAAAAACATGGCAAGTTAGCACCAATGTTATTTCGTTAAAAACAGGTGTTGTTACATATAAAGGTAGTTTTACAATGAACTTGTCTAAAGGTAAAGGACCTAAATATTATACTGAAGTAGAAAACAAACAATTTGAAGCGTTTATTGAAGCAAACGAATTACCAAAAGCAGCCTATAGAAATGCAGGTTTAGAAGCAATTCTTTTAAAAGTGATGAACAAAAATGGGTATAAAGAAAAATATACCAAAACAATAATGCGAAGTCAATGGCGTGTTTTTTCTCCTCCTTACAAACAAAAATACAGAGAAATTTCTGCTGCATTTCCTTATAAAACTGCAGAAGGAAAATGTGGTTTTCACGAATATAGTTTTAGAGCTTATCCAACAGGTTCTGGTTGGGGAACTCCTGCACAATATGGTGGCGCAATTGCAAGAGAGAGAGTTTCTTGTAAAAAAGTAAATTAATAATTAAAACTAAATATATTATGAAAAAAAAACACATTCTATCCATTTCGGTATTACTGCTATCTTTATTAGCAACACAGAATACGAATGCTCAATTTGACCTTAAAAGTCTAAAGAAAAAAGCAATGAACAAAGCAATTGATAATGCTTTTACAAAAATTACAAATTTATGTATTGGTAATAAAGATGAAAGTAAGCTTATGGAACTTAAACCTTCTGACAAAGCATATTTAGATTATCAAAATTTGAAAAGTGAAATTGATAAATTAAGTAAAGATTTAGAAAATATTGAATTACTTGAATTATCCGAAGATGTTAAAAAAATAAAATCGAGTATTAAGAAAATCAAAAAAACTAACCCTAACGCCAATTTAGCCTCTGAATGCAACAGAATTAACGAATTAAAGAAAAAATTTAAAAAATGATCAACTTAAGAAAAATTATAGGAACAGGTTTTGATTTAAGAGACAAAGGTTTAGAGTTAATAGGAAAAACAATTCAAACCGCTGCAGAAAACGTAGGTTTAGGAAGAGATGAGTCTGATTTAGTTAGAAAATTACCGCAAGATTTAGCAAATAACCCTGCTATGAACAAAGATTTTTTGGAGGCATTTGAGAGGGAAAATCCAAATATTAAGGGAGCAAGAATAATTGTTAACGGAGGAAAAAAATGGATTAACACCTATCATCATGATATACTCATAGATAGAGGTTTAATGGGTGTAGCTATCTACAAAGAAAATGGAGATCATTATGCAGAATACATCTCATTTATTCAAAACTGGAACTCAAACGGATGGAGTAAAACTCTTATAAAAATGACACATAGTAAATCGAAAATAGACTCAAAAATTTTATAATTATGGCAACTACATTATTCGAAGATAAAATAAGTGAATATTTAGGAATAGCACAAAAAACTTCTCATGGATACTACATATCAAATGGAGTATATCATCAAAATTTAGAAAAAGTTGATGTTAATGCTTTCATTATCGCTGTTAAAACAGCAATAATGATGTTTAAGGTCGCTTTTTATAATAAAGAAAATTTAATTACAGAAAAAGATAAATTATATAGTCAAGAAGGATTTTGGAACAATTTAAAAAGACAGCAAGATCGTTTTGAAGGAATTGAGAAATACCAATTAGATTTAGAAGCTAACAATAACAATGTTAAAGAAATTATCTATGAGGTTTCAAAAAATAATCAGCAAGTAAAAGCGCAACTAAAAAAAGCAGTTGAAGGTAGTTTAACAATGTTGCCTATGTTATTTTTTAGAATATTAGAAAAAGAAGATAAAGTTTTATTTTTTAACGATTTACAATCTCAATTAATAGATGTTTATAATTCATACAATGATGCAATTGTAGATGTAGATTTTAATTTGGCGATAGAAATACCAAATAATGAAGAAATTTTATCTTGGTTTACAGCAAAAGAAACTGCTGCTGCAGAAAAAAAACAGCAAAAAGAACAGAAACTTATAGATGATAAAGCCTTAATTGAAGAAGAAAAAAATAAAGCAATAAACCAAGCAAATAATCAAATTGCAGAAGCACAAGCTGCAGCAAAAAAGGCGCAAGAAGATGCCTTAAAATTAATGGCAGAAATGCAGAAAAAGTATGGGCTAAATTAAATTTCAAAAAAAATATGAATCATAAAAATAAAGATATACAAGAAGGCACAGATAATAAGTTTAATAAAAAAAAATATACAAAATTAAATGATTACAGTAAGTTGAGCGATGGAACTAGAAAATTATTTGAAGCTATTAAAAATAATAAAAATTAAGCTTTTCATAATAATTTAATTATTTGATTAACAATGTCCATATACAAAAGTTAAATACTATGAAATTAAAAAATTTAACATTGGGTCTTATTCTATTTGTAATTTTTATTAGTTGTGAGATTACAGAAGATAAAAATTATTTTGTCTTAAAAGGTACAGTTACAAATGCAAAAGATAGTGAAACTATTTTATTAAGAATCAATAATAAAAATGTAGATTCTACAATTTTAAAAAATGATAGATTCACTTTTAAGGGAAAATTAGATAAGCCTACAAGAGTATTCTTAATTATTAAAAATTCGAGAGATTATAAAAGTTTTTGGTTAGAAAATAAAATTATTGATGTTTATGGAACTAGAGGTAAGTTGAAAGATGGAGAGGTACAAGGTTCTAATACTCAAAAAGAGGCTGATTTACTAAACAAAAAATTAAAAAAAACAAAACCAAAATTGCTTGCTATAAGTAATACTCTAATGACTATTTCTAAAAATGATATTAGAAAAGATAGTCTTTCTAAACTATTATGGGAATATGAAACCGAGTTTGCTCAAATAAATCAAGATTTTATTGTAGAGAATCCTAATTCACTAATTAGTTTAGAAATTCTCACAGATTACAAAAGGCAATGGGGCAAAAAAACAACTTCAGAATTATATGATAAACTTTCCAGTAAAAATAAAAACTCTAAAGAGGGTTTACAAATTTACGATTACTTAAATGCTAAAACAAATCCTAAAATAGGTGAAAAATATATTGATTTTGAGCAACCAGATAAAAATGGAAAACTTATAAAAGTTTCAGACATTTTAAGCAAATTTACTTTAATTGAATTCTGGAGCTCAAACTGTGGACCTTGTAGAGTTGCTAACCCAAAATTAGTAAAAATTTATAAAGAATTTCATAATAAAGGATTTGAAATAATTGGAGTATCTCATAACAGATCTAAAGACCATTGGCTTGAGGCAATAAAAAAAGATAAACTTCCATGGATAAACGTTTCTGAACTTAATGGCAATGAAAATAATGCTGCCAATATTTACGGAGTTACAGCCATACCTGATAATGTTTTAATTGATGAAGAAGGGGTTATTGTTGCTAGAAAAATTAAAGCAGTAGAACTTGAATTTTTTTTAGAAAAGGAATTTAAATATTCAATGAATAGATTGTATTAAATAGACAAAAAAACTTATGAAAAAAATCATCTTATTGTTATTTATTTCTATTTCAACTAATTTTCACTCTCAAAAGAAAGCTGAAGACTTTGGTTTTAGGCACTTTCAATATATAATTGAAAATGATACAATTGATGTATTAGTGAAGTCAAAAAAAGGAGAAGAAAATATTAAGAAACCAATATTCTTTGAGGTTCAGGGCTCTACTGCAGTTCCATTGATTGTTCATAATAACAAACAACGTGTTTCCTATGTATCTCTATCTGAAGGTTACACTGAAAATGATTATCATTTAGTTATGGTAAATAAACCTGGTCTTCCTCTAATAATCCATAATGATAGTCTTACAAGAGGACAGTATAAAGATTTAAAAACGGGAAAGTATCCACAAAAATATTTAGAGAATAATAAACTTGAATATTACGTAGAACGAAATAGTGCTGTCATTAATTTTTTAAAAAAACAAGATTGGGTAGACACAACCAAAATAGTTGTTGCAGGACATTCCGAAGGAAGTACTATTGCAACTCATATGGCTGATAAAATAGACGAAATTACTCATCTCATTTATTCTGGTGGCACACCTTATTATCCTCGAATATTAGCAATGATTCAACAAGACAGAAGATTAGAAAAAAAGAAAGAGAGTGATTGGGTTAAAAAAGACCTTGAATATTGGAAAGATGTTGTTAAATATCCGTTAGCAAAAAACAGAAACGAAGGTTGGAATACAAATTATGGAACTTATTCCTTTTCTCAAAATGAGAACAATGTTTTAAAAAGACTAAAAATACCAATTTTAATTACTTATGGCACTTCAGATGAAGGAGCTCCATTTTGTGACATGTTTCATATTGAAACGATAAAAGAAAATCAAACAAATTTCACATTTAACGCTTATGTTGGGTTAGATCATTATTATCAAAAGAAAGAACATGACAAAGATTCAACTAAAAAAAAAGATTACTTAAATACTGTAGTTTCGCATTGGTTAAAATGGATAGAAATAAATTAAAATAGAAATGTCAAAAATTTAGAGTTATAATCGATAATAGAACAAAATATAAACTTTGCACAACGGAGTGAATAATTAATGGCTGTTTCTCGACTACATAAGAAAATTCTCGCGAATTTGCTATCAGGTTTTTATTTACTAAACAGGTTCTTAAACACGCCAATAATCCTACACAACAATGTTGGCATTCATGGGCGCAACACAACATAATTAACTTAAAAAACTGACTTAAAATGAAAAAAATCGGAATTATTAAATTTATGGGAATACTTATTTTGACTTTGGGAATTACAGATTTGAATTTTGAAAACTTAAATTTTGATGTAAATGTTAAAGCATTTGCAGCAATAATAATCGGAATTATTATAACGATACTATCATTTTTGGCAACAAAAAAATTAAAAGATTAATAGGATGATATGGATTGTTAGCTTTTATGTAAAATCTTAAACTAAATTAAAAGCAAAACCTGAATTAAATGGGGAATTTAGCAAGTTGTGGAATTACTCACTCAATCGGAATTGTTAAAGTTTGCGGAATAAATCGCTAACCGAATTTACTCAAACCCTGGGAAATCGGAAAACGGAATTAAACTGAATAATTAAAAGTCTGAATAAAAACAACTAAATGCCGACACCTCGTATAATTAATTACTTGTTTATCGCTTACTTACGAAAATCCTCGCGGATTTTCTATTCGGTTTTTTTGCTAACTTTAGTGAATAAAACACGTTGTAGCCAATTCGACCAAACAAACGAAAAGTGGAATTTATTGAGAAGATAGAACTGTCAAAAATCGATAAAAAAGAGATTCTAAATCTTTGGAATGCTCAATATCCAGAAAAACTGAATTATCAAACGCTTTTGGAATTTGAAAGGTATCTCGAAAATTTGGCCGAACAATCGCATATTTTAATGAAAAGTGAAAATCAAAGTATTAAAGGCTGGTATTTTGATTTTATTCGTGATAAAGAAAAGTGGTTTACAATAATTTTAGATTCAAAGTTTCTCGGAAAAGGACTCGGAACAAAAATCCTCAATCTTGCGAAAGAAAAAGAATCAGAATTAAATGGTTGGGTAATTGACCATAATAGAGATAAAAAGCAAAATGGTGAAGCTTACATTTCACCTTTGAATTTTTATCTGCAAAACGGATTTGAAAAACTGACAGAAAACAGATTAGAAATGGACAAAATATCAGCTGTAAAAATAAAATGGAAAAAATAAAAACTGGCTACAACAATGTATAACCACAATTCCGAGTGGATTCGACTACATCCGAATCCACTCGGAATTGCTAAAGTTAGTGCCAAACCGAATATTAACGCATATTAACCCGTAACTAACAGTTATACTAGACCGTTAACAATGAACTGTAGTAAAAAAGCATTTTAAGGTTTATTTGTTCAGCTTCGCTGGATTTTTGTAGTCGTTTAAAACAATGATTTTTATTTATACACAACTATACAAAGAAAGGAATCAAAAAAAGGTTTTTTACCTAACAAGTCCTTGGATAAATTTCTAATTTCTTGATACCTAATTAATTTTGTTAATTTTAGTATATCTCCCTTTGTTGCTGGTTTGTTTTCTTCTTTAGTAAAAAGAGTACTTAATGTTTTTACTGCCAAATTTCCTAAAGCTGCATTTCCTACACCAGCGAAGCTGACTGCTTCTATTTTTGTTTTTTCCTTCTGGACGATATTTTCTTTTAGAGATAATTCTTTACTGATTTTTGAGCTTTTTAATTGATGTTTTCGAACACGACAACTATCACTACAAAACTTTTGTACCCTTCTTCTTTTTGGTAAATATTCCTTTTTACAATATTCACACACATACATTCTTGGTTCCATTATGCGTTAATTTTACGTAAGATTAATGTTTAATCGTTCTTTATTACAATATTTTACCCCTATTTGTTAAAAACATGAGCCAATAAATAATCAATAGCATCTTCTTTTTTTAATTGCTTGCTGCTTATTTTATTGTTTGTTTTTGAGAACATGAAATCTTTTTTTAGTTTTTCAAACAACAACAATTGCTCCTCTTTTGGAAGGGCTTTAGCTACTTGATAAACTATTTCTGAATTCATTTCTAATCGATAACTAAGGTCTATTCGAAGTTAAAGATTATAGGTACAGAAAGGGGTTAGAAATAGATGTCCGAAGGATGTCTTTTTATGTCTGTGTGAAGTATTTTATGTCAAATGCGGAATTCATCCTCTTTAAGAAATCAATTCTTTGAGTTGCTCCTTAATTTTGAGCACTCTAAAATCGTGAGACCGATTTACGTCTCTAGCATAATTTCTTAATTTAGTAGTTGGAGTGTTATGTTCAGTATTTAGGTAGTTGATAAAAGATTCTTTCTTTGCTTGTATCAAATTCAATTCTAATAAAGCTTGGTGTAAGCTATCAATATTAGAGGGTTTGTTTTCGTTTAATTCTTCAATAAAATTATTTGTAAATCTAAATACATCAAAACTTGAGAATGTGTTTTGATATTTTTTATACCGATCCTTCAATTTACCCAATTTACTAAACACTACATCTTCTGTAAATTGATAACGGTCATTCAAACTAATTAAAACTTTTAATTGTTTTTCAAAATCAAGCATAGATAAAAAATTATTATGCTCTAAGAATTCAGAAGACTTAAAATAGGCTTCATTACCACCTAAAAATGAAATTAATGAATCATCAGTAGCTAGCGCTGAACACTTTGCTTTTCTTACACTTTTTAATTTTAAAAACCGATTATACTCTTTTAAATTTTCTATTCCGTTTTTGGAAAATTCCTTTTTTAAAAAATCTATTCCTTTTACATCTACGCTATCATAAATTTCTATAAAAAGTTCACGAGCTACCTTTTTTTGCTCTAAAAACTCCATTCCGAAAACACTATCGTTAAAGTTTTTAAAAAAAAGATAAAAGTGAGTATCAATATCACTTTGGCTAATATCTAGAACGTAATCATAAAACTCATCTAATAAATCTTCTGATGGTTTCTTTTTTATGCTTAAATCTGGCAGGTATAGAACGTTGTCTTTTACAATTAATTTTGATGATGATGATGATGATGCAGAATTGTAACAAACATAAACTCCGCCATTTATTAGGGCATCAATTTGTTGCTCTCTTGTCAAATCATAAAAATCTGTATTCTTCTTAATACAAGACCAAAACTTACTTTTTCTATGCATTTTTGTTTTTAATTATTTTCTTAATAATACTGAATAATCATCTGGTAACTCGGCATCTATATCTCTTAAATACTTCTCTAATGCAACCATTGTTGAATGTCCTGTAATTGGCATCAACATACTCCTTGCTTCATGTTGAGATTTACCTTGATTCCTATAACTGTTATACATCTTCGTAATAAAAGTATGTTTAAAGCTATACATTCCAAATTCCGTACCTAACTTGAAGTGTTCTTTAATTTTTTTAAAGCGTTTAGAAAATTCGTTTCTTTTATTAGTTTCTTCTGCATCCCAATCTTCTCCTATTTCAAATCTACCAAAAAGGAAGGCTTTTGGGTCTTTTAATGATAAATCTGGTAGGCTATCCAATAAAATAGTTGGCAGTCTTTTAATTTGTACAGGTTTGTTCTTTGCTTTAACGTATATTTTCTTGTCTATAACATCAATGTCAGCAATTTTTAACCTACATATCTCAATAGGTCTTAATATGCTATAGGAAATAAATTTTACAAATAGTAATAAATGTGGATCTTCACTTTTCATATATTCGTAAATATCTTTCTCTTGTTTTGGGGTGTATGTTTTATTTCTTTTTGGTACTGTTTTCAAAACAGCAATTTTACGTACGAAATTTTCTTTTACGATTTCATTATCTTCCAAAAGCTGAAACATAGATGCAATATCTGTTCTAGAATTATTGCGATTTCTTGCACTCGTTCTTTTTAAAACATCATTTAGATACTCAATAATTATTTTCTTTGTTATAAAGGTGATGGGATTATCGAAATAAGTTTTCTCTTTTAACCATTTCTCAAAAAGACCTATCCTGCTCTTATACTGAACAAAAGAATTTTTGTTCATCATATTTGCTTTTAAATCTAAAGTGAATTCAAAAGCACTTAAAATAGACGTAGCATTTGTCTCTTTAATAGTTGGCTGTTGCTGTTCTATTGCCTTACTGTTGCTTTCTTGTTGTTTTTCTGTTGCTTTGTTTTTGCTCTTCTGTGTGGCATCTGAAAAAATAGCTTCTTCCAAAGCACTGTTATCTTCATAGGGATTAAAACCATATTGCAACAATTCTAACAAAGCTTGTTGCATCGTCTTTAAAAAAGCATAACGCTCCTTCTTGTTTTTTAATTTGTTTGCGCCAGCTTTTATATTTGGCTGACGTACTAATTTTTCTGTTGTTGGATTTCGAAATGAAAAATAAACATACCATGGCTTCTCAAGTGATGCTTTTTTCTCTTTGGGTGTTAGTTTAGACCACATAGAAATATCCACACCACCAGTGTAGATTTTTGGTTCTGAATAATTCAATTTCATAGGCAAAACGTGTACGTTTTCGTGTACTCTTTGTAAAAGTAAGAAAATTGAAGACATAAAAAAACGAATTGTGAGACACAATTCGTTGATTTAATTAACGTTAAGCCTTGTAGCGGGAACTGGACTCGAACCAGTGACCTTCGGGTTATGAGCTCAAGTAAATCATTGATTTACTTAATTTTAACCTTTTTATTATTTAAATCGTGTTCTAAAACGTGTTCAGTTTAGATATGATTATTATTGTATTATTTTGAGTGTAATTTAGGTTTTTTTTTAAACTTATAATTTAATTTATTAAATATACTTAAAAAATTAGATACGACTTAATTTGACGTACCCAATTTATAATTTAGCATTAGAAAGTATTTGTTTTTTTGAATAAAACGTGATACATTTAAAATCTTAAAAAATAAGATTGCTATTCTCTTTTTTAACATTTAAAGAAAAAATGAAAGTAAATGAACATTTCCAGCTAAAATTCTCCAATGCAATTAAGTTTTTGTTTTGAAATTAGTTTAGTTATCTTGAGATAATTAATCCTTATTTTTTACAAATTCAGCCATTAAATTTTAGAACAACAATTTATTAATAATTATTATACAAAAAATATGACACATGATGAAATTATACAGCCAAATATTAAAAGCATCTATAATAATTTAATTGATAGTGTTATAAAAAAATCACAAGAACTTTCATTAAAATCTACAATTATAAATAGAAGGGAATTAGTTAACTACTTGAAATTTGAACATAAAGTTGATATTAAAGAAGGGATTTATCTAAAAAATCTTCTCAAGGATTCATATCAAAAAGCATCTTATTCAAAAAGTATACAAGAAGCTTTGGTAAATAATATAATAGAAAATGACGGTAAAAATAAAGTATACAATCCAAATAGAGTAGATGATAATATTTTTTGCTTAAATGTAGAAAAACCTAACACAGAATTAAATAACTTTAACTTAATTACAAACCAAAATGAAGTAATTAAAGATATAGATGGTATACAACTTATAAATTCTATAATAAACGATATTGACTTAATAAAAAGAGAAAAAACCATATCTATTACTGGAAGCGGTAAAGTAGAATCCTACAGAGAACATGCATTTGAAATTAAAAATGGTTACGAGAATCTTATTCAAACTTACGAGTATGTAAAAGATATTAATCTAAATTTAATTTCTGATTTTGAACTAACTAGAAACAGATTGAAACTTATTAGAGAAGATTTATTAAAATTACTAATTGACTTATTTGGAGATTCTATAAAAACTTCTGAGCCTGAAATGTTTAAATTTTCAGAAATAGTTTGGACAGATTTTGAAGACACTTACCCAAAATTAGAGTTATTCTATAACGTTATAAATGATGAAATAGAATTATTTAAAGATTTCCATTCTCAACAGATGAGAGCTATTTCTATGGCAAGTAAAGAAGGGTTTAATAACTTCTTATCATCTGCAGAAAAATTATCAAAAAGCAAAGGAATATTAACTAACGCTGACATTAAAACTAATGCGGCAACTGCTGCTACTGGCTTTTTAGTGAAAAGTGGATTGGCTGTAATTAACTCTAGAAGTCAAGCAAAAAAAACAATAGCTCAAATAGAATTAGATATTGAAAAACTAAAACAAGGGATGCAGTCTGATTCAGAACGAATCATGAATGACATTTTAAAGTTAGGAAAATTACAAACAGAAATTAGAGATAAATTAACCCCTCAACTAATCTTATTTACAAATAAAGTTATAGATATAATTCTAAATAAAATCACCCCTTATTATAAAAAAATAATTAAAAATTCTGAAATAAAAAATTTAAGGGATTCCAACTCAAGCTTAATTATTGAGAAAAGACAAATTAAAGCAGAGTTGTTAGACAAAAATAAACAAATAGATTACTGTGACTATATTCATTCAATGCTGACTACTTCAATAGATAGTCAAAATTTTGAATATAATTACTTAGTATCTTTGATACCAGAAAAACCAAAAGGATTATATTCAATTATTTCACCTTCAAATTCTAAAAAATTATATAAAGACACATTAAATGATTGGAATACTCATTGTAAACCTTTTGAAGACAATTACCAAAAATTAAAGGAAGATAAAAAAAATGAAGAAAAACTTAAAATTGATATAAATACAGATATCGTAAATTTAGAATTAAGAGATAAAAGTATTGAAAATGAGTTAAAACTTAATTCTGATAATATAAACGCAATATTTAAAACATCAAGTCAATCAAAAGAGGAATTAAAAAAATTATTAGAAGCTGTTAAAGAAGTTTCAATAAGCTCTAAAGGTGTTTTGGAAGTAAATATTTTAACAATCTAATCAAATAAGGTAATGAAACTAAAACCTATTTCAAATAGAGAAATTAATTATTTAAATATAGAGACTAACAAACTCTTTCTATTAAAGAGTATTCAGAATTTATCAAATGAATTAATTATCAATAGTGATAACAAAGAAATAATTATAGATTTAATTTTAAAAAAAAGTGAGAATACTAATAATATGAACTCTTTTAACCGATTACAAAAAAGAGAAATTATTGATACTGGTATAACTGTAATTCTTAACGTAATTAATACTAAAGCAATAAAACAAGAAAAGAAAATATTAAAAAAAGAGAATTTATTTAATCAAAAAATATTTTTGATTGAGTACTCAAAGAAGCTGTTAAGCTTAAAGAATATAATCGAAAACAACAAAAAAGAATTTTTAGAATTGCAAAGTACTTCAGAAATTTTATCCTTAAATACTTTAGCAAATAAAATTAACGAATTTCACAACCCAAACACGAATAGTAAAATTTCAGATAATGAGATTGAAGACTTATTAAACGGCGGGAAAATAGAATTTTAATATGAACATAGATCAATACATAAGAACAAATAGCATCAAAAAAAGTAAAGCCTTAAAAAGCTATTATTTGGGTAATGAAGATAAATTATTCTTAACTGAAGAGGATGATGACATTAAAAAACTAATGAAAAGTAATAAGAAAGAATTTAGAAGACTTATTTATAGAGCTAATTATTTTACTGCACTCTTTATTCTAATCTTAAGTGTTTTAGCAGGTAACTTTGTTTTATTACTATTTTGTTTTTTTTTATTTATTAAACCTATAGTGCATTTCTTTGCATTGAGTAATAAAAGAAAAAAGAAAAATATCTACCTGTATAAGAAATTTTATGAAAATTAGTTTTTTATTTTGGATTAAAAGATGAAGTCTTAAATTTTAATGGACTTCTATCTGATTTAAAATTATTGAAAACATCTTTAAATTTAAATTTTGATAAACAACAAAATCACCGTTTTTCTGACATTTGTAAAATTATTAGCAGTTTAAATACCTTTGACACTAAATATGTAAATAAGTTATAAATTATTACTCTATTAAAGTTTGATTACTATTTATAATTCTTCAAACTAGCCTCCAACATTCTAACAATATCATCCCTTAAATGTTTTGGGCTCAAAACTTCTACTTCAGCACCAATTTTTAAAATTTGAGTCATAAATTCGTAATTCGGATAAATATAAAAATTTACTTGGTGCTTATTATCTTTATTTTTAGGTAAGATTACTTGCGATTGGTGCAAAGGAAGACTTCGCATATATTTTACATGCAATTCATCTACTAACAAACTTACATTTACTGGATCTCCTTCCCAGTAAGTTAACCCAACAGTGTGTTTAAATTTCTCTAATTTTTCAGTGTAATTTTCTCTTTTTTTAGTTGATAAATTGGTTATTTCTATGTTTGAAATTCTATCAATACCAAAAGTTCTAATTTCATTATCTTCATTAATAGCGCCAACAACATACCATCTATTCAAATATTCTTTTAATATTAGTGGAGTAATGATGTACTTCTTTTTTGAGTTTTTTTCGAAGTTTTCGTGAATAAAATCTATTTCTTTCTCTTGCTTGATAGCTAACAATATATCTTTTAAATTTTCTATTCCTATAAAGTTTGTAGAATCATCGAAACTTACATATTCTAAAATTTTATTACTGTCCTTTAAGCTATTAGAAAAAATATCTGCCACTTGTATAATCTCTAAAAACTTAAAGAAAGACGATACTTTTACACTTTTTTCTTCATCAATAAAATACCCTTTCTCCAAAGAATTGTAAGAAATTTCAATTCCAAAATCTGCTCTAATTCTTGCAAAATATCTGTCTAATGTTCTCGAAGATACCTCTAAATCTTTATCAGCCAAATAATCTATAATTTGTTCTTTGGATGGAAAGTTATAATCGTGAACATATTGGATTAGTAATTGAATTTTTAAGGAAATAAAATAGTTAGCCATCTTTTTTTTATCAAATATAAAAATTTAAAATCAACTACGTCATGTTTTGACGAATACACATTAGACCTTTGTAATGGAATCTTAAAAACAAAAAAATGAAAAGAGATTATTTTTTACGATTTGCTATTGCTGGCTTTTCTTATTATGAAGGCTCAATTGCATTCAATAAATTAAAAATTGGTAAAAAGCTAAAACTGAAAAGAGAACCGAGAAATAAATATGATAAGCACGCTGTTGCATTGTACAGAAAAGGCTTAAAATTAGGCTACATTCCAAGAGATAAAAACAGACAACTTTCTTTACTTCTTAAAAACCGAGGTGTAAAATTTGATGCAAGAGTTCAAAAAGTAAATGAAAACGAACATCCAGAAAATCAAGTTGAAGTAATTTTGTATTTACTTACTCCTAAAAAAGAAAGTTAAAAATGGCAGTAATCATATTTCTATTACTACTTTTTCTAATTCCTAAAACTATTGTTTTTGGAATTAGAGTTTTTTTGTTTTTGGGAGTATTAGCCATTTTAGGAATATTAGGAATTCTTTTAATAACACTTATTATTTTAGGGTTCTATTTTCCTGCCCTCTTTTTAATTCTTTTGATTTGTTTTGTTATCTACTATGAAAGAAGAAAAGTATAATCCCTAATTTTCAGATAAAATTATAAATCTATTTAATACGCCACTAAATGGCGAATCTGTTTTAGTTCTTTGTATCAAATTAATAATAGATAAAAGATGGAGACGAAATTAGCAAAACTTAAAAATGAATTTAAAACTAAAACTGCAGTTTTAGAAAACACAAGAATTACTTTAAAACAAGAATTTATTGGTATAGATGAGCCTATAAATGCCATTATAGATAATATGAATTCTTGGTTTACACTTTCTAAAATTCAAGAAAGACCTTTGGTTATTAATTTATGGGGATTAACAGGTGTTGGAAAAACATCTCTTATTAAAAGGTTGATAAAATTAATAGATTTAGAAAATATTTTTTACCGATTAGATTTAGGACAAACTGAAGGAAAAAACTCAATAACACGTTCTATAAGTGATCTTTGTGAAAATTCAAGTGCAGCGCCAGTTATTATTGCTTTAGACGAATTCCAGCATACAAGAACTTTAGATGGGCCTTTTAGAAAAGAGAAAGAAGATAAAAACAGAGTTATTTGGGAATTATTAGATTCTGGCATTATTCAACATGATATGTTTCGATTTGGTGTTTGGAGGCTACAAGAAACCGCACAAAAACTACAGCATCTTTTAGCTGCAGGAATTACAGTTAAAAATGGAAAAGTAACAAATGGCAAGGACTTATTTTTTGACGAAACAGATACTAAAGAAAGTAAATCTAATTTATTTTTAGATGTAAACAATTACGAGTTTATTATTGAATTAGCAGGAAATGTTATGGGTTTTCATCTAAAATCTGATGTAGAAAAGGTAGTATTAAAGATGAATGGAGAAGAAACAATTCAGTTTTTGAAAAAAGTGGTTTCTAATGCACAAAAACCTGTGAAAAAAGATTTTTCTAAAGCATTAATATTTGTTTTAGGAAATTTGGATGAAGCATTTACAATGAGTGGAGATTATGCTATGGATATTGATGCAGATGATTTCTATAAAAGCTCTAAAAAGATTACAATATTTAAGATAAAGAAAGCTTTAAAAGCAAGATTTAGGGATGAACAAATTGCACGATTAGGGAATATTCATATTATTTATCCTTCACTTCATAAAAAGGCATATCAAAAAATAATAGAGAATGAGCTTGTAAAAGTTAGCAATAACATTCTAAAAATGACAGATATCAAATTAGAATTTGGTACTTCAATTATTCAACTAATCTATAATGAAGGTGTTTATCCAACAATGGGAGTAAGACCAGTTTTAACCACAATTAATCATCTAATTAAAAGTAAAATTTCGGTTATTATTTCTGAAGTATTTAATCATAATAAAGAGATAAATAATATTCAAATAAATTATGAAGAAGCCAATTCTTTAAAATGTGATTACAAGCATGAAGAAACAGTTCTATTTCATCAAGAGTTTCCTATCGAGTTAAATATCCAGAAAAATAAGTCGAACAAAAAAGATGATATGCAAAGCATTGTTGCAGTGCACGAAAGCGGACATGCAATTTTAGCTGCTTTGCTTATGAAAACTGTTCCGAAATATGTGTACTCAAATTCTGTGGACGATAATTTTAATGGCTTTGTATTAACCCAATTTAAATGGAAATATTTTTCCAAAAAAGAATTAATACCACGTGTTGCAATGATACTTGGAGGAATTGCTGCTGAAGAACTCATTTTTGGAGAGGATAATAAAACTGCAGGTTCAGAAAATGATATTGAAAAAGCAACAGAGATGATACTAACAATGTTGAAAAAAAGCGGATTTGGAAGCACAAATTTATCTTATGAAATTCCTTCTCCAAATACCAACTTACATATACACAGTAAAAGAATTATAGAAAAGGAAGCAAAAACCTTGATGGAGAAAGCCTTTAAACTGGCAAAATCAACATTAGAAAAAGAACAAAAACTATTAATAGAGTTAGCGAATTATTTAAGCGATAATAGAGTTATTTATAAAAACAAATTAGAACTTTTAATTCAAGATTTTGCAACAGAAAAAACTGTTTTTATAGAGAATGGAGATCATCTTTATTATAGAAGTCATTTAAAACAACTACACAAGAAAATTACAGCAACAAATCGTCAAGAAAACGAAATACAAATTTGTTTAAATAAAGCATAAGAAAAGATGAAAAAAGAGTCTAAACTTGGTGTATTTAAAATTAAAACTGCCCCTTTTTTATGTGAATTTATTTTTAAATTTCAACTAAATGATAGAGATCAGAAATTATTATTGATTCGAAAATTATACGCTACAATTAATGAAAATAATTCTTTTATTAAAAAAGCGTTCCATCATATATATAATAGTGCTTGTTATTTTACAAACGGAGAAAAAATAATTTCTTACAGAAAAGACGATAATTTTTATGAGTTAGGCATTCATCATAACATCAATAAATTTGAACATTATTTTGGTGAGAATTTACACACCAGAAAAATTTGGGATGTAGATATTTCTTTTAAAAAATACGCCCACAAAGAAAGTTTAGAAAAAGAAATTTATTCAATTCTATCCGTAAAAGAAGGAAAACGTAAAGTTTTAGTAACAAATTCAGAATATGATTTTATTCAAACTTTTACAGAGTTAAATATGGGTGTTTTTTTGAAAATAAATCCTAAAAAAATTATTGAATATTACACAAATGATTTAAAAGTAGTTTCTGAAAAGTTTGAGCAAAAATGTGCGCCTATTAAATTAAAATCTTGTTTTAATTGCGGCTATTTTAAACAACAAGGAGATTTTCCAATAGACACTAATAATAGCTTACACGAATGTATGTTAATTAAGCAAAAAACGAATCCAGAACAATTTAATGAATCAATTACTCATATTTGGAGTTATTGTAGTAATTTTATAGAGCAAGAAAAATGAAAAAGAAAAAGTATGTTATCAAAATCAAGATATTTAAAAGGATTAAAATGCACAAAAGCATTGTGGTTAAACAAGTTTAAAAAAGAAGAAGTTTTTTATTCTGATAGCACAAAAAGAGTATTTAGTCAAGGAAATACTGCTGGCGATTTAGCACAACAATATTTTGATGGTGGTCAATTAGCGTTAGTTTCTAATTATCCAGATTCCAAAGCAATTGCAAGAACGAAACAACTTATTGATGAAGGAGAAACTACTATTTACGAAGCTACATTTGCTGCAGAAAGCACATTAGTTGCTTTAGATATGTTGCATAAAATTGATGGAAAATGGCATGCTTTTGAAGTTAAAAGCACCAATTCAGTTAAGGAAGAACATGTTAGAGATGCTGCTATTCAATATTTTGTAATGACAAACGCAGGGATTGAAATTGAAGATATTTCTATTATGCATTTTGATAATATGTATGTTAGAAACGGAGATATTAATCCGAAAGAATTATTTACCTATGAAAGTGTCTTTTCTAGAATGCAAAGTTATCTGCCTGAAATTCCTGAAAATATAGCTGCTTTTTTAGAGGTTTATCAGCAAGACGAACCTACTGTTTTAATTGGTAATCATTGTGAGAAGCCTTATGCTTGTGAATTTGCAAACTATTGCCATCAATTAACCGAAAATCAAGAAATATTAGAAGAAAGAGCTAATCAACCCAAATTAGGCACAGATATAATTTACAAAAATGAGGAAGGTGTTCAACAATTTTTAAATGAAAATCCATTTCCTATTTATTCTTTAGATTTTGAATCTGCACAATATGGAATACCGGAATATAATAACTCACGACCTTACCAACAAATTCCATTTCAGTATAGTTTACACTATCAAAAAGATGTTAATTCTGAACCTGAACATTTTGAGTTTTTAGGAAATGGAATTGATGACCCAAGAGAAGATTTAATCATACAACTGATCAAAAATTTAAACCATAAAGCAGACAATGGTAAAATTTTGATGTACTCTAGTTTTGAAAAAACAATGCTTACTAATTTCATTAGAGATTTCCCTAAATATGAAGAAGATTTAGAATCTATAAAAGAACGGTTAATAGATTTAGGTGTTATTTTTCGTAATTACATAAAAACAGAAGCTACCCAAAAAACTTGGTCATTAAAAGTTGTTTTGCCTACTTATTTACCTCATCTTTCTTATCAAGATTTAGAAATTCAGCAAGGAATGGCTACAGTAGAAGTTTATAAAGGTTTTGCAAATTTATCTCCAGTAGAAAAAGAAGAAGCTCGTAAAAATATGCTGGCTTATTGCAAGTTGGATACTTTTGCTGTTTTGGAATTGTATAATACTTTATATAAATAAAAAATAAAGTACGTGAAGGAATTAGAAAATAAATTACAAGAACTTTCAAATATTTGGAAAAATATAGAAATACACCTTGAAGAAAGCAATTTTTTTAAGGAAATTATTAAACGCTTAAATGATAATCAACAAACAATTGCTAATTTTAATCAATTAGAAATTACGAACACTTTTGGAATATATATTTTTTATATAAAACCTTTAAAAAATTATGACTTTAAAAGTTTGGAAGAAGATTGGAAAAAGATTGGACTTGAAAAAGGTTATATAAAATTTCCTCAAATTGTGAAGAGTAGATTTGACTTTCATCTTCCTATAAAAACTAGCGAAAAATATGTTTTTTATATTGGTAAATCAGAAACACTAGGAAATAGAATTAAAGAGCATATAACACACGAGAAAAATGCATCTACTTATGGCTTAAAACTGAAAGACCGAACATTTTTCACTTCTGAAAACATGAGCTTTTCCTATTGGGAATTACCCCCTGAATTGAAAAGCGATCATAAAGAAATTAATCAATTTTTAATTACTCAAATTGAAAAAAAATTGAGAGGTAAATTAAATCCTTGGATTGGCAAGCAGTGAGTTAATTGCTCAAAATCAATGTTTTAAAAAACAAAATTTACTGTATATGATTTTCTTTAAAATATATTTCTAGTAAATCTAAAATAAATTGATGATGTCTTTTTGCTTTATTATCGTTCCAATTTTCTTCAGAATATATAATGTCAGATTTCAAACTATCTAGATTGCCTTTATTTTTTTTATCTGTAAAAATACTTTTTTTCACTCCATATGCTCTATCACTATACTCAGAATTTATACTCCTAGTAACTAAAACTAGGTTACCCATAGTATCTAACATTTCTACACATACTTTATCATTTTGATCTCTTGGATTTTGAGGGCCAATATGTTCAATAGAGTTTCGGGCTGTCATTTTATAATCTTTCCACTCTACTTCTTTACCTAAGCTATTTTTATAATACCAAAGAACAAATTCTATTTTATAAAACCAATAATGAGGAAATTTTGTACCTAATGCTGAAACATTGTAATTAATTTGAAAAATTGATACGGATGGTTTATTTTCTAAATAATTAGGAATTGAATTCCAAGTACGCTTTATTAAAGGAAGTCCCTTTGTTTCAGAACTAAGTAAAGTGTTATCCAATATTCTTAACCATTTATATGCTTTATTAAAATTTGGGTTTTCATTTTTCACCCAATATAAAAAAGGTGTTAACCAATATTGAGTTGTGTTTTGTTGAGAATGATATAAAATACTTTGCAACAATTCAAAACCATGAAAACTTTCTTTTTTTAATCTTCTTAGGTAATAAGTCCAACCACCCTTTTTCTGGTTTCTTTTATCTATAAATTTTAAAAGATGTTCTTCTTTTTCTTTTGAAGTTTCAACCCATTTTATAATGTATTTATCAAATGCACATTTAACTTCAAATAATTGTTTGAAAAAAAGCTTTACAGATTCTTTATCAATAAAATCTGATTTCAAAAAATAGTTATCAAATGTTTTTAAAAGTTCTTTTTCATTTATTATATCTATATCGTCTTGTTCTATATCGTATAAAAAAACACGTAGTGTGTGCAATAAAAGCTGCGGAAAAGTCAGTATACTCCTCACAGGTTCAAATTCGTCCTCATTAGTTTCTGGATGATTATCTATGTTGTTTTTAAAAGAAACACTTTCATCTTTATAACTTTCTGGAGTCTTTAATATTTCAATAAGATTAATACTTTTCTGTTTCTTTTCTTTTGCTCTAAACAAGTTTAATACATCAGTTAGCTTAAAACCATTGTTATATTGTGCAGCAATTTCTTTTGATGAATCTATTTCCTTGGCAATTGTTCTCTCTACATATTCATTCATTTTACTACAAACAGACCAAAGAGTAGCATATTGATGCCATTCAGTAATATCTTTTATATGAGAGAGTAATCTTGCTTTAAGAATTTCATGTTGCTGAAGTTGTTCTCCTCTATTATTTAAGGTTTCAAACAATTTATTTAAGTCTGTTTGATATGGAACTTCTGTAATCACCATTTTTAAATTGTCATAAATATACTTTGCAAATAATTCTTGGTCTTTATCCGTTTTTAAATATTCAGTAATTAATGATTCAATGATTTTTCTTGCTTTACTAATCTTAATTAAATCTGCAAAATCTGTTTCATTGCTATCTATATTACCATTTTTATTCTCTATATTCTTAAGATAATAAGTTACATTATCTCTTATAGAAAAATGCAAACGCAACTCTTCTCCTTTTTTTGTAAAGGAGCTTAATATATTTTTCAATTCATTAGATAGTAACCAAAGCGTAGTAAAACGTTGTTGACCATCTACTAAATCAAAATTTCCATTTGGGTTTTTAACTACAATTATTCCTCCAATATAATATAATTCTTTCTTCGTAGAATAAGCTGTAAATAAATCTTCAAAAAGAGTTTTAACTTGTTGTTCAGTCCAAACATATAAGCGCTGATATATTGGAATATTAAAACCATACTCATTTTCTACTATTGTATGTATATCATATAATTTTGAATCTACACCAACCATATTTTTCTGTTTTCAAACTTATTTTTTTCTTTTTTATAACTTTTACAAACTCGTTCTATATACCTCTCTATAACATTATTTCTATACTCACCTTTATCATTTATATATTTTTGTTTGTTAGTATAGATTTTAGAAATGTTTTCCTGTGATTTTATAAAGTTGAAAATTTCTGAAGGCAAATATGCTCCCTGTATTACATCTAACAAATTATTTTTTGCATTTTTTAGACTATTTTTAACAACTTCTGAGCGTACATAATATTTTTCTACTCGAATACTGCCGATATAAAAATCAAAATGCTGTAAAGCTTTCACTATATATTCTACACCAAAATTATCAAAATACATAACTAAACATAACTGAATATACTCCTTAAGATAATTAGACATATCATTATTATAAATATCATCATACATCTTCCTAACGCTATTTAAATCGCTGTTTTCAGGATGTTTATCAAAAAAAATAAACTTGTAAATACTGTGATATTTCTGAGTAAATAAAAAGAAATTATGCCCTTCAAATAAAGGTTGCCTTATTGAAAATGGAAAATGATTTGTGTCAACAATTCTTTCTCTAGACAACATAACTAAGCTATTGTCTTCTTGATATTCTAAAGAATGAAAACGCATATTATTTTGATTTGCAAACAACCTGTAATTTTGTTCACCTTTCTTTATTTTATGGGTTTGCTTTTGAAACTCTCTAAGAACATTATCTTTATTTTTATATGGGAAACTGCGCTGCCCTTTCCATTGTCTAGATTTAAATAAAATATCTTTAAATAAATACTCTAGATTTAATTCTAATTTATCATTTTTTCTAGCAAAAAAAGTAATGGCTTCCCAGTCTTTCGCCATTTTTTCCTGATTACTTTCTTGCACTGCTCTTAGATGGTAGGCTTTTAAATAATCATCTACACCTAAAGTGACTCCTCTATTATTCTGCGAATCAAAAAAGGTAAAAGCATTATCTTCATTATCACTTACTATTATTGTAAATTGAAGTTTATTTAATATATCATACTCTTTTAAAATAGCAAGTTCTTGTTTTCTCTGTAATAAATACGAATAGTTTTTTACTATATTGTGGGCAGAAGTATATTGATTATGACTTAAATTTTGTTCTTTTAATATATTGTTATGTATGCAATGATATACTAGAGCTAAAGAACTTAATCGCTGCTGACCATCTATTATTTCAAACTTATCTTTTTCTTTGTTTAAATAAAAAAGTAAAGTTCCCATGTAATAACTAATGTTTTTTGAATTTTTATTTCCAAGAAACTCTTGCCAATCATTTATTAAATCTTCAATTTTATCCGTATTCCAAGTATATGCTCTTTGATAATCTGGAACAACCAGATTTGGAAACTCTTTAAAAATATCTAAATAATTAAGTGTTTTTACTTTTATCAAACTTTATCTAAATTTATTAAGTTTTATTATTCAACCTCTACATTTTTATTCAATAATTTTAACCACCAAAAACGCTATCATAATTCATAGAATCCTCATCAAAACCCTCGTCGTGACGATCTGGAAACATACGGTCTAATTCTCCCTCTGCATCATAAAAATCGTTATCTCTTTTAAATGCTTTTAATTTTTTATTTAATTTATCTAAAGCCATTAAATCTGAATCTTCATATGCTTCTCTGTGGGCATTCTGTATTTCCTCTTCTAAATCATAAACCAACTGTTCTTGATTTTTTCCATATTCAAAAGTCTCTTCTAATTCTAAAAATTTTGCTTTTAACTCTTTAACTATATTCATCATTTTTAATTTATCTTTTCTGTTTTACAAAACTATTTTTTATCTACGTCAAATTATGACGAACTAAATTAAATTCTAATACTATTAAGACAGAAGCCAACCGCAAACCTTAAGATAATATAAAGTAGATTTAATTTACTAGCTGTTTATCATAAAATGAATAATCCTCTTTACTCTTCAATTGAACAATTTTATCAATCTTAACATTACTATTTTTTTTTATATCGCACATTTCAACCAAACCCTCAATCCCTTTTTCTAAAAGCAATCTATTTCCAGAAAATTGCTCTTCTGTTTCGAACGATTTGTTTCCTGGATAATTTATAACTCCTAAAACTCTATCTAATTCTGAAAAAGATTTTAAAGTATATTTTGAACCCCCTGCAATACTGCTTTGAATTAAAATAATCCCTTTAGATAAACCTGCTTGAATTCTACTTGCTTTACTTCCAGAAAACTGATCTTCTGCTTTATTTGGTGGGTTTTCAGAAATTAGTAATCCATTATTTCTTAATACTTTATCTGCTAGTTCTTTTGTGATTTTTGAAGATGTTCTATGGTAATTTAATCCACCAGATATAACCCCGGTTACATTTTTAAAAACTGAATCATTTTGTTCGATTGCATTTCTATCTATTCCATCAACCAATCCATTACAAATAGACCATTTTTGTGAAAAATAGTTTCCTACCTTATTTGCAATTGCATTGCCTAAATCATCTGATTTCCTAGAACCAATTACAGCAACACAATTACTTAAGTTAGTTATATTGCCTTTTAAATATAAGATTGCTGGAGGGTTTTTAATTTCCTTTAATAAACAAGGATAAGAATCGCAAAGTAAAGAGACTAGTTCTATATTACCTTCAATACAATCTTCAATGATTTTTTCTGCTATTGGAAAATTTTCTATAATACCTTCTTTAGTAACTTTACCCCCAAGCATATTACCCAATAAATCTATATCATTTATATATAATTTTATTTCATTTAAGCGTTTTTTTATAAATGCATCTCCAACTCCTTTAATAAGAGATATTGCCAGAATATGTTTAATTTTAATGTTCATTTACTATGTTTATAATATGACCACATCCAGTACCTCCAAACCTTGGGGATAAACAAGAGTAAAATTTATTACCTCGTTGACGATTTATTTTTATTTGCATCTTTCTACCACAATTTGGACAGTCTTTATTGCTTAAAGGTAAAATTAAATAAAATAAAGCAACAAAAAGAATGTTTTTCGCCCCTCTATTTCTTAATTGAGTTGCTATTTCGTAAGCTGTTGCTGAAGAAGTAAACTGATCATCTATAATGATAATGCTTTTGCCATTTAAATCGAATGCGTTATTGGTTGAAAGATATTGAGCAATAAATTGTCTTCGAGAATTATAATTGGGATGATTCCTTAAATTCCCTTCTACATTTAGATCCCATTCAAAAAGTTTCACTTTTGAAATATTGCTTTCGACTAAATCAAATATCTGTTTCATTTTATTTGGAGGAGTCGTTGTCTTTTTGTCAGAAACAAACGAAAGATAATCCCATCTGAATTTACTTTGAGACTCTACTTTTTTTAAATAATTTGAAACTGACAATGCTAGTTTTTCCAAAAAATCTAAAGTTCTATTTGGATTATCGATTTGAAAATATTTATCTGCTCTAGCATATTTATCGCACTCACCATCTTCTTGTCTAGCTAAACATCGAAAAGCAGTAAAACCATTAGAATGTCTCTGAAATTTAAATTTAACTGCGTTAAATGACTCTACTCCTTTAAAAATTGCTTCTAAGGCTAACAAATTTTTTAATGGATTATCGATTATATTATTAACTTCTTTAAAATCTTTTGCGTAATACGTTGGACCTTCTTTCATGGGTTTCCAATCATCTCCTATACCATCTCTTACTTCTTTAACATAGGTTTTATAGAATTTTGCAAGTACTGTTCTAATATTAAGCAATCTTCCTAAAGCTACATCTAACCAGCTATCACCCACAAATATGAAATTATCTTTATTTTGATATGCCGTATTCAATTCTGGAATTGATTGAATAAAATCTCTTGTTTTTTTATCATTTGGTTTATCCGCTAAACTTAAAAAAGGCAGATTGAAAATCTGTTCTGAAATTGGCTTGACATATCTTGGGTGGCTATCTGAAATAATATAAAGTTTATTTCCTTTTAAAATTTGATTTTTTATAAAATCAAGAGCATCTGGAAATACATATTTTCTTATTAAAGAGATATCAGTAGCATCTAAACCATCCTTCATTTTTTTAAAATAAGGATGTGTTGTATTTGTTAACGTGCCGTCTAAATCTAAAAATATAATCATAGCAAATTTTATTTTTAATTCATTCAATAACTAATTTGAATTCTTACTTCCTCAACCCTCTAACCTCACGATTATAAATCTCTTGAAATAACAAGTTCTTAAATAAAACATTAGCTTTATCATCTGTCATTTTGTTGTAGAAATCTAACTTTGTATTTATAAAGTTTAAGAACTCACCATCAACCTCTTCTTCAAATTTATCTTTGATATCATTTTTAGAATTTTGCTTGTTGAAATAAGACATTAATTCCTGATTCTCATATAAGTTTTTCTTCACTTTATTAAAATCTACTTTATCTTCTTCTGTAAGCTCCAAACCAAAGGTGTCATTCAATACTTTTATAATATTGGACAAGTAATCTACATCTTCATCTATATTTCCTCCTGGTCCTTCTGGCGTCATTCCATAATCTTCTCCGTCTTCAGAAACTAAAGACAAATCGTTTTGAAACTTAAATTGAATCTTATAACTATCTAACTCCACATCATTTACAACATCTAAAGGTAAACCACTTTGTATATAGGGTAGCTTTTTAAGTAAAGCCGTGAGAAAAACGTATTTCTTTTCTAACTCTACATCTGTAAACGTAATAATCTGACTTAAAAAACGATAAATTTTTATAAACGATTTTGCTGCTGCTTTAAAACCTAATTGGTCTTCCTCTTCTAATTCATCTGCAAAACGAGTTGAAATTGAACCTAAAATGGGCTGAATCAATTCAAAATTATCGCCTTGCCTAAAAAATATTTCTGCAAAAGCATTTACTTCAGTTTCGTAAAAAACTTTGTAATCTTCTACTTGGTTTAAAACATCGTACAAACTATTAGGATCCGTTTCACTTTCTTCTTCCATATAGTTTTTACCATAGAAATGCTGAAAGTCTTTTTGCACCAATTCTGGGTCATTGACAAAATCTAAAACCATTGTTGCATCTTTCCCTTTTCTGTTTCTATTTAATCGAGAAAGTGTTTGTACTGTATTTGCGCCACCTAATTTTTTATCTACAAACATAGTTTGTAACAAAGGTTCGTCAAAACCTGTTTGAAATTTATTGGCAACAATTAAAATTCTGAATTTTGGTAATTTTAAAGCTTCTGGAATGCTAATTTTACCTTCCAGATTATTCATATTGCTTTCTGTGTATTCTCCACCAGTTTCATCATCTTTTACAGTTCCAGAAAAAGCAACCAACGCATTATAAGGCAAATTTAATTCTTGCATAATTTCATCGAACTTACGTTTGAATCTTACTGCGTGCAATCTCGATTTTGTAACCAACATTGCTCTTGCTTGTCCCTGAATTTCGTTCTGTGTTTTACTTACAAAATGCTCTAAAATAATTCGTGCTTTTTTATCGATTGCGTGGTCTTGTAAATCTACATAATTGCCTAAAACACGAACTGTTTTTTTCTTTTCGTATTCTTTATCATCAATTTCTGAATGTTTTATCAACTTATAATAACGTTTAAAAGACATATAGTTTTTCAATACATCTTTTATAAAGCCTTCTTTTATGGCTTCTTCCATGGTATAATCATCAAAAGCAGATAATTGACCATTTATTTTTGTACCAAATAACTCTAACGTTTTTGGTTTTGGAGTTGCTGTAAACGCAAATTGAGAAATATTTTCTTGCTTTCCTTTTTTAGCGATTTCTTCAGCAATAATTTCATCTGCTGTTTTAATGTTTGCTTCAGCTTCTGCAGATTGCTCTAAACTTAATGCTTTTCGCATTTGTCTTGATGTTTCTCCAGATTGAGAACTATGTGCTTCATCAATTAAAACAGCATAATTTCTATCTGTAAATCTGCCTACAACATCAGAAATTATTGGGAATTTTTGAATAGTAGTAATAATAATTCGCTTCTTGTCTTCAATTGCCTTTTTTAGGTCTTGTGCTGTAGTTTTTTCATCTAAATAGGCAACAACGCCTGGTGTATTGTCTAACTGACGAATATTATCTTGAATCTGTTTATTTAAAACTCGCCTATCTGTAACTACAATTACAGAATCGAATAATGCTTTGCTATCTGTATACTTTTGGTAAAAATTAGCCAATCTGTATGCCAACCAAGTAATGGTATTTGATTTTCCTGAACCTGCAGAATGTTGAACTAAATAATTTTTACCTGTACCATCTTCTTTTAAGGCTTCTAAAATTCTGTTTACAGCTCTTCTTTGATGAAAACGAGGGAACAATAATTTGGTAGATTTCTTTTCTTCTAACTTTTTTGTTGATGGATTATATACCTTTTCTTTATCTACTTGTACACTTATGAAGTTTTGTACCAAACTTAATAAAGAGTCTTCACGTAACACATCTTCCCAAAGATAGGAAACTGCAAAACCATTAGGATTTTCATTAACCAAACCTTTATTAAAAGGTAAAAAGAAAGTAGATTTTCCTTTTAACTGAGTAGTCATAAAAACCTTTTCTGTACCTACAGCAAAATGCACCAAACAACGTTTAAATTCTAAAAAAGGCTCTCCTTTTGGATCACGATCTTGCATATATTGCTTAATCGCATTGTGATGATTTTGTCTTGTTAATGCGTTCTTCAATTCTAAAGTAACTACAGGAATTCCGTTTATAAACAACACAATATCTATCTCGTTTTTATTGCGATTAGAATACTGAAATTGGCGCACTAAACTTAAACGATTTTTAGCATACGCTTCTTCGTGTTCTGGTGTTTTATTGTGTGCAGGTTTAAAATAAGCCAATGTTAATTTCTGACCTCTATCTTTTACACCATTTCTTAAAACGTCTAATGTTTTGTTTTTAGTGATGTTTTTAGCAATTGTTTCTACAATTTTGGCATCAGTTAAAGCACCATATTGTTTTTCTAATGCTTGGTATTGTTTAGGTTGTGTATCTTTTACAAAGGCAATAATTTCTGATGGAATTACACACAAATCTTTATCATACAAAGTAGGAGAAACACTTATATACTCATTAACTCTATTTGTTAAGTAGTTTTCTATATGCTCTTCAAAATGAATCTCTTTAGTTCCTGATGCCATAAATTATTTTGTTAATATATTTATAGAAGCTTCATTTCGTATTCCTTTAGAAAGTTCTTTTTTGTTTTTCACACCCAATTCTTTTAGTTTATTTGCTTGTAATACTAAATTATCATTACCACTACTTAATTGTTTAAAAGAATCATTATAGGAAGATTGAGCTCTATCTAAATGAGTACCTACTTTTTCTAAATTATCTACAAAACCAACAAATTTGTCATATAATTTGGCTCCTCTGTCTGCAATTGCAATTGCGTGTTGGTTCTGATATTCACGTTTCCATAAATCTACTATTAATTTTAATGAAGTAATTAAATTTGTAGGGTTCATTAACAGAATACGTTTGTCGTATGCATAATTCCAAAGGTTAGAATCTCCTTGCATTGCAGCAATATATGCTGGTTCACTTGGTATAAACATCATCACAAAATCTAAGGCTTTGTCATAATCATCATAGCCTTTTGTACTTAATGTAATAATGTGGTTTTTTATTGCGGAAATATGCGCATCTAATTCTCTTTTTTGCTCCTCCACATCTGAAGTTGCTAAGTATCTTGTAAACGCATTTAAAGAAACTTTAGAATCTATAATTACATTTCTATTGTCTGGATATTTTATAACTGCATCTGGGCGCATTTTTTTATTTTCAGAATCAGATCTTAATGGTTTTCCATCATCGCCTGTTAATTGATGCTCCATAAAGTATTCTTTATCTTTTCCTAAACCCGATTTTTCTAAAATGTTTTCCAAAATCATTTCACCCCAATTACCTTGGGTTTTTGCCTCTCCTTTTAACGCATTTGTTAGATTAATTGCATCTTGACTAATCTGCTCGCTTTTAGCTGCTAATTGTTTTACCTTTTCACCTAAAGAAAAACGCTCTTTACTTTCTTTATCATAAACATCTTCTACTTTAGTTTTAAACTCTTTAATGTCTTTATTTAAAGGACTTAATAACTCCTTAATTTTGGACTCATTTAACTCAGAAAAAGATTTGGTATTGTCTTTTAATATTTTGTTTGCAATATTTTGAAACTCAATATTAAATTGCTCTCTAACTTCTTTAATTTCTTTTTGCTCTCTTGCTAACTTTTCTTGTAAAGAGTTGTTATCTGCGTTTGCAGTTGCCAAATCTTCATTAGTACTATTGTATTTATTTTTAAAAGTTGTTAATTCTTCTTTTAAAGTTGTAATGTATTCTTCTTGTTGATTAATTGTGCTTTTAGCCGCTGTAAAATTGGCTGTTTTTGTTGCTAAATCACTTGATATAGTTTTATTTTCGATTATTTTAGTATCTAAAATTTCTTGCAAACCTTTTAATACATCTGCTTTTTCTTTAAGTGTTTTGGTAAGAGAATTTTTATCTGCAATTAAAGTTGCTTGTTCTTTTTCTAAAGTTAATGTCAATTTTTCAGCAGTTTCTATATCGTTTTCTAAAATAGATAGTTTAGAATTTTGATTTATAATAGTGTCTTTTTGTTGTTGAAGCGTACTATTTGTTGTTGCTTTAAATGCTACAAATTCTTTGTCTAAAATAGAAAAGGCTTTTTGACTGTCTTCTTTTTGTTGACTAATTGTTTTATTTGATTTAAAATTGGCGATAAACCAACCAATAATGAAACCCAAAACAACTCCTAAAATAATATACAATATAATTTCTCCCATAACTTTTTCTTTAGATTAGCGATCTAACTTATTAATTTCTTTGACTTTTTACACTATTTTTTCCATATTTATTTAAAAATAAAAAACACTAATAAACTTAAATCTGATCTTCTTTAAATTCTTCTAATTTTTCTGGATAACAATCTATGAAGGTAGTTACATCTCTTAAATATGCTCTTATCAATAGCGTGCGTTCTTTTAATATTTTTAAAGTATCTATTGATTCCGAATTATTAACTGCCATTTCTAATTTATCATGTGAGAATACATAAGCATTTAATAATATGTTTTGAAAAATCAATAGTTTTTCTTTTTTAAAATGCTCGTATCTACTATAGCCGTGAGTTAGACTATGATTAATAATAATTGAAATTTTCTCACTATTTTCTTTTTTAAAAGGGACAGGCATACTTAATTGACCCTTTTCATGAGTAATCTTTAACTTAGCATATGAGCTATTACTTATTATTTCAATACTTTTTATATTATTCATAACTTTCTCTTTAGATTAGCAATCTAATTTTTTAATTAACTCGTTAATTTCTTCTCTTTTCTGTTGAATTTCTAAATACGTTTCTAACTCTTCTTCCAAGGCTATTTTTTGAAGTTTCAATTCTTCAATTTCTTCTTCTAAAATGGTTTTTGTTTCGTTTTGAGCTTTTAGAATTAATTTTTCTAATTCTTCTTGCTCCATATTATGAAACATATTTAGATAGTCTGCATAGGACTGAAAATTTCTTGTTACTACTTCTTTTAAAATAACACCTTTAAAATTAAAAACTAATCTTTTTAAACCAGATTCCTTATATCTACCTTTTAGATTAACAACAACACCATTATGAAGTTCATAATCGTTATACAATCTTGACCATTTACATCTATCAACAATAACAGTATTTGTTGGTGTATTTGTTTCTTCATCGAAAATATCTACTTCGTACATATCATTTTTTACAATACATTTTATCATAACTAATTGTTTTTTGGTGCTTGCCAATCTCTTACATCTATTTTACCTGTTACCGCTTCACTAATGATAGCTTGACGATAGGATTTTAGTTTTTTGATGGAATCTTGAGATTGCCTTATCGCTTCATCTATTTTTTTTGTTGAACTATTTAAAAACTTGACAATATCTTGTTGTTCTTTTAAAGTTGGCAATGCAATTCGGTAATTTTCAACATTTTTTACATTTAAATTTCCTTGTCCACCACCTTCAACAGTTCCTTCTAATGCTAAATTTTTAGCATATTCTGTTGAAAAGAAATACATCAAAAATGTCGACAATAACTTTTGGTTTGTTCTTATATGTGTTAGACTTACATATACAGAAAACTCAAAATCTATGTCTACAACTGCGGCTTCTCCTATACCTGCACCAACTCTTGTAACTAATAAATCTCCTTTTTGTGGTTTTCTAATTTTAGTTAATTTCTGATGAAGTTCTTTTGAAATAAAACGATATTTATGAAGTTTAATCCTTCCAGGTTTTACATTTTGAGCAGATAAAAATGGAACTCCTTCATTATCTTCTACATATTTAGGAGTTGCGGCTAAACCACAAGTTATAAAATCTGTTAACCAAGTCAACTTAACCATATCCCAATGTTCTGGGATTTCTCCTAACCACTCAATACCAGAACTTTTCATTTTGGCATTATTGTTTAAACCTTTGGTTACTGCTTCATTAATAATTGCTTGTCTTTGTGCTTGTAATTTTTTTATAAGCAGCTCTTTTTTATCAATTAAAGCATCTATAATAGTTGTTTTATGGTCTAAATAAGTATTTATTTTATTTTGTTCCTGTAAAGGTATTATTGGAACTGATAAATTCATAATTGTTGGTTTACCTAAACCAAATCTGGTAACCCCATTTGAGTTTAATTCAAAATATGTTTTTACAATATTTATTTGTAAGTATCTAAATATGTATTTTCCGCTTAAAATATTTTTATTAGTTTCAATAATAGCTAAATGATAACCGCAAACAGCATTTTCCAAAGTTTTTAATACATAGGTTGGTACGCCAATATCATTAGCACTTTCGGAATCTTTTGTAATAATAACTTGGTCTTTCTTTAATTGAAATTTTTCAAATTCATTTTGTGTACAACTTCCTACACTTAAGTTGGTTGATTCATCTATAACTTCATTTTTATAAGCATCTGGATAGTGACAAATCTCTACACGCCTTTCAGTTTCATATTGATGCCTATCAACACTACTAAAAGAAATATTCGCATTATATTTTAATTTAGCAATATTCCAATTTTCAGGAATCTTATCAATCCAATCAACTCCACTTTCTTTATATACATCGTATTTCTTCATTATGCCAATAAATCATTTAAAAGTGTAGCAATATCTTTTTCTAACTCAATAATATCTGCTTTAATTTCAGCAGCAGGTTGTAAACCTTTGTATTCATAAAAATATTTGGCAAAGTTAATTTCGTAACCAATGCGGGTTTTGTCATAATCTATCCAAGCATCTGGCACGTGTGGTAACACTTCTTTGGTAAAATAGTTTTCTATATCTTCGGTTAATGGCACATTTTCTTTGTCTCTTTTTTTAGAATCTGGTTTTGGGTTTCCTTTACTTAACACCTTTTTACCATCTTTGTACAAAGGTTGTTCTATGGTTAATTGGTAAAAACCAAAATCGTCGTTATTATAAATTTTACAATAGTCGTTTTCTTCAAAATTGGTGTAAATTTCTATTAATGCATTTATGTGCTCTTGGGTTAATTCGTTTCGTTTGTTTCCCAAACTTTTTTTGTTAGAACGTGCAAAAATATGTTCGATTTCTTCTTTCCCTTTGGCATTTGTACCTGTTACTTTAGATGCATTTGCATTTATTAACTGCACTTTTCCTTTACGTGCTTTCGTTTTTTTATTGGTTAAAAACCAGATATAAGTATTGATACCTGTGTTGTAAAACAAATCTTTAGGCAAGGCAACAATACACTCTAACCAATCGTTTTCTATAATCCATTTACGTATATTGCTTTCGCCACTTCCTGCATCACCAGTAAACAAGGGAGAACCATTGGTTACCACACCAATACGAGAACCATTTTTCTCATCCATTTTAGAAATCATGTGTTGTAAAAACAATAATTGCCCGTCACTAGTTCTTGGTGTTCCTGCATAAAAACGTCCTGCAGGGTTTAATGCTTCGTTTTCAATAAAGTTTTTATCTTTTTTCCAAGTAACTCCATAAGGCGGATTCGCCATCATATAATGGAATTTCTTCCCTTGAAATTGATCGTCTGTAAATGAGTTTCCGTGTTTTACATCTCTTGGGTTTTCTCCAGAAATTAAGGCTTCCGATTTTGCAATGGCACAAGATTGCTCGTTTAATTCTTGTCCGTATGTTAAAATAGTTGGCTTGTTTGGGTTGTCTTTACAAACCTCATCTAACACAAAATTCTTACCTAAATTCACCATTCCACCTGTACCACAAGCAGGATCAAAAATAGTTCTGATGATTCCTGTTTTAGATAATTCGTCTTTTTCTGGCGTAAAAATAATGGCATTCATTAAGGCAATTACATCTCTAGGTGTAAAATGCTCTCCTGCTGTTTCATTAGATTGCTCGTTAGAAACACGGATCAATTCTTCAAAAACATACCCCATAGAATGGTTGTCTATAGTATCTTGATGTAGGTCTATTTTACAAATAGCGTCTATCATTTCATACAACAAACGGTTTTTTACCAAACGTGCAATTACTTTATCGAACTGAAAGCTTTCTAAAATGTCTCTTACTTCTGCATTAAAACCATTTAAGTAATTATTAAAATTGATTTCTATGTATTGTGGTTCGTCTTTTAAAGAATGTAAAGTATGTTTTGAGGTGTTATAATAGGTTAAGCCTCCTGTTGCTTTCTTTAGGATTGGGTCTAAATTATCTTCACTTACTTTGTCTCTAAAATCGTTATAAGATTTGCGTACGTTCTCGTTAACCTTTTCGAGCATACAATCTAATCTTCTAATTACCACAAATGGTAATAACACATCTCCTATTTCATTTTTCTTAAAGGCATCTCTTAATACATCGTCTGTAATTCTCCAGATAAAACCTACGTCTACTTTGTTGTTATTGGTGCTCATTTATTGGTTTGTTGTTGTATGGTACAAATATATATTTTATGTGTGCGATTGATGTGCGTTGATTGGATTATTCATTCAACAAGTTGTCGAACCTTCTTTTTAGCTGAATATCTTTCATTATTTGAAAACTTGATATTTTTTTAACTTTACTTAAATTGGTGAAAATTTTTTCTTCGTTTCCATAATTAATACAATCAGGATCGTAAGCTAAACCGGAAGCTTCATGAAAAGTTTTTCTTTTCACATATTCAAAAACAAACTCTGGACTTTCATTAATTTTTAATGCAATATCTTTAGTATTTTTCCATTTATAATAATCGCTGTTAAAAGCTCTTAATTCATTTTTTAATGATAATAACAGTTCTTGTCCTCTAATACTAATTTCATGATAATCTCTAATATCAGAAGGGCTACCTTCATTATAAATTATATATTGCAACAAGTTTAAATCAAATGCCTCATTAAACTTATTGATTATAACATTATAATGTCCATCTAAAAGCTGACTTCTAAATTCTGATACATTCATTATTTTCATAGCGACTTAATTAAAGTTTAAAAAATTTGAAATTTTATCTCCTTGAATAAAATCTGGATTATTGCTATTTAAAAAAGTAATTGTATGCTGAATATCTTCAATTAATTTTATTGCTAAATCATGATTCTCTTTTTTAGCCAAACTTGAATAAGAGATTTCTCTTCCTTTTGTAATTTTTTGACCTCTATTATTCCAAAAACTAAACGTATCTCCTGAATAGATTCTACTATAGTTTGTTAAAACACCTCTATCATGCTCTCGTTTTGTAAAAATAAGCGTAAAAGATGGCCGTTTTCCTAATTGGCTTGACAATTTAGAAGTTATTTTTTTCTTGATTTCATCAAAAGTATAATTAGAACGACTTGGATCTGTTACTATGATAACATTTGCTTTCGTAAATGATTCTATACACAAGACGTCTAAATAATTTATTAAGTTTACATCAACTGTATCTGTATCAGTATCCTTATTGCTTAAAATATAAGGATCTATAATTAGTATATCTGTTAAAGGCAATGAATATTCTTTTAAATCACTCCATGTTTTAAAATCGTCTCCATTAATTCTCCATTTCTTTTCAAAATCGTAATCATTTTGATTTATAAAGAGTTTATTAAGAACTTGTATTTCTTCACCTACTTTACCAACTAAAACACAACCCGCATTTTTAAATTTTTCAGTTTCATCATCTTCCAATAAATATACAGAAGTTAATTTTTTTGAACAAAAAGAATTTGAACTATTAGATTTTAATGGTCTTGCAGGTTCTTTATAATCAAACTTTATTTCATTATGCTCTCCCATACCTTGACTTAAAGTAGTTATCCAATTTAATAATAAAGGACTTTCTTTCAAATCATTTTTTGGGAAATTAAAATAAACATTTAGTTGCTTTTTTAATAATTTATTACAATCATCAAACAACTCATGGCTTTTCGATTTTACAAAAGATATTAAGTTAGATTTATCTATATAAATATCCATAATTATAAAATATCAAAAGCTAAATTAGAACTCACATCAAAAAAACCAGAACCAAATTCATTTGTAAATTTCCCATCTTTTCTATAAATCATAGAATATGGTTTAGCATCTTTATCGAAATAATAGGCTTCAAATGGAATTTTAGCATTTTCATCTTTTTCATTAATTTGTTTCACAATAATTTGAGACATTCTTATCATGTATTCTGAATGAGTTTCAAGAATAAAGTTGATTCCAAATTCTCTATTAGCATCTAAAAACAGTTCTGCTAATTTAGATTGAAGACCTGGGTGTAAATTTGCTTCTGGCTCTTCAATAAGAATAATTGATAAATCCTGTTCAAATAAAGCACCTTTTTTAGCAATTTTTCCTTGAGTTTCTATAATACTTGAAGCTATTGCCAAAAGAATTGAAAATATTTGCCCTGCACCAAAACCTTTATCCGATAAATTAATCCACGTTTCATCTTCATAAATTTCAATTTTTGAAACTGTAGACTCGTAAGTCGATATTTTGTAATCTTCACCTATATCAAAATAGTCTTTAGACATCCATTTTTTCATAAATTTTTGTACATCTATATCTGCATGCAACTGTTTTTCAAAATGGTTTTTAGTCAAGTAGTTAATATCAACATTTTTGTTTTCATGAATAAACAATTTACTTTGATTACTTCTGTGAGGACTTAAATGCCTGGTATTAAAAGATAAAGCTAATAAAAGTTCATCTCCAAGTTTATTCGCTTTATCAAGTTCTAAACTTTCATCAGAATTTTTAAAATTATTCTTAATTCTATTATTTCCAAGATTATTATCAACTAAATACTGTGGTAAAACTATCCTTAAAATTTTATCAATCCTTCTGTCAGAAATACCAAAGTCTTCTAAAGAAAATGTTGGACTATACATTAAACGATCTTTAATTAATTGCCCCTTTTTATTGAGCTTTTGTTGTATTTTTTTCAACTTCTTTTCTCCATCAGAAATATTTTGAGTTACATCAATTATCTTCTTTCTATTTTCTTCAATTATTTTATCATATTTAAGATAGACATTAGCCAAATCTTTAGTCTCTTCAGAATTAAGATCTAACGTGTTGTCTCCTGTGTAAGAGTATTCATTCATTAAAAGCATTTTATGAGAATACTTATCAAATTCTGCATAAAGACCTTTCAATTCTTCTTTATCCATTTCAATAATATTAGAAACGGTCAATTCTAAAGCTAACGTATTAAGTTTATCTTCTTCTTCTTTATTATCAATAATCCTTTGATTTAAAAAAAACGCATCTATCTGAAGCTGATAAGTTTTAGAACTTGTTTGGCTAATTTCTAAAGTTGCTTTATCTTCTCTCTTGAATTTCATTTTTTTTAGAAAACCTATTAAGTTATTCTCGCCTATTTCAAAAGTTAAGGAAATATCATATCCTTTATTTTTATATTCAAAAACTAAATCTTTTTTTAAATTAATAAAGCTTGTTCTATTAACTGCATTTTTATAACTTTCTATTTTATGTTTGTAAAAATTTTCACCATGAAAATTTAATTCAAAATGATTATTAGATTTCACATAATCCTCTAAAAGTAATAAAGACTTAATTACTGTTGATTTTCCAGAATTATTTGTTCCTGTAAAAAAAGTAATTGGAGCTAAATCTAAATCCCAGCTATCTTTTACTTTTCTAAAATTCGATAATTTTATTGTTTCCATATTATGTTATACGTATTTTTTAGCTAGAGTCTTTATTCTCTGTGCAATTTTACATCTTAACTCCAAAGGTTCTAAAACTTCAAACCCTTCTCCTCTTTCTAAAATTTTAGATTCTAATTCGTAATTTAAAATTACTTTTAGAGTAATATCTATATACCCTTTTTCTAAAGTTTTTAAATTCTCCTTATTTCCAGAAGATTGAGATTCGTGAATTGGTTTTGTTTGCACATAAGGCCACAAATCTTTACTTACTCTTATTTTTACTTTTTGTGGTTTTTGACTCTCTTTTAAAGTAACACCAATTGCATCTTCGAAATATTCTTCAAAATTAATATCTGAATTGATGAATTCAATCTTTAACTCATTTATACTTTCAATTCTATCCAATGCTTTTTTAAAAACTTTCCCTTCTGATACATTATATCCAAATACAAACCAACGATTGTTATATTGTTTTAAATAATATGGATGTAACTCATATTCTTCAGTATTATTTTTTGTAAAACTTTTACTTACAATTTTTAAAGGTGTCTTATAAATAATTGCTCTGTATAATTCAGATATATATTCTAAACCAGAAACATAAGGATTATTTTCAAAACCTATAACTGGTTCTTCTGAAGTTAATAAACCAAAACTGGATTCTAAACGAGTTGACAAATCATTTACCCACTCAAATTGAGGCATTCCTTTAAATCTATTTAAGGTCATTAAAGCTTCCTTTAATTGACTTGCTTCAGATTCATTTATTGGCTGATTATTAATAGAGAAACTTAAATCGCTATATCTTCTGTAAACGCTTCTACCCTCTTTAATTTCTTCAATTGGCGCATTGTAACCTTTTGAATCTTTCATGAAAAGAATATCATCGTAAATCTGTCTTTTTTGAATTCCAGAATTTGAAGGATCATAATCGAATAATGCTTCGTTACACTCTTCAATTAGATCATTAATGAAATATCTTTTACCTGGATTTCTAAAACATTTATCTAATGTTTGATATCTTAAAATAGCATTTTTGTTTGTAGACATATTTTCTTTTTCAATAGATAATCATAGCGACCTTAAATATAATTAAAACAACTTGTAAAACAATTTAATTAATTATGAATTCTCTTTTTATTTATGTTGGTGCAAATCTAAAAAGTATGAATGCACCTATTCTGCACATATTTTAAAGATAGATTGAACTTGCCAAAACTTAATTTTTGATTTATATTCGTTTTAATGATTTATTAGCGTGCAGGTAGATTGCATTGTATAAAGCAATATTTGCACTGTTCTTTGAAATAAAACCGTAGTATAAAAAATTGATTACCTGTTTAGGCAGGTGTTCTGCTGTATTCGGCAGTAGGTTGCAGTTTACTGTAACTAAATGTTATTATCGTTATTGTATTGAAGTTAAGTCTTCTTATAGTAATATTTTTTTATATTTTTTTAAGTATTATTTTTTTAATTATTTATAATTATTAATTTATTACAATTCATAAAGAAAGAATTGATGCTGCGGTTTTTATTTTAAAAATAAATCAATTCTCAAAAAAATGAAATTAGCTATTGACCAAGAAAAAAAAATAAAACAACTTTTTGCTAAAATGAATAGCAAAGAGGAGTTTCTTCAACTTTTAAATTTCTCTAAAAAGATTATTTATAAGGAGGAAACAATTCCATTTACTATTACACAACTAAATTTTTACATTTCTAAAGACAGTAATAAGTTCAATTCCAAAAAAAAATATTACCACACTTTTGAAATCAAGAAAAAATCTGGAGCCCCCAGAACCATTCACGCACCTTGCAAAGGCTTATTAGAGTTTCAAAAATCTTTAAATATAATACTTCAAGCACTTCATAAACCACACGAAGCTGCAACTGGTTTTGTACCAAATAAATCAATCGTTGAGAATGCAAAAAAGCATATAAATAAAAATTATGTGTACAATATTGATTTAAAAGATTTCTTTCCGAGTGTTGATGCTGCAAGAGTTTGGGGTAGATTAAAAGTAGCACCATTTAATTTAGGGAGTTCTGATAACAGAAAACAGATTGCCAATATGATAAAATCTTTGTGTTGCCATAAAATGAAAGTTGAGAGATTTGTGGACAATAACTGGATTAAGTTAGAAAAACTTGTTTTACCTCAAGGTGCAGCAACATCACCAACGCTTACCAATGCTATCTGTGAAAGAATGGATATTAAATTGACTGGTCTTGCCAATCGTTTTAATTTGGATTACACAAGATATGCAGATGACATTACTTTTAGTAGTAACCATAACACATACAAAATATCATTAGAAAAAGAAGAAGCAATTTTTGAAAAAGACACCACGTTTGATATTGAATTAAGACGCATTATTAAAGAACAGAATTTCCATATAAAAGAAACAAAAGTAAGATTACAAAAAAGAGGCTATAGACAAGAAGTTACTGGTTTAGTGGTAAACGACAAAATAAATATTAAAAGAAGCTATATTAAAAGTGTAAGGCATAATTTGTATTTATGGGAAAGGTTTGGTTATGATAAAGCTTATGAATTATTTTTAAATAATTACTTAAAGGAAAAAGGACACACTAAAAAAGGGAATCCTAATATGTTGATGGTGCTTGAAGGGAAGTTGTTATATTTAAAAATGGTAAAAGGAGAATCAGATTCTACATACTTAAAACTAAAAAGTAGGTTTGATAAACTATCTATTACACCACAACCTGTGGAGAAAATCAAAAAAAGACTAACTCTAAAGGAAAAAAGATTAAAAACTGACAATGCTAAAAATAAATCTGATATTTCAAGTATTGAATTTATGAAATTGGTAGCTAAAGCGAAAGCAAAAAAAGAAGCTAATAAAAAGAAGAATATTAATAAAATTTTAGATGTACTTTTTGAAAAGGGTTTAGATGAAGCTATGAAACTTTACGATAAATAATATGGCAAAACATAAAAAGGAAAATTTAGAAAAACTTCTTAAATTAATTGAAGAAATTAGTAATGATTCTGAAAACTTATGGTTTAAGGAGGAATTGTCAAAACGTTTTCAAAATGATTCTACAATAAATAACGATAGTACTTTAATTAAGAATATTCACGAATATTGTATCAAAGAAATAATTGCAGATCAGGCTAATAAATTTTATAAAGACTTTAAAATTAAAGAAATTAAGGAAACTTTAATTCAAGATTTTATTAGAATGGAGCAGTTTCGAAGAGAAGATAATTTTGAGGATTTTAGTTTAGCAATGTTTCAACAAATCGAAAATATAGTAATTTATTTATATGAAAAATATTCTTTAAATAAAAAAGTTGTTGCTTCGTCAAATGAATATATTACATCAATAATCAATTCAAGTTCAAAAAAATTTTATAGAAATTCTAGAGGGCCTAAAATTGGTAGATTTATAACGATGAAATTTGATGAGAAAAAACATTTTAATATTTTAAACGAGAAATGGTTTTTTAATCATAAGTTTAGAGCTGTACTTTATTACTTTTATTTTAATGAATTAATTAAGTTTAATACCCAAGGTTTTGATGAAATTTACAATCAAGGTAATAATTTATACTTAATTCGAAATAGAAACCATAGAGGATTAGCACCAACTTATTATCAACAGAAAGTATATGATGAAATAATCCCATCTCATAATAAGTATTATTTCAATTTTCTAGGTTTTTTAGAAAGATTTACTTCAAATATAAATACCAATTTATAATTATTGCATAACCATTGCACACATCTATCGTTAGTTTGTATCAAAATTAAAAAGATAGATTATGAGAAATGCAATTACAATTTTAGATCATTTACAATTTGACTGTCCAACACAAGAACAAAGAACTGCCTTATTAGGTATGTCAGACTTTGTTAAAAAAGAAAACAAAGATGATTTCTTTATTTTGTGTGGCGCAGCTGGAACTGGGAAAACTTCAATTACTACAGCATTAATTGGTTATTTAAACACTAAATGTATTGCATACAATATAGCAGCACCAACAGGTAGAGCTGCCAGAATTTTAGGTAGAAAATCTAAAACAATTAATAGTACAATCCATTCTTTAATTTACAATGTGTCTTCAAATGCTAAAACTGGTGAAGTTATTTTTCGTTTAAAGAATAATGATGTAAAAGATTTTAATGTTTACATTATAGATGAAGCTTCTATGATTTCAGCAAAACCTCCTGTTGATTCTGATAGTTTGTTCAAGTCTAAAAACTCACTTTTATCAGATTTAATAAAGTTTGTAAAATCTGGAAATAGTAATAATAAAATCATCTTTTTAGGAGATAGCAATCAATTACCTCCAGTAAACGAAAAAATATCATTAGCACTTTCAAAAGAATATTTAAATACTACTTTTAAATTAACTGGAGAAGCAAAACTTTTAACGGAGGTTAAAAGACAAGAAGATGGAAGCTATGTTCTTAAAAATGCTACAAAATTGAGGTTGGGTATTGAAAATGACTTAAAACATGTACCTCTTCATGATATTAGAAAATTATCTATTGAAGATGCTTCAAGAGATTATGTTTTGGATTATTTAGCAAATGGTCAAGATGCTATTATTTCGATTGGCTGCACTCACAAAATGAATAAAATGTTCAACAATAATGTGAGAAATAAAATTTATGGGTTTAATAAAAAAGTTGTCGAAAAAGAAGATTTGTTATTAGTCAATCAAACTTGGAAAAGAAATGATTTTCAATTATATAGTGGAGATCATATTGTTGTAAAAGACATCGACTTATCAAAAACCGAAAAAGTAGCAGGTTTACATTTTGTGCCAATAAAAATTGAATCAAAAAACATGGAAGGTAAATTAGAAATAATTGATGATTATTTACTCTTAGATTCATTAAACAACCCACAAGGTATTCATGCAAAACAAGAAAACATTTTACGTCATGAAAGGTTTCAAAAAAATAAAGTATTTAGAGAAACCTTAATGCCTTGGGACGATAGATATGTTGGTGCAATAAGAGCCACTTATGGACATTCAATTACATGCAACAAAGCACAAGGTGGTGAATGGGACAGAGTTTTGGTAAATTCTTACTTTATGCCTTCGTTAAAGTTTCAATATACCGCCATCACAAGAGCAAAAGAAAAAGTTTGTTTTTATTAAAATTAACTATGGGTTAATTGTAAACTTTACTCCAAAATAAACCAACTCTCCTTTTTCTAAATCAAAATGAGGAATTTGACCAAATTGATTTACAGCCATATTTTTAATTTTATGATAGCGTTTTAAATTGGCAACTAGTCTTACAATATCTCCTTTTGTAGCTGGCTTGTCTTGCTCAGAAATTAATATATTTTTGGCTACTTCAACCAAACCTATTCCTAGTGCAGCATTAGCAACACCAGCAACACTTACTTGTTCTATTTTAGTTTTACTCTCTTCCTTTTCTTCTTTTATCTGAAGATTTGTTGATTTAATTGATACATCAACATTTTTAAAACGATGAAACGAGACCCTACAAGAAGCACTACAAAACCGCTGTATTTTTCTTCTTTTTGGAACGAAATCCTTTTTACAATATTGACAGGTATATTCTCTTTCTTCCATATTTAAACAAATTAAGCGTTAATTGTACGTACAAATAACGCTTAATTTATATAAAACGCAACATTTAGTCAATTTTTATATTAAAAACACTCTCTAACAAATACATTTGAGATTCTTCATCTGTAATATATTTTTGCCTTTTCTTTTTCACTTTTTTTGAAGTTTTATCATCTCTGTTATTATCCAAAGGAATGTTTTCTTTTAATTTTTCATAATTAATAGTATCACTAGTATACCAAGTTTTCTTCTCTTCTTCTGATGATGGAAAAGTTTCTTCAATTGCTGTAAAGTGTTTCTGATAATGAATATCCTGAAGTTCAAATAAGTGTAAGTATTTCTTAAGGTGTTTCTCTTTCGATACTTTTAATACCCTTAACATTTCTTGAGAAAAATACATACAAACATATAAAAGCTGTTTGTAGTTTTTCTCTAAATACTCAAATTGCTCAGGTTCTAAATTTTGTTTGTAATCTATTAAAAGAAACAAATTCTTTTTAAGAACATCTTGTTTTTTTAATAATAGTTGTAAATCTGTATCAGCTTCTAAATGATAATTAATTTCTAAACTTTCACAAATCCATAATCTATCAAAGGGTTGCATTATTTCTTGCAATTCTGCTATCTCTTCAAACTCAACATACTCTAATACTGTATCTATAGGAATATAAACAATGGAAGGATACATCAATCCTGCTCGTAAAAGCTCATAGATTTCAAATGTATTTTGTACTGTTTTTTTACTCATAGCTTATTTAAAAAGGTTTGAATAGTCTTCAGGTAATTCAGCATCAATTTCTCTTAAATATTTCTCCAAAGCACTCATTGAGCTATGCCCTGTAATGAGCATTAAATTACTTTTTGCCTCAAAAGGAGCTGAATCTTCTCTCAACTTTCTATATAATTTAGAGATAAATGTGTGTCTAAAGCTATAAATACCATAATCTTCATTCAATTTAAAATGATCCTTTACTACCCTTCTAAATCTTTTAGAAAAATGATCTCTTCTATTGGTTTCATTGGCATCCCAAAAAGCTCCAATTTTATTTGGTGTAAATAAAAACGATTCTTTATCTAATTTGGATAAATCTGGTAATTCATCAAATAAAATACTAGGAATAATTTTCGTTTTTAAAGGACTGTTTTTTGCTTTAAACTGAACTGTTTTTGTATCTAAATTGATATCCTTAATTCTTAGTCGACAAACTTCTATAGGTCTTATAAAATTATAAGCAACAAACTTTATAAATAGCAATAAATTAGGGTCTTCTTTAATTAAGTATTCAAAAATACTTTCTTGTACTTTTAAAGTATATGTTTTATGCCTTTCTGGTTTCGATTTCATAACAGGAATTGAAGGAATATAATTTTCTTCAATTACTTCATTATTTTTTAAAACTTGAAATAAACTACCCAATTCTGTTCTATAATTATTTCGATTTCTGGCACTTGTTTTTAAAGCGATATCATTTAAATATGCCATTAAATCTTTTCTAGTAACATCTTTAATACTTTTCTTTTCTGGATACGTTTCTTGCATCCAAACAACAAAGCGATTACTTTTAGATTTATAATCTCGAATTGTTCTTTCACTTACTTCTTTCGATTTTAATTCTAATGCTAAATCGAAAGCTTTGGCTATAGAAATAATTTCTAAAAATTCATTTCTTTCATTTACGTGCGATTCATGCACGTAATCTTCGTGCTGACTTTTTGCAGTATTTTTAACAATTTCACTGGTGTTTTCGACTGTTCCATTATCATCTGCACGTACTTGCACGTACTGTTTCGTTTTTACGTGCTCTTCATTATTCAGCTTTTTGGAAGATGTGTTTTCATCTTTAAATACTTTCTCATTATTCTCTTCAGTGTTCACTTTTGGAACAATAACGTTATCTGCCAACGCATCTTTAATTGCGTTTTTAACTGCTTGGTTAATTACTGAATTTAAATCCTCTTTCTCGGAGTCATCTTTTGATTCAACTTTTGGTTTAGTTTGTGCTTCTTCATTAACTAATTTATGATACAGATCAGAATTTTCTTCGAAAGGATTAAAGCCCAGTTTAAGTAATTTTAGTAAGTTTTTTCTGTAGGAAGTTAAAATAGCCAACCTTGCTTCTTTGGTTTTGTAATTATTTACTTTACCATAGATATTGGCCATTCTTGTCATTTTTCCTGTTTCAGGGTTTCTGAAAGAAAAACGGACATACCAACGCTTCTTTAAATCGCCATTTGCAATGTAAATTTTGGGTATAGAAAAAAGTTGTGATTTTTTCGAATCGTGTTCCAAATCGTGTTCAATTTTTGTAGTAAAGGTAAGATATTCATAAATTGATTGCATAAAAAAACAGTTTAGAGACCTAAACTGTTGTTTTATACTGATTTAAAGTAGTAGCGGGAACTGGACTCGAACCAGTGACCTTCGGGTTATGAGTTCGACAAAAACCGCCAAAACACCCTTATTTGTAGCCAAATATTATAAAATCGTTTACGATAGCGTTTACGATGATTATTATTAATTTCTATTCAAATATACACATTATTATAAGATAACTAACATCTATAAAAAAACTAAAATATCACCTAGCATTAAGCAAATATAATTTTACTTTTTTTTTAAAAAAATTTTATGATGAAACATTCTGCATCTAATTATTTATTATCAGTACTTCGCTTAAAAAACACTCTTTTAAAAATATTTTGATACCAAAAAACAAATAATTAATTCTTTTTTATTAAATTTAAGAGCTATACAAAAAGAATGAATAATCTACCTACTATTATTTTAGAACAAAAAGTCCATCGAAAAATACCTCAACTATTATTAAAGTTTAAGTATAACGACTTATTAAAAGATACTTTAAAAAAAATTAAAGGTTCTAAATGGAGCATTACTTTAAGATCGTGGTATCTTGAAGATACAAGTCAAAATTTAGAATTAGTCCATAAATATTTTGATAAGATAGCCATTATAGATGATAGTAAAATATCTAAAAAAACACTTTTTAAACGGAACCTTACTGAAGATGAAAAAGTACTACTTAACCAATATTACTCTTACCTAAAGGGTAAAAGATATAGTTTAAGCACAATACAAACCTATACATTCTTTGTAGCTGATTTTATTAATTTTCACACTAAAACCCCATTAAACGAATTAAACAACAGAAGTGTTGAGTTATTTATAGAAAAAGTATTCATTGAACGTAAATATTCAGTAAGCTCCCAAAGGCAGTTCATTAGTGGATTGAAATTATTTATAGCATTCTATCCACACACACAAATTAATGACTTATTTCTAGAAAGACCTAAAAAATCAAGAAAACTACCAAATGTACTCTCACAGGAAGAAGTTTTAGACATTATAAGATCTACACAAAACTTAAAACACAGAGCTATTCTTGCATTAATTTATTCTTGTGGGTTAAGAATAAGTGAATTGATAAATTTAGAGTTAATAGATTTTCACATAGATAGAAAACAACTAATTATCAAAGATAGTAAAGGACGAAAAGATAGATATGTAAGTTTAGCTGAAAGTTTTCTACCACTACTATCCAATTATTATTATTCTTACAAACCAAAAAAATATTTCGTTGAAGGGCAGAAAGGTGGAAAATACAGTGCTGAAAGTGTTAGACAATTTTTAAAAAAGAGTTGTTTAAAAGCGAATATAAAAAAACCAGTAACACCACACACATTAAGACATAGTTACGCAACTCATTTATTAGAAAACGGAGTAGATATAAGATATATTCAATCTCTACTAGGACATTCGAAACCAGAGACTACTATGATTTACACACACGTAAAAAGAAAGGATTTATTAGAAATTCAAAATCCGTTAGATTTAGCTTTACAGAAATTAAAAAACACGGATAATAATAACGAAAAACTTGGTTTATCCCCTAAAATATAATTATTATACAATATATTTGATTACATATAACCAGTTGGGCATAATTATGAAATCCGTTCTAAAATTAACATTTTTACTAATCTTCAGCTATTCGTCTTTTAGTCAAAATGATGGAAAAGAGAAATTGAATTTAGTCTTTTATGATAATTGTTCAAACAAAATAATAGAACCGGAATTTGAAATTGAATCGTTACCCGAAATAAACTATAAAGCCATTACAATATTCGTTAATCGTGGAAATTTAATCGGAGAATATTCAATAATTTTAGAAAAGAAAAAAGACACAATAAGAATACCAAAAATTCTCTTTTCATTTGGAAACGAATTACACTCAAAGCGCTGGAATTATATGAATTGCGAAAAAGTTTGTGACGGAACTGAAACTGATTTTAACTCAAATGGGAACAAAAGATTCGAAGGAATATTTAAAAACGGAAAACCTATTGAAATTATAAATTATAGACAAAACGGAGAATTACTTACTCAAACTTTTTACGAAAATCTAACTCTGAATTATAAAAGAGTAAATTACTTCAATGAAAATGGAGAATTGACATATTATGAAATATATAAAAATAAAAAAAGGAAAACAACAATTAAAACGTTTGACAAAAAGGGAAAACTAATTAATAGAACAATTGAGAAAAAACACATTGAAAAAACAAAATGGAATTAAAAATAACTATGCCCAACACCGTGTATAAAAAATTGCTTATTTTTAGCTTAAACAAAGTTAGTTGCATTTTTGCAAACTTCTGAATTTCCTTTGGAAATTCCTCGTTCACAAAACCGCAACTTTCCATAACACAACAACGTTGGGCAAAATAAAAAAAATGAAAAGAATCATTTCAATTTTAGTAATAGTTTTTCTAATTTCTTCTTGTCAAAAAGAGAAAAAAATTACGAATAAAAAATTAGAACCCGAAGTTATAAAAAATCATTACAAGCCTATATTTTTAAGTTTTAGTCCTGAAATGACAAAATCTGAATTTGAAAAAGAAATTAGGGAAAAAACGTGGGACAAAACTCTTGAATTAGGAAAATTTATAATTGAACTAAATTCTAAAAAGTATAAGTTTGAAATACAAAAGGGGGAAAATTCAATTAATTTATTTTACGGTGAATCTGAAATTTTAAATAGAGAATTTTTGAATCTAAAAAAATCAAAAGTTATAATAGAAAATCAGAAAATATTAATGAATTCTTTAATTCAACTTTTCAGAAATAAAAAAGAATATATTGAATATAAAATGCCAAAACTGAAAGAAGATAAAAAGGAATTATATTTATTTAGAAATAAAGAAAGGTCAGTTTTACTTTCTTTCTTAAATTCTGGAAACATTGTAAGAAGTACTAAAGAAGACTTTGAGTATTATAAAAATTTGGAAAACAAGAATGATTCAGATTCCTTTTTTGTTTCAGCAATGCAATTTAAGGAGAAAAAACAAACTGAACATTATTTGAATTATATGTGGATAAGTTATTATTCAAATGAAGAAATGGATAAATTAATAAGTTCTAAAAAAAGAATTTTAGATAAAAAATCAGAAGAAGAAAAACAAAAGATTAAAAAACTAAAAATGGAAGAAGAAATGAAAAATAAGAAAATAATTGAAAATCAAAAATTATTATAATAATACTTTGCCCAACACCGTACAAAATTAATTGCTTGCTTTTAGTTTACTTACGAAAATCCTCGCGGATTTTCTTTGTCAGTAATTATTTATTAACTTCATTGCTTAACATCGCAACTAATCTTGTACAAACAAGTTAGCACCAATACGAGAAAAACCAACGAATGAAAAATATTACATTGAAAACATTACTATTTCTACTACTCTTTATAAGCCAAATTTCTTTTGGACAAAGACTTACATTGAACGACATTGAAAATATTTGCAACAAATCAAATTGGGAAAGTGTCAATCAATTTCTAATGAATAAAAATTGGGAATACTATGAATCTGAAAAGGGAAATTCCGAAAAGTATAGCACTATAACTTGGTCTTATGAAAAAACTTATGGAGATAAGGCTTCTGCTTGGTTTTACCTTTATACTTATGAAGGATTTCCAAATAAATTAAGTTATTCCGTTTTTAATAAGCCTTCATATTCTGCTATCCAAAATTCACTAAGTTCGAAAGGTTACAAACTTCAAAATAGCGAAATTGAAAACAATGAATTAATTTCTACATATGCGAATAGCAAATTTATTTTAAAAATAACAACAGAAAAAAGAGAAAAAAATAGTTATTCAAGTTTTGACGAAAGTATTACTGCATACAGATTTTTATTAATAAAAAAGTCAAGTATTTATGACCCAGATAACGGAAAGAAAGTCGATTACTATTATGGCAACACAAAACAAGCTGAATATACAAAAGTAAATGGAAAAATTAATGGTGCTTTAAAAGTCTATTATGAAAATGGAAAACTAAAAAAGACAGGTTATTATAAAAATGGTTTAGCAAATGGAAACTTTGTAGAGTATGACGAAGAAGGAAATAAAACGTTTGAATATTATCAGAGTAACGATGAAAAAAATGGAAAATTAACAGCTTACGAAGACAATAAAATATCTTATTCAACTCACTACAAAGATGATATTCAAAATGGAGAGAGAACCGAATACTATTATGATGACGAAAGCGGAAGACTATACCTAAAAGTAATTGGAACCTTATTGAATGGAGAAAAAGAAGGAAATTGGAGTTTAATCTTCATAGATAAAGAAAAAGGTGAAAGAATATTAACAAAAACAAATTACTCGAAAGGTTTAAAAAATGGTTATTCACAAGATATAAAAGGAGACAGCTTAATAATAGCAAACTATACAAACGACAAATTAGACGGCAACTACAAAGTATATTTAGATGTTACGAAAACTGTATTTGGAGGTGTTATAGAGACTGATGTTTCAAAATTATTTTTAATATCAGAAGGGAAGTATCAGAATGATAAAAAAACAGATTATTGGAAAGACTATTCCTTAACAAAATCTTTAAGTAGTGAAGGAAACTATTTGAACGATGAAAAAACTGGCGAATGGAAAAATTACTATTCAAAATATACTAATGACGATAAACCTACACACTATTCAGAAAAACTGTACTTAATAGAAAATTATAGAAAAGGAAAACTAAATGGATTGACAACTCGATTTTCCTATTTGAATAAAGAGAAATACAAGTGTTCAGAATTAGACGAAAACAATAAGCCAAAAGATTCTTGCACTCGAATGGTTTACCAAAAAGTTTTACAAAAATCTAATTATAAAAACAACAAATTGAATGGTGCTTTTGAGTTAAGAGATTCATTAGACATTTTAGTAGCAAAAGGTAATTTTGCAAATGACCAAAAAATTGGCAAATGGTTTCATCGATATAAAGATGAAGATTATGACGGTAACCCTTACACATATTTTATGGAAGGCTCTTATGAAGATGATGAACGAGAAGGAGAATGGATATACTATTATAAAAAAGGAGAAATCAACAAAACTATAAATTATTCAAACGGAGAATTTGATGGAAAATTTACAGAATGGAATAATCAAAATAAACCAAAAGAAATAAAACGTTTTGATGATGGAAAATTTAGGGAACTAATTGTTTATGATAGTATAGGACAACAGCCTGAAAGAAAATTTGAAATTTTTGATGAATATTCAAACAGATATAAATGCAGATTTACCCAATACTTGCCAAACGGAAAAATTTCTCAAGTTTATTGGTTAAAAAAAGAAAATGAAATAAGTCATAATTGGTTTGAAATTTCATTCCTATTAAAACTAAAAGAAAACGACAAGTCAAAAATTTATAAAGACGGAACATATAAGAATTATGACATAAATAATAGACCTCTAATTATTGGAGAATACTTTGAAGAAAGTAAAATTGGAGATTGGACTTACTATTACTATCCCCAAAAAGTCAAAATAGAAATCGAATATGACGACAATATAATTATTTCGGAAAAGTACTTGGATCTAAATGATGCTTTATTCTCTGGAAAGTTCACTTATATTAACGAAGAAGATAATATTAAAGAAATTCGTAAAATTAAGAATGGTTTAAGAAATGGAAATACGGAATTTATCGACATAAATACAGGAAAAAGAATTAAAAAAGTAAAATACAAAGACGGAAAAATAAAATAAGTACTGGTGCTAACAACGTATATAAAAAATAGCGGTTTAATCGCTTAATCAAAAGAAAATGAATTAATTAAAGGTATGTTATAAACCGAAAAGTGAGTGCATAAAAATCCGCTACTTTTTATATACAAAACCGTTAGCCACAAGCTGAAAAACCAACCGCACAGTCAAGCACATTTCATTTTTTTCGTGCCTCAAAAAATAAAAAGAGCTTGCCTTTTTCCCACGCTCGACACTCTAATTCAGAAAAAATACTTATATTAGCCAAATATTGTCAAGTCAAAAATAGACTTATGAAAAATATTGGAGATACATTACGTGCATTAAGAGAATCAAAAGGACTTCTTCTGAGAGAAGTTGGGGCGGAATTATCTCTTGACCCAACGCTTCTTAGTAAAATTGAGCGAAATGACCGAATGCCGACAAAAGAACAAGTCAATGCACTTTCCGAATTTTATGAAGATAAAAAGAATGAAGTCGTAATAGCTTGGCTTAGTGACAAACTTGTATATGAAGTGCAAGACGAAGACTTAGGTTTAATTGCAATGAAAGTTGCCGAAAAGAAAATAGAATATTTAAAAACTCAAAAGAGCTAATGGACATTACAAAAGAAACAGCCAAAAATAAAGCAGAACTCTTAAAATACTTTAGAGATAGGTCAAGCGAATTTATTGCAGAGGTTAATAAGGAATATGGTAATACCGAATTTAAAAAGAAAGCGAAAAAGTTAAACACATTACTTGTTAGAGCTAGGAATACAATAATTGAGATAGTAGAGCAAAAAGGCAAGAAAGACGATTGGTCAAATCAAGAGATTTTAGAATGTGTTTTAATGGTTACCTACTGCAATTATGTAGTTATGCTAGAAGTTAGACATTCTGTATGGCCTTATGAGTATATGGCTTTTTCACGAAGAATTGGAGAATTATGGGAGCCTTTCTGCAAATTGGCATTTGAATATCCTATTAACGATTTAGAGTTATTTGTTCCACCACTTTTCGCTGATGTTAAAAAACAATTGGCTGATGAAGTTCAAGAATATATAAACAATCTAGACATTTCAGCAGAACAAAAAGAACAACTTAATAAGTACTACGATAAAGTATGGAGTTTAGTTATGTCTGGAGAAATTCAACTTGAATTAGACTTACACTTTATATTTGAAGGTAAAAAATATGTAGTAGATTTTAAAAGTGGTTTTGGTTCTAATGAAAAAGGTAATGTAAATAGACTTCTTCTTGTTGCAAGTATTTATCATAATCTAGAAGATGATTATCAACCACTGATTTTTGTTCGAGCAACTGAAAACAATAATTATTTCAACACTTTAAAAAATTCAAAAACGTGGAGTGCATTTTCTGGGGCAGAAACTTATGGCGAGCTTCATAAATATTCTGGATTTGATATTAGCACTTGGATTGTTGAAAATATAAATTGGACTGAAGATTTAGATAGCGATTTTGTAAAACATTTAGAGGATAACGACTTAACTCAATATTTAACTTGGTAGATTATGATTAGTGAACAAAGAATATTTCAAGCATATTATACTAAGTCAGAGCCAATCGTTTCATATATGGTTGACTTGTTAGACTTAGACGGAACAGAGTCAATATTTGAACCCTGTGCAGGAGATGGTGTTTTTATTGACCCTATTTTAGATAAATATCAAAATATTAAAATAGACGCATTTGAACTGAACGAAAATGCTTGTGATACTTTGAAATCAAAATATCAAGATTTAGAAAACATATCGATTAAACAAACAGACACATTAACGGATTTAGATTTGGAGTTTCTATGTTCAATGGGTGGAAAATATGATGCTGTAATAGCTAATCCGCCATATGGAGCTTGGAGAAACACAATTGACAGAGCTACTTTAAAGAAAAGATTTAACGGATTTTACGCAAAAGAAAGCTACTCTCTTTTTCTTTATCGAAGTATAGAATCATTAAATGAAGGCGGAAAATTAGTTTTTATAATTCCTGACACTTATCTAAACCTAAATATGCACAAGGATATTAGAAAGTACATATTATCTAACACCAAAATAAAAGAGATAGCTTTATTTCCTTCCTCGTACTTTCCTGGAGTTAATTTTGGCTATGCAAATTTATCAATCATTGCATTAGAGAAATCTAGTGACTATAAATTAAACTTAGAAAACACATTCAGAATAATTAAAGATTATAAATCCGTTGAGGAACTAGGAAATGAAAAAATAAAACACCTAACGAAACTAAATATTCAACAGAAAAACGTTTTAAAAAATGATGGATATATTTTTCTAACCAATACGAATCCTAGTGTTTCTGATTGTATTAGACAGGCGAAAACGAGCATTGGAGAAGTTTGCGACTGTGCAACAGGTTTCTATTCTGGAAATGACAAGGATAGATTAAAAGTTTTGAGCAAAGAGATTCGTAATTCAAAAAGATATGACGAAGTTGATAAAGAAAAAATAACTTATGACTGTAGCTCAAGACCTTTAGATGGAATTGAAAATGAGCAAATATATGTTCCAATAGTTAAAGGTGGAAATGTAAGATATTACAAAGCTGACAATTGGTTTATGGAATGGTCAAGTGATATAGTTAGTTTTTACAAAAAAGATAAAAAAGCTCGTTATCAAAATTCTTCATATTATTTTAGAAAAGGAATAGCTGTACCAATGGTTAGTTCTAGTTCAATAACTGGTGCTATTATTGAAAATAGACTTTTCGACCAATCAATAGTCGGAATATTTCCAAAAAAAGAAAGCTTAATCCACTATTTCCTTGCGTTTTTCAATTCACCAACTTGCAATAAGTTAATTAGAACAATAAATCCTTCAACAAACAACTCTTCTAATTACATAAAACGTATTCCATTTATACAACCAAGTATTGAACAAGAAGATACTATAACAGAAAACATAAAACAGATTATCGAACAAGTTAAAGTTTCTGGAGATTATGAAATTGAATTAGAAACAGAGAATAATAAAATGATTGCGGAATTGTACGGATTTTAGCCAACGCTGAAAGCCATACACATTTGCAATTCGCTACAGCCAATACACAAGCCAAAAATTGCAAAAGAGTATGTCTTTGCCAACGCTAGCAAGTTTGCGGAAAAAAGCCAGTGGCTAACAACGTGTATAAAACATAGCTAATATAGGCTTTTCGAGAGGTTTTTGCTTATTTATAAAGTACGCCAAATTTTTTATTTGGTTATATTTAGAAAAGAAAATTAAACATAAAAATAAAAAATTCGGCTCGTGCTAAATCCGAAAAGTTAGTGTTTATTTATACGCTACGTTTCATACACAAGACCGTTACCACACATTTGAGAAAAACATTCTACATATCGACAATTTTAGTTTTTACATCAATCATTTTATTCGCTCAAAATAAAATTGAATTAGTAACATATAATTGTATTTATAAAGATGGTACAATGTTCTCAATAAAAAGAGCAAATCCGAAAATCTTAACTGAACAGAATTTTATTCAAGAAGATAAATATTGGAATAATCATAAGAAGATAATTATGAACAATTCTGAATTTTTAAAAATTCAATACACGAATATTTTTGGACAGAAAATCGATACAATTTTTACAAACACAAAGGAACTAACTGAAATAAAAATTTGCGTAAACAAGTTTAAAGATTACGAGAAAAAATCTCTAATAAAAGAATCAATCGAAAATAATGAAAGTTGGATTTTGAACACAACTTGGGGACATCAAACTTTTGAATCTGACAAACTGATTTTAAAACCTAAAAACGGATTTTTAAAATATAAATATTACAAAAACGGAAAAAGAATAAAACGTGGAAAAATAAAAATAACAGAATCCGTCATAGAAAAAATAGCATTGTTTGAGCGTAAACTGAATCTAATGCAAAATGCTGACAATTCTTGTAATTTCGGAATCAATTATAATCTTAACAATGGAATTGAAAAGTTGAATTTTCAAGACGACAGTTGTTCTGGGTTTTCGAATGAACAATTATTGTCTGAATTAAAAATAGCGGAATAAAAAACGTGTGGTAACACCGTATAAAAAAAATTGCTAAATTAGTGCTTAAACAAAGGCAGTTGCATTTTTGCCAACTTCTGAATTTCCTTCGGAAATTCCTCGCTGACAAAACCGCAACTTTTCTTATACAACAACGTTGGCAACAAGCTAAAAAATGAAACACACATTGAACATATTACTTCTGATTTTAACTTTGGTTTCGTGTAAAAACCAATCAAAATCTGAATTAAATAAAGTAGAATTAAAAAAGGAAATTGCTCAAATTGAAAAAGAGGAATTAAAAGAAGTTAATAAACTGAAAACTATTCCAAACGATTTGCGAAAACTTGGTGCTTTTGACTTTTTTGACTCTGATGAAATTATGAGAATTTGGAGATTTCCAGAAGGCGGAGCTGTATTTGAGGAATTAATAGAAATAAAAAGAAATGGAAAAGAATGGAGTTCTATTCGATATACATATTTACTAGACGAATATATTGACAAACCTGAATATCAAAAATTTAGAAAAAAGCAAACTCTGAAATTAAAGAAAGAACAAATTTTAGAGTTTATCAATAAAAAGTTATTGCAAGAAAACATAAAACCGACTAAAGAAGACCAAATTTGCTTATGTGATATCTATTTAGCGGAATATCGACTTAACAATGAACAAAATTATTTTGAATTCTTTTTAAGAGAAGAAGGAAATAAAAATATTTCAAAAGTTAATTTAATGAAATTTCTGAATGAAATAATATCTGAATAAAGCCTGTTGCCAACACCGTATATAATTTATTGCTGGCTTCTCGCCTACTTACGAAAGTCCTCGCGGACTTTCTTTGTCCGTAATTATTTACTAAATTAGTTGCTTGAAACACGCAACAAACCATATACAACAACGTTGGCATTAATTTAAAAAAAAATCGTAAATTGTAATTTATAATCAAATAAAAAACAGACATGAAAAAAATTTTACTTTTAGTTATCTATGTTATTGCGTTTCAATTACATGCGCAAACTTACATGTATGGCACAACTTATGAAGGAGGTGCGAATGGGCTTGGAATCATTTACAGAGTTGACCAAAACGGCCAAAACTTTCAAAAAGTTTTTGATTTTACAACTAGTACGGGTGGTAAACCATTAGGAGGTTTAACACTAGCAAATGGTAAACTTTATGGTTTTACTACAGAAGAAGGGCCTGTTGATAACCCTGGAGCTACCGCTGGGTTCGGATCTTTTTTTAGTTTTGACCCTCTAACAAATAATTTAACTGTAATTGAATCACTTGATGATAAATCTATAATTGGTAGTGACATTAATCATAGTCCACTTCTTGCTAATGATGGAAAGCTCTACATTATTAGTGCACAAAGTGAAGTCGGTGTATTTAATAGTATAATATCAACTTATGACCTAGGTACGCAAGCTATTTCTGTTTTAGCTACCTTAGATAGAACTACTCACGGTCAAGGAAGATCAAAATTAATGCAGGCTAGCAACAACCATTTTTATATTGCTACCTCCAATGGTGGAACAAATGATTTTGGAACGATCACTCGTTGGAATACCTCTACAAATCAACTAGAGGAGTTATTTAATTCAACTGGACCTGGTGAATCTCCAAATCACGGTTTTAAAAATGCACAAAATGGTTTAATAGAAAGTAGCGATGGATATCTTTATGGTACATCTACACAAGGTGGTGATATAACAGATGTAGGTGTGTTATTTAGAATTAAATTAGATGGTACAGATTACAGTGCATTAGAAGTTTTCAAATCAGGAATACAAGACCAGGGTTTTTATCCATATAGTGGTCTAACAGAATTGAATGGACTTTTATATGGTAATACATCAGAAGAAAATATAGATAACGTAAACGCTGGTACACTTTTCACTTATAATTTAACAACTGGTGTTGTTGATTATTTTTACACATTAGATCTTGAAGGTTATACACCTAAAGGAACTATGACATTATCAACTAATAACCGTTTATACTTTACAACTACAGGTGAAAACGGCGGAAATAATGGTAGCCTAATTGAATACAATCCTATCAATGGTAATGTAACTCAAAGACATTCATTCAACGGAACTAATGGTTCTAAACCATATTATGATGAATTAGCTGTCGTGGATTTCACTTCCTTGAGTATTGATGAATCTTCTTTACTAGATAATATTGTCAATACATACCCGAATCCATTTCAGGACGTAGTTAATATTAAAGTTGAGGGGTCACATCTGATTGAAACTATTAAAATATTAGATCTTAAGGGTTCTGAATTGTATATTGACAATTCTAAGTCAAATGAATCTAATGTAAATACATCTTTTCTGTCATCAGGTGTTTATTTATTGTACATCCAAACAGATTTAGGTAGCACAACAAGAAAGATAATAAAAGAATAACTAATGCCAACAAGGTATAAAAGCAATAGCGGTTTGGGTGTAATCTCAAACCGCTATTATATTTAATAGCCAACTTTGCCTACTGAAAGGAAGAGCATCTAATTCCGCTACTGTTCTTATACAAGTCCGTTGTACAATATTAGATGAAAGAAGAAATTAAGATTTTAGACAAACAAGTAAATCAACTGAATAATGAAAGTGATAGAGCTTGTATTATTTTAGCAGGTTCGATTATAGATGATGTATTGTACAAAATATTTGACAGATATCTTGTTTCGTTTCCATCTTCAAATGACCCTTTATTTAATAACAATGGAGCATTATCAACACTTTCAAATAAGATTGACTTGGCTTACAGATTTGGAATAATTAGCAATCAAATGTGCAAATCATTGCATTCAATTCGAAAACTGAGAAATATATGTGCTCACGAGTACGAATCAATCACTTTTAATGACCAAAAAGTTAAGGACATATCAAACAATCTATTTAATATTACAAAATTGACTTCAGCTGTTATTTCACAAAATGTTGAAAAAATTAATACTCGAGCGAAATTTACTTTTGCATTTTCTTATTTAATTCACGAATTGAACATAATACACAAATCTGTTAAACCTCTTGAATCGAAAGAAATGGAATTTGGGTTGACTGAAACTGCTGCTAAAGAATATATAGAGTCCAAAACAAGTAATAATTTGAATGACGAAAATAAAAATTAACATTGTACAACACCGTATATAATTTATTGCTAGTTCTAGCCTACTTACGAAAATCCTCGCGGATTTTCTATTCGGTATTTATTTGCTAAATTACTTGCTAAACCACGCAACAAACCATATACAAACACGTTGGCAACAAGCTGAAAAAAAATGAAATCTGAACTAAAAATATACTTTTTCCTTCTAATAACATTACTGTTTTCCTGCAAAGAAGAACCTAACAAGATAGAACCCAAAACAAAAAAACCTAATAAAATTGTTTTAATTTCAATAAATGCACCAGCAAAATATACTCATTTAATAAAACAAGACAGCATTGGAAAAACACTAAAAGATAGTTTAGGTCCAAAAGCTTTTTACATCAAAAATGGTTTTACATATCTAGATTATATGAATAACGAACAAACGTGGTTACCCAAACCAAATGTTCGTGACACTATAGTTATTGAGTGCTATTCTGAATACCTTGAATTCACTACAAACAATTTTTTTACTTCAATACACGATACCTTTTTAGTGAAAAATGGAGATACCGTTGTTTTTAATTATAATTATAATATACCAAAAGCGGAGATAACTAATAGAAAGGTAAATAATGAAGAACTAAATTATAATAGTTATAGACATAAAAAATTATTCAGTAATAAATATACAAGCCATCACCTGATTTTTGCAAATCTTTTTATAGATAACGATATTAAAAACCATGAACAAAATTCCATTGATTACTTCAACAAAGCAAAAAATGATTTTATTAGAGAAACACAATTATTAGATTCTTTATTAAAATCAAAAAGCATTACGGAGACAAATTACAATTATCGAAAAGATGCTTTGAATATGTTAATGGAAAAGCACAAAAAACTCAAGAATATTAAAAAGTGGTTGGAACAAAACAAATCTTTAAGAGATAAAGAAACCATTGAGCAACTTTTCGGTTTCGATTTAGCCAAAACAGACTCTTTAATGAAATTTTCATTCTTTAGAGATTATTTAAACAATATTTCGAAGTATGATTTGGAATTTATAGAGGAAAACAATGGAAATTCAGGTGCTTTTTACATAGATTCAAGAATTCGTTTTGACTCTATTTTAAAAGATAGACGATTTAATCAAGTTGCTAAAAATTATTTACTTTTCAATGCTTATGACGGAATTGGTCAAAATTTCAGAATCAAAGACAAAGAAAAATATTTTAAAAAACTACAGGAAAACACGACAAATAGAGAGCAACTCGAAAAATTGCAGAAAGACTATAAATTAGATTTCAGCAAGTCTGACAAACTGATTTTAACCGACTTAAAAAATGATACAATTACTTTTTCTAATGTTTTAAAAAACAACAAAGGAAAATGGCTTTATGTTGATTTTTGGGCAAGTTGGTGTAGACCTTGTCGAGAGACAATGCCAGAATCTAACAAGCTCAAAAAAGAATTAAAAAATGAAAATATTGAGTTTATATATTTGGCTCTAAATGACAGAAAAGAAAATTGGCAAAAGGCAATTAAAACTGATAGTCTTTCGAACAGTCATAACTATTTTATAGAAAACGGAAATGTTTCTAAAGTTGTTGAGGATTTAGGAATTAAAACAATACCACATTATTTAATTTATAATCCTAATGGAGAATTAATAAATGGATTTGCAAATCGACCAGGAGAAGGAGCAAAAGAACAATTAAGAAAATTATTGACGGAAAAATAAAGCCAGTTGCCAACACCGTATAAAAAAAATTGCTGGTAAAAGCCAATTTACGAAAGTCCTCGCTGACTTTCTATTTGGCTTTTATTTGCTAACTTTAGTACCTAAACCACGCAACTTTTCTTATACAAACACGTTACCAACAATTAGAATGACCAACATAAATCCGAATAGAATCAAGTTTTATCAATTCCTAAACGATGACATTTCATTGGAATTATTTGAAAGTTGGGTTTATAAAAACAAAGAGCTTGAAAATATAATTCAAGAAGACGATTATAATGATTTATTAGCTTTTACTTTTAAAAGTAGAGAAACCAAGAATTTTATAAAATCGATTGTTAAGAAACATTTTGACTGGAAAGAATATGAAAAATGGAGAACAATTGAATTACTTAAAAAGATTAAATCTGGTAAAATTGAAATTGTTTTGGCAACTCGAAAATTAAGAGAATTATATCTTGAACAAGAAGAAAAAATTAAAAGACCATTTCTGACAATTGGTCTTGCAATTGGTTATGAAAGCGTACTTGATAATTGTCCAATAGAAACTGAATATAATCAATGGAATTCTGACGTTTTGAAAAAACAACTTGAACCTGTACAATGGTATCAAAACCGAATTTTAGAAGACGTTGAACAAGAACTTAACGAATTACTAAACCCTGAAATAAAAACTATTGACCTTGGGAAAATTGTGAGTATTAAAGATTTTCACGACATTTTTTCGGAAAGACTTTACTTCCCTGAATTTTATGGAAATAATTGGGATGCTTTTTGGGATTCGATAATTGGAATCGTTGAAATGCCAAAAAAATTGACCTTAACCAATTGGGAAAAATTCGAAAAAACATTTAAAAAAGATTCGAAAATTTTGAAAGAAATTATAAAGGATTATAACAATCAAAATACTGAAAATAAAAAAATAACTGTTGGTAACACCGTATAAACTTTATTGCTGGTTTTGGCTCACTTGGGAAATTCCTTCGGAATTTCGCCGTTCGTGTTTTATTTATTAAATTCACTGCTTAAACAACGCAACAAAGCTTATACAACAACGTTGCCATTAATACGGAAAAACTCAAACCTTGAATTAGAAAATGGAAAAATTTGACATATTTGCTATTTTGTTTATTGCTTTCGGAATCTACTGTGCGATTGGTTTGAAAAAAGATTATGCTGATTACAAAAAATCAAATCATTATTTAGAATATAATATTTACGTTAGAAATATAGGAGTTGTTGTTGGAAGTATAATTATGTTCTTTTATGAACTTTCAAGATTATTTTCTTAATGATTTAAATAGAAAATTTAAAGCATAAAAAACAAAAATTTAAATTAAGCAACGCGGAATTTACTAATCAAGTATTGAAAAAAAACACAAAACGGAACTGAATAAAAAAACTCTCCGACTTCCACTCTTTGGGAAAAATATGAATCGGAATTTAAGCAAGTTTGAGTAAATTAAAAACGGAGAAAAACATATACTTCGGAAAAAAGAAAACGGAATGATTTCTATGTAAAAAAAAGTACTAATGGCAACAACGTGTATAAAAAATTGCGTAGTTTAGTGCTTAACCAAAGGCAGTTGCATTTTTGTTACGTCTGAATTTCCTTCGGAAATTCCTCGCACACAAAACCGCAACTATTCATACACAAAACCGTTGTGAGCAAGCTGAAAAATGAACTTCGTAAAAGACGACATACCGAAATGGATTAAACCATATGCTGAATTAGGACCAGGATTTGAGCTTGACGTCAAAATCAATCACGACAACTTTTTTTGGTATTTACAAGCTATGTGTAGTCCGCCAAATTTTGAGAAATATTTGATTTTATTACATCCTTTTTGGATAAACTACAAAGCAAAAGAACTTAATAAAAAAGTTAACTTTTTAAGAGATAAAGATGTCAACGAAGAAGAATTTGAAAGGCTTACTTATTCGGAATTCTTTAAAAAATATGACGAGGAATTCAATTTAAAAACAGCGAAAAAAGTAAAAGAAAAAATTGCAGACAAGTATTTAAGAAAAAATAATGACTGGCCAAAATACATTTGGTATCCAGCCGAGGGAGAAGCTGAATTATCTGACTTGGAATTTATCACTCAATCACTGATTAAAAAATATGGAGACTTGGAATCTGACTTTTATTATGTTTTAATGAAAACTAAAGAGATTTACGAAGACCAAATATTGCGTGGAAATTTATCTGAATTACCAAAAGTCTGGGACTTTGAACCCGAAATTAGAGATAGCCCAAGTGCAATCTATCCGACAACAGGAAATGATTGGTTTATAATTACAGATTACGACTGTCCAATGACATTTATTGGTGGAAAATCGGAATTGATTGACGAAATGCTAAAAAACAAACCTAAAGGAATTGACCTTTACGAAATAATACCGAAATACGAACAGAAAAAAGCCAACTCACAACAACGTGTATAATTAATTGCTTGGTCTGTGTGTACTCGGAAAATCCTACGGATTTTCCTCTGGTTCGTTTTCTTTTAGTAACTTAGTTCTCGCCAACGCAACTAATCATACACAACACGTTGTGCAAAATTTAAAATTACGGTAAATTTGAAAAATTTAGGAAATAAAATCAATCAGAAATACTAACACAAAAATAAAGCATTCTGATTTGTTAGTATCTAATTTTAATCAAAAAAAGGTCTAACATTATTTTTTTGAATGTAATCTTCAATAATTCCGACTTCGCTAATATCGACAAACTCTAGAAATTCAGTATCTCTAATATGTTCCCATAGCAAATGGTTTTTGTTTACTCTCTTTTGAGGTTCTCTTCCTAAAACAAAATATTTTCCTCTAGAGTCACCTTCTAATTCTATAGCTTTTGTTAAAGACACAAATCTAGTAACATCATTTTCAAGATAATAATGACTTTTTTCAAAGTCTATTGTTTGTCCAGCTACAGGTATTCCATTTACACCTATAAAATCTATATCTATTGGTGCAAATAAATTTTCAAAATCATCAGAGGTCAATGTCTTTTCAATGTTAACTTTCTCTTGAATTTTAGGAAATAATTGCTTTTTGACTATAGAATGAACATTAAATTCAGGTTCAACATTCGTGTCATTAGAAAATTTAAAAATATATTTTTCAAAAATTCTTTTAAATGTATTATCATTTAAATCTACATCAATCGTTTTTGGTTCAGAAAACTGAATAATATTATTTGAATATCTAGAAAGATAAACTAAATAACTCTCATTAATCCAATCATTCTTAAAATCTCTTTTAATAAATAATTTATTAGAGTCAACTATATTATCAGAAACAATCTCTTTATCAATTGACTTAAGGTAACTTTTAACTAAACCATATCTCTCACTATTTAAAATACCTTTAAAAGCAGAAAGCTTGTCCGAAGAGAATTTAAAATAATTTTTAGAACCATTAGACACAAGAACGCCTATACTAACTCTTTCATTAAGAGTAGTATTCAAATTAACGTAAAGTATTGAATAAATAGTTTTCATTTTAATTAGCTACAAAAGATTGTATAAACTCTCTAAAGTTCGATTCACATTGATTTTTCCAATCATCAGAAAATAAATTGTCAATAATTCTTTTCTTAATTAAGACTTTGTCGATATTCCAAGAGTCTGGTACTAAATCTAAAATATCGTCTAATTTATTTTCACATTCTTTGGTGCAAATGTATAACATTTCAACCAAGTTATTCACAATGTCTGTTAATTTCCTGTCTTTTCCAAATAAAATTTTTGCTATATCAGTTTTAATTATTGATTCATCCTCAGTCAAATCTGTAATTCCATAATCAAGGAATGACATATTAAAAATATTTACGTGGTCGATTGCATAAAAAAAACTCATATTATCAGGAGAAACGGATAAAAGCAAATTGAAGTTGTTATGATTCCTATCTTCATTTGCTGTCCAAATATCAAATAGTGCTATTTTTAAAAAATCCGTTTTATCAGATATTTTATTTCTAAAAGATTTTTCCTGAAACATTGACACCATAGTATGATCTAATTCTTTAGAAGTTTCTAGATATAAAGATCCAAAACATTGCTTTTCAAACCAACCTATCTGTAATTGCGGAAATTTTTCATTTGGAATATGTTCTCTTTTAACATTAATAAGACAAGTTTCGGGTGTTTTAATTCCCCATATTTTAGCAAATTCAGATGCTATCAACTCGTTAAACAAATATTTAGGAAACCTATCATACTTACATACCCAATCTCTGAAATCATTGCAAGTTACAAGTAGCGGACTACTTCCTTGTGTGTCAAAAACTTTATGAACATCTTCAATTGTATGAAGTAATTGCATTAAAAAATTATTATATACTTATTATACAAGCAAATATATCAAATAAAAACTTTGCACAACAACGTATATAAAAAATAGCTAAATAATCGCCTAACTTAATTTGTATTACTTATTTAATAACGTTATTTTAGTCGGAAAAGTATGTGAGTACTTACACGCTACTTTTCATATACAAAACCGTATGCCATTTGAGAAAAAAATTCCGAACTAAAGAAAATGATATTTACCTCTGACAAAGATTATAAATCAACCAAGAAAATAAAACAAGGAATTTCAACAATAAAAAAGGAATTTGAACCACTTGCGAAATGGATTGACCAAAAATACGATGTCAAAACTTTAAACATCATTTTCGATTATATCCATAAAAATAAGTCTCAACCACGAATACAAATTTGTCTTGAATACGCAAGAGACAAAGGAAAGTTTATGGATAATAAAACTTATAATTTTGATAAGCGAAAACAAAAAGAGGTTGCTGAAAAGTTTGCAGAAATAACTTCAAACTATGAATTGGAAAATAAAACGAATTGGATTAAAAGATTATTTAAACTAATATATAAATCAAAAAATGTATTTGTTTACTTTTCTGACTTTGAAACAATTGCAAAAGATGAGGCAAATAAGAACATACCTGAAAAAGAAATTAAGAAACTGAAAACGGAAATAAATAATCCAGAATTATGGGGAATTGATAGAAGGTTTAATTCTGTAACATATTTTTTACAAACTGATGAACAATTAAAGAAATATGAATATTCTGAAACACACAAGAAATGGAAAGAGCAATATTTTGAATTACTAAAAGAATATGATGAGTTTAAGTATTTCAAAAAAGAATATTTTAATATCCATTTGGACAGTAAAGAAAATTTTGACACGAATTATGAAAGTAATTGGTATTACTATTACAAATAGAAAAAACGGCATACAACACCGTATAAACAAAATTGCTGGTTTTAGCTCACTTGCGAAAGTCCTCACGGACTTTCTTGGTTCGTAATTATTTACTAACTTTACTGCTAAATCATCGCAACTTTGCTTATACAATCACGTTGTGCTTCATTATGAAAACCAGCCGCACAAACAGCACTTCTGGTTTTTTTTGCAGACACGAAAGCCAACGCTAAAAACCAAAAGAGCTGTTTTTTGCCAACGCTCGAATTAGATTGAGGAAAACCGTAATATAATAAGTTAGGAATGAAATAAGTTTACGGAATTAAGTGACTACTGACCAAATTAAAGAATGAAAGAAATAGAAAAAGGTTCTCAATGGAGAAAATGGGATTTACATTTTCACACACCTACATCATACGATTACGGAGATAAAACAATAACAAATCAAGAAATCATTGATACTTTATCTACCAATGAAATTTCTGTAGTTGCGATAACTGACCATCACATAATAGATATTGAACGTATTACCGAACTACAAAAATTAGGACAGGAAAAAGGTATTACTGTTTTACCAGGAATTGAATTTCTTTCAGACGCTAGAGGTCGTGCACCAATTCATTTTATAGGTATCTTCTCAGAAGATTGTAACTTAACCCATATTTGGGGACAAATAGAAAATAGAACCAATATATCCAAAATTAAAGGAGAAGGCGCTAAAATTAATGAAGTCTATTGTAACTTAGAAAATACAATTAAATTAATTAAAGAATTAGGAGGAATTGCGACAATTCACGCTGGAGAAAAATCCAATTCCGTTGAGAACATTACTCATTCTTTACCACACGGAGATGCACAAAAAACTCTGATAGCAAAACTTATAGATTTTTATGAACTAGGAAAGCCAGATGATAAAGACGGTTATGTTAATGTTGTTTTTCCTGCAATAAAGAAGCATCTTCCAATGATAATCTGTTCAGATAATCATAACGTGAAAAAATATGTTCTAAAAGAAAATTGTTGGATAAAGGCAGACACGACTTTCGAAGGTCTCAAGCAAGTTATTTTCGAGCCTAAACAAAGAGTTAGAATTCAAGGTTTGAAACCACATCAAAAAGCTGGTTATCAAGTTATAGAATCCGTTAAAATATCTCACACAAATTTCAACCCACAAACGATATATTTTAATCAAAATTTAAGCTCAATAATTGGTGGGCGTTCAACTGGTAAATCTATATTATTGGGTGCTATCGCAAAAAAATTAAACTGCGATAAAGACGTAAAAGCAGAAAATGAAGATTACACTAATTTTGTAAATGAAGTTGTTGCCAACATAGTTGTTACTTGGAAAGATGGAACTGTAAACGACAATAGAGATATTGAATACTTTCCACAAAGCTATATGTACACATTAGCAAGAAACAGAAATAAAGAACTTGATAATCTTATTGAAAATATCATTAAACAAGATAGCTCTAAAAATCAATTGATTTCGAACTATGAAACGTTTAGTAGTGAAAACAACACTGACATTACTAACAAGGTTAATAAAATATTTCAACTTCAGGAAGACTTAATAAAAAGGCGAAGCCTTTTAAAAGAAAAAGGAGATAAAAAAGGTATTGAAGCAGAAATTGAAAAACTCACAAAAGAATTAGCTGAATTAAAGAGTAAGTCTCAAATATCTGAAGACAATTTAGATAAATATTCAAAATTGAGAGCTCAAAAAGATTCCGTTTCTAAATCAAATGAAATTTTAGGAGATGAAATTTCTAGAATTGAAAACTTAAAAGAGAAGTTTTTCATCAACAAGGAAATTGAATTTGAACTTGTGTCAATTTCAGAAGAAAACCGTGTAATAATCAAAAGGAAGTTTGATGAATTAAAAGTAAAGTTTCAAAGAGAATGGGAAACGGAAATTGACAAAATACAGACTTCTAATACTGCTGTTAAAACCGTAAACGAAAAAATCATAGAAGGAATAATTATAGACCCAATTTATTTAAAAGGTTTGGAGGCTTTTCAGAATAACACTCAGTACAGAGAAGTTGAAAGCAAATTGAAAATTCAAAAAGACAAGCTTGCAGATATATTGATAATTACTAAAGAGGTTGACAAGTTAAAAGAACAAATAGAAGCTTTCAAAACTTCTATAAAAGATTCACATCGAGAATTTTTAAACAAAATAGAAGCTTTCAGAGAGGATTTAAGTGTGTCTAGAGACAAATTAGAGATAAAGGCATCTGCAAAACTAAATAAGCGTAAATATAAAGATTTACTATACAATAGTATAAACCAACAAAGTCAGCAAGGGCAAACAATAGTCGGAGTTAACCTAGATACTAACGAAAACTATTTTAGTTCGGTAAATCAAATATTTGAAAAGCTTCTAGAAAAGAATATTACTTTAAAAGGTCAATACAGTCATAATTCACTTTGTCAAAAATTAATGGCAAGTAACTTTTTTGAAATATCTTACGACATAGTTTATGATGATATTTTCAATCAGATGTCAGAAGGTAAAAAAGCATTCGTTGTTTTACTCTTACTACTTGATTTTAGCAGTAAAGATTGTCCAATATTAATTGACCAACCGGAAGATGATTTAGACAATAGAGCAATCTATAAAGACTTAGTTGCATACCTCATTAAGAAGAAAAAAGAACGTCAGATAATATTAGTTACACATAATCCAAATATAGTGGTTGGTTCAGATTCTGAATTAATAATTGTAGCCAATCAAAATGGAAATGATTCACCAAACAAAAACGGAATTAAATTTCAGTACGTTTCTGGTAGTTTAGAAAACACAAAAGAAAAAGACAAATCTATTGGAATAACTTTAGATTCTCAAGGTATCAAACAACACGTATGTGAAATATTAGAAGGTGGAAATGAAGCCTTTAAACAAAGAGAAAGGAAGTATGCGATTGCAATGGAATAGCCAACGCTGAAAGCCATACACATTTGCAATTCGCTACAGCCAATGCTAAGCCCAAAATCGCAAAAGAGTATGTCTTTGCCAACGCTAGCAAGTTTGTGGAAAATAACGAAAGCACAACAATGTATATAAAAAATAGGGCGGAAAGTGCTAAAACGAAGGCTTGTGTTTATTTGCAAAGTCCGCCATATTTTTAATTTGTATTTTAGAAAAACGAAAAGATAAAAATAAAATGAAAAATATGGCTAAGTTCAAAATCGAAAGTAAGTGCTTACCAACTGCCCTACTTTTCATATACTAAACGTTGGCAACAAGCACAAAACTGAACTCTGAAAAATGACGAAATTAAAAAGTTACATAATATTAATTCTGATTTTGATAAGTGTTTCTTGTAGTCAGAAAAAATCAAACAAAACTGATTTAGAAAATTATATTGAGTCAATTAAAGAAAAAAATTCATTAACTGAAAATCCTTTAATTCTTATTGACGGTTACATCAGAGAATATGAATTAATGAATACCGAACAAATTTTATTATTAGAAGACGATATTTTGAGCGTAAAATATTTTGAAAAGGAAAAATCTTTAAAAATATTTGGAGAAAGTGGGAAAAACGGAGCAATATTTATATCAACATTAAATCAAATAATAGCGGTTGATGATATTAATCCTGAAAAGAGAATTATTTATATTTTGAATGGAAATATAATATCAAAAAAGGATTTTGAGGAAATAAACGAAAACAAAATAGTAGAAATTGAAACTTTAAAAGAAAAAAAAATAATAGAGAGATTTTCAACAGAGAACTATGAAGAATTGATTTATGTTATTACGAAACAAGAAACTGAAAAAATAAAGCCAGTTGCCAACACCGTATAAAAAAAATTGCTAAATTAGTGCTTAACCAAAGGCAGTTGCATTTTTGCCAACTTCTGAATTTCCTTCGGAAATTCCTCGCTGACAAAACCGCAACTTTTCTTATACAACAACGTTGGCAATAATAGATGAAAATCGTTATGAATTAATATTTTGTTAATATTAATCTGATTTCAAATTTAAAAAATATATTTTTGTATTTTTATATAAATTAAATTATTATATTTAAGTATAATGAATAAAATAAAAAGTAAATACATATTTAAAGATAGTTACAACCCTAAATATGTTAACGGAGCTCAAGGAGGTATTAGTCCTCAAGGGGAAATTGTAATAAATTTCTACTTAGAAAGAAACGCTCTTCCAATTTCTCAAACCTATCAAATAGAAAATGATAAAGTTGCACCAAAAGAAATTGAATCTGAGCCATCTGATTTAAATAATAGCTTTGTAAGAGTTATCGAAAATGGAGTGATAATGAATTATCAATCAGCTAAAGAAATTTATAAATGGTTGGGGAATAATATTGAAAAACTAGAAAAACTAGAAGATTTAGCTAAAGGGAAAAAATAATATCAATGGATACAACTGATATAATTAAACGTACAATGATTATTAGCTTAGGACTTACCATGACTAATTCAACTGAATCTGAAAGGTTTTTCATTCCTTCTGATTTAGAAACTCACAGTATAGTTAACACAACATCATTACCATCCTCAACAAGATTTAATAATTCTCATAGATTTTCTTTAGAGCAATTAAAACTTAATAAAAGAAAATTAAACAGTTTGAAACACTTGCAAGAAGACTGGAATGGATATAATGGTGAAACTATTGAAGACTCTCTAATTTCTGATATTGAGAATTTAATTTCGACTTTAGATTATCAGCCACAAATTTTCCCAACAGGTAGAGGTTCTATACAAATTGAAAAATATTTAAATGACGAAAATCTAGTGGAAATTGAAATATCTTCAAATGAAATTTTTGTATACCAAGTAAAAAACGGAGAAGAAATTGAAAAAGAAATTTCAATTTCAGAAATAAATGATTTTATTAGTGAGCTTTACACCTAAAAAATTAAATAACTCAATAAATAATAATGAATTCTTATATCGTGGAATCATTGAAATTAATTGGGATTTTCAAAACAATAGACCTAGTTCTGCCACATTCAAAGATTCAAAAGGTGTTTCAGTTGATAGAGAAGCAGATAGAACTGAAAAAGAATGCATTGACTTTCTGAAAAGTAGTAAAGATTTTTTTTCAATTTGTAAGGTAAAAGCTGAAAGTGTACGCAATAGAAATGGTATAATAAAATATCTTCCAATAGAAAAAAATATATATCATTCAGAAATACACGATTCCGAAGAAAGAGTACAAATGAGAGGCAGTAAGCCAAAGAAAATTAGAGACGAATCTATAGTTGTTTATAATAAATAACTACTATTGCCAACACCGTATAAACTTTATTGCTAGCTTTTTGCCTACTTGCGAAAAACCTCACGGATTTTCTTTGTTTGTGTTTTATTTACTAACTTTAGTGTTTGTAACTCGCAACAAAGCTTATACAAACACGTTGGCAACAAGCACAAAACTGAACTCTGAAAAATGACGAAATTAAAAAGTTACATAATATTAATTCTGATTTTGATAAGTGTTTCTTGTAGTCAGAAAAAATCAAACAAAACTGATTTAGAAAATTATATTGAGTCAATTAAAGAAAAAAATTCATTAACTGAAAATCCTTTAATTCTTATTGACGGTTACATCAGAGAATATGAATTAATGAATACCGAACAAATTTTATTATTAGAAGACGATATTTTGAGCGTAAAATATTTTGAAAAGGAAAAATCTTTAAAAATATTTGGAGAAAGTGGGAAAAACGGAGCAATATTTATATCAACATTAAATCAAATAATAGCGGTTGATGATATTAATCCTGAAAAGAGAATTATTTATATTTTGAATGGAAATATAATATCAAAAAAGGATTTTGAGGAAATAAACGAAAACAAAATAGTAGAAATTGAAACTTTAAAAGAAAAAAAAATAATAGAGAGATTTTCAACAGAGAACTATGAAGAATTGATTTATGTTATTACGAAACAAGAAACTGAAAAAATAAAGCCAGTTGCCAACACCGTATAAAAAAAATTGCTAAATTAGTGCTTAACCAAAGGCAGTTGCATTTTTGCCAACTTCTGAATTTCCTTCGGAAATTCCTCGCTGACAAAACCGCAACTTTTCTTATACAACAACGTTGGGTTTAATTAAAAAAATGAAAAGAGAAGAACATTTAGAATTTTGTAAAATATGTAGGAATCGTGAATTTGACTTTCACAAAGGATTACTATGTGGTTTAACAAATGAACTTGCAAATTTTGAGAATAACTGTGAAACTTTTGAAAAAGATAATGAAGCTGAAGAAGTTGAGTTTTTAAGCAAAATGGAAAATACTGGAGATCATATAAGTGGAGATGACTTTGACTTTAAAAAAAATAAAAGTAAAGGCTTTGACAAAATGGCTTTAGGAATAGTTTTAACGGCTGTATCTTTCTTTATATCTGATTATACAGGAGTTTATGTTGTTACATTTGGAATTATTGCATACGGATATAGACAACATTCAAGAGGTGTTGAACAAGAAAAAATTTTTATGAAGGAAAAAGAAAAAAGTGAGAAAGGAAAAAACTAAACCCAACACCGTGTAAAAAAAATTGCTGGTAAAAGCCTACTTACGAAAATCCTCTCGGATTTTCTTGGTTCGTGTTTTATTTACTAACTTTATTGCTTAAACCACGCAACTTTTCCTACACAACAACGTTACCCAACATTTGAGAAATGAAACCTGGAATTGAAATAACAGACACTGAATTAAAATTTACGGAGTTTTCCTCGAAAGAAATTGGATTAGCGAAATATTGCAAATCATTTAGCTTAAATCTGAATGAAATAAAATTAATCGGAATTAGTCCGAGACTTGCTTTAGACGATGAATCGATTTTTTTACTCATCATTGACAAATCAGAAAAAATATATCCTATTCCTGACAAGATTATTGGAACAAAAGGATTGGAGAAATTTGAAAAGCATTTTGATTTAAGTTCTATCCAAAGTGAATGGGAAAAATTTGAATACGATGACCATCATGGAAAAATGGATAAAGTCGTTTATCCGAAAGAAAAATATTGGAATGACTTGTTTGAAAAAGATTGGAAATTGAGAATTAGAACTCTTTATAGTTGGGCTCAACCGAAATCATTTTATGGAAATCTGAATAAAAAAAACGTTGGGTAACAACGTATAAAAATAATTGCTAATTTAGGCTTAAACAAAGGTAGTTGCGTATTTGCTACATCTGAATTTCCTTCGGAAATTCCTCGCACGCAAACACGCAACTATTCTTATACAAGACCGTTGTGCATAATGCGGAAATTCGTGCAAAGTATTTAAATTAGTGCTAAAAAAGCCAACGTGAAAACAGCACATTTATTTTTTTTGCCAACGCGAAAAGCCAACCGAAAAAAAATAAAAGAGCTGTTTCTTGCAAACGCTCAAAACGAAATAAAACGAAAAAAAGAATGCTGAATAAAATTGTAATCATAAACTCTGAACTTTACGCCAAAGCAAGTATTCACATCGGAGAAAGTTCGAGTATTCAAATTACAGCTGAAAATAATGTTGGAAAAAGTTCTTTCATTAACGCACTTAATTTCTTATACATTACAGATAAAGACCAAATGCGATTTGAAGACGACAGAAAATTGTCCGATTCAATGAAGCATTATTTTGATGGAACTAGCTTACATAGTTTTATAATCTTTGAAATACTAAAAAATGGCTACTACTCTATTCTTGTAAAAGCTACACCCGAAAACACTATAGAATATTATAAAATTACAGGAGAATATGATGAATCTTGCTTTGTAGAAACAAACAATGGAAAATTTAAAGCAAGAAGATGGAATAATGTTCTTCAATTACTTACGCTTAAAAACCCAACTGATGTTCCTGTTAAACTTTCAAATGAAGAATTATATAATTTGGTTTACAATTCTGATAAGAATAAAAATCCTGTTGTTTGGCTTAAAAAAAATGTAAAAAGAAACGGAAGAAAATCTTTCTCAAATAATTTCACAGATATTTATAGACACCTAATTAGAACTAGTGATATTAATGAAAAGTCATTTAAAAATGCTCTTTTAGTAGCAGATGGTCAACAACACATTCCTTTAAATGTACTTTCCAGTACTAGTTTTGAAAAAATTGAAGAGTTTGAGAAAAAGAAAACACATCTTCAACATTTAATTTCGATTAAAACAGATTTCGAAAAGCTAAAACTACTTAATGACGAATTTATAAGTCAAGAATCAATTTTAGGTAAATTAAAAAATACGTTTCTAAAAAAATTCAATACAGTTGAGCAAGAATTAACTGATAAAATAAATGATAATAGTGAACTTTCTATTTCTATAAAAGATTTACAAATCAAAATAGATGTAAACTTAACAAAAGAAAGAGACACTTTAATAAGTTCTAAAACAACGTTAGAAAACAAAAGTATAGCACTTGTAAATGAAAACAAGTTAATATCTATAGAGTTAGACGAGCTAAAAGAATACGAACCAACTAATGACAATTTACTTTATCAAGGTTTAAAGAGTAATTTAAAGGACGAAGAAAAAAAACATACTGATTTAGTCTCTAAACTAAGTCAATTGGAACGAAGTAAATTTACTGAAAGAGAAATTTTAGATGCTATTAGAAATCTAAAAACTAATATTGATAAAAAAGAAAATGCGATTAAACGCTTTGACAATTTATTATATCAGAACATTTCTAAAGATGAAGAAACAATCAAAAAGATTTATACTTTTTTAAATCGAGATATAGCGGAACTTGATAAATCAAAAATTATAAAAGAAATTACAAATTCCGATTTCCCTTTACAGTTTTTTGACGGCTTAATAGATGTTGCAGATGTTGAGATAAAGAAAGAGCTTCCTACAATCAAAAACCTTCAAGAAGAACTCTTAGTTAAAGAAAAAGAGTTAATTGAAAAAAAATCTCAATTACAAATTGTACAAAATAGAAAAGGTGTTGAAAAGGAAATTCAAGCATTAAGCAATTCGATTAAAACCAATTCAGAATTTCTAAAAAGAATTGACAAAAAACCTGAATTAAAACTCAAAAGTGAAAGTAACGACAAGGAAATTGGAGTTCTTAAAAAAGAACTAAAAGATAATGCTCAAAAAATAATAGATAAAGATTTAGAAATTGGCAAAACAAAAAATGCCTTATCACTAAAAATAAAAGAAAGGGCTAAATACAAAGATGATTTAACGAATATTAAGAAACAATATCAGGAAATATTAGATTCAACAGATATTTATGAAATTGAAGAAATTTTAGATGTTGAATTTGAAAAAATATCTGAAAATTTTCAATCAAGATATAAAAAATTTCTACGCATTAAAGAGAATAGAAATAATCTCAAAAATGATTTACACAACGTTTTGAAAATGGATGTGAAAGACATTAAAAAATTCATTCGAGATGTAGATGAAGAAATGGTAAACATTCCACAAACCGAAAAAGTTATAAATAACCTTTTAGATACACTATCACACGAAATTGGAAGTCCAACACATTCTTTCATTACACAATACAATGATTTTAAAACTTTTGTTTCGAGAAGTTATAACCAAAGATTAGCAGAATATCCTATTTCAAATATTCAGAGTGTTAAAGTAAAGATTGATGATAATACTGATTTAATTAAAGATTTAGAAAAAATCTCTCAACTCAAATTCTCAGACGGTTTAGACTTTGATAATGCAAATTCAGAATCAAAAGAAGCATTACAAAGACAATTAACAAATAGTAATGGTAAAGCAATTAACATAGTTGATTTATTTAAAATAAATGTAGAAATAACAAAAGTTACTGGTAAAACTGAAACTATAGACCTTTCTAAACAAGTGCAATCAAGAGGAACTAATATTGTTTTAAAACTATATTTATTCTTAAATATTCTAAAAGAATTAGTTCACAATAACACCGAAAACCGTACCATAATTTATGTAGACGAACTTGATGCTATCGGTCAAAAAAACGTCAAGCATTTAATACAGTTTTGTAAAGCAAATCATTTTGTACCAATTTTTGCAGCACCTAGAAAAGTTGAAGGAATTGAAAAATATTATTTATTAAAAGAACCTCAAACAGATTCGAAAAATAAAAGAAAAAAGATTTCATTTGGCGAACTACAATCGTTCCCAGTAATTTATCGTGATGCAGAATAAGACTTTTTATAACTTCATATTAAAAATTTTAGAAGAGGGAAAAATTAACGCTTCCTCTATTAGTGCGTCTGTTAAAAAAAGTGGCGACTTTAAAACTTTACTTAATGGTAATTTTATTTCCTATTCGCAAGCTGTTACAGGTGGTGGAAGTTATATTTTAAACGATAAAGAAAATTTGCAACTATTTTTCAGAAGCAAGTTTCCTAAAGAACTTCAAGATAGTTATTCTGCTGTTGGCAATATTGGAACATATAGAAATACAAAAACAGGAAAAAGAAAGAGTCAAAATATAATCTTAGTAAGAGGTTTTAAAAATATTAAGATAAATTCTGAAATTGTAGATTTAGAAAAATCAACTAATTTATTTGGTGCTTTTAGTGCTCAAGTAAATAATTTAGAAACAGATAAAATTTGTATTGTAGAAAATTTAGATTCATTTTTGTTATGTGAAAAAGTAATTGATAATGATTTTGTGTTTATCCATACTTATGGTGGTTTAGGAAAATCCATTTTAAATAAGTTAAAAACAAAAAAAGTTCTTATTTTTCCTGATTACGACTACAAAGGATTGCAAAACTATTTGATGGTTAAAAAAGTCTTTCCAAATGCAGAGATATTTATTCCATCGAATTACGAAATACTTTTTAATACATTTTCAAGAACAATTAAAACAAAACAAGGAAGAGAGCAAAACCCAAGTAAAGAAGTAAAAGAATCGACTGACGAGAATGTTGTAAAAATCAGGACAGACATTTATAAAACTAAACGATTTTTAGAACAACAAGCATTATTTGTAAAAATATAAAGATGATTAAGTTATCAGGTAAATACATATTAAAATTTCTGCAAAATCATTATGAATTTGTACAGGAAGCTTTTAACTCTAGTAAGCCAGACTTTATTATAGATAGCGATATTCTTGAAAAATTAATTGAAGAATATAATATCAGTAATGACCCAAAGATTTCAATAACAAAGCTAATTGATGTTAAGTTTTGCAGACAGCTTCCAACAAAAGACTATAAATTAGATATTCACTATACTTCTTTTTTACAATTTATTTTTGATGATTTCACGCTTGATTTACCTCAAACTTTAAAAGATAGATACAGGACTATTTTTGAGCTATTTACAGAATTAAAAACAACAGAAAAGCCTAACAAAATAATTGTTCTTATTCAAAGTATCATAACTGTAATTGATGTATTTCTAAATGATATTCATAGACAAACCCAAAGACTATTAAGCGACACAGAATCATTAAAAGTAAATGCGGATGAATATTCTGATTTATCAAAAAGATTAGAAAAAGCAGTTTTTTGGATTGACGAATACATTGAACCACTTAATAAGATTTTAGAAAAAGGACATCCTGAATCATTTTATTCTGCTCTTGTTGAAATCCAAAAATATACCAGCGAAAAACAATATGTTGCCAGCAGTTTTAAGCTAAAGAGAGAATATAAAAAACTTTATGGTTCTGTAATTTACGCTCGCACAGAATTAGACCATAATTTACAAAAACTAACAAGAGAATTAAGACCACTATTAGATAGAATTAAAAGCGATTCTATCATTTTAAGTGGATTTTATCATTTTGTGGAAAATGTAGATTATCCAGAAAATTATATTATACCATTACCTAAACCTATTAAGAAAATCAAAGGAAGTGCTATATTCAAAGGATTTCATAGTGAAGCAGAATTTTTTGTAGACCAATTCATTTACAAAACTTCTGACATTTATTATGAAGAGCAGATTGAAGAACAAGAATGGCTTCCAGATTCAACATATTTTAAAGAACAAATATTAAAAGAAGATAAAATTGAAGATTTTTATTTGTGGTGTTTTGATGCTTTAAAAAAACATACTGATGAGATTACATTATCGAAATATTTTTCTATTACCAATCTTTTATTAGAAGAAGATTTGGTGGCTGAATACAGAGAAGACGATAGAATTACAATTGAGTTAAAAGACGCTTCTATAAAAATACCTAAAGTACGAGTTTATGAAAGAGTATCCAAGTGAGCATAAAAAAATAGTTAATGAATTATTAGACGGAAAATTCATTATTTCACCAAGTCCATTGTTTTACACATTACAGGAACTTGAAGATGAATACACAGAGTTTTTCGAAAAATCATTTAATTTCAAATTAAATATTGAAGCGGATTTTAGTTACTTATCTTCTAATGAAGTAAACGAAAAAAGAACACGTGATTTTACTTTATTTCTAGCCATACTTTCAAGAGAATTAGATTATTCTGGCAAGAATTTTCGAGATAAAATAGAAGTAGGTTCGTTTGATATTAGCGAAACTGAAGAATTATTAAGACAGTCTAGTAAGTGGGAGATTTTAGAAAAAACTACAGTTTCCGAATTTGATAAATTTATTAAGACTTGGAGAAGTAAGAATTTAATTGTAATTGATGGTAATAAATTCAAATTTACAAAAGCTGTAAAGCTATTTTTTACTTTTGCTATGGAAATTGCAGAAGAGAAACTTAAAGAAAAAACAGAAGATGAAAAAGCCAAGGCATAAACCCATACACATTTACAATTCGCATCAGCCAACTCTACACCAAAAATTGCAAAAGAGTATGTCTTGCCAACGCTCAATCCGAACTAAATAATAAACATCGGAAAACAAGCTGAATGAAAAAAGCACTATGCACAACAGCGTATAAACTTTATTGCTGGCTTTTTGCTTACTTTCGAAAGCCCTCCAAGACTTTCTTGGTCAGTAATTATTTACTAAATTAGTTGCTTGAAACACGCAACAAAGCTTATACAATCACGTTGCCAGTAATTTGAAAAAAAGTATTTTAAGGTTTATTTGTTCAGCTTCGCTGGATTTTTGTGGTCGTTTAAAACAATGATTTTTATTTATACACAACTATTTTAAGAACAGTATCAAAAAAAGGTTTTTTACCTAACAAGTCCTTGGATAAATTTCTAATTTCTTGATACCTAATTAATTTTGTTAATTTTAGTATATCTCCCTTTGTTGCTGGTTTGTTTTCTTCTTTAGTAAAAAGAGTACTTAATGTTTTTACTGCCAAATTTCCTAAAGCTGCATTTCCTACACCAGCGAAGCTGACTGCTTCTATTTTTGTTTTTTCCTTCTGGACGATATTTTCTTTTAGAGATAATTCTTTACTGATTTTTGAGCTTTTTAATTGATGTTTTCGAACACGACAACTATCACTACAAAACTTTTGTACCCTTCTTCTTTTTGGTAAATATTCCTTTTTACAATATTCACACACATACATTCTTGGTTCCATTATGCGTTAATTTTACGTAAGATTAATGTTTAATCGTTCTTTATTACAATATTTTACCCCTATTTGTTAAAAACATGAGCCAATAAATAATCAATAGCATCTTCTTTTTTTAATTGCTTGCTGCTTATTTTATTGTTTGTTTTTGAGAACATGAAATCTTTTTTTAGTTTTTCAAACAACAACAATTGCTCCTCTTTTGGAAGGGCTTTTGCTACTTGATAAACTATTTCTGAATTCATTTCTAATCGATAACTAAGGTCTATTCGAAGTTAAAGATTATAGGTACAGAAAGGGGTTAGAAATAGATGTCCGAAGGATGTCTTTTTATGTCTGTGTGAAGTATTTTATGTCAAATGCGGAATTCATCCTCTTTAAGAAATCAATTCTTTGAGTTGCTCCTTAATTTTGAGCACTCTAAAATCGTGAGACCGATTTACGTCTCTAGCATAATTTCTTAATTTAGTAGTTGGAGTGTTATGTTCAGTATTTAGGTAGTTGATAAAAGATTCTTTCTTTGCTTGTATCAAATTCAATTCTAATAAAGCTTGGTGTAAGCTATCAATATTAGAGGGTTTGTTTTCGTTTAATTCTTCAATAAAATTATTTGTAAATCTAAATACATCAAAACTTGAGAATGTGTTTTGATATTTTTTATACCGATCCTTCAATTTACCCAATTTACTAAACACTACATCTTCTGTAAATTGATAACGGTCATTCAAACTAATTAAAACTTTTAATTGTTTTTCAAAATCAAGCATAGATAAAAAATTATTATGCTCTAAGAATTCAGAAGACTTAAAATAGGCTTCATTACCACCTAAAAATGAAATTAATGAATCATCAGTAGCTAGCGCTGAACACTTTGCTTTTCTTACACTTTTTAATTTTAAAAACCGATTATACTCTTTTAAATTTTCTATTCCGTTTTTGGAAAATTCCTTTTTTAAAAAATCTATTCCTTTTACATCTACGCTATCATAAATTTCTATAAAAAGTTCACGAGCTACCTTTTTTTGCTCTAAAAACTCCATTCCGAAAACACTATCGTTAAAGTTTTTAAAAAAAAGATAAAAGTGAGTATCAATATCACTTTGGCTAATATCTAGAACGTAATCATAAAACTCATCTAATAAATCTTCTGATGGTTTCTTTTTTATGCTTAAATCTGGCAGGTATAGAACGTTGTCTTTTACAATTAATTTTGATGATGATGATGATGATGCAGAATTGTAACAAACATAAACTCCGCCATTTATTAGGGCATCAATTTGTTGCTCTCTTGTCAAATCATAAAAATCTGTATTCTTCTTAATACAAGACCAAAACTTACTTTTTCTATGCATTTTTGTTTTTAATTATTTTCTTAATAATACTGAATAATCATCTGGTAACTCGGCATCTATATCTCTTAAATACTTCTCTAATGCAACCATTGTTGAATGTCCTGTAATTGGCATCAACATACTCCTTGCTTCATGTTGAGATTTACCTTGATTCCTATAACTGTTATACATCTTCGTAATAAAAGTATGTTTAAAGCTATACATTCCAAATTCCGTACCTAACTTGAAGTGTTCTTTAATTTTTTTAAAGCGTTTAGAAAATTCGTTTCTTTTATTAGTTTCTTCTGCATCCCAATCTTCTCCTATTTCAAATCTACCAAAAAGGAAGGCTTTTGGGTCTTTTAATGATAAATCTGGTAGGCTATCCAATAAAATAGTTGGCAGTCTTTTAATTTGTACAGGTTTGTTCTTTGCTTTAACGTATATTTTCTTGTCTATAACATCAATGTCAGCAATTTTTAACCTACATATCTCAATAGGTCTTAATATGCTATAGGAAATAAATTTTACAAATAGTAATAAATGTGGATCTTCACTTTTCATATATTCGTAAATATCTTTCTCTTGTTTTGGGGTGTATGTTTTATTTCTTTTTGGTACTGTTTTCAAAACAGCAATTTTACGTACGAAATTTTCTTTTACGATTTCATTATCTTCCAAAAGCTGAAACATAGATGCAATATCTGTTCTAGAATTATTGCGATTTCTTGCACTCGTTCTTTTTAAAACATCATTTAGATACTCAATAATTATTTTCTTTGTTATAAAGGTGATGGGATTATCGAAATAAGTTTTCTCTTTTAACCATTTCTCAAAAAGACCTATCCTGCTCTTATACTGAACAAAAGAATTTTTGTTCATCATATTTGCTTTTAAATCTAAAGTGAATTCAAAAGCACTTAAAATAGACGTAGCATTTGTCTCTTTAATAGTTGGCTGTTGCTGTTCTATTGCCTTACTGTTGCTTTCTTGTTGTTTTTCTGTTGCTTTGTTTTTGCTCTTCTGTGTGGCATCTGAAAAAATAGCTTCTTCCAAAGCACTGTTATCTTCATAGGGATTAAAACCATATTGCAACAATTCTAACAAAGATTGTTGCATCGTCTTTAAAAAAGCATAACGATCCTTCTTGGTTTTTAATTTGTTTGCGCCAGCTTTTATAAAATTTTGCTTTACCAATTTTCCAGTTTCTGGATTTCGAAATGAAAAATAAACAAACCAATCTTTAGACATTGCTTTCTTTTTCTCTTGTAAAGTGAGTTTTGACCAAGTGGAAATATCTACTCCTCCTGTGTAGATTTTTGGTTCTGAATAATTCATTTTCATGGTAAAAACGTTTACGGTAGCGTTTACGGTACGTAAAAGTAAGAAACTTAAAGACATAAAAAAACGAATTGTGAGACACAATTCGTTGATTCTAATAGCATTAAGCTTTGTAGCGGGAACTGGACTCGAACCAGTGACCTTCGGGTTATGAGCCCGACGAGCTACCTACTGCTCTATCCCGCGATTTGGACTGCAAATATACAATACAATGTAAGTAAAAACCAAACTTTATTTTAATTATTTTTTAATACTCTAAAATTGAATGAACTGTAAAAAGGAATTATCTTTGCAACATGACACATAAAGCTGGTTTTGTAAATATTATTGGAAATCCTAATGTTGGTAAATCAACGTTAATGAACGCGTTAGTAGGTGAAAAACTTTCTATTATCACTTCTAAAGCACAAACAACAAGACATCGAATTTTAGGAATTGTAAATGACGAGAATCATCAAATTGTGTTTTCTGACACGCCAGGAATTATAAAACCTGCCTATGAATTGCAATCTTCTATGATGGATTTTGTAAAATCTGCTTTTGAAGATGCAGATATTCTAATTTATATGGTGGAAGTTGGTGAGAAAGAGCTTAAAAACGAAGCATTCTTCAATAGAATTATTCATAGTGAAATACCTGTTATACTATTATTGAATAAAATTGATAAATCTACGCAAGAAGAAGTAGAAGAAAAAATTGAATATTGGAAAACCAAAGTACCAAATGCAGATGTTTTTGTAATTTCTGCTTTAGAAGGTTTTAATGTTTCCGAAGTTTTCGAAAAAATAAAAGAATTATTACCAGAAGGTCCTGCTTTTTACCCGAAAGATCAATTAACAGACAAACCAGAACGCTTTTTTGTGAATGAAAAAATTAGAGAAAAAATATTAATTCATTACAAGAAAGAAATTCCATATTCTGTAGAAGTAGAAACGGAAGAGTTTACCGAAGAGGAACATATTGTTAGAATTCGTTCTGTAATTATGGTAGAAAGAGAAACTCAAAAAGGAATTATTATTGGTCATAAAGGTTCTGCCATAAAAAGGGTTGGTGCAGAAGCAAGAAAAGATTTAGAGAAATTTTTCGAGAAAAAAGTTTTTATAGAATTGTACGTTAAAGTAAATAAAAACTGGAGAAGCGATAAAATTCAGTTGAAACGTTTTGGTTATAATCAAAAATAAACTTTAAATATATTCTATCATAAAATCATGTAATTCTTGCATTTGAGATTTACCTGTATCTTTTCCTATTTTTCCTAAAAAGTAAAGTAAAATCCAAAATAGAGGAAGAAACACCATCATTATTAACGGAAAAATAATTGATTCTTTTAGAGATAATTTTGTGTATAATAAAACACAAAATCCTAAAAAAGAAATTCCAATTACAAAGTGTATAAACATAAAAAGCGTCCAAACTTGTGGTTTAGGACCAAATAAACCTTTTAATTCAGATTTATTTCCAGGTCTTTCTAAAACTTCTAAATGTAATTGTGGCGACCAAAAATGTTCGTCCTCTTTGGCAACACTTATAAAAACGTGGCCATCTACAAAACTTCCTCTAAAAGATATCTCTTCTTTTTTAAATGCTTCAGAAAAACGATTTATGATCACTTCAGAATTTTCTTCCAAATCAATTGAAAAACGCGGTCTTAAAAAAAGTTCACTATTTCTTTTCTCTATTAAAAGTGTCTTTTTATCGCTCATAAAAACCAGATATTATAACTGTCTAAAAATACGATTAATTATCATATAGTAAATTGTATCTTTGCAAAAAATTATCAATAAGATGAATAGCATTGTTGCCATTGTAGGAAGACCAAATGTAGGGAAGTCAACACTTTTTAACAGATTAGTACAACGTAGAGAAGCAATTGTAGATTCTGTAAGCGGAGTTACAAGAGATAGACATTATGGAAAATCTGACTGGAACGGAAAAGAATTTTCTGTGATAGATACAGGTGGTTATATTATTGGTTCTGATGATATTTTTGAAGAAGAAATCAGAAAACAAGTAAATCTTGCTATCGAGGAAGCAGATTTAATTGTTTTTGTGGTAAATGTAGAAGATGGTATTACACCTATGGATGCAGAAGTTGCAAAGCTTTTACGCAAGGTTAAAAAACCAATTTTTACCGTTGTTAACAAGGTAGATAACGCAATGCGTGAGCCAGATGCAGTAGAGTTTTACAATTTAGGATTGGGAGATTATTATACAATTGCATCTATTAATGGTAGTGGAACTGGAGATTTATTAGATGCTTTGGCAGAAAAAATGCCAGAACCAGAAGAAATAGATTTAGAGAAAGAAGAATTACCAAGATTTGCTGTTGTTGGTAGACCAAATGCAGGAAAATCTTCATTTATAAATGCTCTTATTGGACAAGATAGAAATATAGTTACCAATATTGCAGGAACTACAAGAGACTCTATAGACACAAAATACAATCGTTTCGGGTTCGATTTTAATTTAGTAGATACAGCTGGAATTAGAAAAAAATCGAAAGTAAAAGAAGATTTAGAATTCTACTCTGTAATGCGTGCAGTTCGTACCATAGAATATTCAGATGTTATTATTTTAGTGGTAGATGCAACCCGTGGTTTTGAAGGTCAAGATCAAAATATATTTTGGTTGGCAGAAAAAAACAGAAAAGGTGTTGTTATTTTAATTAATAAATGGGATTTAATTGAAAAAGAAACTAACACAATGCGCGATTTTGAAGCAATGGTTAGAAAACAAATTGAACCTTATACAGACGTACCAATTGTCTTTATTTCTGCTTTAACAAAACAACGTTTATTTAAAGCTATAGAAACTGCTGTAGAAGTTTTTGAAAAAAGAAAAAAGAAAATACCTACAAGTAAATTAAATGATGCTATGTTGGAAATAGTTAAAAGCTATCCACCACCAGCAACTAAAGGAAAATATGTAAAAATTAAGTATTGTATGCAATTACCAACGCAAACACCACAATTTGCATTTTTCTGTAATTTGCCACAATATGTTAGAGATCCGTACAAACGTTTTATTGAAAATAAACTAAGAGAAATGTACGATTTTTCTGGTGTACCAATTACTATTTATTTTAGACAGAAATAAAAAATTAGATTTTTTTTATCAATTCTCATAAGATTATAACTCATTATTAAATAAGTTATAATCTTTTTTATTTGCTAATAATTCTCTTGAAATATAAAATTTTTTCTAATTTTATATTTTATAACCACAAAAAAAGTAAGTAAATTAGGCTTAAATCGACTATCAAATAACAATTTTGTAAATTTGCTTATAAATATTTCAAAAAATGAAAATCAAAGAATTGAGTTTAGTTTCTAATATTGACTTACCTCTAGAATTGAACATTTCTTTTCAAAAGGTTTTTACACTTTTTAAAAAATATGCCAATAAGGATTTTGAGAAACATCCATTTTATGCTTCGGCAAATGAAATGGTGAAGATTTTTGAAAAAAACCCAGAACTAAATACAGGTTTTTCAGACCTTTCATTAGTTGAAAAATACAGCGAACAAATAAACCTATTGTTAGACCCTTTATTTCCAGAACCTTTAAGGTTAAATGAAATAAAAGCAGCAACAGTTCCTTTTTCTTTTACATCTTTAAAATACACAGATCGTTTAAATAATATATTAGAAAATGCAGGTGAAGATTACGAGTTTAAAGTTCGTAATTTCGAAGATGACAGTATGTACATAATGGCATGTACATTTATTTTAGGATTCGTTTATGATTTTAATATAGACATAAAAAGACCATTTTATTTTGATATTCCAGATAAAACAACTGGAACAATGAAATATTACAGAGCTGCATTTAACGCAGATTTTACTGAAATTATTCCAACAAATAAAGCACCAAAATTAACACAAGAAGATTTTAAAGAGTTGCTAAATAATTTTGATGACGTTGAAATTTGGAAAGAGAAATTTCCTGTTAATAGTTATATTTTTAAAGGATTTGGGCTTTTAAACTTGTTCGACGTAACATCTGAAGAAATGCTGTCTTCCATAAAAGCTAATTTATTAGCTGGTGATGACAACCTAATTTTTAAACTTCAAAATAATTTAAGAGATTTTTATAGTATTAAAGATTTAAAATTAGGGTATTCTATTTTTGATAACGTAAATGATAAAATTTGCGAAACTTCTATTAGTAAAGCCAACAGTATTATTCTTTCTAAAGACAGCGAAATCAATTGTGGTGATGGATATTTCTGTAACAGAATAATTCAAAAGGTTTTTGTTAACCATGAAACATTTACAATTTCAGATGTAGAAGATTATGGTGTAAAAACCGATAAAAATCCTTTTTACCAAACTTTACATGATTCTGGTATACAAAGCATTATCATCATCCCTATTAAAGCTACTAAAAATGGAGATTTAGCATTGTTAGAAATTGCTTCTCCAAAAGCGTATGATTTGAATTCAGTAAATATCAACAAATTAAAAGATATTATTCCTGTTTTTGAAGCTGCAGTAAAAAGAACTTCAGAAGAACGTCAGAATGTTTTAGAAGCTACAATTCAAGAAAATTACACATCAATACATAGTGCTGTAAAATGGCGTTTTTATCAAGCTGCAGAAAAATATCATGTAGATTCACAAACAAATGATACTGCAAAATTAGATGAAATTATATTTGATGATGTCTATCCTTTATTTGGTCAAAGTGATATAAAAGGATCTTCTGACGCAAGAAACAATGCTATACAAGAAGACTTAACAACACAACTTACATTAGCAATTTCTGTATTAAAAGATGCTTGTAAAACAGAAAAATTACCTATTTATAACGAATTAATGTTTAGGGTTTCTACGTACTTAAAAGATGTAAACAAAGGTTTAAGTGCTGGAGATGAAATAAATATTTTAGACTTTTTAAAAAGAGAAATATATCCTGTTTTTAATCATATTAAAAACATAAATAAAACACTTGCCAACAAAGTAGACATTTATACAAATCGTTTAGATGCAGATTTAGAAGTAGTTTATGAAAAAAGAAAAGACTATGAAGATAGTGTTACTCTTATAAATGATAAACTGGCAAAATTTATTGATAAAAAACAAAAACAGGCTCAAAAAATGTTTCCTCATTATTTTGAGAGATATAAAACAGACGGTGTTGAGTACAATATGTACATTGGGCAATCTATTACAAAAAGTAAAGTTTTTAATGATTTGTATTTGTACAACTTACGTTTGTGGCAATTGCAAATAACTTGTGAGATGGAAAATCTTGCTTTTTATGAGCGAAAAAACATGAAACAAGATTTACGTGTAGCTTCTTTAATTTTGGTGCATAGCAATGCTATGGCAATAAAATTTAGAATGGATGAAAAACAGTTTGATGTAGATGGTGCTTACAATATTAGATATGAGATTATAAAAAAGCGTATAGACAAATCTCACATAAAAGGAACTGAAGAACGTTTAACAGTTCCTGGTAAAATTGCAATTGTATATTCTCAAGAAAAAGATGCTTTAGAATATATTAAATATATAAAATTCTTACAATCTAAAAATCAATTAGGGGCTATAGAATTTTTAGATTTAGAAGACCTACAAGGTGTTTCTGGTTTAAAAGCTTTGCGTGTAGAAGTTATTTATCAAAAAGATTTTGATGAAACAAAAACAATTACTTTAAATGATTTAATAAGAGAAATAGAATCTTAAATTGGCATTCCTTGGTAAGAAAAAGAAATTGCAAAAGCAATTACACTAGCTATAATACCAATCATAAAAACTGTATACGTAAGCCTTAAAATTTTGTATTTTCTATTTAAAACCAAGCCTAAAAAGTATAAATCTTTAGTTAGAGAACCATATAAATAATCTCTATCTGTCATCATTTCAGAAATTCCCCACTCAAAATCTTCTAATTCCATTTGATGGAAATTACCAAAAAACAATAAATTTACTTTTTTATTAGCCACATCTTCTCTTGTAAATTTACCTTCTGTAACATTTGGTCTTGTTGCTAAAATTGATAAAATTATAGACGCAACTGTAAAAACTATAAAAATAATAGTTGGTACAAATAGATGTGTATTGGATGGATTATCTAATTTTGGTAATAAGTTAGATAAAGCTAAAGAAACAATAATTGCATTTACCGAAAGTAAAATATTTGCTTTAGTATCTGCAATATCACTTAAAGTAATATGGTTTCTTAAAGCAACTCTAAACATAGTTTCTACACCTCTTTCTGGCACATCACTTTTATTTTTCTTTATATCTAAAGCTTCTTTCTTTTGCTTAAACTTCTTGTTATCTGCTTTTGTCTTTTTTTGAGACTTTAACAATTTGGCAAGGTTCTTACCTTTAGATTTTGTCCAATTTTTTAGAGCATATTCTGTATAATAGCGGTGGTGTTGTGTAAAAAATTTTATGTTACCTGCAATCCATTCTGCATTTGTTTGAGTTTTAACACCTAAAAGTTCCCACTCTTTTCTCAAAAGAGAAGTATAATCAAAAAAGTTTTTACTAGCTAAATGTGCACAATCGGCGTCAATAATAATTTTTTCTAAATCATTTGTTGGCTCAAAACCCATTTTGGTTGCCAAAATTAAATTAGAAATTGCTTCAATTCTTTTTTTAGTGACTTTATTACTTTCTAAAAAAGCTGTAGCAATCTTAACGCTTTCTGCTTCATGATTTTCTGTTCCTTTTACAAAACCAGTATCATGAAACCAAGCAGCAATTTGTAAGTTTTCACTATCGCTTTTATCAATTTCTAAATTTTCTATTAACTCATTTATTTTTTCAACTACTCTTTGAGTATGAGCCAAATTATGATACACGTAAATAGTATCTAATTCTGTATTCAATAAATTAAAAACATGCTTTTCAGCAGCAATCAATAGTGCGCTCATTATAATTTTATTTTAGGAAAACAAAAATAGATAAATTAAGTTATCTTTAGATTTGTATATTTTGTCGTAAATTTAGCTATTACTTTCAAAGTTACAAATTAAATATAGAAGCTATATTCTTTTACTTTTTTTTATCAAAAACCTAAAAAATATTCTTTATTAAAAATAGAAAATAATTTTTCTTCTAAACACTAAATGTTAGAAAAGAATTAAAAAATAATAACTATGTCTACAATTCAAAATATTAGAAATTATTTTGCTTCAAAATCAAAAGGAGATACATCTAAAAAAGCACCAAAAGGAGTTTGCCCAAACTGTTGGGGAAAACAAGAATGGGAAGGAGAATTTTACAAACTAAACAAAGGCAATAAATTAGTTGGTAATGACCAAACCTATAATAATTTCATCAATGAAATTGTTGAAAATAAGATTACTGGCATTTCTATAAATGAAGATACTTTTGAGTGCGAAACTTGTAAAATAAATTTTAAAAAATAGTTTTAAACTTTTTATAAATGATTCATGAAATCCATGAAATAATACAACAAGCCATCATTAGTCAAGAAAAAGGATTAAAAAATGTGCTTGCTTCTGTTGTACATTTAGAAGGTTCATCTTATAGAAAACCTGGCGTTAGAATGTTAATTTCTGAAGATTTAAGTTCAGTAGGTGCTGTTAGTGGTGGTTGCGTAGAAAAAGAAATTATACACAGAGCAAAAAGTGTTTTTTCTAACAAAAAAGCAAAAATAATTACTTATGATGGTAGGTATAGACTAGGTTGCGAAGGTGTTTTATACATTTTAATTGAACCTTTTTCAATCTCAAAATTATTTTTAAATGAATTTTTAAATGCAAAAAAAAACAGAGAAACTATTAAAATTGACTCGATTTTCTTAAAAAAGGATGAAACTTTCGGAAACTTTGGTTCTTATGTTACTTTTAAAAATAAACGTCAATTTACATTTAATGATTCTTTTGATTTTCAAATCAAAAATGAAGCAATAACTTTTACTAAAACCCTACAACCTGCTTTTAAGTTGATAATTATTGGTGGTGAACATGATGCTGTGAAATTATGTAAGATTGCCTCAAATTTAGGTTGGGAAATAGATGTAGTTACCTCTATAAAAGACCCAAAAAATAAAGCTGATTTTCCAGGAGCAAATTCTGTAATCGGTGAAACTCCAGAAACAATTCAGTTCAAAAACATAAGTACAAATTCTGCAGTTGTAATTATGAATCATAGTTATGTACAAGACTTGAAATATGTAATTAATTTATCTAAACATAATCCAAAATATATTGGAATTTTAGGAGCACCAAATAGAAGAGAACGTTTATTTAATGAGCTTTTTGAATTAGTTCCAGATCTTTCAGAAGATTTTTTAGACCTTATTTACACTCCTGCAGGTTTACATATTGGTGCCCAAACTCCAGAAGAAATTGCAGTTTCTATAGTTGCTGAAATCTTATCTGTAGTTAGAAAAAAAGAACCTTTTTCTTTAAGAAACTTGAATGGAAAAATTAATAATTGATTGATGAAAAATATTGCTGTTTTAGTTTTAGCCGCGGGAAAATCTTCCCGAATGAAAGCAATAAAACAATTGGTAAAAATAAATGGTAAAACACTATTAGACATTACTTTAGAAAAAGCAAAAAGTGTTTTTCCTAACGATGTATTTTGTGTTTTGGGTGGAAATTCTGATAAGATAAAAAATGAAATCACCACAAAAAACATCACTTTTATAAACAATGCAGGATTTAAAAGAGGTTTAAGTTCAAGTATTGTTACTGGAATTGAGTTTCTAAAAAAAAATAATTTCAACTATAATGTAATTTTTATTTTATTAGCAGACCAACCTTGCATAGAAATTGAATATTTAAAATCTATGGTTCGTTTATATAAAGAAAGTCCATCTAAAATAGTAGCTTCTAATTATAAAACTAAATATGGTGTGCCAGCAATTTTCCCTGAAAAGTTTTTTTCTGAATTATTATTGATAGAGGAAGATAAAGGTGCAAAAGAGTTAATGAATAACAAAAATAATGATGTTATTTGCTCTGAATTTAAAACTAATTTAATTGATATTGATACAGAAGAAGATTTAATTCTTTTTAAAAAATCAATTTCAAAATAGCTATTTTTGCATCTATGAAATTATTAAAATACTCATTATTTACAGCTTGTTTACTCCTTATTTATTCTTGTGCAACTATAGAGATGCAAGTTGTAGAAAATCATAAATATACCTCTAGAAAAGATACTTCTAAAGTAATACATTCTTTCTACCTAATTGGCGATGCTGGTAATTCAGATTTATATAGTAAAGATTCTGCTTTAGCGCATTTAGAAAGAGAAATTCATAAGGCTCCCAAAAAATCTACATTGTTGTTTTTAGGAGATAATGTTTACCAAAGAGGTATTCCACCAGAAGAATCTAAAGGCTATACGTTAGCAGAACATCGATTAAAGGTACAAACAGATATTGGTAAAAAATTTCCAGGAAAAACTTTATTCATTCCAGGAAATCATGATTGGTATAGTGGTTTAAAAGGTTTACGAAGACAAGAAAAATTAGTTGATAAAGCTTTAGGTAAAAACTCTTTTCTACCAGAAAAAGGCTGTCCTTTAGAAAAGGTAGAAATTTCTGATGATATTCAGTTAATTATAGTAGACACACATTGGTTTGTTACCAATTGGGATAATCATCCAGGAATTAATGATGATTGCCAAATTAAAACAAGGGAAAAGTTTTTTGAAGAATTTGAAGGTTTGGTTAAGAAAGCTAGAGGTAAGACAACAATTATAGCTTTGCATCACCCAATGTTTACAAACGGCCCTCATGGAGGTTATTATTCATTAAAAAGCCACATGAAACCAGCTCCTATTTTAGGAACTGCTATTAATATTTTACGTAAAACTTCTGGTGTTACAAATACAGACCAACAAAATGATAAATACAATCAATTAAGAAAAAGAATAATTACTATTTCTCAAGCAAATGATAAAGTTATTTTTGTGTCCGGTCATGAGCATAGCTTGCAATATATAGTTCAAGATAATATTCCACAAATTGTAAGCGGTTCTGGTTCTAAAATAACAGCTACTAAAAATGTAAATGGTGGTAAATTTTCTTACGCTTCACAAGGTTTTGCTAGGTTAGATATTTATAAAGATGGTGCTTCTACAGTTCATTTTTACACTGCAAAAGACCGTAAAATAGTTTATGAAGCAAATGTTTTTAAAGCTGATAGTATTATTGAATACAACAATTTTCCGAATGCAAAATTAAGCGAAAAAGAAGCGGCAATATATTCTACTAATGAAGTAAAAAAAGGTGGAGTTTACAACATGCTTTGGGGAAATAGATATCGTAAATATTTTGGGCAAAAAGTAGTAGCACCAACTGTTCGTTTAGACACATTATTTGGCGGTTTAAAACCTGTTAGAAAAGGTGGTGGACATCAATCTAAATCACTTCGTTTAGAAGACAAAGATGGTAGAGAATATGTTATGAGAGCTTTGCGTAAAAATGCTGTACAGTATCTACAAGCTGTGGCATTTAAAGATCAATACGTAGAAGGGCAATTTGCAGACACTTATACAGAAGACTTGTTATTAGATGTATTTACAGGTTCTCATCCTTATGCGCCATTTACAATTGGAGAATTAGCAGACGCTATAAGTGTTTATCATTCCAAACCTGTTTTATATTTTGTTCCTAAACAAGAAAGTTTAGGAGGCTTTAATGAAGATTTTGGTGGCGAATTATATATGATAGAAGAAAGAACAGCTTCTGGTCACGGAGATAAAGAACATTTTGGTTTTTCTGATGAAATTATAAGTACAGACGATTTAAGAAAAAATCTTGCAAAGGATGAAAAATATATTTTGGATGAAAAATCTTACATAAGAGCACGTTTATTTGATATGCTTATTGGAGATTGGGATAGGCACCAAGACCAATGGCGTTGGGCAGAATTCGAGGAAAATGAAAAAATAGTTTACAGACCTGTACCAAGAGATAGAGATCAAGCATTTTCTATTTTTGGTGATGGTATTTTATTAAACTTCCTTACAAAAGCAATACCAGATTTAAGAGGAATGCGTTCATATACAGAAGATATTGAAAGTCCAAAGTGGTTTAATTTATCTGGTTATCCTTTAGACATGAATTTAATTTCTAAATCCGATAAAAAGGTTTGGGATGCTCAAGTAGAAATTATTACATCTCAAATTACAGATGAAGTTATAGAAAGTGCATTTTCTAAATTTCCAAAAGAAGTAAGAAGTAAAACTGTTGATGAAATTAAAAGAAAATTAATCGGTAGAAGAAAAAATCTTCAGAAAATATCTGATAAGTATTTCTCTCATCTCAATAAATTTCAAGTAGTTAAAGGAACAAACAAAGATGATTTATTTGAAATAGAACGTTTTGTAAATGGTGACACTAAAATAACTGGTTACAGAATTAAAGATGGTAAAAAAGCGGATATTTTTCATCAAAGAAGATACAATTGTAATGTTACTAAAGAAATCTGGATCTATGGTTTAGATGATGATGATGTTTTTATATTAAATGGGGCTAATGGAAAATTATCTATTAAGTTAAAAATTATTGGTGGTTTAGGTAACGATACTTATGAAATTAATAAAGAACATGATGTAAAAGTGTACGATCATAAATCAAAGAAAAACACTTTTAAAACACCTAATATTCATAAAAAAACAACAGACGATTATCAAACAAATACTTATAATTATAAGAAATTAAAAAACGGGAAAGATGTAATATCTCCTGCCATAGGTTACAATCCTGATGATGGAATTAAGTTAGGTCTTAAAAATGTATATATCGTTAATGGCTTTGAAAGAAACCCTTTTACAAGACAACATACAATTTCTGCATTCTATTATTTTGCTACTAATGGTTATGAATTAGAGTATTCTGGTGAATTTGCTAACGTTTTTGATCGTTGGAATCTTGGAATTGATGCTAAATTTAATTCCGCAAATTTTGCAAGAAACTTCTTTGGTTTTGGTAATAATTCTGCCAACCCTGAAGCTAAAAAAGATGATGAAGATAGAGATTTTAATAGAGTAAAAATCGGACAAATAAATTTAGGCTCTTTTGTAAAATGGAGAGGAGATTTAGGAGATGAACTAAAAGTAAGTGTAAAATATGAAAATTACGATGTAGAAAGAACAGCTGGCAGATTTTTAGAAACACAATTTGCTTCTGGAAACAGAATTTTTGATACGCAAAATTTTTTAAATACTGAAGCAAGTTATTATTACCAACATTCAGACAACCCAGCTTTTCCTACTTTAGGCATGGAGTTTAGTACAAAAGTTGGATACACTAAAAATTTAGATGAAAAAAGAAGCTTCTCTTACGCAGCATCTTCTCTTGCAATTACTCACAAATTAATTCCTAGCGGCAAATTAGTTTTAGCCTCTAAAATAAATGGGCATTTTAACTTTGGTAGAGATTTTGAATTTTATCAAGCTGCAACAATTGGAGGAAATGAAGGCTTAAGGAGTTTTAGAAATCAGCGTTTTACAGGTAAAAATGCTTTTTATCATACTACAGACATTCGTTTTAATATTAGAAGAGTAAAAACAAATTTACTACCTACACACATTGGTCTTTTTGGTGGTTTTGACTATGGAAAAGTTTGGGGTACACCAAATACATTAACTGTTTTACCAAGTGCAGCGAGCAAACCAAATACATCTTATGGAGGTGGAATATTTTTTAACGCAGCAAATCTAATATCTGGTAAAATTGGTCTTTTTACTGGTGATGATGGCAGCAGATTTACTTTTAATTTAGGTTTCGATTTTTAAATAATTATGAGTCAGATAGCATTATATTTTGGAGCAATATTTGGAGCTTTATCAGTAATTTTTGGAGCTTTTGGAGCTCATTTGTTAAAGAAAAAACTAACAACAGAACAATTAAATAGTTTTGAAACTGGTGTAAAATACCAGATGTATCATGCTATTGTATTATTGATTTTAGGGTTTCAATTAAATTCTGAAATTACAATTGATAGCTATATAATAAACGCTTTTATAATTGGAACAATTCTCTTTTCCTTTTCAATTTATGGCTTGGTAATTTCTTCTGCAAACAATAAAAAACTAAAATTTTTAGGGCCAATTACACCTTTGGGAGGTTTGTTTTTAATTTTGGGTTGGGCGTTGTTAATTTATAAGTTTGTGGTAACTTTTAATTAAGTTTTAACTCATACAAATTCCCACCAGCTCCATGAGCTTTTTCGTCTGTAATAAGTAAAGTATTGTTGTCTTTAAAAGTGATTCCTTCTTTTTGTGATCGATGTTTCATTTCAATTTTTTGAACCTTTCCGGACAAGAAATTATCGCCATTAAAATCAGTGAAGATTAGCACATTTTTTTGAGATAATAATGCTACTTTTTTTCCATCTTCAGAAATATCTGCTGAAGTTATCCAACATTCTAAACTGCTGCAGTTTTCGAATTCTCCAACAATTTCAGCTACGTATTCACCTTTTTTAGCAGGAATTTTATACATGGTAGTTTTACCATAGTTGCCTTTTACTCTACTTTTTGTAAAAAGATAAAGTGATTCTTTAAAGTAGAAAAAACTTTCTGTGTCAAAAAATCTGTTTTTCTTTTTTGGAGGAAATTTAGTTTGATTTGGGTATTCAAATTCAATCTCATCTACTTCAGCGTTCTTTTCATCCAACTCATTTTGTTCAACAATAATGATAGACAAATTTTTTCTTCTGTTTAAGTTGTTTCCGAAATCGCCAATGTAAATATTTCCTTTTTCATCAGAAGTTAAATCTTCCCAATCGTGATTTTTTGCTTTGATGTAAATCTCTTTAATGATTTTTCCTTTTTCATTTAAACCTAACAATTCAGGTTTATTTCCGCCATCATTTATCATCCAGATTAAATCTGACTTTGGTACAATTTCAGTCCCGGAAACTTCTTTTAAACTTTTAGGTAAATCTGTTAGGAGTTTTAATTGTCCAAAATTCTGACAACTCATCAACAATAAAAAACTTAATACAAACGCAATCTTTTTGAACATAAATACAGTTATTTTTTTCAATAATAACATCAAAAAGTGTACCATGAAAGTTACCAACCACCAGAAGCTCCACCTCCACCAAAACTTCCACCGCCAAAACCGCCACCAAAACCGCCACCAAAACCTCCTCCACCTCCAGAAGAGCCTCCAAATCCACCACCAAAACTACCTCCACCTCTACCGGCGTTGCTTAAAATAATAGTGTCGAAAATGGTATCTGCAAGAGAACCTCTTCTATATCTTTTTCCACCACCTTTATTGTTTTTATTTCCTCTAGAAATAATAATAAAAAAGATAATTATAATGATGATAAAAAAAATAATTCCTGGGTCAAATTCTGATTCTTGTTTACGAGTACCTGTAAATTCGCCATTTAGTGTTTTAAAAATATAATCTGAACCTTTGTCTAAACCGCCATAGAAATCGCCTCGTTTAAATTCTGGGATTATAACTCTTTCAATAATTCTTTTGGCTTGAAAATCAGTTAATAAATGTTCTGTTCCTTTACCTGCTTGAATTGCAATTTTTTTATCGCCTTTTGCTAATAAAATTAGAACTCCATTGTCTTTTGCTGCATCTCCAAAACCCCATTTTTCTCCCCAATTAGCCGCTAAATAATTAATATTTTCGCCTTCTGTAGAATTGATGATTATGGTTACAATTTGTGTAGAAGTAGTATCTGAATACCGAATTAATTTACTTTCTAAACGCTTTTTTTGAGCTTCTGAAAGTAAGTTTACATAATCGTAAACACTTGTTTGAAATTTTGGTTTTTCAGGAATTGTATATCCTTGAGAAAAGATATTTAATGAAAATAAAAAAGCTATTAAAAAAAGAAACTTTTTACAACAAACTAATGACTGAAAACTGCCAACTGAATACTGCTTACTTAAATTCATCCTTTAGAAATCTCATTAGAAAGTTCGTCTACATCATCTATTTGCCAAGGAAAGTGTTCTTGTAGTTCTTCTCCAGCTTTTAAAATTCCATCTACAATACCTTGTTTAAAATTTCCATTTTTAAAATGATTTTGCATCACTTCTTTGGTGGAATTCCAAAAGTCTTTGTCAACTACTTTGTTAATTCCTTTATCACCATAAACAACAAATTTCTTGTCATTTACAGCAACATAAATTAATACCGCATTTGCGTCTTTCGTATTGTCCATTTTTAACAGATGAAACACTTCTAGCGCACGTTCATAATGTTCTTTCTCGGAAGAAGCTTCAATATGTATACGTATTTCGCCAGAAGTATTTTTCTCTGCAATTCTAATAGCAGAAATAATTTCTTGTTCTTCTGCTGGAGTAAGAAACTCTTCTACTTTAGACATTTATTATTTTTTCTTGTTAAAATCGAAATTTACATCTGGTGCATTTTCAGAACCTGGATTCGCTTTAAAACGAGCCATTTCATCAAAATTAAACAAACCTGCTAATAAAGAATTTGGAAAAACTTTAATATGCTTATTGTACTTATTTACACCTTCGTTAAAACGGTCTCTGGCAACATTAATTCTGTTTTCTGTACCTTCTAACTGGCTCTGTAATTCTAAAAAGTTAGCATTTGCTTTTAATTCTGGGTAACGTTCTACAGAAACTAATAATTTAGAAAGTGCTCCGCTCATTCCTGCTTGTGCTTGTTGAAATTGTGCCATTTTATCTGGCGTTAAATCTCCTGCATTAATATTTACTGAAGTTGCTTTTGCACGAGCTTCAATAACTTGTGTTAACGTTTCTTTCTCAAAATCTGCTGCTCCTTGTACAGTTTTAACCAAGTTTCCAATTAAATCGTTTCTACGTTGGTAAGAACTTTCTACGTTAGACCAAGTTGTTTTTGCATCTTCTTGTAAAACTACTGCCTCATTATTGAATCCTTTTCCCCAACTATAAATTGCGTAAGCAACTAAAGCTATAATAATTACGGGTATTAACCATTTTTTCATAATTTCTAAATTTTAATTTTTGTGTTGACTTTTTGTTTTACAAACTTACTGAATATTCTTGATAATCTAAAGCGATGTTCCACCATCTAAAGTAATTGTTTGTCCTGTAATAAATTTGGTGTTATCTGATGCTAACCAAACTACAGCTTCTGCAATTTCTTCTGTTTTCCCATAACGTTTCATAGGAATTACACTTTTCAAAATAGCGTCCATTTCTGGTTTAGCTCCTAATAATTGATCTAACAAAGCAGATTCTGTGTAACCTGGGCAAACTGCATTTACACGAATATTTTTAGTTGCATATTCCATAGCAGCAGACTTTGTCATACCAACCACAGCAAATTTACTTGCGCTATAACTAATATTATTTGGCGAAGCTTTTAAACCTGCCAAAGAAGCAATATTTACAATATTTCCACCACCTTGTTTTACAAATTGCGTTAAAGCCAATTTCATTCCGTAATAAACGCCTGTTTGATTTACTGCAATAACTGCATCCCAATCTTGTAATTTAGATTTGTGTGTGTTTAGTAAATTTGGACCAATACCTGCATTATTTACCATAACATCTAATCTGCCAAAGGCTTTAACAGTCTCGTTTACCAAATTTTCTACTTCATCAAACTTTGCAACGTTGCATTTATTTACAGATGCTTTTCCACCATTATTTTTAATTTCTTCTACTACATTTTGGGCATTTTCTAAATTGATGTCAGAAACAACAACAGTTGCACCGTTTTTCGCAAAATGAATTGCAGATGCTTTTCCTATTCCAGAACCAGCACCTGTTACAATTACTATTTTATTTTCTACTTGCATATTGTTAAATTTTAATTTGGGCGTTCCCTAAAAAGGTCGGGCTTTACGTTACAATCTTTTGCCAGAAAAAGGCAAAAGGATTTTCACTGCAATCCCTAACGCAAATCCATCTTATAAAAAATTTTTAATCTATGGATTTAGTTTTTATCGCTTTTAAAGCCAGTTTACAACACAATTCTGCAGCTTTATTTAAATTAGCAAAACGAGAATCTGTAGTCCAACCTTTAGAATATCGATAATAAATTTGTTGCGCAATTACTGCTATTTTAAACAAGCCAAAAGCATAATAGAAAACTAAATTATCTATTGTTCTTCCAGACTTTTCTGCATACATTTCTGCTATTTCACTTCTAATTGGGTTTCCTTTAAAAATGGTTGGAGACGGAATTCCTTGTTTTACAAAATCGTGATCTGTTGCAACTGTCCAATAACCTAAAGACGTTCCTAAATCCATTAAAGGATCTCCCAAAGTTGCCATTTCCCAATCTAAAACTGCAGCAACTTCTTGCCAAGAATCATCTTTAAAAACAACATTGTCATATTTAAAATCATTGTGTATTAAACAGTGTTCATAAACTTTTGGTTGATTTTCTTGCATCCAATTCATCACCATTTGTGCTTCTGGATATTCGTCTGTTTTTGCTTTTAAATATTGTTTTCCCCAATTAGAAACCTGTCTTTCTACATAACCTTCTGGTTTTCCTAAATCAGCTAAACCAATCGCTTTATAATCTACAGCATGTAATTCTACTAAAGTGTCTAACCAAGAATTTGCAATTGTTTTATATCCTGAAGGAGTAATATTTCTTTTTTTAGCTTCCTTATAATTCAGAATAATTCCTTCTATTTTTTCCATGATATAAAAATCACTTCCTAGAATAGTTTCATCATCAGAAAAAGTAAACATTTTTGGTACTTTAGAAAACGCTTTATTAACTCCACTTTGCACTTTAAACTCACGACTCATGTCATGACCTCTTTTAATAGCGCCTTTTGGTGGTTTTCTTAAAACGAATTCTTTGTTTTCTATTTTTAAAAGATAAGTTAAGTTGGAAAATCCATGAGTAAATTGTTCTACAAATAATTCACTTTCAACAGATTCAATAATGTTATTTTCTTGAAGATATTTCTTCAATAAAACTTCATTTAACGCTTCTCCTTCTCTTACTTTTTGATTGCTCATTATTTGTTTCCGTATTTTTTAATACAACTTTTCCCTAATTGATACATATGTACTTCATCTGGTCCATCTGCCAAACGCAACATTCTTGCAATAGCAAAATAATGTGGTAAATAAGTATCTGGGCCAACACCTTTTCCTCCCAAAATTTGCATCGCTCTATCAATTACTTTTTGGGCCATATTTGGAGCAACAATTTTTATCATTGCAATAATATCTTTAGCTTCCTTATTGCCTGCTTTATCCATTTTATCGGCTGCAGAAAGTGTTAATAAACGTGCTTGTTCAATCTCGCAAGCAGATTTTGCAATTTCGTGACGAATACTACTATAATCATAAAATTTTTTTCCGAATGTTTCTCTTTCTAAAGTTCGTTTCGCCATTATTTCTAAAGCATATTGTGCCATACCAACCAAACGCATGCAATGATGAATTCTACCAGGACCTAAACGTCCTTGTGCAATCTCAAAACCTCTGCCTTCTCCTAAAATTAAATTTTCTTTTGAAACACGAACATTGGTTAATTGAATTTCTGCATGACCTTCTGGTGAATCATAATAACCTAAAACAGAAAGCGGTCTAATTACTTCTAAACCTTCAATATTCATAGGAACCAGAACCATACTTTGTTGTTGATGTCTATGTGCATTTGGGTCAGTTTTCCCCATAATAATAGCAACTTTACAATGTGGATCCATTGCTCCAGAAGACCACCATTTTCTTCCATTAATTACGTATTCATCGCCATCTAAAATAATAGAAGTTTCAATATTAGTAGCATCTGAAGAAGCAACTTGTGGTTCTGTCATTAAAAAAGCCGAACGTATTTCGCCATTCATTAAAGGTTTTAGCCATTTATCTTTTTGAGATTCGCTCCCATATTTTGCAAGAACTTCCATATTACCAGTATCTGGAGCAGAACAGTTAAAAATTTCTGAAATCCAGATTTTCTTACCCATTATTTCTGCCAATGGTGCATACTCTAAATTGGTTAAACCCGGACTTAATTCTCCATAATTATTTGGAAGAAATAAATTCCATAAACCTGCATCTTTTGCTTTTTGTTTTAACGTTTCTATTTTTGGAAAACGTTTCCACATATTGTTTTTATCATTTTGAAAAGCAATAAATTCTTCTTCAATAGGAACAATATGCTCTTCTATAAAAGAAATTAGTTTTTGCTGTAATTCTATTGATTTATTTGAGTATTCGAAGTTCATAGATTTATATAGTTATAATTTTTCCTTGATTAGTAATTATTCTTTCATTATCCAACCAACCTTCAATTTCAATAGTATTATTATTTAAATCAATTTCTTTAATTTCTTGAAATGGTAATTTTAAAGGGTTTGTAAAATCATATATTTTAATGATAAAAGGACAAGCCCAAAAGCATCCGATAATTGCTAATTTTTCTCCATTGGGAGATAAATAAAACTCTGTTGCAATAAAACCATCTTCGTTGGGAGAATAGCTTTCCATCTTATTATTAGTTAGATCGATTACGGTTTGACCTCCGTAAATATCTTCAGCACATACTAAATAATCTATACTTTCTTTTCTAAACCAATTAAAAAATAATTCCCCATGGTTACTAAAAAATTCAAATATCCTTTCATCCTTTTTGTTATCAAAAACCTCAACTTTAGTTACGTCCCAATTTGTATCAGCTTTATTTTGAATGTAACTAACCGTTTTTATAGAATAATTTCTTGTTGGAGATTTATGAATTTCTTCACTATTTTTAATTAATGATTTTGGATCAAAATAATCCGTAATTTCTTTCCTTATTACATTAATATAATTCACTCGTGTTTTTTTAATTATTTTACCCAGCAATCATATAACCACCATCTGCAGTATAAACGCCACCAGTCATGTAATTTCCAGCATCAGAAGCTAACAAGCAAGCTAAACCTACCATTTCTTCTGGCATTCCCATTCTTGCACTTGGTAAAGATTTTTCAATTTTACCAAGAATTTTTTCGTTTTGCCAAAGTGCTGCACTGAACTTTGTTTTAATTAAACCTGGGCAAATTGCATTGGCTTTTACACCATATTGTCCCCATTCTTTTGCTTGATTTTTTGTCAGCATTAAAATTGCCGCTTTACTTGTGCTGTAAATTCCCAATCCGAAACCAGGAGTTAAGGCTTCTACAGAAGCAATATTAATAATGCTTCCGTTTTTATTTGCTTTAAAATGTGGTAAAACCAAGTTGGATAAACTCCAAGGTGCTTTTACATTTACATCCATTATTTTATCAAAAATTGCAGGATCTACATCTTCAATTGGTCCAAAAACAGGATTTATAGCTGCATTATTTACTAAAACATCTATTCTACCAAAAGCTTTAATTGTTTTATCAATTAGGTTTTTTCGTTGATCTTCTTTACCAATATGACATGCAATACCGATTGCTTTTAAACCTTCTTCAGTAAATTCTTTTACAACTTCGTCACAAGCTTCTTGACTTCTGCTTGAAATTACCACTTGCGCTCCGTTTTCTGCCAAACCTTTTGCAATTGCTTTTCCGATTCCTTTACTTGAACCTGTAACTATAGCAACTTTCCCTTCTAAATTAAATTGTTCTTTTATATTCATTATAAAATAAATTCTTTGTCTTTTTTAATGGTTAAAACTTCGTTGCTCATTAATGATTCTGCCAATGAATTTGTTTTTGGTACTTCATATTTAAAATAGAATTTCATGGTATGAATTTTACTCTCATAAAAAGTTTCTGAATATTTTTTATCAGAATTACTCAATTCTTTTTTAGCATCTACAGCCATTTCTAACCATAACCAACCTAAAACAACAATGCTCATATATTCCATAAATAAATTTGCATCTGCTAAATAGCGCTCGTAATTTCCTTTCATTGCAAATGGCATTAAATGACCTAACACTTTTTGAGAAAGCTTTAATTTATCACCTAAAATAGTAGCGTAGGTTTTTAAATCTTCATCATTGGAAGCTGCAATAATTGTTTTTACAATTTCAGCAGATAACAATTCTAAACCTTTTCCATTATGCATGGTTACTTTTCTACCCAACAAATCTTGCGATTGAATTCCTGTTGTTCCTTCATATAAAGCAGAAATTCTAATATCTCTATAATACTGTTGTAAAGAAAAATCGGTACAAAAGCCATAACCTCCTAAAACTTGCAATCCATTATCTACAGATTCTGCACCAGCTTCAGATGGAAATGTTTTTACAATCGGAATAATCATTTCTAACAATAAATTGTATTTTTCTTTTTCTTCTTTGGAAGTTGCCGTTGTTAAAATATCATGATATTTAGAAGCTAACATTACCAAACTTAAAGAACCTTCTGCAATCGATTTTTGCAACAACAACATTCTTCTAACATCTGGATGTTCTATAATTAAACTCTGCTTTTCTGTTGGATTTTTCTTACCATCTGCAGATAATTTTCTTCCTTGAGAACGTTCATTTGCATATTGTAAAGACGCCCTGTATGCTGCCATAGTTATAGCTGCTGCACCTCTACCAACTGCAATTCTTGCGCCATTCATCATTAAAAACATTTGGTTTAAACCTTTGTGTTCTTCACCTACAAGCCAACCTCTACAATCGTCGGAATCTCCAAAACCTAAATGTGTTGTACAATATCCTCTTTGTCCCATTTTCTGAAAATCTGCAATGGTCATTACATCATTATATTCTAAAGTTCCATCTGCTTTTGGTCTGTTTTTAGGAACAACAAATAAAGAAATTCCTTTAGTTCCTTTTGGTGCGCCTTCTATTCTTGCCAAAACTAAATGCACAAAATTATCTGCATATTGATGATCGCCTCCAGAAATAAATATTTTCTGTCCAGAAATTTTATAAAATCCATCTGAAGTTGGCGTTGCTTTTGTTGAAATGTCAGAAAGTGAACTTCCTGCTTGTGGTTCTGTTAAACACATGGTTCCTCCCCAAGTTCCAGAAAGCATCTTTGGCACGTATGTTTCTTTTAATTTTTCATTACCAAATTCTACGATTAATTCTGCTGAACCTTGTGTTAAACTTGGGTAACCTGGCAAATGATTATTTGCAGCATCCATAATATAAACTGCTGCTTGTAATGCTGAAAAAGGAATTTGTAAACCTCCATCTTCATAATCGAAAGCTGCAGCGATAATGCCCATTTCGCCACTTTGTTTCATAACAGTTCCCACTTGTTTATGAACAATTACAGTTCCGTCTTTATGATATGCTGGATTTTCATCCATTTCTTTAAAATATGGAAATAACTCTCTATCTGAAAACTCTTTTACAGAATCTATAAATAAGTTTAACGATTCCATATCATGTTCTTGAAATCTTTCTCTCGATAGTAAATTTTCTAATTTATGAATATCATACAATATGTATTTAAGTGTTTCAAGATCTACATATTTTTTTGGCATATTAATGAAATTTAATCGTTGAATTTTAGTCTTGTAATTCTTATTTATAAGATATTACTTCCTCAAATATAACGAAAAATATTATGCGTGCATAGTAAATTGTAAAAACGATAAATTTCAAATAATCTAAAACTTATTGCACAGACAAAATTAAAGTCTATAAACAAGTATTGTTATATCAATAAAAAGGGTTAGAGTTGATTTTTAATTTTCTGAAGTTCTGCTTTTACCAATTCTAATCTGTTAATAATATCTTGATTATCGAAAATCCCTTCAGGGTTTTCCTTGAGCTTTTGTTTTGCTCCATCTAAAGTAAAACCTCTTTCTTTAACTAAATTAAAGATTAGTTTGAAGTTCTTAATGTCTTCTTGAGTAAAAAGGCGGTTTCCTTTGGCATTTTTTTTTGGTTTAATAATAGCAAATTCCTTTTCCCAAAAACGAATTAAAGAAGTATTTACATCAAAAGCTTTGGCGACTTCGCCTATTTTGTAGTATCTTTTTTCAGGTAAATCTATGTGCATTTATTGATATTGTGTAATTATTAAACTGTGTAAAAGTGTAGTTGCTACACGATTTTAATCATAAGATTGCCCTTCTTCTTCTGCAGCTTTTTGCATGGCAGCAAATTCTTCTGGAGTTAAGTCTCCATAATAAAAGTTAATAGGGTTTAAAGCTCTATCATTTTTATGAACTTCATAATGTAAATGCGCAGAAACAGAACGCCCAGTATTACCAACATAGCCAATTAAATCGCCACGTTTTACATTTTGATTTTTTTTAGCTTTAATCATACTCATGTGAGCATAAATAGTTTTGTACCCATAACCATGGTCTATATAAACTACCTTACCAAAAGTTGCACTTCTTTCTGCTCTAATTACAGTTCCGTTACCAGAAGCATAAATTGGCGTACCTACTGGAGCTGTAAAATCCATTCCTTTATGGAACTTTCTAATCTTTAAAATAGGATGCATTCTCCATTTATAACCAGAGGCCATTCTTGTTAAATCTTCTAACTTTACAGGTAAAATAGCAGGTATTGCTGCTAACATTTTTTCTTTTTCTTTTGCTAAAACAACTATTTCGTCTAAAGATTTAGATTGTACTACCAATTGTTTAGACAAAACATCTATTTCTTTGGTTAGGTTCGTAATCATAGTAGAATTGTCGAAACCTTCTAAAGATTTGTATCTATTTACACCTCCAAAACCAGCTTTTCTTTGTTCTTCTGGTATTGGGTTTGCTTCAAAATAGGTTCTATAAATATTGTTATCTCTTTCTTGAAGCTGTGCTAGAATAGCTCCGCTTTCTTCCATTCTTTTCGTTAAAAGCTCATAATGCAACTTTAAATTTTCTAATTCTCTTGCTTGAGCTCGCTCATTTGGAGACATTATAAACTGACTAAAAACAATAAAACCAATGAATGCGATAAGAAATATAGCAAAAAGACCGAAAACAGATTTCTTATAATATTGACTTTTTCTTACAGTAATTTTTCTGTAAGAAAGCGTATCTTCATCGTAATAATATTTTACTTTTGCCATAATGTTAAATGTACTATTTTTGTACATTAAATTTGAAATTTTTATTGAAATCTCATTTTTAATAACTCGCTAATTTACAAAATGTTTTATAACTGCTTTTTTTAAGTAGTATTTTTAGAAATATATTAACACAATCCAAAGTTTTTTGGAAACTTCTTTTTTATGAAATCTCAAGATATTCGTTCTACTTTTTTAAATTTTTTCAAAGAAAAATCTCATTTAATTGTGCCTTCAGCTCCAATGGTTACAAAAGATGACCCAACTTTAATGTTTGTTAATTCTGGAATGGCGCCCTTTAAAGAATATTTTTTAGGAAACGGAACTCCAAAGAACAATAGAATATCCGATTCTCAAAAATGTTTGCGTGTTTCTGGTAAACATAACGATTTAGAAGAAGTTGGTTATGATACTTATCATCATACTTTATTCGAAATGTTAGGTAATTGGTCTTTTGGAGATTATTTTAAGAAAGAAGCAATTGCTTGGGCTTGGGAATTATTAACTGAAGTTTACAAGATTGATAAAGACATTTTATATGTAACCGTTTTTGAAGGTTCTGATGATGCAGACAATCTAAAAATGGATACAGAAGCTTTCGATTTATGGAAAGAATTTATTGCTGAAGACAGAATTTTAAAAGGAAACAAGAAAGATAATTTTTGGGAAATGGGAGAGCAAGGACCTTGTGGACCCTGTTCTGAAATTCATGTAGATATTCGTTCTGCAGAAGAAAAAGCAAAAGTAGATGGGCGTACTTTAATTAATGAAGATCACCCTCATGTAGTAGAGATTTGGAATTTAGTTTTTATGCAATTCAATAGAAAAGCAAACGGAACTTTAGAAGAATTACCAAACAAACACATAGATACTGGAATGGGTTTTGAACGTCTGTGTATGGTTTTACAGAATGTTCAATCGAATTATGATACTGATGTTTTTAAACCAATTATTAGTGAAATTTCTACAATTACAAACACAAAATATGGTGCTAACGAAAAACAAGATATTGCAACTCGTGTAATTTCTGACCATGTTAGAGCTGTAGCCTTTTCTATAGCAGATGGGCAATTGCCAAGTAATACAGGTGCAGGTTATGTAATTCGTAGAATTTTACGAAGAGCAGTTCGTTATGGTTTTACTTTTCTAGACAAAAAAGAGCCTTTCATTTATAGACTAGTTGATGTTTTAAGTAAAAAAATGGGAGATGCTTTCCCTGAATTAAAAGCTCAAAAACAATTAATTGAAAACGTGATTAAAGAGGAAGAAACTTCTTTTTTAAGAACATTAGACCAAGGTTTGGTTTTATTAGATGCAATTATAGCAGACTCTAAAACAAAAGAAATTTCTGGTGAAAAAGTTTTTGAATTGTATGATACTTTTGGTTTTCCGGTAGATTTAACTGCTTTAATTCTTTCTGAAAAAGGATTCACTTTAGATGAAAAAGGATTTGATGAGGAACTTCAAAAACAAAAAAATAGATCGAGAGCCGCAAGCGAAATGTCTACTGAAGATTGGACTCTTTTGGTTGACGATGCTGTGGAAGAATTTATAGGTTACGATTCTTTAGAAGCAACTGTAAAATTAACTAGATACAGAAAAGTTACTTCGAAAAAAGACGGAGAAATGTATCAATTAGTTTTCAACTTAACACCTTTTTATCCAGAAGGTGGTGGACAAGTTGGTGACAAAGGATATTTAGAAGATACACATGGAGATGTTGTATATATTCTTGATACTAAAAAAGAAAACAACGTAATAATTCATTTTTCAAAAAACCTACCAAAGCATTTAAATGAAAGTTTTAAGGCAGTTGTAGATGAAAAACAACGTTACAGAACAGAATGTAATCATACTGCAACACATTTATTACATCAAGCTTTAAGAGAAGTTTTAGGAACACATGTAGAGCAAAAAGGTTCTGCTGTACATTCTAAATATTTACGTTTCGATTTTTCTCATTTTTCTAAATTAACTGTTGATGAATTACGTGATGTAGAAAACTTTGTAAACGCAAGAATTTCTGGTAAACTTCCTTTAGAAGAAAGTAGAAATATTACCATGGAACAAGCAATTGCAGATGGAGCAATGGCGTTATTTGGTGAAAAGTATGGAGATACAGTTAGAGCAATAAAATTTGGAAAATCTATTGAACTTTGTGGTGGAACTCACGTAAAAAACACAAGTGACATCTGGCATTTTAAAATAAAATCTGAAGGAGCTGTTGCTTCTGGAATTAGAAGAATAGAAGCAATTACAAACGATGCTGTAAAAGATTTTTATTTTGAAAACAATAGAGCTTTATTCGAAATTAAAGATCTATTAAACAATACTAAAGAACCTGTTAAAGCTGTTCAGAAATTACAAGAAGAGAACACAACTTTACAGAAACAAATAGAACAACTTTTAAAAGAAAAAGCGCAAAACTTATCTGGTGAATTAAGAAACCAGTTAAGAGAAATAAATGGCGTACAGTTTTTAGCTACAAAAGTAGATTTAGACGCAAACGGAATTAAAAATTTAGCTTTTGGTTTAGGTAAAGAATATCAAAATTTATTTTTAGTCTTTGCTACTGCTCCTTCTAAAGATAAAGCAATGTTAACTTGTTATATTTCTAAAGAACTAGCAAATGAACGTGGTTACGATGCTGGTAAGGTTGTTAGAGAATTAGGAAAACTAATTCACGGTGGTGGTGGTGGCCAAAACTTTTTTGCTACTGCTGGTGGTAAAAACCCAGGAGGAATTCCTAAAGCTTTAGAAAGAGCTGTTGATTATTTGGTGTAGATTCTTGCATAAATTTTAAACCATTTCGAAGATTCCTGGTCTAAATGGAATAAACTAGTTATTTGTTGTTTCAGATAAATTAGATTAAATTTGAGATAAATCAAATTAGTTTTTATCAAATTAAAAACTAAAAATTTATGCCTTATTTAGATACATATTCTGGAAGTTGGACAAAAAAAGAAGCCAGACATTTATTAAGAAGAGCTTCTTTTGGGGTTACTCAATCTTTAGTAGACACTTCAGTTTCTTTAGGTTTATCAGAAACTTTAAACATACTTTTTTCTGAAAATGAGTTGCCAAATCCACCTTTAAAATATGTTTTAGATGGTACTTCTAATGGCGAAGCTTTAGACCCAGCTGCAAATTATGGCGAAACCTGGATACATGGAGATGTTGTTCCTGTAGAAGACGCAAATACATCAGCAAAAAACATTATTTTAAGATATAGAACTCGTTCTTTATACGCTTGGTCTTACTTGCAAATGCAAAATGCAGAAATGTCTATTAGAGAAAAACTAACGCTTTTCTGGCATAACCATTTTGTTTCTGTGAATGGGAATCCGCATTTAGAATATTATTATATGAATTTGTTAAGAACCAATTCTTTGGGCAACTTTAAAGAATTGACAAAACAAATTACCATAGACCCTAATATGTTGCGTTTCTTAAGTGGAAATCAGAATTTAAACACTGCTCCTAATGAAAATTATTCTAGAGAGTTATTAGAGCTTTTTACTGTTGGTAAAGGTGATGCTGTTGGCAATGGAGATTATACTAATTACACAGAAAGTGATGTTATAGAAATTGCAAAAGTGTTAACAGGTTGGCGAACTAGAGGTTTAACTAACGCTGATGCTTTAACGTCATATTTTCAAAGTAATAGACATACAACTGGCGATAAAAATTTATCTCACAGGTTTAATAATGCTGTAATTTCTGAAAATGGAGACCAAGAATATAAAGATGTAATTGATAAAATTTTTGAACAGGAAGAATGTTCACTTTATATAACAAGGCAATTATATATTTGGTTTGTAAATTCTGAAATTACTTCAGAAATTGAAACAAATATTATTATTCCATTAGCTGAAATTGTTAGAAATAATGATTATGATATTAGTGAAGCTTTAAAGAAGTTATTAGCATCTGAACATTTTTTTGAAAATGTATTCTGCATGATTAAAAGTCCTTTAGATTTAATGCTTTCGGCTACAAAATCTTTATTACTTTCTGCACCAACCACTTCTGTAAAAGAAGAATATGAATTTGCTTACATACTATATTTGGCTTGTTCAGATTTAGAACAGTCAGTATTTAATCATCCAGATGTTGCAGGCTGGAAAGCCTATTATCAAGGACCTTTGTATTATAAAACTTGGGTAAATAATTTTTTACTACCCAAAAGATTAGAATATTGTAAAGTATTGGTAACTGGAGGCGATTTAGTTATAGATGATAAAAATTATACAGTTCCACCTTTAGTACCAGTTTTATTAATTGCTACAAATATTACAAATGCAGAAGATCCTAATATTTTAATTAATGAATTGGCTAGTCAGCTTTTTAATTATGAAATAACAGAAAGTCAAATCATTAGCTTAAAAGATATTTTAATTCCGGGTTTACCCGATTTTGAATGGACTATAGAATACACCGATTTTTTAGGAAATCCTTCTGATGACGCCATACGTATTTCTGTAGAAAATAAATTGAGAAGTTTAATTTCTGTAATGCTACAAATGTCTGAATTTCAAATTATGTAATGATGAAGAAGACACAAAAACTAAACCGTAGAGATTTTATAAAATTAAGTTCAGTAGCATCTGCTGCATTGCCATTTGCATTAAGTGGTTTTCCTCTATTCGCAAATGAAAAACCCAAAGAATATTCTTTTTTAGAAGATAATGAAAACATATTAGTTCTTATACAATTGCAAGGTGGAAATGATGGTTTAAATACCGTTTTTAACTTGAATCAATATGACAATTTACAAAGTGTACGCTCTAATATTATTATTCCAGAAAACGAATTATTAGAAATTGATGCTGTAACTCGTTTTCATCCATCTATGTTTGGAATGAAAGACATTTGGGAGCAAGAAAAACTATCTGTCATACAAAATGTAGGTTACCCAAATCAGAATCGTTCTCATTTTAGATCTACAGATATTTGGAATTCTGCATCCAATGCAAATGAATACGTTTCTAGTGGTTGGATTGGTCGTTTTTTTGATGTAAATCATTCAGAATTTCCAACAGATTACCCAAATACAGAAAACCCAGATCCGTTTGCAATTACTATTGGAAAAATTGTTTCAGAGACTTGCCAAGGCACAAGTGCTAACTTTTCTATGGCGCTAACAGACCCAGAAAATCCAGGAACAGCTTTGGTTTCTAATACTGGCGCTATACCTAATAATTGCTATGGAGATGCTTTAACTTTTGTAAATGAAACAGTTGCTCAAACAAATGCGTATGCAGAAGTTATTAAAACGGCAGCAAATGCAGGAAATAATTTATCTACAAAATATGATAGTTCTGATTTATCAGAAAAATTAAAAAATGTTGCTCGTTTAATTTCTGGCGGACTAAAAACAAAAGTATATGTTGTACAAATTGGTGGTTTCGACAATCATGACAATCAAGTTGTAGATGGAGAAACAAAAACAGGAAAACATGCAGATTTATTAGAAGAATTGTCGAGCGCAATGAACGCTTTTCAAGATGATTTGCAATTATTAAATGTTGATGATAAAGTAATTGGAATGACGTATTCTGAATTTGGAAGAAGAATTCGTTCGAATGGAGGTTTTGGAACAGATCATGGAACAGCAGCTCCTTTATTTCTATTCGGAAGTTGTGTAAAAGACCAAATTTTAGGTGATGCACCAGAAATTGATACAGCTGTAGATATTAATGAAGGTGTACAAATGCAATTCGATTTTAGAAATATTTACAGCACAATTCTAACAGATTGGCTAGGAGCTACAAAATCTGATGTAAATACTATTCTATTTAATGATTTTGATGCATTACCACTTTTTAAAGATGGATGTTCTGCAAGACTTTCTACAAATAACTTTCTATCGAAAGAATTAGAAATAAACGTATTTCCAAATCCATTTTTAGATTCTCTTAATATTACTTTTATAGGAAATAATGAAATGGTGAAAATTACATTATATAATACTATTGGTGCAGTTATAAAACAAATTACTAATCAAAAATATAGTAATTTGCAGCACACAATTAATGTTAATTTGCAAAACTTACCAAAAGGAAATTACTTTATATTGTATCAATCAAAAGAAATATCTAAAACTAAAAAAGTTTTAAAATATTAATGAAACTACAAACACAAATTCCAATAAAAAAAGAAGCTAGAAATCCTATTTCTTACGAATCTAAAATTCTATTAATTGGCTCTTGTTTTTCAGAAAATATTGGAAATAAATTAGATTATTATAAATTTCAGTCTGCTCAAAATCCATTCGGAATTCTATTTCAACCAAAAGCAATTGAAAAGCTTATTACAAGTGCGATTAATGAAAGGGAATATACTGTTGAAGATTTGGTATTTCAAAATGAACGCTGGCATTGTTTCGATGCACATTCGAGCTTAAGTTCTACGGATAAAAATGAGCTTATAAATAGTTTAAATTCTACTATTTCATTAACAAATAAACAAACAAAGGAAGCGACTCATCTTATAATTACTTTAGGAACTTCTTGGGTTTACAGATTTATAGAAACTGATGCTATTGTTGCAAACTGCCATAAAATTCCACAGAAAAAATTTTTAAAAGAATTACTTTCTGTTGATGAAGTTTCTGAAAGTTTAGAAGCAATTATCGAACTTATAAAATCTGTAAATAAAGATATAAATATTCTTTTTACGGTTTCTCCTGTAAGACATTTAAAAGATGGTTTTATAGAAAACACACAAAGTAAATCGCATTTAATAGCAGGAATTCACAACGTAGTAAATCCGAGAAATAAAACGCACTATTTTCCTTCTTATGAAATAATGATGGATGAATTGCGTGATTATAGATTCTATGCAGAAGATATGATTCATCCAAATAAAACAGCCATTAATTACATTTGGGAAAAGTTTGTAGCAACGTGGTTTTCTGATGATTCAAAAACTACAATGCAAGAAATAGAAACAATTCAAAAAGGAATTTCTCATAGACCTTTTAATGAAAATTCTGATAGTCATAAATCTTTTTTAAAAAATTTAGAAGTTAAAATTTCGAACATTAAAACAAAGATTCCAAACATAGAATTTTAAAATAAAAAAGCTTATTGAGTTAAAACTCAATAAGCTTTTCTAACTAGAAGTAGCACTTTTTAAAACAAACCAATTCTAACACTTGGCACACCTACTTTAATAGTAGATCTAGACCTATATCTTGGCTCACTTCTATATTCATATCTATAATAAAATGTAGCATGACTGTGATAATAATGCCCGTGATTACAATGATTATCACAATGATTGTGATGTTCTGCATAGGCATCTCTTTTTCCTTGCATGTAAGCTTCATAAGCTTCTTTATCTTTTTTCTTTAACTCCTTTTCGTATCTTTTTTGTTCTTTCCAAAACTTTCTTTCTTCTTTTTTAGTTTCAGCAGTATACTGTTGCTCAAATTTAGCATCTTCTTTTGCTCTTTGCTCGTAATAAGAAGTTTTAGATTCTTTCTTGTCTTCTACTTTCTTTTCTTGTGAATTTACAATTCCAAAAAAAGAAAATGCAATTACAGTTAATACTATTTTTATAGTCTTCATGATTTTAGTTTTAAATTATAATATTCATCTCTAATAGTAAAACAATTATGTAGTGTTTTACCCTACTTTTAAAATAGAAAAAAAATAAAATACGGCATTTGCCTTATTCTTTTTTTAAAAGAATTGCTAGAACTTTACAACTATAAAACTTAAGAAATGTTGAAATCTATTTTTTACCCAACACAACAAAACGCTTTTATTTGGTTAAGCTCTATTTACCTTTTATTTCTTTTATACATTGGTAAAGCATCTGCAATATCTATTCTGTTTGCATATTTTTTAGAAACAATAATTATAGGAATTTTTAATGCACTTAAAATGTTGTGGAGCATTTTATACGAAAAACCAAAATCTTCTAACTATGGCTTAATTCTATTTTTTTTAGTTCATTATGGAATGTTTGTAGCAATTCAATCACTCTTTGGGTTCTCGCTTTTTGGTATAGAAGGAAATGGAATTTTAAAAGAGCCTTTTAATATTATAGAAAACTATGCAATCATTTTAAATTTAGAAGATATTAAATATGCCTTACCAGCCATTATTTTTATGCATTTGGGAAAATTTATAACAGATTATATTCAGCAGAAAAAATACCTAGAGTTTACTGCAAAAGAAATTATGTTTAAACCTTATTTGAGAATATTTGTTCAGCAATTTGTGGTAATTCTTTCCTCTTTCTTTATTGTTCTTGGCGAAGCAGGAATTATCGCAGCCATATTGTTAATCTTTTTTAGGTTGGTTATTGATTTATGTTTAGATTCAATTAAGAAAGACTCCAAAACGTTAGATTATTTATCAGAAAAATTAGAAAACGAAAAAGCAACTAAAGAGGACATAAAAAAACAACTCATTGTTTTTACGGAGTAATTCTTAAATATACGTCAAATGACGTATTGTAGAAACTTACTGTTTTAATGAGTTTTGTATTAGTAAAATCCTAAAAACAAAATAACATGAAAAAATTTAATTACATATTAATCGCTATTTTCTTTATATCATTTAGTGCGCTATCTCAAAATATAGAAGATCTAAAAATAAAAACTAAATTTTACGGAGCTAAAAAGATGAAAAAAGATCCAAAGAAAATTTATATAAACTCATTTAATGTAAACTTTGAAATTTATAAAGAAGCTATAGATTTTAAAGCTGGTGGAAATGGTGGAAGAATTGGAGGTAACACAAGCAATGCAACTGCTAGTGCAGCAGTTGGTTTAGGAGGTATAAATGCAGATAAAATGCAGGAAAAGACAAATCTAATTTACCAAAACTATATAAATCGACTTAAAAGTGAAGGCTTTGAAATTATAAATTCTGATGAAGCTAGTAAGACAAAAGTTTTTGAAGGTTGGGAAAAAGCTTCTGGGCCTCAAGTAGTAGAAAATTTAAGCGGAATTATAACAATTGTTCCAGCAAACTACACCTCTTTTTACAAAAGAAAAACTGATAAAGGAGAAATTAAAAAAGGGTTTTTAGGCGGTATTGGATTACAAGCAAAACTATCTAAAGAACTTGGAGATGCAATTATTGCAGATGTAAATTTATTTGTTATGTTCTCTGAAAATGGTTCTGATTGGATGAAAGGAAGAGCTGCTAAAGTTAAAATTAAAACCAATTTAAGGTTGATAAACAACTATGCTGTTACCATTCCTCAAAAATTTAAAGAGAAAAAAACTACTCTAGGTAAACTGTTTGGTTCTGTAAAAATTAAGGGTGCAGTAGACACATATCCTGCGTCTTCCAACGTAACTTTTTCGCAAGGTAAAGTTGGTCTAGGTGCAGAAGCTGTATACTCTGGTTTTCTTAAAGATGACGTAGAAATTAATGGTGTTTTAAAGAAACAAAAAGTTGTTGCTTACCAAAAACAAGGTTCTTTTGTACCAACATCTTTTTCAACTTTTTCTAACTATTTAGATGCTAAAGCAGATCGTTTTTCTGAAAAAGCAAAATGGATAGAAGTAGATGGAGACAAATATGCCCAGGGATTTTACAATGTTTGTAACACATTTTTAGAAAAAAATTTAGATGAATTTTTTAATAAATTGAAATAATTTCATGAAAAACTTCTACTACCTACTTTTTATATTTCTAGGAAGTCTTTTTCTAGTTTCTAACTCTGCACAACCAGGAGTTTGGAATGCTGGTGGTAGTGGAAGTTTTACATTATTATATCCTGAAGACACTGTTGCTTATAAAAAAATTCAGATGAAATCTGAAGATATTTTTATGCAACTTTACAAAGGATTTGCAACTGTAAAAGGAACCTATTATTTTAAAAATACAGCTTCAGATACCTTAAAAATAAAAGTAGGTTATCCTGTAAACAATGTTTTCGAAAACGTACAATTTCATCACGAAGTAAATGAAGTTAGAGTAGAAGGTTTATATAAAATTAAAGGATTAATTAACGGAGTTGAAGCACCAATTTATAAAAAACCCAATGCAGAAAATGATAATTGGTATGTTTGGGAAATTACTTTTCCGCCAAATAAAATAACCGAATTTACAGTCTACTTTTTAGTAAACACAAACAATGCTAAAATTATAAAAGGTTATAATTCTGATAAAAAAAATGCTTTTATCTACTTAATTGAAACTGGTTCTTTATGGAAATCTCCTATAGAAAAAGGAGATTTTTACACACAATTTAAAGATGATATTTCTATTGATAACGTAAAAACAAGTTCCCCAACTTCACTATTTTTTGATGAAGAGAATGCCATTTTAAAATTCTCTTTGTCAGATTATGGTAAAAAACCTGACCCCAATTTTATTATTACTTATGGAAAAAAAATAGAGAATTTCAACTTTAAAGAAATTACCTCAAAAAGTGATTTGTATTTTAAAAGTATAGATAGGTTCTCTAAAAACAACTTTAATAATTATAATTTTAATTTAATAGAATTAGAAAATGCGTATAAAGTTGGTGGAATTTCAAACAACGCTATTGGTCTTATTTTCTATCTAGTAATTTACGGAATACCAATTCTTTTAGGTGTTCTTGCACTTTTTATTTTCATCATTTTATACAGAAAATTTATTAAAAAATAAAAAATACGGCAATTGCCGTATTGTAAAAATTCTCATTAATCTAGAAGTTTGTAATGTATAATTCTAAAAAATAAATAGTATGAAAACTTTACAAAAAATTTTATTATTTATCAGTGCAACTGTTCTTATATCTTGTAGTGCAACTGATAACGATCTTGGTGTATCTGGAGAAGGTTCTTTCTCCGCAAAAGTAAATGGAGAAGAATTTATTTCTCTATCAGTTTCTGTTGGTGCAACTGTAGCTAACAATGTTTTGGCTGTACAAGGTTCTAAATCTTCCGGAGAATTTATTAGATTAAATATCATGAACTACACTGGAGTTGGAACCTATAAAACGGGAGACGCAGTTACTAACGCAAGTAGTATGATATATGGTACTATAAACCCAGTTGCTTCTTGGACATCTACTTTTAACATTGGCTCTGGAACAGTAATCGTAACAGAAGAAACAGCAACTACTGTAACTGGTACATTTTCTTTTGAAGGTGTAAATACTAACGCAGGAAATAAGACTATTACAGAAGGGAAGTTTAGTGCTCCAAAATCTTAAATTATTGAAAAGGTTCTATGAAAACGAAGAAAATACGGCATCTGCCGTATTTTTTTTTGTTAATAGTTTATAGAGCTTTGTAGAGGAATCTTAAAACAAATATTATGAAAACTTTTAAAAAAATTACACTACTATTTTTAACTATTTCATTGGCAATTGCATGTTCTTCAGAAAGTAGTTCTTCTGGTTGTGAAACTTGCGAATACACAATTGCATCTGGAGAAACTGCAGGAACAGCAGCAAAATCTATTGAAGGAACTTATAATTTAACAATGCACTTTGCTGATGCTGCCTCTCCTTACCCAGATGGTACAAAAGCAACATTTACTTTAATGGACAATGTATTAACTGTAGAAGTAGCTGGAGAAGAATGTATAACAATTAAAAACCCAAGATTAACAACTGCTGGTTCTACAGAAATTCAGTTTAGAGATACTTGTAGAGACAAAATTTCTTACGATGTTTCTATGACACAGTCTGGAGAATTAAATGAAATAAACATTTCATCTACGGTAGATAGCAAATGGCTTGGTCAATTTAATGATAAATAAACAATATTTAAGAGTGTTTTTTAGGGTTACAGGTGGTTAGTTTTTTCTAGAAAATATGCTAGCCACCTCCTTTAAAACATCTATAAAAACCTTAAAAAACAAACACAATGAAAAAATTTACACTTTTACTATTCCTCATAACTGCTTTTAGTTTTGATGGGTTTAGTCAGGCAGAAACTTATAATTTAAAATCTCAAAACCTACATAAAAACGTACGTAAAACTATAGACCATTATTATACTTATGATAAAGACAGTAAAGGTTTTGTGAAAAAATCTGTAAACATTAAAAGATATAATGATGATGGAAATTTAATAGAAACCTATTATTTGTACAACAGTCAATACACAAGCGGAACTCCAACAAAAAAACTTTACAATTATAATTCAGATGGTTTGTTAATTGGCACAAAAGATATTAGTGATTCTCAAGGAAAATACTCCACTCATTATGTTTTTACTTATGACAAAAAAGGTAATTTAACCAAAAGAGAATCTATTTACACAGATGGCAGCAAATTCTATACTGTATTTGTAAATGATAGAAGAGGAAGGGTAATAAGTAAAAAAGAATATTCTAAAAGCAATAAATTATCAGCAGATGTAAGCTACAGTTATAAGGGTGATAAAAAAACAGAAATTAGAACAAGTTACAGTAGTACAGATGGCAGTATTATTGGAACCTACAAAACTATTTATGATGATGATGTAAAAGTTTCTTACAACTCAGAAAGTAAATACGGAAACACATCAACTACATACGAATATGATAAAGAAGGAAATCTTTCTAAATCTCATCAGAAATCTAAAACCAATTCCATATCAACTTATGATTATGTGTATGATAAAAAAGATAATTGGGTAAAAAAACACTCTAAATCTGGAAAATACCAATATTTCTATTTTAGAGAAATCTATTTTGAAAACGGAGATGTAACTGGAAGTACTCAATTTGATAGAATCTTTATAAACAGACATGGTAACTTTGCAAATGTTGCTGTAGTTCCTTTAAAAAAGAAAGAAATTAAAAAGACTAACTATACAAACAATACTGTTAATTCTTCAACATTTAAAACAAAAAAATGGGATTATGACTTTGTGTTTATAAAAGAAGCTGTAAAAAAACTTACAGGTTCTGCAGAAATAAAAACAACAGACTTTAATAACATACAAGTTGGCAGCAACACAAATTTTATTGTAAAATTTAATAACAACTCGTTTAATTTAAATTTTACAGTAAGTAGTTTTAAAACCTATGATGACAAATATGAATATTTGTTTAAAAATGATAAAAATGCTACAGCACTGCTTTGGATTTACAAAAAAAAGAAAGGTTTAAAAGATGATATGCTAGGAGAAAGTTTTTATGTAAATGGTTTTCTTAGAATTGAAGAAATAGACCAACCAGCAATAGGTATGTACTTAAAATAACAACTTTATAGATGAACTTAATTTCTGAAAACAGTAGTATTCTTATTACAATTATAATAACTACAGTTTCACTTATCTTATATTTTAGCTATAGTTTTAAAAGACTAAAAACATTCGAAGATAAAAAATTAGAAGCTATTTTTTTAGAGATTGAAGTTGAAAAAAACAATCATTTATATTTAAAAAAAGTACCTAAAGAAATCACCAAATTAGAGTCTAAAACAAAAGCTACTTTCAAAAAGATAAACGTAAATATCTTCAATATAGATTATTCTTACAAAGAAGTACTTTCTAATATTTAATTGTTTTTAAAAAATTTACTACTTTTAGAACTGTAACAATCAAACAATTAACTTTTTATGCTTTTTTCAAAAACCAAATTAATATGTTTTGTTGCAACTCTATTTTGTTTAAATTTTTACTCACAATCTGCTGGAAAAAAAATTATTGATAGTTTATTAATTGTCTCAAAAAAACAAACTGACAAACAAAAGGTCTTAACATATATAGAAGTTGCAGAAAAATATACTGGAATAGATTTAGATTCTGCAAAATTTTATAGTGATAAAGCTTATAACATCTCTTTAAAAGTAGAAGATAAAAGATTAAAAACTATTGCAATAATACAATTAGGAAATTTTGCAAGAGAGAATTCAGAATACACAAAAGCTATCAATTATTTTAAAGAGTCTTTAGCTTTAAGTAAAAGTATTAATGATACCGTTTTAATAGCTAACTCTTATTCTGGTTTGGGGATTGTGAATAGCCGTTTGGGGAATTTTAAAGAAGCAATATCTAATTTTCTAAAAGGAATTCCTGTATATGAAGCATTAAAAGATACTGCAAACATAGCAAGGGGTTATTTAAACCTTGCTGTAGATTTAAGAAAAATTAAAGAATTTGACAGATGTATTTTATACAATAATAAAGCACTTACTTTATTTGAAAAAAATAACGAACATTTAAATATTGCTGCAATACACAATAATTTAGGTGGCGTTTATAATGAGAACAAAGAGTATTTAAAAGCAATTAAAAGTGCCGAAAAAGCAAAAAAATATTTTACTGAAAATGATTATGAAAGGTATGCTGCTTATCCATTAACGAATATTGCAATATCTTATGACAGTTTAAATGAGCCAATTAAAGCTGAAAAAAATTATTTAGCCGCAATTAAATTACACACAGAATTTAGAGAACCTTATGAACTTGCTTTTTTAAATAATGCGTACGCAAATTTTAAATATAAACACCAAGATCACAAACAAGCCATAAAAATTGGAAAAAAAGCCCTTGATTTTGCAGAAGAAGTTAAAGCTTTAGAATTTATAACATCTAGTTGTAAAACATTGGCAAAAAGTTTTCAAAAAGATGGAAACTACCAACAAGCAAATATTTATTTGAATAAGTATATTATTTCTAAAGACAGTCTTTTTGAAAAAGAGAAATCTAAAGATATAGCAGAAATACAAACTAAATATGAAACAACTAAAAAAGAGGCTCAAATTGCAATACAAAAAGAAAAATTATTAGAAAACGAACTAGCCATAAAAAACAGAACTTTATATGCTATTCTTTTAGCATCTGCCTTATTAATCTTAGGAATTATCTTTTTTGCTATCTACAAGAAAAATCAATATAAACGTAAACAATTACAGAAAGAAATAGACTTGAAAGATGCTTTAGCAACTATAAAAACTCAAAATAGATTGCAGGAACAACGTTTACGAATTTCTAGAGATTTACATGATAATATTGGTTCTCAACTTACTTTTATCATTTCATCTATAGACAATTTAAAATACATTTCTAAAGATGTAAATGATACATTAAAAGACAAATTAATTGGCATTAGTACTTTTACATCAGAAACTATTCATGAGTTAAGAGATACTATTTGGGCAATGAATAAGAGCGAAATTTCTGTTGAAGATTTACATGCCAGAATTTTATCTTTTGTAGAAAAAGCTAAAATTGCTACAGAAAATATGCTGTTTGAAGTAAATTATAATATCGATAAAAATGCAACTTTTTCTTCTTTAGAAGGTATGAATATATTTAGAGTAATTCAAGAAGCAATAAACAATGCCATTAAATATGCAGAGGCTTCAAAAGTAGAAATTAAGCTTGATAAAAAAGACAATCAATTTATTGCATCTGTAATAGATGATGGTGTTGGTTTCGACATAAAAAATGTCGATTTAGGAAATGGTTTGTCTAATATGGAAAAAAGAATGAGCAAAATTAACGGGAAAGTTGTTATAGTTTCAGAAATTGAAAAGGGAACAACTATTAAAATTTATTTGTAAATTGTAATTCAACAAAAATAACTTATGAAGTTTACAATAAAATCTTTTTTTTTAATTGCATTTCTTCTAAAAGCTTTTCTTTCATTTTCGCAAGATGTTCTTACTCTAAATAATGAAGCTATGTCTTCATATAAGCTTAATCAAAAAGAAGCTATTGAAACTTTAAAAAAAGCATTAAAGATCGCTAAAAAAAGTACAGATTCTTTAAATATTGGTAGAACAAAAAATAATTTAGCGATTGTTTACAGAGATTTGGGACAATATAAAAAATCGAAAGAATTATCTAATGAAGCTTTAATAATGGTTAAAGAAGATTTAATAAAAGCTTCTATTTACAATAATATTGGTGCTTGCAATAGAAAACTTGGTCTCTATGAAGAGGCAATCTCAAGCTATTTTAAAAGCCTAATAATTTATGAAGCAAAAAAAGAATTAGCAAAAACTGCAACTGTTAATAATAATATAGCTGTGGTATATTCTTATTTAAATTTAAATGTCAAATCTTTAGAATATCATAATAAAGCAAGAATAGTTTTCGAAGAATTAAAAGATTTTAAGGGCATTTCTCAATCTTACAATAACGCTGCAATAATATATGCAAATGAAGGTGATTTAGAAAAATCATTAAAATACTTTAAGTATTCTTTACAGTTAGAAAAAAAATTAAATGACAAAAAAGGCATTGCAGAATCTTTAAACAATGTTGGCTCTGTTCATTATTATTTAGGTGCTTTAGATTCTGCAGTTTATTATTTCGAAAAATCTGCAGAAATGGAGAGAAATGTTGGCAATTTTGCAGGTGTTAGTGCTAGTTATAATAACATTGCTCAAGTATTTTTAGAAAATAAAAAAGTAAAAAAATCTAAAATATATATTGATAGCGCCTATCACATAGCAAAAAAATATAATGTAAATGAAGATACTGAAAATGCACTTTTAAATTACGTAGACTATTATGAATTGCAAAATGAAAATAAAAAGGCACTTAATTATTTAAAAAAGTTTCACCATTATAAAGATAGTATATCAAAAAAATCGAACCTAAAACTATTACAAGAAGTTGAAACCAAATATCAAACTGAAAAAAAAGAAAAAGAAATTGCGCTTCAAAAAGAAGAATTGTTAGAAAAAGAAATAGCCATAAAAAACAGAACTTTACATGCTATTTTTTTAGCATCTGCATTATTAATTTTAGGAATTATCTTTTTTGGTATTTATAAGAAAAATCAATATAAACGTAAACAATTACAGAAAGAAATAAATTTAAAGGATGCTTTGGCAACTATAAAAACTCAAAATAGACTGCAAGAACAACGTTTACGAATTTCTAGAGATTTACATGATAATATTGGTTCACAACTTACTTTTATCATTTCATCTATAGACAATTTAAAATACATTTCTAAAGATGTAAATGATACATTAAAAGACAAATTAATTGGTATTAGTACTTTTACATCAGAAACTATTCATGAGTTAAGAGATACTATTTGGGCAATGAATAAGAGCGAAATTTCTGTAGAAGATTTACACGCCAGAATTTTATCTTTTGTAGAAAAAGCTAAAATTGCTACACAAAATATGCTGTTTGAAGTAAATTATAATATCGATAAAAATGCAACTTTTTCTTCTTTAGAAGGTATGAATATATTTAGGGTAATTCAAGAAGCAATAAACAATGCCATTAAATATGCAGAGGCTTCTAAAGTAGAAATTATACTTGATAAAAAAGAGAATCAATTTATTGCATCTGTAATAGATAATGGTGTTGGTTTCGATATAAAAAATGTAGATTTAGGAAATGGTTTATCTAATATGGAAAAAAGAATGAGCGAAATTAAAGGAAAAGTTGCTATTACCTCCCAAACAAATAAAGGTACCAATGTTTCCTTTTCTGTTTTAATTAAAAATACGTCAAATGACGTATAAAATAAATCATATTCTTAAAGTAATTTTAAAGAATAATTAATCTAACCAAATGAACTTAAAAATTTGCATAGCAGAAGACAATTACTTTTTAGTGAAAGCTATAAAAGAAAAGCTTTCTTTTTTTGATGATATTTCTGTGAAATTCCATGCAAATAATGGAGCAGAATTAATTGGTAAATTAGAAGAGAACCACAATATAGATGTTATTTTAATGGATATTCAAATGCCACAAATGGATGGTATAAAAGCCACAGAATTGGTAAAGAATAAATATCCACAAATAAAGATAATTATGCTTACTGTTTTAGATGATGATGATTATGTTTTTAATGCAATTAAAGCTGGTGCAAACGGGTATTTACTAAAAGAAATTGATGCAGAAAACCTTTATAAAAGTATTTTAGAAGTTACAAAAGGTGGCGCACCCATGACGCCAAGTATTGCTTTAAAGACCTTAAACTTGTTAAGAAACCCAAGTCTAGCAGACACTAAAGTAGAAGAAACAGCACAAGTAAAACTTTCTAAAAGAGAAACAGAAATTTTAATTCAATTAAGTAAAGGTTTAAACTACAATAGTATTTCCGACAATCTTATAATTTCTCCGTCTACGGTAAGAAAGCACATAGAAAATATTTATAAAAAACTACAAGTACACAGCAAATTAGAAGCTGTAATGAAAGCGCAAAAGCAAAATCTTATCTAAAACAAAGAAAATATTTTGTACCTTTCTAGAGATAAATTTATCTCGCTATAAAATGATTCAAAAAATTATAATTGGTATTCTTGCAGGTACATTAATTGGTATGTTTATAACATCCATTTTTATGTTAGACGAAACCAATATTGTAGAATTATTTCTAACAAAAATTACAGCCACCTCTATAATTTGTGGGATTTTTTGCGGAGTTTATGCGCATTTTTCAAAATCTAAATTGCAAGTTTTTTTAATCTCAATTTTAATTGGAGAGATCGTATTTTATTCTAAATACCTAATTACTGGGCATGATTTCGACCCAATAACAATGGGTGCTTTTACAGGCGCAATGTTGGGTGGAACTTTTGCTATTATTAGAAAACTTAAACAATCTTTAAAAGTTTATAAAAGACTGCAAAAACTTCGTAAAAGAGGCTTTAAATACTAATTATTATAAATGTTTAGCAACATTTTGCCAAGGACCACCATTAATTACATCTACTCCATTTTGTGCTAAAAACTGAGCTGCTTGCCCACTTCTACCACCACTTCTACAAACTGCAATTACTGGTTTATCCCAAGATTTTATTTGTTCAATTTCTAAAGGAACTAAATTTAAAACAATGTGTTTTGCACTTTCTATGTGGCCTTCATTCCACTCTCCTAAAGTTCTAACATCTAAAATTACTGCGTCTTTTTCTAAATATTCTTTTATTTCTGAACTCATATCTTTACGTTTAAAAAGGTCAAATATTCCCATTTTTATTACAATTGTGGTAAATTCACTTTCAGTAAATCTAACCCGTTTTTTATCAAACCTTTGTATTCTTTATTTTCTTGTAATTTAATTAGATAGTTTAATACATCTGTTTGTACAAGAAAATTATTTTGCAAAGCTAATTCATAGATTTCTAAATTCAGCAACCAATCTTTAGAAAATTTTATTTTTAACTGATTAAATATATTTGTTATTTTTTCTTCTGAAACTACTTTTTGTTCTCGCATTTTTCGAACCTCATCATACAAATTGTACAATTCTTTTTCTGCTGCAGAATAAATAATTTTATGTGTTTTGGTTTCAGATACTTTTCCTAAATCTCCAAAAGAGCTATTATCTGCTGGTCCAGAGTAAGCAGAGATTACTTCTTTACCAATTGCCATGTCGTAAACTCCCCATTCTGGTTTAAATAAAATAGTTTCTTCATAAGAAACTGTACAATTTTGTAAAGAAATTAATAAAATTCTTCCACGTAAATCTCTAGTACCAGTAATTACATCTCCAACCACTTTTATTCCTCCTTCAAATTCTAAAGAAATTTGTTTTCCTTCGTAAATTTCATAGGCTTCTAAATCTCTTGGACTCATATATTCTATAGGAATATTAATTCCTTTCAATTTACCAATTGGACTTCCAAAACCTTCTGTATGATTTTCTATTCCATGTCCAATTAACTCTTTATCTCTGCTAGAAAGCGCTGTTTTACCAGTTGTTTGAATATAAATAGGATTACCGTTTTCATCTGAAATTACATTTGTAAAAACACCAGAAATTTGTAAACCTGTACTTAATTCAATAGTTCCTAAATTTTTAGAATTTATTAGTTTTTGAACACCTTTTAAACCTCCTTTTCTAATTGCCATTTTATTAGCAAACTGCTCTAAAACCAAACTTAAATGCGCAAAATCTGGAGTTACAAACAACTGTGGTTGCGGTTTTGTAATATCGAAATTTATGTTTGCGGCTTCAATAGTATAAGGTACTTTTTTAACTTCATCTTGCATACACCAAGCACTTTCTCCTATTGAAGAAAGTAAACCTGCTCCATAAATTTTAGGATTTTCTAAAGTGCCTATTAATCCATATTCTACTGTCCACCAATGTAGGTTTCTTATTTGTGCCATTTCAGACAATTCACCCATATTTTCTTGCAAAAACTCTACCTTTTCTTGCGCTTCATTTATTTCTTTTTCAGATGAATTTGGATCTTCTTTTAAAATTGATAACAGACGAATTGCCTCATACATTTCATAATCTTTGGCAGAAGAAATTGCTTTGCTTCCAATTTCACCAAAACGTCTTAAATATTCTGCATATTCTGGATTTGCTATAATGGGCGCATGACCAGCTGCTTCATGAATAATATCTGGTGCTGGTGTATATTCTATATGATTTATAGTTCGCATATCAGAAGCAATTACCAACACATTATAAGCTTGAAATTCCATAAAAGCATTTGGCGGAATAAAACCATCTACTGAAACTGCAGCCCAACCAATTTCTTTTAAAATTCTATTCATTCCATCCATATAAGGAATGTTTTCTACAGAAATTCCTGTTTTTTTTAATCCAGTTATATAAGATTCGTGTGCAACTTTGCTTAAATAATCAACATTCATTCTCATGACATAACGCCAAACTGCTTGATTTTGCGCTGTATATTCTTCATAAGGTTGTTTTACCACAAATTTGTGTAAATGTTTGGGTAATTTTTTAGTAACGTCGTTTAATTTAAAATGAGTATTCATTTAAAAAATAATTGAATTATTCTTACAAAATTACACATTAAAATAGTGATAATACATTTAAAAGGAATAAAAAAATAGCTTTAATAGCTATATCGTAATCATTAAAAAATATTGTAATAACTTTATGAGGCTTAAAAATGTAACATTTAGGTCTTTTTTACTACTTATTAGTAATCACTAAATCTTCTATATTATGAGTTCTGGATCTATTTCTGCAATGATTGCAAGTTTAAAAGCGAATAAAAGAACTCGTGTTTCAACTTTTGATAAAATAAAAGGGTATAAAAAAAGTGATAAAAGTGAACTTCATTTCGACAAAAAAGCATCACCAACCGAATTAAAAAAGATTAAAAAAAGGGTTCAAAAAGAAAATGACGCTTCCTCTAAAAGGAAAATTGTTATTCTAATAATATCAATTATTGTGCTTCTAACATTTTTATATACGCAAAATAGACTGTCTTTTTAGACAGTCTATTTTCTTTAGATTAATTAATTCAAATAATAATACTAAAGTGCTTCTTTAATAACTTTTACAGCATCTACTGCTTTAGATCTTTTTGCAATAGACAAAGCTGTCATATTTCCTTTATCAGATTTCGTCTTTAATTTTGCGCCATTATCTATTAATAATTTGGCAATTTTTGCTTTGTTATGTCTTGCTGCAAACATTAAAGGTGTTAATCCGTTCGATTTTTTGTTTACATTTTCTCCGGCTTTAATAAGAGAGGCAACAGCTTCATATTTTCCCATTTGAATTAACTTACAGAACGTATTTACACTCGAAGAAAAAGAGGTAAATTCTGTAGAATTTGTTTTTACAACATTGTTTAAAGAAGTTGCATTTATAGTAGAAAATGCAAATAAACAGGCGAACATTGGTACGATTAATTTTTTCATGATAATTAAGTTTTGGGTTTAAAATTATTTGTTTGTTATATTTAAAAGACTTTAATAATTAAAAAACGTTTCAGAAAAAGCCCTATTTAACAAGGGTTTAACAAACAACAGTCAATTTTAACTTTAATTATGATAAAAAATAAAAGAATAATAGTTTTCAAAAAAATAGATATAAATCATTTCTATTTAGTGCTGAATTCTACGCTATCGGTTTCGTAAAAATTTAAAATTAAAACAAAAAACTTTCTTATTTTTACTGTTCAATTTTAGATGATGAACAAGAAAGTAATCTTAATGATTTTAGACGGATGGGGAATTACACAAGACCCAAAAGTTTCCGCAATTTACAATGCAAAAACACCTTACATTAATAGTTTATATAACAAATATCCGCACGCTCAGTTAAGAACAGATGGTTTACATGTTGGTTTACCTGAAGGACAGATGGGAAATTCGGAAGTTGGACACATGAATTTAGGTGCTGGTAGAATTGTATATCAAAATTTAGCAAGAATTAATAAAGCTGTTAAAGAAAAAACTTTAGGCAAAGAAAAAGTGTTGTTAGATACTTTAAATTACGCTAAAGAAAACAACAAAGATGTTCATTTATTAGGTTTGGTTTCTAATGGTGGTATTCATGCGCACATAAATCATTTAAAAGGAATTTTAGATGTTGCCAAAGAAAATGAAGTAAACAATGTGTATTTGCATGCATTTACAGACGGTAGAGATTGCGATCCTAAATCTGGTACTTTTTTCATAAATAATATTCAAGAATACATGAAAGAAAGTACAGGAGAATTGGCTACTGTAACTGGACGTTATTATGCAATGGATAGAGATAATCGTTGGGAACGTGTTAAAGAGGCATATGATGGTGTTGTAAATGGTATTGGTGAAAAAACTACAGATGTTATTGCAACTATCAACAAAAATTATGAAGCTGGTTTAACAGACGAATTTCACAAACCTATTATTGTAACAAATGCTGATGGTTCTCCAAAAGCACAAATAAAAGAAGGTGATGTAGTTTTATTTTTCAACTATAGAACAGATAGAGGAAGAGAGCTTACAAATGCATTGTCTCAAAATGATTTCCCTGAATTCGGAATGAAAAAATTAGACTTATATTTTACAACTATTACTTTATATGATGAATCTTTTAAAGGAATTAACGTAATTTATAACAGCGATAATATTAAAAATACGTTAGGTGAAGTATTATCTGATGCTGGTAAAAAACAAATTAGAATTGCTGAAACAGAGAAATATCCTCACGTAACTTTTTTCTTTTCTGGCGGACAAGAAACTCCTTTTGAAGGTGAATCTCGAATTTTAAGAAATTCACCAAAAGTAGCAACTTACGATTTAAAACCAGAAATGAGTGCATATGAATTAAAAGATGCACTTTGTGAAGATTTAGAAAAAGGCGAAGCAGATTTTGTTTGTTTAAACTTTGCAAATGGAGATATGGTTGGCCATACAGGAATAATGGAAGCAGCAATTAAAGCTTGTGAAACTGTAGACATTTGTGCAAAAGAAGTAATAGAAACTGGTTTAAAAAACGGTTATTCTACTTTATTAATTGCAGATCATGGAAATTGCGAAACAATGATGAATCCAGATGGATCTCCACACACAGCACACACTACAAACCCTGTTCCTTTCATTTTAATTGATGATGAAATAAAATCAGTAAAAAGTGGTATCTTGGGCGATGTAGCACCAACTATTTTAGACTTAATGGGAGTTACACAACCAGAAGAAATGACACAACATTCTTTATTATAACTATAAAAAATTAGAGAAATGAAATATTTTTTTTTATTCTTTTTTACGATTGCTCTAGCTTCTTGTGGCAGTGCACAACAAGAAATAACTGCAGCAAAAAATAAAAGCGGAGATTTAGTAGGTTTTGCAAACAAAGAATCTTTTAACCAAGCTCCTTACAATACTTGGTTTACTCAAAAATTTGATGCTTATAAACCAGATGAAGTAACCGTTAACGCTTTAAAAAAAGAACTTAAAGGAGTTAAAATAAAAGGTTTTATGGGAACTTGGTGTGGAGATAGTAAAAGAGAAACTCCACATTTTTATAAGATTTTAGAACAAGCAGGTTTCAATTTTAAAAATTTAGATTTAGTTACTGTTAATCGTAGTAAAAAAACCCCAGATAATTTACAAGAAGGTTTAGACATAAAAAGAGTACCTACTTTTATTTTCTATAAAGACGGAGAAGAAATTGGACGTTATGTAGAATATGCACGTGAATCTTTAGAGAAAGACATGTTAAAAATTGTATCAGGACAACCTTACAAGCATTCTTACGATAGAAGTAAATAAATGAAGATTCCTAACAACAATCTTATTATTGCTGTAGATTTTGATGGCACTATTGTAGAAGACGCATTTCCTAAAGTAGGAAAACCGATTCTCTTTGCTTTTGAAACTCTTAAAAAACTGCAATCTGAAGGTCATCGTTTAATTTTATGGACCTACAGAAGTGGATCTAAACTTAATGATGCAGTAGAGTTTTGCAAAGAAAACGGGATTGAATTTTATGCAGTAAACAAAAACTTTCCAGAAGAGGTTTATGAAGAGAAATACAGCAGAAAAATTCATGCAGATTTATTTATAGATGATAGAAATGTTGGTGGTTTTTTAGGTTGGACAAATATCTACAAACTCATTTTTAACTATGAACCAGAAATGAAAAAGAAAAAAGGTTTTTTCTCTTTTTTCAAATAGTCTAAATTTATTTGTAATTCTTTAAATTATAGTAACTTTGCGGTTCAATTTTTTTAACATGATTAAAATTAAAACCAAAGAAGAAATAGAAATTATGCGCGAGAGTGCATTAATCGTTTCTAGAACATTAGGTATGCTTGCAAAAGAAGTAAAACCTGGTGTTACCACATTATATTTAGACAAACTTGCAGAAGATTTTATTAGAGCTGAAGGCGCAATTCCTGGATTTTTAGGTTTGTACGACTTTCCAAACACGCTTTGTATGAGTCCAAACTCTCAAGTTGTACATGGTATTCCTAATAAAACTCCTTTAAAAGAAGGAGAAATTATTTCTATAGATTGTGGTGCTAAAAAAAATGGTTTTTATGGAGATCATGCTTATACTTTTGCCGTTGGCGAAATAGATTCTGAAACTAGAAAATTATTAGACGTAACCAGAGAAAGTTTATATGTTGGTATTCGTGAGTTTAAAGCGGGTAACAGAGTTGGAGATGTTGGTTATGCTATACAGAAGTTTACAGAAGACCATGGTTATGGTGTTGTAAGAGAATTGGTTGGACATGGTTTAGGCCGTGAAATGCACGAAGATCCAGAAATGCCAAATTATGGTAAAAGAGGTAGAGGTAAGAAATTTGTGGAAGGTATGGTAGTTGCCATAGAACCAATGACAAATTTAGGAACTCATAAAATAAGACAACATTCAGATGGTTGGACAATTACAACTTTAGACAATAAACCTTCTGCACATTTCGAACATGATGTTGCTATTGTAAACGGAAAACCAGAATTACTTTCTACTTTTAAATATGTTCATGAAGCTTTAGGTATAGAAACTAATGAAGAAGATGAATTTAGAGCAAGTTAATTCGTGTCTGTATTTAAATCCATACTAAATACCATACCAAGACCTTGGCTAATTAAAGTTAGCTATTTAGTACGTCCTGTAATTGCTTTTTCTTTAAAAGGAGATAAATTTACAGATCCTATTGATGGAAAATCTTTTCGAAAATTTCTACCTTATGGTTATGGAAAACAAAGAGAAAATGCTCTTTCTCCTTCTACTCTATCGTTAGAAAGACATAGATTAATGTGGCTTTTTCTAAAAGATGAAACTGATTTTTTTACTTCAACAAAAACACAAAAAGTTTTACACATTGCTCCAGAACAATGTTTTTTAGACATTTTTAGAAAGCTGAAAAACCTAGATTATATTACCTCCGATTTAGAAAGCCCTATTGCAGATGTAAAAGCAGATATTTGCGATTTACCCTTTAAAGAAAATGAGTTTGATGTTGTTTTTTGCAATCATGTTTTAGAACATATTACAGATGATACTAAAGCCATGCAAGAATTATACAGAGTATTAAAACCTGGTGGATTTGGTATTTTTCAAATTCCGCAAGATTTATCTAGAGAGAAAACTTTTGAAGATAATTCTATTACGGACAGAAAAGAACGCGCAAAAATATTTGGGCAATATGACCATGTTAGAGTTTATGGTAGAGATTATTTTAAGAAACTTCGTTCTATAGGTTTTACGGTAGATGAAATAGATTATACAAAAAAAATCGCTTCAGAAAAACTAGAACGATTTTGTTTGATGAAGAATGAAATTCTTCCTGTTTGTTATAAAAACTAAAGATTAGTTAGTTTGAGTTTTTTCTTAAAAATTCTACCATTTTTTCTAGCTCTTCATCACCAGCAACAATTACACCATTTCTCATAATTTGGTAGGCTCCATTGTCTAATTTAACAACTTTAGAATCACCAATGTAATCTGCATATTCATCTTTGGCATTACTTACTTTAGTTCCATTTTGGTTTACCCAAATAGTTTTACCATTTTTAATAACTTGCAATTTATTATTATAAAATGCTCCAACATATTGGTATCCTGAACTAGATTTTAATACATTTCCATCAACAGAGCATAAAAAAGAATTTACTTGGTAGTTTTTCTCAAAATATAATGGGTAAATTCCTCCACCTACATGGCCTCCAAACTCATACCATTCTTTATTTATTTTAATTTCACCATCTTTATTATACTTATCAATTATATCATTACCTTTTAAAGATTTAAATAATTCTTTTTCATTTGCAACTCTAACAATTTTCTTCACATTTAAGTCGAACACCATTGGCTCGTATGAATTGTTAGGATATAGAACCAATCTACCATTTCCTCTAGGCAACATTACATGGCCATAATGTGTAGAAAGTGAATTAAAATCGGATACATTTGGTATTAAAAAACCTTGTTTATCATTTGTATTAAAACAATAAATTTTATTTGGTTCAGATTTTCTGTTCTTTAATAAAATAAAACCTTCAGAACTTATTGCGTCTTTATATTCAGTAGCTTCAACTATTATTTTTCCTCTGTCATCTATAACACCAAAGTTTTCTCCTTTTGTATAAAGTGCTAGATTGTTTTTATTGAAATTATAGATACTATCTACCTTTATAGTAAGTTCATTAGATTTGGCTGTCCAAACCGTTTTAAGTGAGTCTATCTTTCTTAATTCTTTCTCTTTCTTTAAACGCTCTTCCTCAAGTCTTTTTTCTTCTGCTAACTTTGCTTCTAACTCTTCATTTATATTTACATATAACTCTATAAGTTGTGCATATTCTTCAGTTTTTTTATTTCTTTCTAATAAAAAATATTGTTTTGCCAAATCTTTTGCTTCAGCAAAATTTCTTAACTCATAATGTATAAAAGTACCTAATTTAGCAACTTTAGATGAAGTAATGGTATCCATATACTTCATTGCTTTATCAAAATGAGTTAGAGAGAGCTCAATTTCAAGGTTTCCTAGACTTTCTTGTGCCCTTTTTATATACACATTAGCAATGTCTTTATTAGATTGTGCGTTGGTTATTGTAAAAGTCATTAAGCACAAAAGTGCAAGTAGTAGTTTTTTCATAGTTAGATTATTATCCCCAAATTATAATGATGCAATATAACAAAAATACTCTTTATAACACTAAACAAAAATACCTAGTTATAGGTATAAGTAGAGAATTCTTCTAAATTTCCATTATCATTAGTAAAGATTAGAATTACATCAATTTGTTTATTTTTTCTTAAAAATTCTTTTGTTTTTTCTAAACCCATTGCCATAAAAGCGGTTGCATATGCATCTACATCTGCACAATCTAAATTTGCAATTACTGATGCACTTAATAAATTACTTTCTGTTGCGTAGCCAGTTTTTGGATTAACAGTGTGTACATATTTTTTACCTTGATTACTTACCCTAAACTTTCTATAATTACCAGAGGTTGCCATAGATTTATTAGATAAATTAATTTCTTTGAAACCAGATTCCTCATTCTTTTTAAGAGGATTTACTAGCTTAATTATCCAAGGTTTATTATTGTCTTTATAACCTTTTGTTCTTATTTCTCCACCAATTTCTACTAAATAATTATCTATTTTTTTTGAATCTAAAAAACGAGCAACCACATCTATTCCAAAACCTTTAGCAATAGAGTTAAAGTCTAAATAAATTTCTGGATGTTGCTTTCTAATCATTCCTTTATCTAGAGAAATTTTTTCTAAACCAACGAATTTCATTTGTTCATTAACTTGTTCTTCTGTTAAATCCTTTTTTTCATTTTTGGGTCCAAAACCCCAAGAATTTACAAGATTACCAACTGTAGGGTCGAAAAAACCATCTGTTTCTAAATATATTCTTTTAGATTTCTGGTATACTTCTTTAAATAAATCATCAATTAAAACAGTAGAATCTCCTTTATTAATTTTAGAGATATCTGAAGTTGGAATATAGGTAGACAAAGATTTATTCATCAAATAAAACAAGCTGTCTATAGATTTTTGATAATTATCTTTACCATTTAAATACACTATTTTGTAAGAAGTACCAAATACCAAACCTTGAAAGGTGTAATCTTTAGGAACAATTTCTTGTTTACAGCTAGAGAAATAAAGTATTAAGGAAAGAGAAAGTAGTATTTTATATGGTTTCATCAATTTCATAATTAATTAACAAAAATAGTACATAAAATTTTCACAAAAAACACTTAAAGCTACATATTGTTAATACATTTTGTTAAATTTGTCAACTGAATTTAATATCTATAACAATGAGAAAAATATCATTATTACTATTATTTGTGATTGTAGCAAGTTCATGTGCTTCTAAAAAAGAGTTTGTAGCTTTACAAGAAAAGCATGAGAAAACTAAACAAGAATTAGTGGATGTAAAAGCAAATTTACAGAAGTGTTTAATTGAAAACGAAAAAGAATCTACAAAAGCTTTTGCCTTAACAGAACAAGTAAAATCTTTAAAAGACGATAAAAAAACTGCTTTAAAACAAGTAGAAAATTTAACTGTACTTACACAATCTTCTTCTGATAATATTAAAACTGTTATTGCTCAATTAAGTGAGAAAGACAAATATATTAATGGTGTTAGAAAAGCAATGACACAAAAAGATTCTTTAAACCTAGCTATTAAATATCATTTAACTAGAAATTTAACAGATGGTATACAAGATAAAGATATTGAAGTAAATGTTGAAAAAACAGTTGTATTTATTTCTATTTCTGATAAACTATTATTTAAAAGCGCAAGTTATAATGTAAATGATAATGCTTATTCAGTATTAGAAAAAATTGCAAAAGTAATTAACGACCAACCAAAAATGGAAGTTATGATTGAAGGTCATACAGATTCTAGATCTATAAAAACAGAGTTCTTACAAGACAACTGGGATTTATCTGCAATGAGAGCTACTTCTATTACAAGAATCTTACAATACAAATATGGTGTTAAACCAGAAAGATTAATTGCAGCTGGTAGAAGCCAATATGTACCTTTAGCACCTAATGATACAGATGCAAACAGAGCAAAAAACAGAAGAACAAAAATTATTATTATGCCTAAATTAAATCAGTTTTTTGATTTGTTAGAGCAAGATGCTAAATAATTAAAAGTTCATATTACAATATTAAAACCACTCTTATGAGTGGTTTTTTTATGACTAATTTTTAAAGTTGATGTTACAAATTATGGTAAAAGTGAACACAAAAAACTACTTTTGTTTTTAAATTGTATAAAGACAAATTGAAACATTTCCTAAATTTTAAAACTGATATTTCTAAAGAATCGCTTCCAGAGAAATTCACGTTTCCTTTTTATTACCAACCACATTCTTTGGCAATAATTGCTGCAAAAGAAATACAAGTTTATTTAGAAAAACAAACAGATTTTACACATAATTTCGGCATAAAAAAAGATAGCAACACACCTCCTGTTGGTAAAATGTTTGGAGTTTTAGTTGTTAGAAATAAGTTGAATAAAATTGGTTATTTAGCAGCTTTTTCAGGCAAATTAGCAGATAAAAGTTTACCTAGCAAGTTTGTTCCACCAGTATTTAATATGAGAACAGAAGGAAGTTTTTATATAAAAGGTGAAGCAAAAATCGATAAAATTAATGAACAATTAGGTCTTTTAAAAAAGGATGGAAAATATCTATCTATAAAAAAAACTGCAAAAAAACTACATAAAGAAATTGCTGATGATTTAGAACTACAGAGAAAGAAAATGAGAATTTCTAAATCTGAAAGAAAGATTCTTAAAAAAAATTCAGAAAAAAAATTGAATGCGAATGAATTTGAAAAACTGACAAAAAAACTAACACAAGAAAGTTATAATGATCAGTTTTTTTATAAAGAGTTACAAGAATACTATACTACAAAGCTTGAAAAAATAAGTACTGAATTAGCATTTTTTGAAAACAAAATTTCATCGTTAAAAACAGATAGAAAAGAAAAATCTAACTTTTTACAGCAAACATTATTTAGCAAGTACGCATTTTTAAATCAACAGAAAGAATTAAAAAATTTATTAGATATTTTCGATAATCCTCTTGTAAAACCTCCAGCAGGATCAGGAGAATGTGCAGCCCCAAAACTTTTACAATACGCTTTTGCAAATGATTTAACACCAATTACAATGGCAGAATTTTGGTGGGGAATTTCTCCAAATTCAGCAATTAGAAAACATAAAAACTATTATCCTGCTTGCCAAAGTAGATGTAAGCCTATTTTAAATCACATGTTAAAAGGTCTTGAAATGGAAGCAAATTTATTACTAGAAAATTTAGCAGAACAAAAAGAATTAGAAATTATCTATGAAGATGATGTTTTAATTGCTCTTAATAAACCTGCAGAGTTCTTATCGGTTCCGGGTAAAGAAATTAAAGATTCTGTTTATTCTCGAATTAAAGATAAATATCCAGATGCTACAGGTCCTTTAATTGTGCATAGGTTAGATATGTCTACATCCGGTATTTTATTACTTACCAAAACTAAAGAAGCCAATAAAATTTTACAAAGTCAATTTATAAATAGAACTATTAAAAAACGCTATGTTGCTTTATTAGATGGAAGTCTTAAAAAAAATAGCGGAAAAATAAAACTACCTTTACGCGTAGATTTAGATGATAGACCTAAACAATTGGTAGATTTTAAATACGGAAAAGCTGCTGAAACAGATTGGGAAATCATTAGTAAAGAAAATGGAAAAACTAGGGTTTACTTTTATCCAATAACTGGTAGAACGCATCAATTAAGAGTGCATGCAGCTCATAAAGATGGTTTAAATTCACCTATTATTGGCGATGATTTATATGGAAAAAAAGAGGACAGATTGCATTTACATGCAGAATTTATCGAATTCCTACACCCAACTTCTTATAAAAAAATGAGTTTTACAATTGCTCCAGAATTTTAACATTCTCCTTATAATACTTATTTAAAACTTATTACTATAATTTTTTTTAAGTGTTTTTAGTGAAGTAAAAACTCGCTATGAAATGGTTATACTAAAAGTTACAGATACAATTCTGCAGCATTGCAAAGAACAATTAAAAAACTTCAATGTTATTTAGAAACCGAAATTTATATTTCTTGCAGGTATCATAAAATAAAAAAAGAGTTAACTATTTGTGGTTGGATAGACAAGGAAAATTTTACAAAGAGAAGAAAATTTCATCCAAAAGGAAGTATAAGAAAGAGGTATAACCAATTACATTCTATTTCTTCAATTGAAGATTTAAAAATCAGTTGCAGAATTTAAAAAATAGTTATTCATATTTATTAGCTTGTAAGATTCTTAAAAACAAATTTCTGTCAATTTCTTTAGCTCCTAAACTTGCCAAGTGTTCATTGTAAATTTGGCAGTCTATTAGTTTGTAATTCTTATTGTTTGCTAAATGTATAAATGCTAATTTAGATGAATTTGAAACATTGCTAAACATACTTTCTCCACAAAAAATATTATTTATTTCTAGGCCATAAAGACCGCCAACTAACTCTTTGTTTTGCCAAATTTCAATAGATTTAGCAATGCCTTTTTTATGTAAGCTTATATATGCTTGCTCCATGTCATCTGTAATCCAAGTTTCAAAGCCATCTTTTCTTTCGATGTTTTTACAATTATAAATCACCTCTTTAAAAGCTGTATTTTCAGTAATTGTAAATTCATTTTTATTTATGATTTTTCGCATCGATTTAGATACTTTTATTTCTTCTGGAAACAATACCATTCTTTCATGTGGGCAATACCAAACAATTGGATCTCCTTCAGAAAACCAAGGGAAAATTCCGTTTTTGTATGCATAAATTAATCGCTCATTAGACAAGTCTCCTCCCAAAGCAATAATGCCATCATCTGTGGTAAACTCATAAGGTGGAAATTCTATTTTATCTGTAAGCCAAATCATTTTGTAAAAATAGAAAACAAAAAAATGGCATCAAAAATTGATGCCATTTATATTAAAAATTAGAAGACAATTTTTAATGTTGAACGATTATCAATTTAGATTCTTTTTCTTTATTTGTGTTTAATAAATGAACAAAATAAAGTCCATTTGCCAAATTAGAAGTATCTATTGTTAGGTTTGTTTGAGATGTCATTAATTTTTTAGAGATAACTACTTTTCCTTGCAAACTTATTATATTAACAGAATTTACATCAGCTTTCACGTTTTTAATTTCTAAAAGATTATTTGCAGGAATAGGATATATTAAAGTTGAAGATTGTTTATTTTCATCAACAGATAAATTATCAGTTTTATAAAATTCTATTTCTTTAATAGTATTCCACTCGCTACCAGATGTTTGCCCATAACCAATAAGCTTCACATATTTTACACCAGAAATAACTGTTGGTAATAAAAAACTTTTAAAAGATTCTGTAGAATTACTTAATAAATTTCCACTTCCAGGAAATGCGTTTACATAATCTCCAGAATCTGTTCCTGTAGTAGAAACCCAAATTTGAAACTTGTATGTTTTTCCGTTAGTTGAAGCAAAGTCTACTAAAGCTAAATCGAAAGAACCACCTAAATTATAAACAATTTCTCCGCCAATTCCTTTACCAGCCCATTGTGTATTAAAATCTTTATCTAAACTATGTACTGCAATATTGTTTTTGGTATCTGTAACTTCTTCATGGAAAACAGATTCTATAGTTACGTTGTCATTAGAACTAGCATCATTAATTAATAGTAAATTAGCTTTAGGATCTCCAGCATCTTGGTTTACTGTTACTGTTCTTGTTAAACTACCAGCTGTAACAGTAACTGTACCAGTTCTTACAGAAAATGTAGCATTCTCACTTACTGTTATTGTAACTGTACCATTATTGCTTCCGCTTGATGGAGAAACTGTAATCCAAGTTTTATCATCTGTTACAGACCAACTTAAATTAGAAGTAACAGTAAAATCTTTAGACTCGCCAGCTGCTATAAAATTTGTTACTGATGATACAAATAAACTTTCTGTATTATCATCTGTTTCATAAGCATTTGGGCCAACATCTGCTGCTGTTAAGTGCTTGTATCTAATACTTTCTGTACTAAAATGATCTGCACCAGGATTACTAGAACTAGGCCTAGTTTGTCCTTCTATATCTTTATCTATAGTTTCTGATGTTACTGAATTTGCATACAAAGGTGTTGTAGAAGTTGTTCGCCAAACTTTATCTGTAGCATTATATACAATATTAGGATTTTCATTTTTTACTTCACTAGCATCAAAACTTGTGGTAGTAGCTCCTGCTAAAACAGTTGCTGAACCTGTTGGATACATTAAATTATTTAACCAAGAAATATTATCTCCTTGATCATTGTCTGTATCTACAATTTCTACCATTGCATTTTCTGAACCTGTTACCAAATTATTGGCGATAATTATATCCTTTAAATCTTTTCCATATTTATCATTATTATCATAACCTATTTCAATTCCATGTGTATTATTAACTAATGTGTTATATGCAATTGTAACTCTTTCTGCTCTAAAATGTTTAGATAAACTAGTACTCTGTCCATCTATAGCATCTCCCATTGTTAATGTAATTGGAGCATCCCAACGCGTACCTGTTAAACCTTCCATATAATTATTAATAATCATGTGGTCTGTACCATAAACTCTAATTCCTCCTGTGTATAAAGTTGCTCCGTCTGGAGAAGTACCTACAGCTTTTCCGTTTCCAAAAAAGTAATTTCCTTCTATTCTATTTCTATTTCCATGTCTTAAAGAAAGTGTACCATAACTTCCAACAAATGTATTATGCCTAACAATATTGTCTGATGATTTTACAGATACAATTTCTGGATCTCCATCACAATTTTCGAATAAATTAAATTCAACAGTTGTATAACCACTAGATTGAGACATTTCGCTCCATCCTATTCTAATTGACTCTTGTTCATTAACAGCTCTTGGGCTATTATCTTTAAAATAGTTATGGTCTATTCTATCATTTTGAGATTGGTAACCAACATCATTAGTATCTGAAGTTCCATCGATTGTGATATAATGACCTGGAGTATTTTTATTTTGAAAAATATTATGGTCTATTCTATTATTATGACTTGGAAATTGAAAAGGGATTGTATTATCATTATAAACTCCACCAATGTAAACCCACTTTACAGATGAAGTAGCAGCTAATTCAAAAACATTTCTGGTAATTCTTATGTTATTACACCCCTCAAATTTAATTAGAGAACTATTTCCTGTTCCGTCAAATATAAATCCTTCTAACGTTATATATGCAGATTTCTTAAACCTGAAACTAGACCCTCCTGTTAAAGTTACACCACCTACAGTTTCTGCTTTTACTAAAATAGGATTTGCTTCTGTAGCCATTTTCTCAAAAGCAGCTTCAAAATCATTGTAACTACCGTTTTTAACAACAAAAGTTCCTCCATTAGTAGAGCCATTAACAGCATCTTCTAACTCTTCTGCATCTGTATAAGTTTGAGAAAACAAATGTGTTTGAAGACTAAAACAAAGAATAATGATTAAACATAGATTAATCTTTGAGTATTGCATTTTTCCAGCAATGTTTCTGTGTAGTAATTTGGTTTTCATGTGAGTTGTTTTTTTGGTTAACCAGATTGGTAAACCAAATATATGAAATTAATTTAACTTTTAATAATTTCAACTTTCATAAAAAAAGGTTAATCTAAAATTCTACTATATTTTATTTAGAATTTGTTCCTATTTTTGTAGATTCACAAAAACAAATATTTTCTTGGAAAAAAAAAGAAAAAGAAGAAAGAAAAAAACTGCATTTATAGGCAAAAGGCTCCATAATTATTATGGTAGAACTGGCTTTTATTTGTTTGTTTGGGAAAGTGTAAAAAAAGCTTTTTTGCCAATTGTTTTAGTTGTTGTTGGTCTATTTTTATTTAATAAATATGTCTATGATATAAACGAAGGTTTAGAAACAATTACACAAACGTTTTCTAGACTTGGTGTTTTAACAACTTTTTTTATATCAGAAACTTTGTTAGGTTTAATTCCTCCAGAAATATTTATAGCTTGGTCTGGTAAAACAGAACAACCTGTTTTAAATTTATCCATTTTAGCAACTTTATCTTATGCAGGTGGATTGGTATCTTATTTTATTGGAAAAAATGCTTTAAAAATAAAGTCTGTTAAAGAATATTTAGAAGTAAAAATGGCTGCAAATTTAAAAAACACCAAAAAATGGGGTGGTTTTTTAATTTTAGTTGGAGCTTTATTACCTCTTCCTTTTTCTATTGCTTGTTTAGCTGCAGGAATGATTAAATATCCGTTTAGAAACGTTGTTTTTTTCGGGTTGTTTCGTTTTGCAAGGTTTGCAGCGTATGCATGGGCAATTTTTCAAGTAGTAGACTAAAAAAACTTACATTTGTAATATGGGATTAACAAATAATGATATTTTAAAAAAATTACGTGTAGCTCACAAATTACGCGATACAGATATTGTAGAAATATGTGCTTTGGTAGACTTTAAAGTTTCTAAAGCTGAATTAGGTGCTTTATTTAGAAGTGAGGAACACCCGAAATATGTAGAATGCCAAGATCAAATTTTACGTAATTTCTTAAACGGATTGGTCATTCATTTACGTGGGCCAATGCCTAAAAAAGGCGAAAAAAAGTAATAAAAAGAACCTTATAAAAATAAAAGAGAGAATTCAGTTTTGAATTCTCTCTTTTATTTTTATTTAAAATCTAACCTATTTACTAAAATGGTAAATCGTCTGGCTCTTCGCTAGAAACGTTAGATGCTGGTTGGAATTGATCTACTGGAGGCAAATTTCCTTGATTTGGAGCAGATTGAGATAAGTTCTCTATTCTCCAACCTTGAATTGAATTAAAGTATTTAGCTTCACCTTGTGGATTGATCCATTCTCTACCTCTTAAATTGATAGATACTTTTACATCTTGTCCAACAGCATAATTGTTTAACAAATCGCATTTATCTTGTACAAATTCCACCATAATCATTTGTGGATATTGCTCATCTGTAGTAACTACTAATTCTCTTTTTCTAAAACCGTTAGATCCAAAAGTTTGAACCTCTCCAATTAACTTTACTTTACCAATAACTTCCATAATATATTCTTAACTATTTAATTAAAAGCACTTTCCAAGCACTTTCTACATCATTTTCTTTTAAAAACTCTTGCGCAAATGTATGTTTTTTTGTGGTTTCTAACCCAATAAATTGTGGATGTTCTTTTGCAAAGTTATCAACAGTTTTTTCATTTGGAAGTTGTTCTACGTTGCCTAACATTCCTAAATTATTCCCTGTTAAAATGGTACTATTTCTAATTTCTGATGAAATTGCATCAACCCCAATTCCTAAAGTAGAAATTGGTTTCGGTATTTCGAAAAAACCATCTCTTGCTCTCGAATAATAACTTCCTCCTGCTCTTGCAACTAAATCTATTTTATATTGATCTATTGCGCCATTTTCATCTAAAACTGCTTCAGAAATATGCACTTTTACAACTTCGCAAACTATTAAATTTCCTGCTCCACCTTTATCACCAGTAAAAATTACATCATTAACCTTACACTCAAATTGTACAGGAGATTCTGCCACTCTAAAAGGTTTTATTTTGTCTGAAGGTAACATTGTAAATCCTGCTTTTTCAAACTCATTTACACCTTCTGGGTATTCTGTAGAACTTAAAGACATTTGTTGTACAATATCATAATTTACCACATTAATTACCACTTCTTTGGTAGCCAAAGCATTTTCTAACGTATGTTTTGTGGTATTATCTCTTACTCTTCTTGCTGGTGAAAAAATCATAATTGGCGGATTTGCACCAAATACATTAAAAAAACTAAAAGGAGACAAATTAGGGTTCCCATTTTCATCAATTGTACTTGCAAAAGCAATGGGTCTTGGCGCAACTGCACCTAATAAATAACCGTGTAATTTTGCTGTTGGTATTTCTTTTGGGTCTATAGAAATCATGTTGAAAAATTTTGTCTTGTAAAGATACTATCAAAATTACAAATGAGTTATATACTGGAAACCTTTATATTTGTTTTGATGAATTTTCTAACCAACACCTTTTTTTTTAGACGAATTGCTATTTTAATTTCGTTTATAATAGTTTCTTTAATTCTTTGGAATACTTATACTTTCTTTCAGAAATTTAAACAAGAAGAAAGGGTTAAAATGGAAATTTTAGGTATTGCACAAAAAGAGTTGGCAAATGCAGATTTGAATTCAAACATTGCTTTACCAGATAAAATTATAACTACTAATACAAATATTCCACTAATATTAGTTGATTCTGATGGGAATATTATATCGAATCAGAATTTAGATTCTGTAAAATCTTTAAATCCTGAATTTTTAAAAGAACAATTGGCAATAATGAAATCTGAAAATGCGCCAATAGAAATAAGTTATCAAGGCAGTAACAAACAGTTTATTTATTACAAAAATTCGGATTTATTAAATAAACTTACATATTACCCAATTGCATTAATTCTTATTTTAATTCTCTTTTTAAGTGTTATTTATCTCTTTTACAGTTCTAATAAAGTTGCAGAGACCAATAAACTGTGGACAGGAATGGCAAAGGAAACTGCGCATCAAATTGGTACACCTTTGTCTTCTCTTTTAGGTTGGATTGCCATTTTAAAAATGGAAAAAGTGGATGATAAATATGTGGAAGAAATAGAAAAAGATGTTAGTAGACTTAACACCATTGCAAACCGTTTTTCTAAAATTGGTTCTACTCCAGAATTGAAAAAAGAAAATATTGTTGCTATTACTAAAACAGCTTATGATTACTTGCAGTCTAGAAGTTCTAAACAAATTTCCTTTTCTTTTTCTACTTCTACTGAAGAAATTTACACAAATTTAAATACAGAATTATTTGGTTGGGTAATAGAAAACCTCATCAAAAATGCCATTGATGCAATGCAAGGAAAAGGTAGTCTTAATTTAAAAATAGAAAACACAGATAAGAAAGTAAAAATAACAGTTTCAGATACTGGAAAAGGAATGTCTAAAAAATTATTTAGACAAATTTTTAAACCTGGTTTTACAACAAAAAAACGTGGTTGGGGTTTGGGGTTATCGCTATCTAAACGTATTGTAGAAGATTATCATAAAGGAAAAATATTTGTTCAAAAATCGGAAATTGATAAAGGAACTACTTTTCAAATTTTGTTGGATAGGTTTTAATTATTCTATCATTCCTTCTAAGACAAGAACCTAAACTATACTTTTATAAAAACACTGACTTTGAAATAATAACAGAAAAAACAAACAGGTTTAGCCCAGATTGAACGGTTTGTTTGAGCTCTTTTTTGCCAAATTTCTGGCAAAAAAAGCGAGTAGTGAAAGCTGGAAATAGCTTCAAAAAAATCTACTAAAAATTATTTGAAATCTTTTCTGCCAAAGCAACAAACTCATCATTTGTTAATTTTACTTTTTTAGCAAATTGAATATCTGCCATTTCATTTAAAGGGATTAAATGTACGTGTACATGAGGCACTTCTAAACCAATTACGCTCATTCCAACTCGTTTACAAGGAATTGTTTTTTCGATTGCTTTTGCAACATCATAAGAGAAATCCATTAAGTTTTTATATTCTTCTTTAGATAAATCGAACAACTTATTTTCTTCCTTTTTTGGGACTACTAAAGTATGTCCTTTAGCATTTGGGTTGATATCTAAAAAAGCGAAAAAATTATCGTTTTCTGCTACTTTATAACTTGGTATTTCTCCTGTAATTATTTTTGTAAATATGCTCATGAATGTAATTGTAGTAAGATTTTAGTAAATATAAAAAAGAAATCGGATTTTGATAGTCTCAAAATCCGATTTTATAAATTATTGGTTTCTGCAATTACAGAATATTTACCTAGAAATCTCCATAATTTCAAATTTCATAATTCCACTAGGAACTTGAATTTCTGCAATTTCGCCAACTTTTTTACCTAACAATCCTTTTCCTATTGGAGAGTTTACAGATAATTTTCCGTTTCTAACATCGGTTTCAGAATCTGCAACCAATCTGTATTTCATTTCCATTCCGTTTGTAGTATTTTTAATTACCACATTAGAATGAATTAAAATTTTAGACAAATCTAATTGACTTTCATCCAAAATTCGCGCGTTAGATATTACGTTTTTTAATTTTGCAATTTTAAACTCTAAATGAGATTGTTCTTCCTTTGCTGCATGGTATTCTGCATTTTCACTTAAATCTCCTTTATCTCTTGCATCTGCAATTTCTTGGGTTACTCTTGGTCTTTCAACTTGTTCTAGTTGAACCAATTCATCTTTCAATTTCTTTAATCCTTCTGCTGAATAGTAAGATATATCGCTCATATTGTCTAAATTTAAAAATCTCATTGCCTTAAACAGGAATGAGATTAGATTACAAATGTACAAAATATTTGTAACTTGCCATCGTTTTAAAAGAAACGAAACATTAATATGCTTAAGAAAATATTTTTATTAGTAATTTTAACTATTATGCTATCTTGTGAAGATAACACAATAATAAATGATTGTTTTAAAGGTATAATTGTATCTGAAGTTTTAAATACTAGACTACCAAGTTACCAATCTTTAACAATAAATGGTTCTAGTAAAACATATTCTATTAGTGGTCGTCAAATTCATATTATAAGAAATAATGCTTCAAATTTTGTTGCTTTCGATTTAGAGTGTCCAGATAGAACTTGTAATACACCATTAGATATTTCTAATTTACCTACAATAAGCTGTGTTTGTCATAATAAAAAGTACAATTATATTGAAGGTGGAAGGCTAATTGGAGAAGAAGGTTGTGGTATGCTAATGTATTCTGTAAACTTAATTGGTAGTGATGCAGTACAAATAAGAAATTAATTTTATAGAATAGTTAAATTGAGTTGTGTATTTTTGCTGAAACACAACAACTTTACAAGTGAAAAATTATTTTTCTTCAAACTTTAAATTAGGCGTTCTTGGTGGTGGTCAATTAGGAAGAATGCTGCTCGCAGAAACTCAAAAATTCGATATTCATACTTCTATTTTAGAAAGTAACAAAAATGCACCTTGTGCAGAGATTTGTAACACTTTTGTTCTTGGAGATTTATTAGATTTTGATGCAGTTTATAACTTCGGAAAAACGGTAGATTTATTAACCATTGAAATAGAAAATGTAAACCTAGATGCTCTAGATAAATTAGAAGAGGAAGGTTTAACCATTTACCCTAAACCAAAAGATTTACGCATTATACAGAGTAAAGCAAGACAGAAGAATTTTTACATAGATAATGAAATACCTACTGCAGAATTTTCTCATTATGCATATTTAGAAGAATTAAAACATTCTTACGAAAACAATATTATTGAGTTTCCTTTTGTTTGGAAAGCTGCACGTTTTGGTTATGATGGTAATGGAGTTAAAATCGTTAGAAATATTGATGATTTAGAAAGCTTACCAAAAGTTGAATGTATTACTGAAAAATTAATTCCGTTTAAAAACGAATTGGCAGTAATTGTTACAAGAAATGCAAGTGGAGAAACTACTACATATCCCGTTGTAGAAATGGAATTTCACCCAGAAGCTAACCAAGTAGAATATGTTATTTGCCCAGCAAGAATAGACTTTAAAGTTGCTGATAAAGCTAGAGAACTTGCTTTAAAAGTAGTTAGCAAGTTAGATTTTGTTGGTTTGTTAGCAGTGGAAATGTTTCAAACTGTAGATGATAAAATTCTAGTAAATGAAGTTGCTCCAAGGCCACACAATTCTGGTCATTATTCTATTGAAGCGAGTTACACCAATCAATTTGAACAACATTTACGCAGCATTTTAAATCTTCCTTTAGGAAATACAGAAAGTAAAGTTGCCGGAATTATGGTAAATTTAGTTGGCGAAGAAGGTTTTTCTGGTGATGTAGTTTACCAAAACATAGAAGATATTTTAAAAATTGATGGAGTTACACCTCATATTTATGGAAAAAAAGAAACACGTCCATTTCGTAAAATGGGACATGTTACCATAGTGAATTCTGATATAGATAAAGCGAGAGAAATTGCACAAAAAGTTAAAGAAACAATTAGAGTAATAAGTAAATAATTATGGTAGGAATAATAATGGGAAGCGATTCTGATCTTCCAATAATGCAAGAAGCAATAGATATTTTAGAAAGTTTTGATATTCAAATAGAAGTAGATATAGTTTCTGCTCACAGAACTCCAGAAAAATTAGTAGACTATTCTAAAAATGCACATTTACGTGGTATAAAAGTAATAATTGCTGGTGCTGGAGGCGCAGCACATTTACCAGGAATGGTTGCTTCTATGAGTCCTTTACCTATTATTGGAGTTCCTGTAAAAAGTAGAAATTCTATAGATGGTTGGGATTCTGTTTTATCTATTTTACAAATGCCAGGTGGAGTTCCCGTAGCTACAGTTGCATTGGATGGAGCAAAAAATGCAGGTATTTTAGCAGCACAAATTATTGGAGCTTCAGACAAATGTGTTTTAGATAAAATTATTGCTTACAAAGAAGGTTTAAAACTAAAAGTTGAACAAGCTTCTGAAAGAGTTCGTAAATAATTATTAAGAAAAATAATTTAAAAATACTGGTTGCTAATTAGCAATCAGTATTTTTTTTGTTAACGTTCTACCATCATGTAAAGTGGCGTTTACTAAATAAATACCTGTTTTTAAATTAGATACATTTTTAACTTGTTCTCCTAAAAAAGAAGTTATTTTTCTACCTTGAATATTATACATAGAAACTTCTTTTACATTATCTACATCAAAATCATATTCTGCAATCAATTCTTTAGAACTATCAACATAAATAGTAAAATCTTTTGAATCTATTTCCTCAACAGTTAAAGACTCTTTACCTTCAGATTTTTTTGCTGAATTTCTTTTCTTTTTTGTGTAAATAATTTTGAATCTCGTATTGTTTTCACCAATTGTATCTATGTTAAATTGATACTCTCTTTGTCTTAAATCTACTGTTATTTTCTTTTCAGTATCTCTTAAATAAATATAATAATCATTATCTATATATTCATCTTGAATACCAATTGAATAGTCTCCAATTTCATCAACAACATAACCTAATTTTACTACTTTTTTACTTCTTTTTAAAACTGGCAATCCTTGTATTTGAGCTTTATCCACTCCTTTTACAAGAGAATAAAAACCCATTGATGTTTGGTTTACATCAAAAGGAGCGTCATATAATCTATCAAATCTGTTTGTTGCACCTTCTACAAAACCAACTAATAAAGTATTCGTTTTATTATTATGATTAAATGTAAACCAAGAACGTCCTTTTTTATTTTCATTACTTGAGTTACTACTTCTAAAAAATTGTGTATTAGATCCAGATATTTGATGTGTAGGTTTAAAAGTAATCGAGGTTGTAGCACCGGCTTCAGTTTTAACAAAAAAACCTTGCCCAGATGCAATTTTACCATCAATTCCTGCTGTAGACCCTCCTGTTCCATTATATGAAACATAATCATTCACATTATTTTCTCCTATTTCAGCCGAATTTTGAGCCCAAAGATAAATTGTACCATTAATATCTTCATTATCAGAATCAGTAACAACTAAACCCCAGTCAATTGCAGAAGAATATGGATTTCCAACTAAATTATCTCCACTTGTAGACCATGCATTCCCATCATTATCTGTACCTGTAAGATTAGATGTATCATAAACAGTTACTACAATTTTCCCTTGGTTTATTGTTCCTGTAAAATCTCTAGATTGACCGCCAAAACCTTCATTTTGTACTGCATAACCAATTCCTGTATTAAAATCTGCTTTTCCATGAAAAACCCAATCAGAGTTCGAACTAGCTGCGTCAAACCTATAAATTAATTCTGCTTCAGAAAAAACTGTTGCAATATTAGATTCTGAACTAATAACTGGAGAACTCCAATAAGAATAATAATCACTCCCTGAATATGTTGGTGTAGTTCTTTTTATATTAAAAGTACCTGAACCAATAATAGCTGTACTACAAGAATGATAGACTAAAGAACCTCCATCTTCAACAGTTATAGTACCATTATTAGTTAACTCATAAAAAATATTAAGAGTTGCACCACTTTGTACTATAATTTCTACGCCACTATCTACTGTTAATCTACCTATTTTAGTTTCTGAAGATAAAATAGGATCAAAAGAGCCACTGTTTATTACTACTGTCTGTATTTTAGTAGCATCTAGAGATGTTCCTGTAAAATTTGCATCATTAGTAAAATCTGATGATGTACCACCTGTCCAAGTATATGTTGTTCCACTATTATCTGAAGCTTGCACAGATGTAGGAGCTGCTGCACCAGTTGCTTGATAATTAATTTCTTCTCCATCTTGGTAAGCCACTAAACTTGTACCTGAAGTTAAATATGTAGATTTATTTGTGTCAATTTCAGTTTGGGTTCTTGCAACATTCCAAATTCTGAACAAACTAATATCTCCAGAAAAATAAAAAGGTGAAGTAATATTACCAGTAAATCCTGCTGTATAATTCTCACTCGTAGAAGAGCCAATTGAACTTGCATTCCAGTCTGAAACAAGACTAGATGGATATTTCATATTACCACCAGATCTAGCAAAATTAATATCACCAGTGTGTTTTTTTACAGCAAATGCCGTTTGAGAATCTTGTTCAACTCCATCTAAATACCATTTTGCAGTAGAACCAGAGTTAAGTGTGTATGCAAAGTGATGCCATTTATCTACTGAAATTTCTCCTGCACCACTTCTAAAATATAATCTTACAGGTGCTGAAGCTGCATTATCGATATATTGACCTGAATATATTCTACCAGCTTCTATATGAATTGTAAACGCATTAACACCACCACCTTCTTCATAGATAAGTTGTTTCGTTGTAATATCTGATGTTTTAAACCAGAACTCAAAAGACCTGTTAGCAACTGCTGTATTATTGCTATTAATAAATGTTGTACTAGGAACTTCTATAAAATCATTAGTTCCATTAGCTGTAAAACCCGAAGAACACGGAATTTGTGAAAAGACAAAATGCGAAATAAAAATTAATATAATTGGGAAATGGTTTTTTATATTTTTCATTTTAAAAAAATTTGTGATACTCTATAGCAATATTTAGTAAACAAAAATAAGACCAAATGTTCTAAATTCTTTAAAAACTTCGTCGAACTAACATAAAACACAGTTAAATGGATTTTTTTATTATATAAATGATACAATTAATAGATTCTCTATCTTTGAATTTCAAAAAAAATAAGTTGATGAACCCACTTTTACAAAATTTTAATACTGCTCCCTTTTCTAAAATTACAAACGAGCACTACAAACCTGCAATTAAAAAAGCAATAGAAATTGCTAAAGAAGAAATAAATGCAATTGTTAAAAATTCTGAAGAAGCAACTTTTGAAAACACTACAGTTTCTTTAGACTTTACGGGCGAAAAACTAAACCGAATTACAAGTATTTTCTTCAATTTAAATTCTGCGGAAACAAATGATGAAATTCAGAAAATAGCACAAGAAGTTTCTCCTTGGTTAAGTGAGTTTAGAAATGACATTACTTTAAATGAAGCATTATTTAAAAGGGTAAAAGATGTTTTCGATTCTAAAGATCAATTAGATTTAACTCCAGAACAAGAAATGTTATTGGACAAACAATACAAAGGTTTTGCAAGAAATGGTGCTAATTTAAACGAAACTGATAAAACGGAATTAAGAAAAATAGATTCAGAATTATCCAAATTATCTTTAAAGTTTGGTGAAAATGTATTAGCAGAAACCAATGCTTTTGAAATGCATTTAACAGATGAAAAAGATGTTTCTGGTTTGCCAGAATCTGCAAAAGAAGCCGCACAACAATTGGCGAAAGAAAAGGAAAAAGATGGCTGGGTTTTCACTTTAGACTATCCAAGTTACATTCCTTTTATGACGTATGCAGATAATAGAGAACTTCGAAAAAAGTTTGCAATTGCAGCTGGCAAAAAAGGATTTCAAAATAATAAAAATAATAATGAACAAGTAGTTTTAGACATTGTTAATCTTCGTCATAAAAGAGCCAATTTATTGGGTTATAAAACACATGCACATTTTGTTTTAGAAGAAAGAATGGCAGAAACTCCTGAAAAAGTAATCGATTTTTCGAATGAATTGTTAGAAAAAGCAAAACCTGCAGCTAATAAAGAATTTCAAAATTTAGAGAAATATGCTAAAAAATTAGATGGAATTAATCAACTTCAAAAATGGGATGGTGCTTATTATTCAGAAAAATTAAAGAAAGAAATTTTTGATTTAGACCAAGAATTGTTAAAACCATATTTTAAGTTAGAAAATGTAATTGATGGTGTTTTTGAAATTGCAAGTCGTTTATATGATTTAAAGTTTGAAGAAGTTTCTAACATCGACAAATATCACGAAGATGTAAAAACCTACAATGTTACTGATACAGAAGGGAATTTTATTTCTGTCTTTTATGCCGATTTTCATCCAAGAAAAGGAAAAAGAAATGGTGCTTGGATGACTTCATATAAAACTCAGCAAGTTAAAAACGGAATAAACGAAAGACCTCATGTTTCTATCGTTTGTAATTTTACGAAACCAACTCCAACAAAACCTTCACTTTTAACTTTTAATGAAGTTACAACGTTGTTTCATGAATTTGGGCACGCTTTACACGGAATGTTAGCAAATACAACTTACAACAGCTTATCAGGAACGTCTGTTTCTTGGGATTTTGTAGAATTACCAAGTCAGGTTTTAGAGAATTGGTGTTATGAAAAAGAAGCATTAGAGTTGTTCGCTAAACATTATGAAACTGGAGAAATTATTCCGATGAAATATGTAGAAAAAATTAAAGAATCGGCAAGTTTTCATCAAGGAATGCAAACGTTAAGGCAATTAAGTTTTGGGTTGTTAGATATGAAATGGCATTCAGAGAATCCATCAGAAATAAAAAGTGTAAAAGATTTTGAAAATGAAGCTTTTGCAAACACAAAATTATACCCTGATGTTGCAGAAAATGTAATGAGCACAGCTTTTTCTCATATTTTTCAAGGAGGATACTCTGCTGGATATTACTCTTATAAATGGGCAGAAGTTTTAGATGCAGATGCTTTCGAATACTTTTTAGAAAAAGGAATCTTCAACAAAGAAGTGGCTACTAAATTTAGAGAAAATGTACTTTCAAAAGGCGGAACAGAAAAACCAATGATTTTGTACAAACGTTTTAGAGGAAAAGAACCAAAACCAGATGCTTTATTAAAACGAGCTGGTTTAATTTAGTTTTCAGTTTCTAGTCAAATTTTTTAGTTAGTTAATAACTAGATATTGTGACTAGAAATTGCTTACTTATTTTTAGCTTCAATCCATTTACTCATATATTTTGTAGCTTGTAAAGTTTGATGTTGCAACAAACTTCCCAAAAAATTCTGAGTTCTGTGTTTTTCTAAATTTTGTTGAATTTCTTCAATTGTACTGAAAAATAATTGTCCGTTTTTTTCTTTGTTGTAGATATTGTTAATGATATTTACTCCATTTTTTTGCGCAATTTTCCACGCAGATTTACTGGTAAATAAATGATTTGCCTTCAATGCAAAATCAGAGAAATCATCTTCAACAAAGCCATTCCATGGAAGGTTTCCGCACATACCTTCTACTCCAATAGTTGTTGTTACACTTGGTGTTCCACAAAGCATTGCTTCTGTTAATTTTCCTTTAATTCCTGCTCCAAAATTTATTGGCGCTAAAACAACTCTTGCATTTTCTACAACTTCATTCGCATCTTCCGCAAAACCCTTAATTAGAAATCCCTCTTTTTTATTATGCAATTGCTCAATCTGTTGATTTAAGTAAGCGCCATAAATATGAATTTCGGTTTTTGGTAATTGCTTTCTAATCTTACTCCAAACTTCTTTTTTTAGTGTGAGAACAGCATCTACATTGGGTTTGTGAAAGAAATTTCCTATAAAAATAAAATGTTCTCTTTCTTCAAAAGTTTTCCATTTTTTCTGGTGAACCTCATCAATTTCATCAAACAAAAAAGGTAAATACATTAAAATAGAATCGTCAATTTTGAATGTGTTTTTCAACAAATCCATTTCAAAAGTAGAAATAATTAGAGATAAATCGCATCTTAAAATAGACGCAATTTCTCTTTTTGTAATGTCTTGTTTTAATAGTTCTTCAACAGAGAAATCTTCGTTCTTTTTTAAACACAATTCTCTTGTTTTTCGTAAACAATGTAAATCTTCTGTATCTAAAATCCTAATTGCTTTTGGGCAATTTTCTGCAACTCGCCAACCAAATTGTTCTTCCATCATAAAACGATCGAACAACACAATATTTGGTTGCAACTCTTCTACAAAATCATCAAAAGACGTATTATTAAGTTCAATAGAAACCTCATTTATACCTAAAGAAAGTAAATCTGCCGCTTTTTCACTTTTAAGAGATGGAGAAGCAAATGTTATTTGGTAATCTCTTTCTAAAAATTGATCTATTAACTGCAACATTCTCTTCCCTGCAGCAGAAGAATTGGGTTCTACCCAGACATAACCAATTATTAAAAGATTATTTTTTTGCAATTATTTAGCCTGCATTTGAATTTTATAATCTCCTTGTACTTTTTTTCCCCAAGCAACAACTGCAGCAATCTGTTCTGGCGTTAAATTTGCATCAGAATGTGTGTACGTGTAAGATTCTAAAGGCATTTCTCCTTTTTCTACTTCTTCATGTAATTCATCCATTTTATGCTCTTTTCTTTTAAGAGAATATTCGCTCCATTTAGAAAAGTTTAAATGTTTTTTTCCATCTTTAATATGATCGTTTAACCAATAATTAACTGGGGTAATAGAATTATACCAAGGATAAATTGTTTTGTCTGAATGACAATCGAAACAAGTAGTTTCTAATATTTTTTTAACATCTGCTGGAGGATTTGTCTCCGCTAAAAATGTATTTACAGTTTCTATGTTTCCATCATTTTTTTCTGGTCCAAAAAATTGCGCAACAACCAAAAGTATTAATAAGAAAACAAGTATTTTTTTTAGAATTTTCATCTTTTAATTTTAAGAATATTTTATGTTGTAAAACTACTAAATTCTCACTTTATTTTGTGAAAATATCCGTATTTTTGTCAACTATTATTAAAATTTAGCCCAAAAGGTTACAGAATACGCAAAATAAAACACTCATGAAATACGATATTATTGTAATTGGTTCAGGTCCTGGAGGATATATTGCAGGAATTAGAGCTTCTCAATTAGGTAAAAAAGTAGCAATTATAGAAAAATATTCAACTTTAGGTGGAACTTGTACAAACGTAGGTTGTATTCCATCCAAAGCTTTGTTAGATTCTTCTCACCATTATTATGATGCCGTAAATCATTTTGAAGAGCATGGTATTTCTGTTGAAAAACCAAGCTTCGACTTTGGAAAAATGGTTGACAGAAAAGCTAAAATTGTAGAAACAACAACGGGTGGTATTAAGTACTTAATGGACAAAAACAATATTGATGTTTTTGAAGGTTTAGGTTCTTTTGAAGATAAAACTCATGTAAAAATCACAAAAAACGATGGTTCTTCAGAAATTATTGAAGGAACTAATATCATTATTGCAACAGGTTCGAAACCATCTACTTTACCTTTTATCACTTTAGATAAAGAAAGAGTAATTACCTCTACAGAAGCTTTAAAATTACCAGAAGTACCAAAACATTTATTAGTTATTGGTGGTGGAGTTATTGGTTTAGAATTAGGTTCTGTGTATAAGAGATTAGGTGCAGATGTTACTGTAATTGAATACGCACCAAAAATTACACCAACTATGGATGCTGATGTTTCTAAAGAACTTCAAAAAGTTTTAAAGAAGCAAGGAATTAAGTTTGCAGTTAGTCATGGTGTTACTTCAGTAGAAAGAAATGGTGAAGAAGTTATTGTTAAAGCAAATAATAAAAAAGGTGAAGAAGTTACTTTTACTGGAGATTATTGCTTGGTTGCTGTTGGTAGAAAAGCATATACAGCAGGTTTAGGTTTAGAAAAAGTTGGAGTTGAAGTTAATGAACGTGGACAAGTTTCTGTAAACGATCATTTACAAACAAACATTAATAATATTTACGCAATTGGTGATGTTGTTAAAGGTGCAATGTTAGCACACAAAGCTGAAGAAGAAGGTGTTGTAGTTGCAGAATATTTAGCTGGCGAAAAACCACATATTGACTATAATTTAATTCCTGGTATTATTTATACTTGGCCAGAAGTTGCTGCAGTTGGTAAAACTGAAGACGAATTAAAAGAAGCAAAAATCGATTATAAATCGGGTAAATTTTCTATGAGAGCTTTAGGTAGATCTCGTGCAAGTGGAGATTTAGATGGTTTTGTAAAAGTTTTAGCAGATAAAAATACCGATGAAATTTTAGGAGTTCACATGGTTGGAGCACGTGTTGCAGATTTAATTATGGAAGCTGCAGTTGCAATGGAATACAGAGCATCCGCAGAAGATTTGGCAAGAATTTGTCATGGTCACCCAACGTATTCAGAAGCAGTAAAAGAAGCTGCAAAAGCTGCTTGGGATGGTAAACCTTTAAATGCATAATTTCTTTTTTGTCATTTAGATGATAAGGAAATTCTTATAATTATATATTAGAAAAGCAACCAAATATGGTTGCTTTTTCTTTTTAGAAAGTTTCTTACTTTTATCAAATGAAAAAATGTCTTTTGTTATTTTTTATTTTAATGATGATTGCAAACCTGCATTCTCAAGAAAGCAAAAGACTAAAAACAGCGCCTTCTAAATTTTTAGAAAATTTTTATTATAGTGTAAATTTTGGAGGAATATTCTATCCTTTTTCAAATGATAATTTAAAAGAGGGATTTAAAACTGAAACTTATAGTAAAAATTATTTTTCTGGCAAACTAGGTTTTGGTTATAAAATAAAAGATGATTTAGCTCTACAATTTGGCGTTATTAGACCTGCTGCTTGGTTTAAGTATGACAATATAAATAATATTGGCTATGAAAGAAGTGTTTGGATTAATGCTTGGTATTTATCATTAAAGAAAAACATAAACCTACATAAAAAACTCTCTTTTTATGGGGAACTTGGCGCTGCAAATGTTACAAGAATTGGTTTTTCTATTGAAGATGAAGTTATTTATTCAGATGCTCATTTTGCTAGTTTATTCTATGGTTTTGGCTTTAATTACAAACTAAATGAAAGGTGGAGACTGGCTTTAAACGGAACATTTATGCCAAAATCTAAAAAGAACAATCAACCAGCAATTTCGCAAGCTTCTTTGGGTTTTGAATACCATATTCAGCCAGTAGAAAAGGAGTTAGCTTTAAAATATAAAAATGACCAACGTTATTTTTTTCCGAATAATATTTTACAAGTTAGTTACGGTACAAGCAAAATTGGTTTTGGTGCAAATAAATTCTTTAGTATGAATTTAAGAGTTGGCAATTTCGAGAGTTTTGGAATTCCTATATTTTGGTTAGGAAAAGTTAGGGCTGCACACACATATTCTATTACTTACCAACGTTTAGCTTTTAGAACGGAAAAATTATTTTCTTTAGATTGGGGAGTTAGTGCAACTGCGTTTCAAACTGAAGCTACTAGAGAAAATGTATTCGCTTTCTCTATCTTTCCAACCATGCGTTTCTATTTAATGAGAAGCAAAGGGTTTGATATGTACACAAATTACTCTATAATCGGACCAACATTTTTAACAAAAAGTAATATTGATAATCTAGAAACCGGACCAAAAATAACTTACCAAGATACTATGGGATTAGGAGTGTTTTTTGGTGAAAAAAGGAAATATAATTTCGAGCTTCGAATTATACATTATTCTAACGGAAACATATTTACTAATAATTCTGGAGTTGCAATTCCTGTTCAATTTACACTCGGAAAAACGTTTTAAGAATAAATAAGATTCGTATTTTTGTGTAAAATATGCAAAGAACACTTCGTACTTTTTCTGTTGATAAAATTGAGGGATTCAAACAAAATCTTTTGAATTGGTCTCAACAATTCGAAACCATTGTTTGGTTAGATTCTAATAATTACAATCAACAATATTCTAATTTCGATTGTGCTTTGGCAACAGACGAATTCACCTCTATTAAAACAGATTATTTTAATGCTTTCGATAAGCTGAAAGAATACCAAACCATAACAAAAGACTATATTTTTGGTTATATTTCTTATGATGTTAAAAATGATGTAGAACAACTTTCTTCGAAGAATTTTGATGGTTTAGACTTTGCAGATTTGTATTTTTTTCAACCTAAAAAACTTATTTTTATAAAAGAAAATTCTATTGAGTTTCATTATTTAAAAATGGTTGATGATGAAATTGAAAGCGATTTTGAAGAAATTAAGAAATTCAACTATCAAAAAACAGAAAAATCTAAACCAGATATTAAAATAAAACTTCGTATTCATAAAGATGAATATCATGCAAAAGTTACCAAAGTTTTAGAACATATTCATAGAGGAGATATTTACGAAGCAAATTTTTGTCAGGAATTTTATGCAGAGAATTCAACCATAAATCCTGTTGAAGTTTACACACATTTAAACGAAATTTCTGAACCTCCATTTGCTACTTTTCTAAAAATAGAATATCAATATTTATTATCTGCAACACCAGAAAGATATCTAAAGAAAGAAGGTTCTAAAATAATTTCTCAACCTATAAAAGGAACTGCAAAAAGATTAATTAGTGAGTTTGATGATTCTAAAATTGCATCCGATTTATCGAGAGACGAAAAAGAGCGTGCAGAAAATGTAATGATCGTAGATTTAGTAAGAAACGATTTGTCTAAAACTGCTAAAATAGGAAGTGTAAAAGTAGAAGAATTATGCAAAGTATATTCTTTTAAACAAGTACATCAAATGATTTCTACTGTAGTTTCTGAAGTTGCAGAAAAAATGCATCCTGTAGAAGTTATAAGAAGCACTTACCCAATGGGAAGCATGACTGGCGCACCCAAAGTTTCTGCGATGAAAATCATTGAAAATCTCGAAGAAACAAAACGTGGTTTGTATTCTGGAACTGTTGGTTATTTTACGCCAAATGGCGATTTCGACTTTAATGTAATTATTAGAAGTATTTTGTATAATGAAGAAAAAAAATACATTTCTTATTCTGTAGGTAGTGCAATTACTGCAAAATCAATCGTAGAAAAAGAATACGAAGAATGTTTACTGAAAGCGAAAGCAATGAAATATGTTTTGCTGAATTCCAAGTAAAGAATAAATGGTCATTACCAGGAAAGATGCAATCTTTCAGTTTAAAGTAACAGATTGCTTCGTGCCTCGCAATGACGAATGAATCTCCTAATTTTAACTATATTTACTTTATGATTATCCACGAACAAGAAGAAAAATTTAATAAAGCAGCAGAAAGTTTAGATGAAAAACCGAATGAACAAAATATGTTCAATCAATTTTTAGAAATGTACCCAACTGAATGGAAACAATTAAAAATTACGTTTTCTAAATTTAATAGAAGTAAACAATTTGGGAAAACAATACCCTTACCAAAACCAGAAGTTTCTTTAAGAAAAGAGATTCGTGTTTGGTTGAAAAAACAACAATCATGACACACGATACATTCAATTTCAACATTTACAAAACCAAGTTTTTCGGGCAATATTGGAAAGCAAAAGAAACAAAAGCTGTTGTGGTTTTAGTTCATGGAATGGGAGAACATTCTACACGTTACGTTCATGTTGCAAAAGAACTTACTTCCAATAATATTTCTGTGATTGCTTTCGATCATTTTGGTCACGGTAAAACGGAAGGAAAACGTGGTCATAATCCTAATTTTAATGCTGTTTTAGAAAGTGTAACAACAGTTATTCATAAAGCAAAAGAATTGTTTCCTAACAAACCTGTTTTCTTATACGGACATTCTATGGGGGGGGAAATGTGGTTATTAATTATGCTTTAAAAATCGAAAATAATTTAAAGGGAATTATTGCTACAAGTCCGTTTTTAAAATTGGCTTTTCAACCACCTGCAATAAAATTATCTGTTGGTAAATTATTGCAGAAAATTGCACCTTCTATAACCATGGGAAATGAGTTAGATGCAAACCATATTTCTAGAGAAAAAAAGGAAGTAGAAAAATACATTAATGATCCTTTGGTACATGATAAAATTAGTCCGAATTTTTCTATAACTTTTATAGAAACAGGAAAATGGGCAATTGAAAATGCACATAAATTAGAAATTCCAATGATACTTTTACATGGAACTGAAGATAAAATTATCGATTATAAGGGAACCAAAGAATTTGCCAATAAAACAGAAAAAGCATCCTTAAAATTGTACAAAGGAGGTTATCATGAATTGCATAACGATATCTGCAAAGAAGAAATGTTAACGGATGTTGTAGAATGGTTGAACTCTCAACTATAAAAAGCTTATTTTTGATGCAAATATGCTTCAAAAGTTTAAAAAACATATCGCTGTAAATTTTCCTTTTTTAGAAGGTAAAAAACTTCTAATTGCCATTTCTGGCGGTGTAGATTCTGTTGTTTTAACACATCTTTTTTCTGAATTAAATTTCGATATTTCTTTAGCACATTGCAATTTTAAATTGCGGGAAAAAGAAAGTGATTTAGACGAAGAATTTGTGATTAAATTATCTCAAAAAACGTCTAATCAGATTTTTACAATTATTTTTAACACAGATAAGTTTGCTAAAAAAAACAAACTGTCTACACAAATTGCTGCAAGAGATTTACGATATAAATGGTTTAAAGAACTTGTAGAAACACACAATTTCGATTATGTTTTAACAGCACATCATGCAGATGATAATCTAGAAACTTTTTTAATTAATTTAACAAGAGGTTCTGGTTTAGATGGTTTTACAGGAATTCCTTCTGTAAACGGAAATATTGTTCGTCCGTTATTAGCTTTTTCTCGTGAGGAAATCATCAATTTTGCTACTGAAAATAATATTGAATGGAGAGAAGATAAAAGTAACGCATCTACAAAATATACTAGAAATAAGATTAGACATCAAATACTGCCTGTTTTAAAAGAAATAAACCCAAGTTTATTAGAAACATTTTCTAACACAATTGAAAATTTAAAAGAAAGTGCACAAATTATAGAAGATAGAATTGAGGAAATTTCAAAGAAAATTATTTCTAAAAAAAATGAAATTTTAAGATTCGATATTATTAAAATTCAGCAATTATCGAATCCGAAAGCTTATTTATATCAACTTTTAAAAAAGTATCATTTTACAGAATGGAATGATATTTACAATCTACTTTCTTCACAATCTGGTAAACAAATTATTTCTGAAACGCATAGATTGTTAAAAGATAGAGATTTTTTATTACTTTCTAAAAGAGATTTTTCTACTTCGCCTAAAATAACATTTAAGATTGAAAAGAATACTCTAGAAATTACAGAACCTCTTCATTTAAGTTTTAAAAGAGTTAATGAAAAATCTATAGGAAATAAACAAATAATTTATGTTTCTAAAGAGCTACTAGAATTTCCTTTAATAGTAAGAAAATGGGAAAATGGGGACTATTTTTTTCCGGCAGGAATGCAAGGAAAAAAGAAGTTAAGCAAATATTTTAAAGATGAAAAATTATCCCTTTTAGAAAAAGAACAAACTTGGTTGCTTTGTAATGCTAAAAATGAAATCATTTGGGTTATTGGTAAAAGACAAGACAATCGATTTTTAGTTCAAGATACCTCTAAAGAAATAGTTAAAGTGTCTATAATATAACTGTAAGTTAAAAAAATTTTATAACTTTAATCCTCTTATATCATTCTATGGTTATGAAAAAAACATACATACTAACTCTTACTTTGTTTTTAAGTATCTCTTTAACTGCTCAACAAAAAGATTTATTCCCTAAAATATTACCACCTAGTATTTATACATTTAGTCTTATGGATGATATTAATGATGTTTTTCCATTGAACAAAAAGCTGAATTTAACTAATTTCAACTTTGCCTATGTAAATCAAATAGATTTAGAGTTAAACACTTTTTCTATCGACTCAAATAATTTTGGTAAACAACCTACAGAATTTATTTATGATGATTACAAAAGATATCAAGACAGAAATTTATTGAAGGGATTTATATTGAAAAATGACCCAACGAGATGGGCTCCAACAAATTTTAAAACTTACAATCAACTTATTAAAGAATTGTAATTAAAATAACCCTTATTTACAGAAATTGTATATTTAACAAAATTGCATTTAAATTTATATTGTTTTCATAAATAAACAGCCGATTATTCTTAAAAACCTAGGTTCTGTAGGTTTTGTTTTTTGTAAATTTACTTTGTAAAAAAGCAGAAAAAATGACTACACTTCCAAAATTAGCAAGATTCAATGAAAACGTACTGTCTAAATATCAAATTTACAACAGTATTTTTATGACATTGCCTTTTGACACCATTAATGATACTGGTGTAATGTTACCTTTGTTTCATAAGGTTTGTAAAAAAGGGTTTCAGGAAGGCAAAAATCCTACTGAAATTGTTGAAGCTTTTTTTAACAAATACCAAGAAAACCCAACTGAAAAAGACAAAACAGATTTATTGTTTCGTTTTATTCAATATATAGAGCGTCAGGTTGTTTTATTTGATGCTATTGAAGATGCTGCTTTTCCTATTGTAAACAATATGGATGGTATTGGTACACTTCGTAATTCTGAAGAAACTGCCATTTTAGGTGATAAAAAAGAAGAGTTAAAAGCCTATTTAGAAGAATTTAAAGTTAGAATTGTTTTAACTGCGCATCCAACACAATTTTACCCAGGTTCTGTATTAGGAATTATTACAGATTTAGATAACGCAATACAAAATGACGATTTACTTTTAATAAAAAAATTGTTAGCGCAACTTGGTAAAACTCCTTTTTACAAAAAATCTAAACCATCTCCTTTTGATGAAGCCGTAAGTTTAATTTGGTATTTAGAAAATGTATTTTACCATTCTATTCCTAAAATATACAACTACGTACAACATCATATTTACGATGGCGAATCTATAGATAACGAAATTATAGATCTTGGTTTTTGGCCAGGTGGAGATAGAGATGGAAATCCTTTTGTAACTACAAAAATAACATTAGATGTTGCAGAAAGATTGCGTCAAACAATTTTACGAAATTATTATAGAGATGTAAGACGTTTAAAAAGACGTTATACGTTTGATGGTGTTCAAGAAATCTTAACTCGTGTAGAAAAAAGATTATATAAACATGTTATTAGAAGTTATTCTAAAGTGAACTTTTCTCAAAAAATACTATTAGAAGAATTAGAAAAAGCTAGAGAAATTATAGTAAATAATCATCAATCTTTATTTGTTGAAGAATTGAATGATTTTATAAATAAAGTTCGAATTTTCGGTTTCCATTTTGCAACATTAGATATTAGACAAGATAGTAGAGTGCATCATAAAGCATTTACTCAAATTGTTGCAGATTTACAAAATATTGGAGATACCACATTCCCAAAAAACTATGCACATCTTTCTCCAGAAGAACAAGTAGAAATTTTATCTGTAGTAAAAGGAAATATAGACCCAAGTATTTTAACAGATGAAATGTCTGTTAAAACAATAGAATCTATATATGCTTTAAAGGAAATTCAGCAAAGAAACGGAGAACGTGGTGCAAATCGTTACATTATTAGTAACAACCAAACTGCATTAAACGTAATGGAAACTTTTGCAATGCTAAATTTATGTGGCTTCGAAAACGAATTACCAGTAGATGTAATACCGCTTTTTGAAACTGTAGAAGATTTAATAAATGCAGAAGATGTTATGAGAACGTTATATTCTAATAAAGTTTATAGACATCATTTATCTAAAAGAAAAAACAAGCAAACTATTATGTTAGGTTTTTCTGATGGAACAAAAGATGGTGGATATTTAATGGCAAACTGGGGTATCTTTAAAGCGAAAGAAGCATTAACAAGAATTTCTAGAGAATTTGATATTGAAGTTATATTCTTTGACGGACGTGGAGGACCACCAGCAAGAGGTGGAGGAAAAACGCATCAATTTTACGCTTCTTTAGGACCAACTATTGAAGATAAAGAAATTCAGTTAACCATTCAAGGGCAAACAATTAGCTCTAATTTCGGAACAGAAAATTCATCTCAATACAATTTAGAACAATTATTAAGTTCTGGTATTAAAAATGAAGTGTTTACAAAAGATCAATTAAATGATAAACACAGAGAATTTATAGAAGATATGGCTTCTACAAGTTACCAGACATATGTAGATTTTAAAAATCATCCGCAGTTTTTACCGTATTTAGAAAAAATGAGTACGTTAAAATACTATGCTAAAACAAATATTGGTAGTAGACCAAGTAAACGTTCTAATTCAGATACTTTAGATTTCTCTGCTTTAAGAGCCATTCCTTTTGTGGGAAGTTGGAGCCAATTAAAACAAAACGTTCCTGGATTTTTTGGAGTTGGAACTGCATTAAAAAAGTACGAAGATGCTGGTAGATTTGATGAAATTATTGAATTTTACAATGCATCAGATTTCTTTAAAACATTGTTAGAAAACAGTATGATGAGTTTGTCTAAATCTTTCTTCGGATTAACATCTTATATGTCTACTGACCCTGTTTATGGAGAATTCTGGAACCTAATTCACACAGAATATCAAACTACAAAAAGGTTATTATTAAAGCTTACAGGACATAAAGAATTAATGGAAAACTACCCAGTTGGTAAAGCTTCCATAGAAATTAGAGAAGATATTGTATTACCATTATTAACAATACAACAGTTTGCTTTAAAGAGAATACAAGAACTACAAAAAACCGAAGGAAATGAAAAAGAATTAGCTATTTTCGAAAAAATGGTGATGCGTTCTTTATTTGGAAATATAAATGCGAGTAGGAATTCTGCTTAAAATAAAATTTTAACAGCATACTTTTTTTCTTTATCTTTAAAACAGAAAAAGAAAAAGTATGCTAGTTAAAGTATATGGTAGCGCCGTTTTTGGCATAGAAGCTACCACAATCACTGTTGAAGTAAATATAGATAAAGGAATTGGTTATCATTTGGTAGGTTTGCCAGATAAAGCAGTTAGTGAAAGTTCTTATCGAATTTCTGCTGCACTAAATAACAACAACTACAAACTTCCTGGTAAGAAAATCATAATAAATATGGCGCCTGCAGACATTCGTAAAGAAGGTGCTGCGTATGATTTAACTTTAGCAATGGGAATCTTAACAGCTTCCAACCAAATAAAATCTACCAATATTAATGAGTATATTATAATGGGAGAACTTTCTCTAGATGGAAGTTTACAACCCATTAGAGGTGTTTTACCAATGGCAATTAAAGCACGTGAAGAAGGCTTTAAATATTTTATTCTTCCAAAAGAAAACGCAAAAGAAGCTGCTATTGTAGATAATTTAGTGGTTTTAGGAGTTGAAAATATTATGGAAGTTATCGATCATTTTAATGATGATAAAAAAATTGATCCTACCATTGTAGACACTAGAGCTGAATTTTATAAAAACATAGATTTTCCAGAATTTGACTTTTCTGATGTAAAAGGACAAGAATCTATAAAACGGTGTATGGAAATTGCTGCTGCAGGTGGCCATAATATTATTTTAATTGGTCCTCCAGGTTCTGGAAAAACCATGTTAGCAAAAAGATTACCAAGTATTTTACCTCCAATGACTTTACATGAAGCTTTAGAAACAACAAAAATCCATTCTGTGGTTGGTAAAACAAAAAATGAAGGATTATTATATCAACGTCCTTTTAGAAGCCCACATCATACAATTTCTAATGTAGCACTTGTTGGTGGTGGTCAATATCCAAGACCTGGAGAAATTTCTTTGTCACACAATGGCGTCTTATTTTTAGATGAATTGCCAGAGTTTAAAAGAGAAGTTTTAGAAGTAATGAGACAACCTTTAGAAGATAGAGATGTTACTATTTCTAGAGCAAAATTCACTGTTACGTATCCTTGTAGTTTTATGTTGGTGGCAAGCATGAACCCAAGTCCGAGTGGATTTTTTAACGACCCAAATTCGCCAATGACATCTACTCCACAAGAAATGCAACGTTATTTAAGCAAAATTTCAGGCCCTTTATTAGACAGAATTGATATTCATATAGAAGTTACTCCTGTTCCTTTTGAAAAATTATCCGAAGAAAGAAAAGGTGAATCTTCAGTAGAAATTAGAAAGCGAGTTACAGCTTCTAGAGAAATACAATCTAATCGTTTTAAGGAATTTGAAAACATACATTACAATGCCCAAATGAACGTAAAACAGATTCGTAAATTCTGCAAATTATCACCAGAAAGTTTAACATTATTAAAAACTGCTATGGAGAAATTAAACCTTTCTGCAAGGGCTTATGATAGGATTCTAAAAGTTTCTAGAACCATTGCTGATTTATCAAATACTGAAGATATTTCTCCAGACCATATTGCAGAGGCGATCCAATATAGAAGTTTAGACAGAGATGGTTGGTTGGGTTAAATTTTATATTTTTGCATTCTATGAAAAAAATATTACCTCTAATAATTATTTGTGTGTTTTTTGCTTTAAAAACGAATTCTCAAATTAAACTTTCTCATAATATTGGCGATGATGCTGTTAAAACTCAAATGTTTTCTTGTTCATATTCTTATCAATATTGGGCAAGAAAATTTATTTTAGCTGATTTTGGAGTTGATAAGAATGAAGAGTTAATTATTAATACCGGAAACGTAGCTATCTCTGACACTTGGGGAACTCCAACAATTCAATTTAATATTTACAAAATAGATTCAAATTTTCCATCAACATTTAAAGAAGAAGATTTAATAGGAAGTAGTCAAGTTGAACCTGTTCATTCTTTTAATGTTGATTTTGGTAAATCTAAAATTATTACGTTAAACTTTAACACACCAGTAGTCATTCCTGCTGATGTAGAAATGATTTTAGTTGAAGTTCACAAAGGTATTCTTTGGGGTAGTAGTGGAGCTTTTATAGGCGGCACTGAAAAGACTAATGATGACTCTTGGTATAGAGGTTGTAATGGAAACCCTCCTGATGAGTATAAAACTACTAAAGATTTATCTGATGCAGGGATTGCTTATTGGAGTGAAGATTTTAATTTCTACATTACCGTAAATGGAGAAGCAAAAACAATCCTCCCATTCGAAATTACAAACGATAACAACTGCGAAAATCAAATAAATAATTTTAGTTTAACAAATCAATCAGAAGTAAAATCTGTAGTTTGGAATTTTAATGACCCGACTTCTGGTGCAAATAACACTTCTACTTCAATAGATATTTCTCACCAATTTACAAGCCCTGGAATTTATAATGTTACAGCAGATGTTGTTCATATAGACAATACAAGTTATACAATTCCTAAAGAAATAGAAATTTTAGATGCTCCAAATATCAATAATTCTGTATCTCTAAAGCAATGTGATAATAGCGACATTAATGGCTTTAGTTTCTTCAACTTAAATGAAGTAAAAAACAAAATAATTACGAATCCTGATATTTATACCATTACTTTTCATGAAGAGAGAACACAAGCAGAAAATAATGGAACAGTAATTCCAAATCTTACAAACTATAAAAATGAAAAAGTAAGTAGTGATAAAGTTTGGGCAAGGATAGAAAACAGTAATGGTTGTTTTGAGGTTAGTGAAATAAATCTTTTCGTTTCTACTACTCAAATTCCATCTACCCTAATAAAATCTTTTTATCAATGTGATGATGGAACAAACACAACAGATGGTATTGCAACGTTCAATTTTAGTTCAGTAACAAAAGATATTGTAAATATTTTTCCTTCTGGGCAGCAATTAATAATTAACTATTACAGAAATGAAGGCGATGCTTTATCAGAAGCAAATAAGATTGAGAATGTTTCTAACTATCAAAATACAGGATACCCAAATCAACAAAATATTTATATTAGAGTAGATAGCAAAGTAGATAATGATTGTTTAGGTTTAGGCGCTCATATTTCTTTAAATGTAGAAAAAGTACCTGTAGCAAATCCTGTAACCATAAACCCAGAGTGTGATAATGACAGAGATGGCTTTTATCTTTTTGACACCTCTACAATTGATGCTAAAATTAAAGGTTCTCAAACTGATGTTGCCATAACTTATTTTAATGAAAAAGGAAAGCAACTCTCTAGTCCATTACCAAACCCATTTAAAACAGCATCACAAACTATTAGCGCCAAAATTATAAACACAGCTTCTAAAGATGAAGATGGACAATGTTATGATGAAACTAGCATTAATTTTATTGTAAATTCTGTACCTATAGCAAACCCTGTTGTAGCGCAAGAAAGATGTGATGATGATACTGATGGTATTGTTAATTTTGATACTTCTACAATTGAAAACACAATTTTAGGTACACAAACAGGTCTTGTTGTAAAATATTTTGACAGTAATAATAATTTATTACCAAGTCCTTTACCAAACCCATTTTATACTTCTTCTCAAAAAATTAAAGTACGTGTAGAAAACCCTGTTTACGATGTTTGTTATGAGGAAACAGATATAGATTTTATTGTTAGAGAAAAACCTACATTCGATTTAATTGATGAAGACATTATTTGTATGAATAATAACCCTCAATTAAAAATAAGCATAGAAAAACCAAATGGTATAAATAGCTATACTTGGAGAGATGAAAACAATACTATTTTAGGAAAACAACCAACATTAGAAGTTACCAAAGGTGGTCTATACAAAGTAATTGCAACATCTATTTATGGTTGCGAATCAATAGAGAAACAGATTCTCGTTAAAGAATCTTCTCCATCAACAATAAACTTTAACGACCTAAAAGTTGTAGATGATTCTGAAAACAACAGTATAGAAATTAACACAAGCGATTTGGGTTTAGGAAATTATGAATTTAGGCTTTTAGATAAGACTTCTAACATTATTAGAGATTACCAAGATGAACCATTTTTTAATAACCTAGATGGTGGTGTTTATACTCTTGAAGTTAATGATAAAAATGGTTGCAGCCCTGTAAGTTTTGATGTTTCTTTATTAAGTTTTTCAAACTTTTTTACACCAAATGGTGATGGAAAAAATGACTTTTGGCAAATTAAAGGAATTAGTAAAACCTTTTATGAAAGCGGAAAAGTAAGTGTTTTTGATAGATTCGGAAAACTGATTAAAACATTTTCTATAAATGATGTAGGTTGGGACGGATATTATAATGGAAATAAAACATCTACAAACGATTATTGGTTTATTGCCGAACTAGTTGATTTAAATGGAAATACAAGAATTAGAAAAGGACACTTTAGCCTTATAAGAAAGTAAAATACTTAATCTTCAATCCAAATATTACACGCATATTTTACACCATCTATTATTGATGAACCTTGATGAAATGACTGCATTATAACGTTGTCTTTCTCATCTAAATTTTCGAATATTAAGAGCCTTCCTACTTTTGGAGAAACACCAAAATCGATTTCAGGAAAGTAAGTTTCACCTCCAGAAAAATCATCATTTAAGTATAAAAGACAAGTTAGTTTTCGTTTTGTAACGTAGGCATCAAAATGAGGATTAAATGATTCTGTTTTATAATAACGTACACATTGTAAACTTTCAATATTAGCAATACTACACTCTAAAAAATCAGCTACTTTTTTCTTTAAAGTTGAAATAATTGGCATAATTTCATCTTTTTCTATCATAGCAGAACTACTTGTTCTGTTTACAGATACTTTAGTGCCAGAACCACTATTTACTTTGCTTCGTTGAAACGAGTTACTTTTTTCACAAAAGTCTATAATTTCTTTACATTCTTTTTCCGATATAAAATCTTCTATTACTCTTATATTGTTTTTATAAGTTTTGTCTTCTTCTTGTTCTTCATAGTATTCTTTTAAAACTTTTTCTGAAGGTTTATATGTTTCCTCTTCTTTAAGAATTACAATAGATCCTTTTAATAATGTTAAAAACTCATCCGTAGAAATAGTGAAATCTTTTTTGTCTTGTTCAAAAATAAAAACTTTATCACCTTCAATTTTTAAAACAACGTAAATAAAAAATTCATTCCCATTTGTTTTTAATAAAAAACAAGGTGTAATTACATAATCTAAAGTATTTATTTCTGGATCAATTTGGATAACCAATATATCTGAAAAAAAAATACTTAAAAGTTCATGAAATTTAGATAAATCTAAAACTCCTTCAACTTTTTGTAATGCATTTCTTACACTAGATCTTGCAATTTTAAATCCGTTTGCACTTATAAACCTTGTTACTGTTAAATAGTAAGAATGGTTCATTAAAGAATATAAAGAGGGTTTAGAAGACATACAACGTAATTATTTTAAAAAGTGAAACTTCTTCTGTTTCTCTTCATTATTTTTTCGGTTGAAGTAAAAATAACGAATATTTAGACATATTTTAATTAAAACAGATAAACAATATTCATTCTACTTAATAGAAATTCTTTCTTTTTCTATTTTAGAATTTTAAAGTTTACATAAAATGATAAATTAGTTTAAAAAAATAAAGGAATAACAAACTGATAATACAATATTAACAAACCAACTGCTATTAAATTTAAGAAAATTCCTGCTCTTACCATTTGATTTACTTTTACATAACCACTAGCAAAAACAATGGCATTTGGCGGTGTTGCCATTGGCAACATAAATGCGCAACTACTTGCCATTGTAACAGGAATTAATAAGTTTAAAATAGGAATATTTAACCCAATTGCAATTCCTGCAACAACTGGCGCTAAAACTGCAACCAAAGCCACATTACTCATTAATTCAGTCATAAACAACATCAATAAAATTAATAAAGAAACTGTTAGTAAAACTGGTAAATTTCCTGATGAAATTGTTTCTGTAATTACATCAACTAAACCACTTGAAGCCATTCCTTTTGCAAGTGCTAAACCTCCACCAAATAAAATTAAAATTCCCCAGGCAAGTTTTTCTGTGTCTTTCCATTCTAAAATAAAATTTCCTTTTTTAAAATTCATAGGAATTGCAAATAAAGAAACTGCACCAATTAAACTGATAATAGTATCTGATAATTTTAACCCTGGAAATATACTATTGATAATTGTTCTTGTAATCCAAAGTGAGACTGTAATTGCAAAAATGGTTAATACTCTTTTTTCTTCATTAGATATCTTTCCTAGTTTTTTAATTTCATCATCAATAACATTACCTGATGCTGTAAATAAAATATCTTTACAAGGAAACATCCATTTTACTAGTACAAAATACACTGCAGTTAACATTAATAAAGAGAAAGGCAAACCAAAACTCATCCATGTTAAAAAGGAAATTTGAATGTTGTATTGATTTTCTAAAAGCCCAATTAAAACAGAATTTGGAGGTGTTCCAATAACTGTTGCAATTCCACCAGCATTTGCAGCAAAAGCGATACCTAACATAATGCTTAATGCAAAATTTTTATCGCCTTTTGTAAAACCATCTTCATCTTTTATTAAAAGTCTAATTACAGATATTGCAATTGGTAACATTACAACTGTAGAGGCTGTATTGCTAATCCACATACTCATAAAAGCAGTGGCTAACATAAAACCTAATACCACTTTATTAGGTGTTGTTCCTGTAAGTTTTACAATATTTAATGCAATTCTTTTGTGTAAACTAACTTTTTCTAAAGCTAGAGCCAAAATAAAACCACCAAAAAATAAAAAGATAATCGGACTTCCGTAATTGGCGCCAACATCTGCAATTTCCATCACTTTTAAAAGCGGAAAAAGTATTAAAGGTAGTAATGCTGTAACTGCAATATTTACAGTTTCAGTAATCCACCAAATTACCATCCAAATAGCTACTGCAATTACTGCATCTGCTTTATCTGTAACTAATGTTATTGGTAAAAACTGAATTAAGAAAAATAAAAGCGGACCAAGAAGTAATCCTATTTTTTTGGTTGGTTGCATTTTAGTTGATTAAGCTGTTGCAAAATAACTATTTTAAAATACTCTTTACAATTTTTAAATGATGATTTGTATGCGCTTTTAAGAATGTTAAAACTCTTGCTTTGTTTACATTGCCAAAAAGTGGATGTTTAAAATGTGCATTTTTATCTAAATTTTCTATTTCTTTTAGATTCTTTTTTGCTAAAGCCAATTGAGAAATAATGTCTTCTTTTGAAACAATTTCAGGAGGCATTACATGTTTGGGTGCTTTCGCTTTTCCTTTTGGAAAAAAGTTGAACTTTAATAAGACTTTTCCTAAAAAACTAAAATTATCTTTATATAAATTTGGGTCAGATTCATGCATCACTTTTACAACAGAATTTATAACTTTTAAATTATGGTCTAAATGCCAAGCTACATTTGCTTTGGAAATTTTTGCGTTTATACTTTCACAGTTTGGAAGATAACTTTCCATTTCTTCTAATTGGTTTTCAACCACTGAAATATTTAGTTTTTGCATTTAGATTTAGTTTTTTTGAAAGATAATTAAAATTGATGAAACTCTTTCAATTAATACGAACTCGCGTTAAGGATAGAAACGGCATCCTTTTTTATTTTTTTATAAAAAAGATATAATGGATAGACTGTTTAAACGCCCAAAAAAAACCCTTACAAATGAATGCAAGGGTTTTTATAATATTTTACAATCTAAAATGAGATTACCACGTCATTACTAACTTGCAATGACAACTATTTTTAGTATCTGTAGTGTTCTGGCTTATAAGGACCATCTACTGTTACACCTATATAAGAAGCTTGTTCATCTCTTAATTCTGTAAGCTCTACTCCTATTTTAGCTAAATGTAATTTTGCTACTTTTTCATCTAAATGTTTTGGCAACATATAAACGTCATTACCATAAGCATCTGCGTTTTTCCAAAGTTCGATTTGTGCCAAAGTTTGGTTTGTAAATGAGTTAGACATTACAAAACTTGGGTGACCTGTTGCACAACCTAAATTTACCAAACGTCCTTCTGCAAGAATAATAATATCTTTTCCGTCGATGTTGTATTTATCAACTTGAGGTTTGATAGTATCTTTAGTGTTTCCGTGGTTTCCGTTTAACCAAGCCATATCAATTTCGTTATCGAAATGTCCAATATTACAAACAATAACCTTGTCTTTCATTGCTTCGAAATGACGACCTTGTATAATATCTTTGTTACCTGTAGTTGTAATAATAATGTCTGAATTACCAACAACAGTTTCTAAACGCTTCACTTCAAAACCATCCATTGCTGCTTGTAACGCACAAATTGGGTCTATTTCTGTAACAGTTACAATAGAACCTGCTCCTTTAAAAGAAGCTGCTGTACCTTTACCAACATCTCCGTAACCACAAACTGTAACACGTTTTCCTGCTAACATAATATCTGTTGCTCTACGAATTGCATCTACAGCAGATTCTTTACAACCATATTTGTTATCGAATTTAGATTTTGTTACAGAATCGTTTACATTAATTGCAGGCATTGGTAAAGTTCCGTTTTTTACTCTTTCGTAAAGTCTGTGAACTCCTGTTGTAGTTTCTTCTGATAAACCATTAATTCCTGCTGCTAATTCTGGATATTTATCTAAAACCATGTTTGTTAAATCTCCACCATCATCTAAAATCATATTTAATGGTTTTTTGTCTTCTCCAAAAAATAAAGTCTGCTCTATACACCAGTCGAATTCTTCTTCTGTCATATCTTTCCATGCATACACAGCAGTTCCAGCTTCAGCAATTGCAGCTGCAGCTTGATCTTGTGTAGAGAAAATATTACAAGAACTCCAAGTAACTTCTGCTCCTAAAGCTTGTAAAGTTTCAATTAAAACTGCAGTTTGAATAGTCATGTGAAGACATCCTGCAATTCTTGCACCTTTTAGAGGTTGCTCGTTTTTATATTCTTCTCTTAAAGACATTAAGCCTGGCATTTCTGCTTCCGCCAAGTTTATTTCTTTTCTTCCCCAAGCTGCTAAAGAAATATCTTTAACTTTGTTTGGTACGTAAGCTGTTGTTTTGCTCATATTGTGTATATTTATATTCTATTTTTTGCGACTGCAAAGTTACGACATAGAAATTAAAAAATATGGCTCTTTACAAAAGATTAACGGTTAACGAAACAACTAAAGTACTGATTTGGAAGATTGAAGAATCTGTAGCTGATTTAGCTGAAGGAATCTCTCTTTCTAAAAATAGTTCAACTCGCTTCCACTCAATGAAATCTGAACTACACCAAAGAGGATTTTTAAGTGTACGCCATTTATTGAAAGAAGCTGGTTATTCTGATATGGATTTAGTGTATGATGAATTTGGAAAACCGCATTTAAAAGACGGCAAACACATTTCTATTACACATTCTTTTATTTTTTCTGGAATTATTATTTCTAATGAAGTTCCTGTTGGAATTGACATTGAAAAACAACGAGATAAAATCTTAAAAATAGCGCATAAATTTACTCCTTTTGAAGAATACAAAACCATTGCAAATCATGATGCTTTGGTTAGTAAATTAACCATTGTTTGGGGAGCAAAAGAGAGTTTGTATAAAATTTACGGAAAGAAAAAACTCCTTTTTTTACATCATATCTATATAGAAGATTTTAAGTTTGCTGATAAAAAAACCTCTGGAGAAATTAGATATGAAGGAGAAATAGCTAGTTATGAGATTCATTTTTTAGAGTTTGAAGGTTTTACTTGTGTTTTTGCTTTTTAAAATAAGTTACAAAGTTAAAAGTAACAAAGTAGCAAAGTTTGTATTTTCGCAATTGTGAATCTCTACCAAAACATTATACACGCTAAACAAGAAGGACAAAAACTGCTCGCAGTTTTAATTGATCCTGAAAAAATTGATGTGGAAAATATTCCTTCTTTTTTTAAGAAAGTACATCAATCAATTACAACACATATTTTTGTTGGTGGAAGTACGGATATAAATAACGATACTGAAAAAGTTGTTTTAGCAATTAAAAAAGTAACAAAATTACCTGTTATTTTATTTCCTGGTGATGTAAAACAAATCACTAATAAAGCAGACGCAATTCTTTTTTTAAGTTTGATTTCTGGTAGAAATCCTGAATATTTAATAGAACAACAAATTGCTGCTGCGCCTATTTTAAAGAACTCATCTTTAGAAATTTTACCAACAGGTTATATTTTAATTGATGGCGAAAAAGAAACAGCAACTCAAAAAGTAAGCAACACAAAACCAATTGCTCAAAAAAATATTGAACTCATTTTAAACACTGCTTTAGCTGGTGAATTTTCTGGAAAAAAACTCATTTATCTAGAAGCTGGAAGTGGTGCAAAAGTTCCTGTGAATGAAGAAATTATTAAGACAATTTCTGATGAATTATCAATTCCATTAATTATTGGCGGTGGAATTCGTTCTAAAAAACAATTAGATAAAGCTTTTAATGCTGGCGCAGATTTAGTAGTTATTGGAACTGCTTTTGAAAATGATGAAAGCTTTTTTAATCATATTAAATTAAACTAAATGCAAGAAATTTTCGATTTCCTTTTTGGACAATATAAAACCTATTCTACCACAGAAACTACATTAGAAATTGTTGCCGTTATTTTTGGTTTTTTATCTGTATGGTTTTCTAAACAGAACAAAATTTGGGTTTTTCCTACAGGAATGATTAGTACAGCAATTTTTGTATATCTGCTTTTTAAATGGGAACTTTTAGGAGACATGATGATTAATGGGTACTATTTTATTATGAGTGTTTATGGTTGGTATATTTGGACTCGTAAAGTTGATGAAACCCATGTTACACCAATTTCTTGGACAACTACTAAAGAGAAAAAAACATCTGTATTTATATTTATTGCTACCTTAATTTTTGTTTATGCTGTTTATAATTATTTTGATAAATGGACAAGTTGGGTAGCATATGCAGACACCATTACAACCGCAATTTTCTTTGTTGGAATGTGGTTAATGGCAAAACGTAAAATAGAAAATTGGTTGTTTTGGATTCTAGGAGACATCATTTCTGTACCTTTATATTTCTATAAAGGTTTTACATTTACAAGTCTGCAATATTTCGGATTTACATTTATAGCAATATTTGGTTATTTAGCATGGAAAAAGAACTTAAACAAGAGCCAATCAATCTCGTAAAGATTGTTTTATTTGGGCCAGAATCTACAGGAAAAACAACACTTTCTAAACAACTATCTCGTCATTACAACACAGTTTGGGCTCCAGAATTTGCACGTGAATATTTACAAGACAAATGGAATAACGAGCGTAAAACTTGTGAAAAAGATGATTTGTTACCAATTGCTATTGGGCAAATGAAATTAGAAAATTCGTTGGCAAAAAAAGCCGATAAAATTTTAATTTGCGACACAGATTTATTAGAAACTAAAGTGTATTCAGAAGAATATTACGGCGGATTTGTTGAAAAAGAATTAGATGAAGCTGCCAAAGAGAATCAGTACGATTTATATTTATTGACATACATAGATACGCCTTGGGAAGAAGACGATTTACGAGACAGACCAGAATTACGTTTAGAAATGTTTACTGCTTTCGAAAATGCTTTAAAAAGCCATAATAAAAACTATATTCTATTAAAAGGTGATAAAGAAACTCGTTTTAATAAAGCTACAAAAGCTATTGATAAAATCTTAAACGAAAAGAAAAATTTACATTCTTTTTCTGATACTTTACAAGATTTAGATATGCATTTTTTACATCAAAACTCGGGTGATTTTGGAAACTCCTATGATTATTAGGTAAAAGATACAAGACCGCTTTCGCTCTTAGAATCAAGAAACAAGACTTGTTTGTTGTTATTTAAAAAAAAAGATTTAGAAAAAATATAAGAAGCTCTCTGTTTTCTTTATTTTTTCTCTCTATAAGTCAAAAAAATGAACTCAGAAAACATCATAAAAGAGTTAAATTTTAAAGCCATTAGAAGTTCTGGCGCAGGAGGACAACACGTAAATAAAACGTCTTCTAAAATTGAATTGACTTTTGATTTAGAGAATTCTGAATCCTTAAACGATAATGAAAAAGAGATTTTAAAAAACAAACTTTCGTCTAAATTAACGAAAGATAACTCGCTTATTCTCTTTTGCGAAGAAACGCGCTCGCAACACAGAAATAAAGAAATTGCAATTAAACGTTTTTTAGAATTGATTAAAACGAATTTAATTCGTCCAAAAAAAAGGCGCAAAACAAAACCAAGCAAAGCTTCTGTTAAAAAAGGTATTGAAAACAATAAAAGGACTTCTCTTAAAAAAATACTTCGTAAAAAACCTAAATTAGATTAAGGTTCTAATACCCTGGCAAACAGGTTTAGCCCAGATTGAACGGTTTGTTTGAGCTCTTTTTAATTCTTTTTCTGAATAAAAAAAGCGAGTAGTGAAAGCTGGAAATAGCTTCAAATAAAATTAAGAATTCATTTTTTGTAAATATTCCCCCATTTTTTGATGCACAATATTCACGGCTTTTAAAGGACGAATCATTACTTTAATTTCTTTTAATTTCCCTTCTTTGGTAAATTTAATCATGTCAATTCCTTCTACTGTAATTCCGTTTATTTCTGTTTTGAACTCTAAAAAAGCGTTCTCATCATCGCACAATTCTCTTACATATTTAAATTTATTATTTGCAATAATTTCTGCAGCCGCCATTAAATACATACCAACCATAAAACCGCCTTCAATTGGTTTAAAAACTACAGGCGAATACAAAACTGCATCATCTGCTATAAAATCACTTAAATTTTCATGATTTTTATTTTTTACAAATGCATGCCAAGTTTCTAATCCGTCTAAAGTCTTCATGTTATTTTTTATTACAATCAAATCTACAAAAAAATGATTTAGTTGTTTTGTAATTCAAAAAACCAAATTACCTTTGCCACGTTCTCATAAAGGGGTGCTTTAATCGGCTGAGATCATACCCATTGAACCTAGAACAGGTAATGCTGTTTAGGAAAAAAGCAACTTTTTTTAAGTTGTAATAACTAATTATTCAATATTAATTACAAGAATAATTACCTCTTTTTATTCGTTTTAAAATTTTTAAAATGAAAAAAAATATCTTTTTTTTATTCTTGTTTACAAGTATACTTGTAAACGCCCAGTCATTTACACTCACAGGAAAAGTAGTAGATGAAGACAAACAACCTTTGCCAGGAGCAACAATTTTAGTTAAAGAAACTAAAAAAGGAACTTCCACCGATTTTGAGGGTAAATTTACTTTAGAACTTTCTAAAGGAGTTTACACAATTGAAGTTTCGTTTATTGGTTACAAAACAATTTCTGAAAAAATTACAATTTCTAAAAATGAAGAATATGTAATTCAATTAAATCCAGATGCAACTGTTTTAGAAGAAGTTTTGGTTTCTGCAGTTCGTGTAAATGCAGATGTTCCTGTAACTTTTTCGAACCTTTCTAAAAAGGAAATTGCAAAACGTAATTTAGGTCAGGATATTCCTGTATTACTAAACTATATGCCTTCTGTGGTTTCTTCTTCAGATGCTGGAGCTGGAGTTGGTTATACGTACATGAGCGTTCGTGGTTCTAACGGAGAACGAATTAATGTTACTGTAAACGGAATTCCTTATAACGACGCAGAAAGTCATGGTTCTTTTTGGGTGAATTTAGGTGATTTTGCTTCCTCAACTCAAAATTTACAACTGCAACGTGGTGTTGGAACCTCTACAAATGGTTCTGGTGCTTTTGGAGCAAGTTTAAATATTTTAACAGATGCAGTTTCAGAAGAACCTTCTGCAGAAATTTCGAACTCTTTTGGTTCTTTTGGAACTAGAAAACATACTGTAAAATTTAGTACTGGAAAACTGAACAACAACATAGAAGTTGCAGGACGTTTGTCTAATATTTATTCAGATGGTTATGTAGACAGAGCTTTTGCCGACTTAAAATCTTATTATTTACAAGGAAGTTATTCTGATGAAAATACGTTGATAAAAGCAATAACCTTTGGTGGAAAAGAGAAAACTTACCAAGCTTGGGAAGGTTTAACTGCAACACAATTAAAAGAAAATAGAAGACAGAATCCTTATACTTATGAAAATGAAGTTGATGATTACAATCAGAATCATTATCAATTACATTGGAATGAAAAATTGAACAAAAATTGGTCTACAAACCTTGGTTTGAATTACACAAAAGGATCTGGATTTTTCGAGCAATATAAAGAAGATGAAGATGCAGCAGATTTTAATAATTTAATTGTTGATGGAACAGATGTAATTGTAAGACGTTGGTTAGATAATGATTTTTACGTGGTAAATTTCAACACAAATTATAAAACTGATAAACTAAATTTTATATCAGGAATTTCGTATTCTAATTATTCTGGAGATCATTTTGGAGAAGTAATTTGGGGAGAAGATTTAGCACCAAATACCAATATTAGAGATCGCTATTATTTTTCTGATGCAAAGAAAACGGACTTTTCAATCTTTGCAAAAGCAACTTTTGATATTTCTGATAAATTAGCTGCTTACGCAGATTTACAAGGAAGATTTGTTGGTTATCAAACTAAAGGAATTACTTCTAAAAATGCTGCAATTGATGTAAACACAGATTTTAGTTTCTTTAATCCTAAATTTGGGCTTACCTATAAAATTAACCCAAATAATAATTTATATACTTCTTTTGCAGTTGCTAATAGAGAGCCAAATAGAAACGATTTCGAGGGTGGAGTTACAACTCCTGAAACTCTAAACGATTTAGAATTTGGTTGGCGTTTAAAAAGTGAAAACATTAAATTAAACACCAATATCTATTATATGGATTATAAGAATCAGTTAGTTTTAACAGGTGCTTTAGATGATGTTGGCGCACCAATTAGAGCAACTTCTGGTAGCAGTTACAGATTAGGTTTGGAAATTGATGCAGATATTACACTTTCAGAAAAATTCTCTATAAAACCAAATGCGGCATTTAGTTCAAATAAAAATAGAGACTTCTTTATTACTAGAGATGGCAATACAACTCCAGAATCTTTAGGAAATACAAACCTTTCATTTTCACCAGATGTTGTTGTTGGAAACATGTTTGTATTTAAACCTATCGAGAATTTACAGTTTACATTTTTATCTAAATATGTTGGCAAACAATACATGAGTAATTTTAACAGTGCAATTTCCGATAATGATGTTTTAGACGGATTTTTCACTTCAGATTTAAATATTGTTTATGAGATAGAACCAAACAAGATTTTTAAATCAATTGTATTCTCTGCTTTGGTAAATAATATTTTTAACAAAGAATATGTAGACAGAGGTTACTATTATACTTATGATGATACTTGGTCTTCACCAGGAACTACAACAACAGTAGATGGTGCAGGTTATTACCCACAAGCCACAAGAAACTTCTTAGTTGGAGTTACTTTAAAGTTTTAAATTCACATAAAACCCTTTAAGATTTTCTTAAAGGGTTTTTATTTTTTGTAATATTCGCTTGGTCTTTTTCCGTATTTATTTTTAAATATTTTACTAAAATGACTCACATCTACAAAACCAGTTTTTGCGGCAATTTGGGTAATATTCAAATTACTTTCTTTTAAAAGTCTTTCCGCTAATTTTAATTTCGATTTTATAATATAGTCTTTAATGGAAATTCCTGTCTGCTTTTTTACGTAAATGCTAATGTAATTTGCAGACATATTAAAGGTATCTGCCAACGCTTTAATTTTCATTTTATCAGCATCAAAAAGATGCAATCTTATGTATCCTAAAATGTTTTCAATTTTTTCTTTTTCTGATAAAATTGGGTTCGATAAATAATCTACATTCGAAATTAAATTTCTAGAAATAATTAATAAAAGCGCTCCAAAGAGTTCTAATATTATATTTCTACTACGTAAATTAGGGTTTTCTAATTCCGTTTTAATCATTTTATACAAATACAATAATTGCTTTTTATCTTCTTTATAGGCGTTTATACTTTTATCTGAAATTGAAGCATTAAAAATAATTTCTTCAACTTGTGCCTTTAAATCTTTATCTGTATTAAAGCTTGTGTTTTCTAAAAAAAGTTGTTCTGTAAATTTTAAAATTCCAAATTTAGAAGGTTCTTCCACCAGAAATTCGTGTTCGTCTTTAGGTGTTAAAAAGAAAACATCTCCTTTTTCGTAAGTAACATCACTATCGTTAAACACATGCTTTCCCTTTCCTTTTAAGATAAAGGTAAGTTCAAAAAAATTGTGTTTGTGCTTTGGATATCCCCAAGTTTTTTCAGCTTCAAACTCAACAATATCAATAGATTTTAAAATTGTAAATCTTTTAATCACACTTTAATGGTTTTATACAAATATACAATGTATTTATACAACACCCTTTGTGTTCTTCTACTCTAATTTTGTACTGTAATTATAAAGGAAATAAATTTAAAAAATGAAAACATTATACAAAACAGTAGCTGCTATTATACTCATAACATTTTCTGCTTGTGATGCTAAAAAGGAATTAAGTAATCAAATTAAGAACGGAAAAAGCTATTGGCCAAATGGAGCGCAATTGGTTATTTCAGTATCTATGCAGTTTGAAACTGGTGGACAACCAGAAGGTGCAGAAAGTCCTTTTTCTGGAAATCCATTACCATTGGGAAACGTAGATATGCCAGCAGAAAGTTGGTTTCGTTATGGAGCAAAAGAAGGAGTTTACAGAATGTTAAACCTTTGGAAAAAACACGACATTCATGTTACTTCACATGTCGTTGGTGAAGCTGCTATAAAATATCCAGATGTTGCAAAAGCCATTGCAAATGGTGGTCATGAAATTGCTGCACATGGTATTGCTTGGAAAGATCAATGGAATTTAAGTTATAAAGACGAACTAGATTTCATCAAAAAAGGAATTGACACAGTAGAAGCAATCACAGGCCAAAGAGGTCGTGGTTATAATGCAAATTGGTTGCGAAGAGGTGTAAATACATTAAAAGTTTTGCAGGAATTAGATTTCTTATATCATATAGACGATTTAAGTAGAGACGAGCCTTTCGTGACAAAAGTTAGAGGCAAAAACTTTGTGGTAATGCCTTACACTTTAAGAAATAACGACATTGTAAATATCGAAGGAAAAAATTGGAGTCCAGACCAACATTTAGCACAATTAAAAATGGAATTTGATCAATTATACAAAGAAGGCGCAACAAAAAGACGCATGATGTCTATAAGTATGCACGATAGAATTGGTGGAGCTCCAGCAGTTGTAAATGCAGTAGATCAATTTATAAAATACGCAAAAGAGCACACAGGAGTTGTGTTTATGCGTAAAGATGAAATTGCAAATATGGTAAAAGACGACCCAAATACGCCTGAAGATAATTCTGAATTCAAGTTTAATAATTAGAAGCCAGGAACCTGCTTTCGCTACTCAATCTTTTTGCAGAAATAGCAAAAAGGATTTCAGACAAACCGCTCAATCAGGGCTAAAAATCAGGAATAATAATGAAAACTATAGAAATTAATAAAAAAGGAAATTGGAGTTCTTTTTGGACAGATGAATTAAAAGAAGCGCTAAAAATTGCAGAAAATAACGAAGTTGTTGGCGAACAATTATTATTAGAAACCGATACTTTTAAAGTTTGGAATATTCAATTATTGGCAGGAAAATCTTTACCTTTTCACAAACATTCCAAACCGTATTTTTATACAGCAATTACTGCTGGAAAATCAAGATCTTTTTATAGTGATGGAAGAATAGATGAAACAGAATATAAAAAAAACGACGTTAGTTACTTTAACGATTTAAACGAAAGTAATTACTTTATACACAATTTAGAAAACATTGGTACATCTACATTACTATTTACCACTGTAGAATTTAAAAAATAATAATTATGAAAAATACACTTTTTACTCCTTATAACATGAACGGAATTTCTTTAGAAAACCGTTTTTTAATGGCGCCAATGACACGTTCTAGAGCATCTCAACCTGGTGATGTTCCTAATAAATTAATGGCAGAATATTATGGACAAAGAGCATCTGCAGGAATTATAATTACAGAAGCAACACAAGTTTCTATGCAAGGAATGGGCTATGCAAAAACACCAGGAATTTACACACAAGAACAAATTGATGGTTGGAGATTAGTAACTGACGAAGTTCATAAAAAAGGAAGTAAAATCTTTTTACAATTATGGCATGTTGGTCGTGTTTCGAGTTCTAAAGTAAATGGTTTACAACCAATTGCGCCATCAGCAAAAATTGCAAAAGAAACAACTGTTTATATTTTTGATGGCTCTCCAAATGGAGATGCAACTTTTGTTCCTGTGGAAGAACCAAGAGAAATGACGCAGGAAGACATTAACCAAGTGATTGAAGAATTTAGAATTGGTGCAAAAAATGCCATTGAAGCAGGTTTTGATGGTGTAGAAATTCATGGTGCAAATGGCTATTTAATAGACCAATTTTTACGAAGTAATTCTAACGAAAGAACTGACAATTATGGAGGAAGCAAAGAAAACAGAGTCTGCATTTTAACTAAAATTACAGAAGCAGTTGCTAAAGAAGTAGGCACAGAAAAAACAGGTGTTCGTTTATCTCCTTTTATCAGTTTTAAAGACATGACCGATCCTGAAATTTTAGAAACCATACAAATTGCAGCAAAAAAATTAGAAAGAATTGGTGTAACTTATATTCATTTATGTGAAGCAGATTGGGCGGATGCTCCTGAAATTCCGAATGATTTTAGAGTTCAATTAAGAGAAAATTTCAGCAAAACTATTATTGCAACAGGAAATAAAACTCCAGAACAAGCAAACGATTTATTAGGTAATAATTCAGTTGATTTGGTTGGTTTTGGTAGAAAATTTTTAACAAATCCAGATTATCCAAAACGTGTAGAATTAAATGCTGAAATGAATGAAATTAGCGACAACCACACTTTATTTGGTGGTGGAACTGCTAGAGGCTATACAGATTATCCTTTTTTAAATGAAGGAAAGTAAAAAGTAAAAAATTCAATAAAATTGACTTTTTTATTCAATTTTGAACAAAATCAAAAGAAAACGAACGATTTATGCTTAAAACCGTTCGTTTTTTCGTATATTGTAAGTTCATGCAAAACACTTCAATTTACTTCAGAAATAATATTGGTTTAATAGTTACAAAGAATCAATCTTATCATTTTAATATTTCTGTTTTCTAGTAAATTTTTATTCATTGCTTTTTAGCTCGCATTATTTTTTGAAAAGAATTCTTCTTTCAAAAAAACTATTGTATTTTTTTAATAATCCTAAAATCAAAATTTATATATGAGACAACTTAAAATTGTAAAACAAGTAACCAATCGTGACGCAAAATCTTTAGAAAAATATTTTCAAGAAATTAGTAAAATTGGGCTTATTACTGCTGATGAAGAAGTAGAATTAGCTTTGAAAATTAAAAAAGGAGATGGTAGAGCTTTGGATGCACTTGTTAGCGCAAATTTAAGATTTGTTGTTTCTGTAGCTAAACAATACCAAGGACAAGGTTTAAAATTATCCGATTTAATAAATGAAGGGAATTTAGGTTTGGTAAAAGCAGCAAAACGCTTTGATGAAACTAGAGGTTTTAAGTTTATTTCTTATGCTGTTTGGTGGATTCGTCAGTCTATAATGTCTGCATTAGCAGAGCAATCTAGAATTGTACGTTTACCTTTAAATAAAATTGGTAGTATTAGTAAAATAAAGAAAGTGTATGCTAGATTAGAGCAAAATGAACAACGTTTTCCTACAAATAAAGAAATTGCAAAGCAATTAGACATGACAGAAACTGAAGTTGCGCAGTCTTTAAAAAATTCTGGAAGACACGTTTCTATGGATGCTCCTTTTAAAGATGGTGAAGATTCTAATTTATACAACGTTTTGCAGTTTGATGAGTCTCCTAAACCAGACAAAGAATTAATGAAACAATCTTTAAGTATTGAAATTGACAGAGCATTAAATACCTTAACTTTTAAAGAAGCTAAAGTAATTAAAATGTACTATGGTATTGGAAATGAAGTTGCTTCTAGTTTAACTGAAATTGGTGAAGAATTCGATTTATCTAGAGAAAGAGTGAGACAATTAAAACAAAAAGCTATAAGAAGGTTGCAAACAAAATCTAAAACACAAATGTTAAGAACTTATTTAGGTTAGAAAAAAGGTTATACAAAATATTAAAAGCATCCAATTACTGAAATAAATTCAGAATAAATTGGATGCTTTTTACATTTAAAATGTTAATTAAAAATTCTTCTTAAGAAATTATTTTAGAATTATTTTTTTATTAATAATTCCTTTATCTGTTTTTAAAGTAACAATGTAAAGTGCTTTAGAAATTTTGCTTATGTCTAAATTTAATTCTTCTACATTTGTTTTTATATCATAACTTTTTACCTCAACTCCTAATAAATTGTACAATTTAATTGTTTCAATATTTAAGTTAGAAGTATTTTTAATAGTTAATTGACCTTTAGCACTTTCGAAAATAGTTATCAAATTTTCATTTACTTCACTATTAACATTGCTTAATATTTTTTTCGAAAAAACAATAGAGAATCGATCTGTATATTTTCCTTCAGGTAAATTTAAAACTTGTGGTCCATTATCTAGACTATATAATTTTTGCAAATCATTATCTAACAAATAAACTGAAGCATTTATATTATTTATTTCATCAAGCGAAAAAGTAACATTTCTTTGTTGGTCTAACTGAACTACTAAAGGAACTGCTAATGAGCTTTTAAAATTTTCTACTCCAGTAATTATAAACGGGTTGTCTCTGTCTTTTACAGTTAAATAAACATCTGTAGGTTGTAAACTCCACATCTCTGCATCAAAGCCACTTTCGTAATTATCTGTTAATCCTCTAAAAGCAATTGCAAGTTGTCTTGTACGTTTTTCTGTGCTTGATAAATCGAAATTAAAACCTATTTTTAAAATTGACATTTCTTTGCTTTCTATTTGCTCGTTTTCTATTGAGCTCCTAGCAACTAAACCAGCTGTATCTCCTAAATTAACTAAAGTTCTTTGAGAATTTTTAAAAGTTAAGGAACCTGTACCTGCGGCTTCTCTTGTTATAAAAAATGCTTGCCCTATTGGTAAGTATCTACCACCGCCAACAGAAACTCCAGAAACAATTGTGGTGTAAGTTCCTGTATAAGCACCTCTAACATGTGTGTTATCTGATGAGCTATCATAAATGTATAGAATGCCATTAAATTGAGAAGAATTATCATCTATAAACGCTTGTGAATCTAAAGCAGAAGGATATGGGTTTCCTATTAAACTAAAATTATCTTTGGTTATAGAATAGCTATAATCTCCATCATTAGGTTTTCCTTTAAAGGTAAATTTTGCTCCTACGCTTTTCATATTCCAACCTAAACCTGGTGTTAAAACGTTTGCTGTTGGACTTACAAAACGTGTCCAATCTGCAGCATTATTAAAAGTAGCCAACCATCTTGTGCTAATTTGAATGGGACTTGATGCATTTCCATCATGTGCTCCATTAAAATTTATATTACCTGCTTCTCCTGCAGTTGGCGTTGCTGCTGTTGGCACATTACCATCTTTTAAAACATCATCTATTGAAAAAGGTGCACCAGTTGTTGCACTTACTGGAGATGACCAATAACCAGAGTGATAAACTGAAGATGTAGTTGCAGTTTGATCTACATATAAATTACCAGAACCTGTATTTAAATTTGTACCAGTATGTGTTTGTACTAATTGAGAATTACCAACCAATCTAATATCTCCACTATTATTTATACCATTTGTTACTTGTAATCTTAAACCAGAATCTACTGCTAAAATACTACTTGCTTCTACTTCTACTTCTCTTACATCTGCATCTTCTGACAGTGTTAATGTATTGGTTTTTACTAATAATTTATAACAATCATCTGTTCTATTTGGTTTGTTTAATGTTCCTGCTCCATTGTATGCAGTAGTGCCATCTAAAACTATTTGATCTGTATATTCTAAAGTAAAATAATCATTATCTGTAAAAGAAACTCCTGTAGCTGAATAAATACCAGAACTTAAGGTTAAAGTATAGGTGTTTGTAATGCTAGAAAAATCGCTGTCATTATCTACTACTAACCTTAATGGTGCACAAGATTCTTTTCCTGTTACATCTATATCTGTAGCAGCAACTGACACAGTAACTGTTCCTAGATTATTACGTTTGCTTACTCGCCATTTTGTATCTATTCTTTCTGTGTATTGTATTGATGTAGAAAAATCATAATCGGCATCTTTTACATCTTCTCCCCAAAATAAAAAATCGTCGTTACTTAATGCAGATGGTGTGTTTATTCTAATAATTCCTGTTCCTTGAGAATCTGTGTGATTTGTACCATCTGTTGCTTGACCAATTCCTGCCACTTTATGATCGAAGTTACCTCCTGAGGTATCTTCATTATAAAAATCGTTTACATTTAAAGTTAAGCCAAACTTTGCGCTTAAATAATTATCTACTATAATACGTTGTGCTGTATTTATTTTTTCTCTGAACACAATTACTTCTGCAACATCACCTACAAAGCCATTAGTACCAGAGGTATTTGCACCTATATTAAATCTTTGAGTTGCGTGATTTGTATAGCTTGATACTCCTGCTCTATTTTGTAACAAAGTTCCATTTCTATAAAGTTGTTTACCTGTGGAAGAATTTACATCATAAGTCCATAAAGAATAAGATGTTAGCCCACCAAGTGAACCAACTTGAATTCTTGCAGTTGTCCCGCAACAAGTACCAAAATCATAATAAACAGTATTAGACCAAGGAATATGATTTGAAAAACGTGTACTTCCAACCAAAGGATCTGTAGTATAAACTGATGACGTTTGTGTAGTATTATCTGCTCTTGCCACCATAAAGGAAGATGCTTGATTAGTAACAAAATTACTTGTAGTTAAGGTAAGTCCAGTTCTTAATCTGTTTGAACCAGAAAAACTTATTTCATCATAACCATTTATTGCAGAAGGCACTAGAGTTGGTCTTTGAGTTCCTGTTTCACTTATATCTAAAGCAGTTACGCCAGCAGAGTTTGTAATTCCATTAATTAATGAACCTGTAGTGCTAACACCAGCATCTGTTCTTATCCAAAACTTCAACGACGAAGAGCCATCATTTAGACCCACTCCACCTGGTCCTGTTTGTGAAAATGTAAATATTGTTACAAAGAATAAAACAATATATAAAACTCTTTGCGGTTGTTTTAACATACGATGTATTTGTTAATCTTACACTTTAAAAACACTTATTCACTAAAATATAAAAAATTTCTCTCCTTTACAAATTAATAAGCTCTCTTATCATTTCCTTCATAGAAATTTATGAAAGCTTGATTTACTACTCTATGACCTCCAGGAGTTGGATAATTTCCTGTAAAATACCAATCTCCTAAATTATCTGGACAGGCTTCATGCAAACCTTCTATAGATTGATAAATAACCTCAACTTCTGCCTTTATATCTTCCGTTTTTAGCATTTCTGCTATTTTGGATGAAATTTCTTCCGCAGAAAATGGTTTATAAATTTCTTTTACAAAATTTACAATATCATCATCTGTTTTGGATTGTTGAGCTTTAGATTTCTTATAAACTTCGTCTATAATATGTTCTTGTTTTGTATCTTTTAACAACTCAATTGCTGCTTTAAATGCAATAAAAGCATCTATTCTTGCCATGTCAATTCCATAACAATCTGGATAACGAATTTGCGGAGCAGAAGAAACAACCACTATTTTTTTAGGGCTTAATCTATCTAAAATCTTGATTATACTCTTTTTAAGTGTTGTTCCACGAACAATACTATCGTCTATAATTACTAAATTATCTGTTGGTTTTACAACTCCATAAGTAATATCGTAAACATGTTCTACCAAATCATCTCTACTACTATCATCTGCAATAAAGGTTCTTAATTTTGCATCTTTAATCGCAATTTTCTCGAAACGCGGTCTTTCAGATAAAATTTCTGTAACTTTTTTAGCTGATAATTTTGTTCCTCCAGCTAAAATTTTTGCTGTTTTTTGTTGATTCAATAAATCTTCAGCAGCTTCTGTCATTCCATAAAATGAAGTTTCTGCAGTATTTGGAATGTAAGAAAATACTGTATTTGAAATATCTGAATCTATCGATTTTAAAATCTTCGGAAAAACTAATTTTCCTAAATTTTTACGTTCTTCATATATACTTGCATCACTTCCTCTTGAGAAATAAATACGTTCAAAAGAACAAGATTTTTTTTCTTTTTGATCTAAAACTGGTTCTATAGAAGTTTTTCCATTTTTTTTAATAATTAACGCATGTCCTCTTTCTAATTCTTTTACATCATCAATCTTAACATTAAAAACAGTTTGTATAACTGGTCTTTCCGATGCTACAACAACAACCTCTTCATCTTCATAAAAATAAGTTGGTCTAATTCCGTTTGGATCTCTTAAAACAAAAGCATCTCCATGACCAACTAAACCAGCCATTGCATAACCTCCATCCCAATTTTTTGCAGATCTTTTTAATACATTCTGTAGATCTAATTTTTCTTCAATAAAAGGTGAAGCATTTTTCTTGCTAAATCCTTTTATTTTTGCTTGTTGATATAAACTTGACACTTCTTCTTCTAAAAAATGTCCAATTTTTTCCATTACAGTTACAGTATCTGTAAACTCTTTTGGGTGCTGACCTAATTCTACTAATTCTTCTAATAATTGTTTAGAATTGGTCATGTTAAAATTACCAGCAACTATTAAATTTTGATGTTTCCAATTACTTTGACGCAAAAAAGGGTGCACACTTTCGATACTATTTTTACCAAAAGTTCCATAACGAACATGACCTAAAAACAAGTTTCCTATGTAAGGCATATTCTTTTCTTGCCAATCTACATCGTCTTTTTTGTCTGGGTTTTCTTCTAAAACATTATTTAAACGCTCATTTATTTGCGCAAAAATATCTTGTATTGGTTGCGATTGGTTAGAACGAACTCTACTAATGTATCTTGTACCAGGTTCCATATTGAACTTTATACTTGCAAAACCAGCACCATCTTGACCACGATTGTGTTGTTTTTCCATTAATAAATACATTTTGTTAATTCCGTAAAAAGCAGAACCGTATTTATCTTTATAAAATTGTAAAGGCTTTTTTAATCGAACAAGTGCAATTCCACATTCATGTTTAATAGCGTCACTCATTGGTATTTATTTTTAGTTGTGTGTTGTTATGTTTTTTGCTGTTGTAAAAATAAAAATCCGCGTTTTTAAACGCGGATTTTTTTTATGATAACTCTATATCAAATTGTGTTAATTCTTTAAACGCTTGTAAGCGATTTTTCACTTCGTCTGCTGTAAGCTCTTGCATACGTTCTGTACCAAATTTCTCTACACAGAAAGAAGCTAAATTAGAGCCGTAAATAATTGCGTTCTTCATATTCTCGAAAGAAACGTCTTCTGTTTTTGCTAAATACCCACAAAAACCTCCTGCAAATGTATCTCCTGCTCCTGTTGGATCGAAAACCTCTGCTAAAGGTAATGCTGGTGCGTAAAACATTTTTCCTTCATTAAATAATAAAGCTCCATGTTCTCCTTTTTTAATCACCACATATTTTGGTCCCATTGTATGAATTTTCTTTGCAGCATTTACTAAAGAATATTCTCCAGATAATTGTCTTGCCTCTTCATCATTAATGGTAACAACATCTACTCTTTTTAAAACAGTATGTAAATCTTCTAAAGCAATGTCCATCCAAAAATTCATAGTATCTAAAACTACTAATTTTGGTCTTTTAGACATTTGGTCTAAAACAGATGCTTGTGTTAATGGATGTAAATTACCTAACATTACAATACCTGCGTCTTTAAAACTTTCAGGTACAACTGGTGTAAAAGTTTCTAAAACATTTAATTCTGTAATTAAAGTATCACGTGAATTCATATCATTATGATATTTTCCACTCCAGAAAAATGTTTTTCCATTTTTATCAATCTCAATTCCATCAGTATTAATTCCTTTAGAATTCATCATATCTATATATGATTGAGGGAAATCTCCACCAACAACAGAAACAACGCCTGTTTTTACTCCAAATTGACTTGCCGCCAATCCTACAAAAGTTCCTGATCCTCCTAAAATTTTATCTGTTTTACCAAAAGGTGTTTCAATTGCATCAAAAGCTACTGTACCAACTGCTAATAATTTACTCATTTCTTATATTTTATACGTAATTTTGCACTTTACAAAAAATACCTTTTAAAGGTGCAAAAATAAGTTTTAAAAATGACTATCAAAGAAATACAAGAAGAAATTATTGATGAGTTTTCGATGTTCGATGATTGGATGGAACGCTATGAATATATAATTGAACTTGGTAAATCTTTACCAATTATTGAAGACAAATATAAATTAGATGAAAATTTAATAAAAGGTTGCCAATCTAAAGTTTGGTTGTATTCTGAATTAGATGGAGATAAAATAAAGTATTCTGCAGATAGTGATGCTATTTTAACAAAAGGTATAGCCGCATTATTATTGCGAGTTTATTCAGAACAAAAACCAGGAGATATCTTAACTGCCGAAACTAATTTTATTGATGAAATTGGTTTAAAAGAACATTTAAGTCCAACAAGAGCAAATGGTTTAGTTTCTATGATTAAGCAAATTAAAATGTATGCAATTGCACAGCAAACAAAATTATAAAATTAAGAACATACAGAATGACAGATAAAGAATTAGAAGAAATAGGAGATAAAATTGTAAATGTTTTAAAAACAATTTACGATCCAGAAATACCTGTAGACATCTACGAATTAGGTTTAATTTACGATGTTTTTGTTTCTGATGAAAACAATGCAAAAATATTAATGACCTTAACATCGCCAAATTGCCCAGTTGCAGAGTCTTTACCAAGAGATGTTGAAGAAAAAGTAAAGTCTTTAAAGCAAATTAACGAGTGTGAAGTAGAAATTACTTTCGACCCAACTTGGACTCAAGAAATGATGAGCGAAGAAGCAAAGTTAGAATTGGGAATGTTATAATATTGTTGTGAACGTTAAGTTTTGAGTGATGAGTTAAAACTTTAAGACTAAAAAGTAAAAAATGCAAGAAGAAATTATAAACAGAGTTGCAAATAGCAAGCTAAAAACCTTCGATTTAGAAGAAATTTATCCTGAAGGGAAAAGAGTTTTGTTTGATATAAAAGACTGGTTATTTCAAGAATTAATTTTAAAAGAAACGGACTTTAGAGCATCCGTAAAAAACCATGATTGGTCTCAATATAAAAATACTTTTGTTGCTGTATCTTGTTCTGTAGATGCAATTATTCCTTCTTGGGCATTTATGTTAGTTGCTGCAGAAATTACACCTTTTGCAAATAAAGTGGTTATTGGAGATTTAGAATTGCTAGAAACTGTTATTTATCAAGAATTGTTACAATTTGTAGATTACAAAGATTTTGCAGATTCACCTGTAATTATAAAAGGTTGTGCAGAGAAACCAATTCCTAATTCTGCTTATGCATTTTTGATTGAAAAACTGCAACCAATTACCAAATCTATAATGTTTGGTGAAGCTTGCTCTACAGTTCCTCTATATAAATCAAAAAAATAATTTTTATTTTATAATTGATACTACTATTTTTGTAGCTTGCTTTTTAAGGCTTCATGAAAAAAATATTACTTATTTTACTATTGCTTTCTTCAACAATTTTCTTTTCTCAAGAGAAAAAAAAGGATAGTATTCCTAAATGGAAAATTCATGGTAGATTTAAATTCCTTTTTAATCAAGCTAATTTTTCTAACTGGGTTTCTGGTGGACAAGACAATGTAGCTGGAAGTCTAAATGTAAACTACGATTTTAACTACAAAAAAGGAAAATGGAACTGGGATAACAAATTAATTACAGCTTACGGATTAAGCCATTTAAGTGGTAAAGGATACAGAAAAACAAACGATAGAATCGAGTACAATTCACTTTTAGGTATAAAGTCTGAAGGTTTTTGGTTTTTCTCTTTTTTCACCAACTTTAAAACCCAATATTCTCGCGGTTACGATTACAAACAAACTCCTGCTTTACCTGTTTCAGACATTTTCTCACCAGCTTATTTAAGTATTGGACCTGGTATTTTATGGAAAAAATCGGATGATTTTCGTTTCAATATTGCGCCCGCAACAGTAAGGTATACTTTTGTAAGTGATGAATTTTCAGGAAAATTCGGTGTAGAAGAAGGCAGAAATACTGCTTTTGGTTTAGGTTTTAACTTTTCTGGTTATTACAAATTTGAAGCTATGGACAATATAGATATTGAAAATATTTTGGCTGTTTATTCAGATTATTTAGACAAACCACAAAACGTAGATATAGAATACCAAATGAATTTATTTTTTAAAGTAAATAAATTCATACATATGAATATTACTTTTCATACAATTATAGATTCTAATGCATCTAAAAGAGTCCAATTTAGAGAAGAATTTGGGCTAGGTGTTAGTTATTCTTTTCATAAAAAAGTGACTTATCAAAAAATAATGTTGTCTAAATAGAAAAAGTGTACTTTTGCACGCTTAAAAAATAAAAATTAAACAAAATGAAAAAATTATCAATCTTACTTTTATTGGTTTGCATTAGTTTTTCTGCAACTGCACAAACTGCTGATGAATTAAAAAAAGAATTAAGCACTAAAAAAGCTGAAATTTCTAAACTAGACAAAGAAGCAAAATCTATACAAGCTAAAATAGATGCACTTCCAGGTTGGAAAAAAGGTGCTTTTGGTACAATTGGTGGAAGTATTTCTGGTTTTAACAACTGGTATTCTAGAACAGCTCCAACTGCATCTGCAGGAAACATTGGTATTACTGTTAATGGTTTTGCTAATTTAATAGAAGAAGATTTCTTTTGGAGAAATTCTGCTGCTGTTAATTTAGGTTGGGTAAAATTAGACGAAAAAGGTGTTGCTGGTGATGAAGGTTTTGATACTGCTACAGACGTTTTTACAATTAGTTCTTTATATGGTAAAAGACTAAACAAAAAATGGGCACTTTCTGCTTTAGCTGAATACAGAACAACTATTATAGACAACTTTAACGATCCTGGATATTTAGATTTTGGTGCTGGTTTAACTTGGACACCAACTAACAACCTTGTTGTGGTTATGCACCCAGGAAACTACAATTTTGTTTTTAGTAGTGGAGATACAGTTTTCGAATCTTCTTTAGGTGCTAAAATTGTTGCTGATTATAACAAGAAATATGGTAAATTAAGTGTAAAATCTAACTTATCTGTTTTCCAAAGTTATAAATCTTCTGACTTATCTAACTGGACCTGGACAAACTCTTTCGGTTATACAATCTGGAAAGGAATTGGTGTTGGTTTCGAAGTTGGTTTACGTAAAAACAAACAAGAAGCTTTAAGCAATGCTATTGCAGTAAATGAAGAATTAACTGTTCCTGGAACAACTCCAACTTTCGATACTGTAGACAACAAATTACAATCTTATTACTTATTTGGAATGAATTATTCTTTCTAAAAATATAAATTAAGAATTAATGAAACCTCAAAAAGAAATTTTTGAGGTTTTTTATTTTGTAACTTTGCCATTCAAAATTTATATAAATGACATTACTGATAATTTTCGCTACAATTTCTATATTTTTCTCTTTTCTGTGTTCTATTTTAGAAGCCGTTTTGTTAAGTATTACTCCCACTTTTATCAATCTTAAAAAAAGTGAAGGTTTAGAGTATGCTAATCAATTAGAAATTTTCAAAAAAGATGTAGACAAACCATTAATTGCCATTTTAACTATAAATACAATTGCACACACAGTTGGTGCAATTTTAGTTGGTGTACAAGCAAAAGTTGCCTATGCAGAAATGTATGGTACAGAAATAAAAACAATTTTAGGAATTAAAATTACTGAAGATGTAATGGTTGGAATCGTTTCTACAATTATGACGATTTTAATTCTAGTTGCTTCAGAAATTATACCAAAAACTATTGGTGCAACTTATTGGAAACAGTTGGCTAACTTTACTTCGAAAGCTTTAAAAGTGATGATTTTCCCACTAAAATACACAGGTATTTTATGGCTTTTACAATTAACTACAAAACTAATTGGAGGAAAAGGTCATGGAAGTATTTTAAGCAGAGAAAGCTTTTTAGTTATGGCTGATATGGCTGAAAAAGAAGGTGTTTTTAAAGAAAATGAAAGTAAAGTAATTAGAAATTTACTTGGTTTTAAAGAAATTAAAGTAAATGATGTAATGACGCCAAGAGTTGTTTTAGAAATTGCAGATGAAACACAAACCATAGAAGCTTTTTACAATGAACATAAAAAGTTGCGTTTTTCTAGAATTCCTGTTTTTTCTGAAAATCCAGATGCAGTTACTGGCTATTTTCTAAAAGATAATTTATTAGAGGCAATGATAAATGGAAATGGAAAGGAAACTTTAGCTTCAATAAAAAGAAATATTTTGGTTACTGATAGAGAATTATCTATACCAGATTTGTTTGATAAATTAATTAAAGAAAAAGAACATATTGCACTTGTGGTAGATGAATACGGTTCTGTTAGCGGTATTGTTTCTCAAGAAGATGTAATTGAAACATTACTTGGTTTAGAAATTATGGATGAAACCGATAATGTTGCAGATTTACAGGCTTTGGCAAGAAAATCTTGGGAAAATCGTGCAAAAAGAATGGGAATTATAGAAGACGAAAAAAAATAGGAATCCTTTTTACAGAATCCCTATTTCAATTAGTTTAAAGAAGAGCTTATTTAGTTCTTCTTTACTTTTTTTAATTCACCTTGATGGTCTAAAATAATTTCCTCATCTCTGTATTTACAACATGGATGTACAGAATTATAGGCTTCTGTAGTTGCAATAAGTTTTTTATCCTTTTCTAACACAACATCATGCCCAACTTCTAAAATCTTTTTCTGAATTTTAGAAACATCTGTTTTGCGTTCGTCCATTATTACACTTAATTGATGAGTTTCCACGCTCCAAATTGCAAACTTTACACCTTTTGTTTTTAAAGCTGCCGTTTCTATTCGTTTTTTACACATACCACAAATACCATCTACCTCAAAAGAAACTCTAGCGTTTTTATTCTTTTTTACTTCTTGTGATTGTGTTGAAAAACCAATCAAAAATAAACTGAATACAAATATTATTTTTTTCATTTTTTATAATTTTATTTTACTGAATTTTAAATCTTAATCCCGCATAAACTGCACGTCCAAAAATTGGCGAATACACAATTGTAGTATCAAAATTTGAGCCAAAAGGATTATCACTTGCTAAAATAGGATTTTTTTGTTGAACGTTTGTTAAGTTTTCTGCTCCTGCGTACATCTCAAACTTGTCTGAAAACACCTTTGTAATTTGTGAATTCAACAATTGATAACTGTCTGAAAAAGCTTGTAATTGATATTGAGTAGGATTACTTGCTGTATTTGGCAAACGTTGTTTTCCTATGTTATTAAAAGTGACATCAAACTTCCATTGAGAACCGTTTTCTTTTGCTTCAGTATCAAAAGAAAGATTGGCAAAAAACCTATTTTTAGGTTGAATTGGCTTCTGCAAATTCCCACTTTTAAAATCTGTAGAAACATCAAAATATTTGTAAGCTGTTCTTAAATTAAAACGTTCTGCAAGCTCATAATTTACTTCAACTTGAAAACTATTTGCAACACTTTTTCCATCTAAATCGTAAAAAGAAACTGCTTGTGGGTCTTCCCAATCTACTACAACTTGGTTGCTAAAATCAGTTCTGTAAAAATCGAAAGTAATATCTCCTTTTTTTTCTAAAAAATTAAATTTCTGAAGATAAGAAACTCCATAATTCCAAGCTATTTCTGGATTTAAACCATAAATATTACCACCTACATTATCAATATTAATTTGTCTAGAACTTGCAAATAATTGTTGGTTTTCAGCAAAAATATTTGCACTTCTTTTTCCTCTTCCAACAGAAGCTCTAAAAACTCCTTTTTCCCAAGGAACATATCTTAAATGTAATCTTGGTGTTACAAATGTGCCTAGTAAATTATGTGTATCTATTCTTAAACCTGCTGTTAAACTAAAATTCTCTAAATTATCGAACGCATATTCGAAAAAAGCGCCGACTGAATTCTCTACTCTACTATAATCGTTGGTATTTACTAATTCATCATAATTATCATAAGTGTAACTTATTCCTGTTTTAAATTTGTTTCTAGTATCACCAATAATCGAATTGAAAATAATATTAGAATACACGCTTTCATGAGTAATATCATACCCATTCAACCCAAAATAAGAGTCTTGTTGATGATTGCTGTACGCTAACTGAAAACCGATACTTTGAAAAGGTAGTTCTGGAAAAACGTAGCCTAATTTTGCCGAAGTTTCAAAACGCTTTGTGTCAATTTCACTACCCCAAGCATTTGTAGTTCCTTTGTCTGTTTCTGGATTAAAATTGATTTCTCCAGTCTGTTTTTCATCATTTAAATAACGAACATTTATAAAACTTACCCAACCTTTTTCGGCATCTGTATATTGCCAACGATTCATCACATTTATTTGATTTGACAATGGAGCATCTAAAAAATTGTCTCCATTTTTATCAAACTTTTCTCCTCTGTAATTTCCATGAACATACAAACCTGTTTGCCATTTATCAGTAACTTTTTGATTAAAATGTGTGTTTAATTCTAATCTTCCGTTTATAGAAGAATATGCATTTAAAAAGAATTTAGCATCTGAACCTGGTTTTACCAATTCTGCATTTATTTGTCCGGAAATACTTTCATAACCATTTACAACAGAACCTGCGCCTTTTGTAATTTGAATACTTTCTACCCAAGTTCCTGGCGTAAAAGTCAAACCAAAAGCTTGAGATGCTCCTCTTACTGAAGGAATATTTTCTTGTGTAATTAACAAATACGGACTTGTTAAACCTAACATTTGTATCTGTTTAGTTCCTGTTAAAGCATCAGAAAAACTTACATCTATAGAAGGATTTGTTTCGAAACTTTCTGCCAAATTACAGCAAGCTGCTTTTAACAATTCTTCTGCATTTACAGTAAAAACATTGGCAGTTGTTAAAAACGATTTAAATGTTGCACTCTTTTTACTTTTGATTGTAATTTCCTCTAAATCGCCTTCAGGAGTTATAAAATGATGAATTGGTTTTAAATTTTTAATAGTAATTGTATCCGTTTTGTAACCAATATAACTAACTACTAATTTTTTATATTCGGTTTTATACGGAATTGTAAACCATCCTTTTTCGTTGGTAACTGCACCAACATTTGTATCTAACCAATGTACACTTGCGCCAGAAACGCCTAAATTATTTTCTGGATTATTTTTGTCCATAATCATTCCCTTCAAATTTGTTTGAGCGAAAATTATAAACGGTATAAATAGTAAAATACTACTTAAAATATGTTTTTTCATTTTGTTTGATTTTTATTTAATAACAAGAACTTTATCATCTATAAAAGATGAATTTTAGATGTTAAAAATTAAATCAAATTAAAAAAGATTGGTATAAAACCTGATAATCTAGAGGAATATCTGGTGGAGAAAAGTCTTTGTAGAAATTAGTTTTTGTGTCAATTTCTATAAATAAGTTTTTATAAGAGACAAAAAAGGCTGTTAAAAACTGTTTTTTCTGAAAGTCTAATTTATCAATAGAATTGTGTTGCAATTCATCTTGACCTTCAATTTTATGAACTTCATCTTTACAACATTTCTTTTTTATAGTTTTTGCAGCAGCGTCCATTTCCATAGCGCAAGAATTTGCTTCACCTACAAAAGAAACATCAACCAAAAAATCTCCACAATAATGTTTTTCTACCGTAAAAGAAAAGGTAGAAAAAAGCACTAAAAATGCTAATAAAGTGGATGCTATTTTTGTTGAAACTTGTTTCATTCTAATTGCAAATTTACAATAAGAAACTTTAAAATGATGTTAAATTATCTATTGCTTAATTTTTGATAATAAAAAGCAGGTAAAAGCAACAATAAAAATAATGGATGAATGATGAATCTTCTAATATAAAAAGGTAATAGGTAACCAGACTCGAACCTATCTCTTAATAAGAGTATAAAAACAACTATGAGCACCATAAATGCAAACATCAGAAAAAATCCAGAAAATTTAATGTAGTCTTTTCGCTGAAACAGTACCCAAATAATAGCTAAAGATATTAGTGAGTTTAAAGCATATCTAAAAAGCATATCTATCATTAAGCGCCAAACACTAATTTCTGGCATATTTGTGTATAAATAATCGTTTTTAAAATACCCAATTAATGGATCGTAAAAAAGCTCATCAGAATAACCTCTTATTATAAAAAACAAGAATAAAAGAAATGATAATAATATTATTTTAATTACTTTATTCATCTTTTCTTATGGTTAGAAAACTTATTTACCCACAACACCCAAAGTAAAAATATAGTACCATAAATAATTGCTGGAAAAACTAAATTGTGTAAAAACTCTTGTTGTTTTGGGTATTTAAAAATCATTACCGTTAAAAATGCAATTCTAAAAACATTAATGATGTATATAAAGATACTTCCTAAAACTGAAAATATAATTGTAGCTTTAATAGAACCGGAAAAGGCAACAATAAAGGAAATAAATAAGATAATGATACTTATAGAATTGCAACCTTCTATAACTTTTGCTACAAATAGATTATCTATTAAAAGCTTAACAGATAATTCTTCTTCATGCTGCAAAGCATCTGCATGGTAACCAAAAAACTCTAATAAAGTTTCAGTTTGTTCTGCTACAATAGTTGTGATAGAAGACGCTTTAAAGCCACCTATTTTTTGTTGAGAAGTTTGTAAGTATGAATTATAAATTGTGACCAAGGCAAAGTAGACCACAAAAAATTTAATTAGAAAAATGACAATGTTTTTATGTTTTTTCACAACAAATTTTAATTTATTTTAGCGCACTATTTTACAAGACCAATATACAAAAATGAATATAAAAGTTTTACAACAAAATATAGATAAGATTATTATTGCTGAAAATTCAGTAGATAATAAGTTACAAGAAATCTGCAACACACTAAAAAACAGTATTTCATACTACAATTGGGTTGGTTTTTATTTTAACCATGAAAATAAAAAAGAACTAAAACTTGCACAATATGCAGGAGAAGAAACAGAACACACTATTATACCTTTTGGTAAAGGAATTTGTGGACAAGTTGCTGTTAGTAATGAAAACTTTGTTGTACAAGATGTTTCTGAACAAGATAATTACATTTCTTGTGGTTGGAAAGTAAAATCGGAAATTGTAATTCCAATTTTTGTGAATGGAAACAACATTGGTCAAATAGATATAGACTCACATTCAGCAAATATTTTTACCGAAAAAGACGAACAATTTCTAGAGTATGTATGTAAAAAAGTTGCAAGCATTTTATAAAAAATTGGTTAATTCCAAAATTTTCTTTATGTTTGTTTAACATTTTTATAATTAATTAACAATTCTATTAATCATTAACCCCCTTAATAATGAGAAAAGAAGAATACACTTCGTCTATTGCCAGCGGCAATACAAACTCAAATTACACCGTTGAAAATCAATCTTTTATAAGCCAAATTACTAATTGGTTTAGAGACTTTATTGAAAACGCAGAATAACTTTTAAATCCCCTAAAATGAAAAAACAAACTAACAGCGTTTTGCTGAAGGTTTTTCCGTTTTTACGCAAAAACCAAGAAAAAAAGAGTCCAAGAGACTACACAACATTAGTAGAAAGTTTTAAAACTAGAGTTCAAATAGAATAGTTGTTAATTACTTGCACTTATTGTTACTATCTTTTATTGTGATACCAACATTGGTTTTACTAAATTTGCGTGCTTAACAACATAACAACTAATGAGCACTTCAAAAACAATTAAATCCGCATTAATTTCGGTATTTCACAAAGATGGTTTAGCACCAATTGTACAAAAATTAAACGAACTAGATGTAACTATTTACTCTACTGGTGGAACAGAAAAATTCATTAAAGAACTAGGTATAAACGTAGTTCCTGTTGATGAAGTAACCTCTTATCCTTCTATTTTAGGAGGAAGAGTTAAAACGTTACACCCTAAAGTTTTTGGAGGAATTTTAAACAGACAAGATAACGAAAGTGATATTGCCGAATTAGCAGAATATAATATTCCGCAAATAGATTTGGTAATTGTAGACTTGTATCCGTTTGAAAAAACAGTTGCATCTGGCGCACCTGAACAAGATATTGTAGAAAAGATTGATATTGGTGGAATTTCTTTAATTAGAGCTTCTGCAAAAAACTTTAAAGATACTTTTACAGTTTCTTCAATGGATCAATATGATGATTTTTTAGAAATTTTATCAGAAAATAAAGGAGCGACTACAATTGAACAAAGAAAGAAATTTGCTGCAAAATCATTCAATATTTCTTCACATTACGATACTGCAATTTTTAATTATTTTAATAATAATGAAGAGCCTGCATTAAAAATTAGTGAAACAAAAGCACAAGTTTTAAGATATGGAGAAAATCCTCATCAAAAAGGATATTTCTTTGGAGATTTAGAAGAGATTTTCGACAAACTTCATGGTAAAGAATTAAGTTACAATAATCTATTAGATGTAGATGCTGCTGTAAATTTAATGGCAGAATTTAAAGGTGAAGCACCAACTTTTGCTATTTTAAAGCATAACAATGCTTGCGGTTTTGCACAAAGAGAATCTATTAGCCAGGCTTATTCAGATGCTTTGGCTGGAGATCCTGTTTCTGCTTTTGGAGGAATCTTAATTGCAAATACAGAAATTGATGCCGCAACTGCAGAGAAAATTCATACGTTATTTTGTGAAGTAGTAATTGCACCAAGTTATTCAGACGAAGCTTTATCAATCTTAAAAGGAAAAAAGAATAGAATTATCTTAATTCAGAAAGAAGTTGCATTACCACAAACAACAATTAGAACTTGTTTAAATGGTAATTTAGTTCAAGATAAAGATAATATTACTGATACTTTAGAGCATTTAACTTATGCAACCAACAATAAACCAACAGAAAGCGAGTTAGAAGATTTATTGTTTGCATCTAAATTGTGTAAGAACACAAAATCTAACACAATTATTTTAGTAAAAAACAAACAATTATTAGCTGGAGGAACTGGTCAAACAAGTAGAGTTGATGCTTTAAACCAAGCAATTGAAAAAGCAACTTCTTTTAAATTTGATTTAAAAGGTTGTGTAATGGCAAGTGATGCTTTTTTCCCGTTTCCAGATTGTGTGGAAATTGCAGATAAAGCTGGTATAAAAAGTGTTATTCAACCAGGAGGATCTATTAAAGATCAATTAAGTATAGATTACTGTAACGAAAATGGTTTATCTATGGTTATGACTGGAACAAGACATTTTAAACATTAATATTTTATATGTGTTTTGCAATCAGAAATTTAGTAAGTTTGTAATACTATATTAAAAATAATACAACAAAGATATTTTATGGGTTTTTTTGATTTTATGACGGAAGATATTGCGATTGATTTAGGGACCGCAAACACGTTGATAATCCACAATGGAAAAGTGGTTATTGACAGTCCTTCTATTGTTGCAAGAAATAGAATTACCGGAAAAATTATTGCAATTGGTAAAGAAGCCAATTTAATGCAAGGAAAAACCCATGAAAATATTAAAACAATTCGTCCGTTAAAAGACGGTGTAATTGCAGATTTTCAAGCTTCGGAAGAAATGATTAAAGAATTTGTAAAGCAAATTCCTTCCATTAAAAAGAAGTTATTTCCACCAGCTTTAAGAATGGTTATTTGTATTCCTTCTGGAATTACTGAAGTAGAGAAACGAGCAGTTCGTGATTCTGCAAAACACATGAATGCCAAAGAAATCTATCTAATTTACGAACCAATGGCAGCTGCAATTGGTGTTGGAATAGATATTATGGAGCCAAAAGGAAACATGATTATTGATATTGGTGGTGGTACAACAGAAATTGCAGTAATTGCTTTGGGTGGTATTGTTTGTGACCAATCTGTAAAAGTTGCAGGAGATTTATTTACCAACGATATTATGTATTACATGCGTACACAGCATAATTTACATGTTGGAGAAACTACTGCAGAAAAAATAAAAATTACAATTGGTGCAGCAACTGAAGATTTAGAAACTCCGCCAGATGAAATGCTAGTACAAGGTAGAGATTTGTTAAGTGGGAAACCAAAACAAGTACAAGTTTCTTTTAGAGAAATTGCAAAAGCGTTAGACAAATCTATTTTAAGAATAGAAGATGCTGTAATGGAAACTTTATCTAAAACTCCACCAGAATTAGCTGCAGATATATATAACACTGGAATTTATTTAGCTGGAGGTGGCTCTATGTTACGTGGTTTAGACAAACGTTTATCTAGAAAAACAGATTTACCTGTTTACGTTGCAGAAGATCCTTTACGTGCTGTTGTGCGTGGTACAGGAATTGCTTTAAAAGAACTAAACAAATACAAAAACGTTTTAATGAAATAACGTTATAAGTTCTCTATAAACCAATGCAACAACTTATTTACTTTTTTCAGAAGTTTAAATATTTTCTGTTTTTTTTATTGTTGCAATTTATTGCTATTGCATTAACATTTAACAATCTTAATTTTCATAAAAGTAAGTATGTAAATTCTGCAAATGCTGTTACTGGAGGATTTTATTCTAAAATTTCTAATTTTTCTGAATACCTAAACCTTAAAACAGAAAATGAAATTTTAGCAGAAGAAAATACGCGTCTTAAAAACTTATTAGAACAGAAAGAAGCAATCTCTTTTAGCATTGACTCTACAGTTATAGATTCTTTAAAATACCAACAAAAATACACCTATACAAATGCAAAAATCATTAAAAATGATTACAGAAAAGCATTTAATTTTCTAACAATTAACAAAGGAATAAACCACGGTATCTCTAAAGAAATGGCCGTTATTAATAGCAAAGGAATTATTGGTATTACAGACAACACGTCTAATAATTACACAAGAGTGCAATCTATATTAAATAAGAACAGTAAAATTAATGCGCGTTTAAAAAATGGTAATTATTTTGGTTCTTTAGAGTGGGATGGTAAAAACTACAACATTGTACAATTAAAAGATATCCCAAGACAAGCAAATTTAAAAATAGGAGATACTATAGAAACTGATGGTAAATCGACAATTTTTCCTGAAGGAGTTTTAATTGGAACTGTTTTAGAAGTAAATCAAGGAAAAACAGTAGACAATAAAATAAATGTAAAACTTTTTAATGACATGAGTAATTTAGGCGCTGTTTATGTAATTAAAAATTTACACAAAAAGGAAATAAAATCATTAGAAATTATAGAAGATGAATAAGACACTACAATTTGGTTTGCTTTTTTTCTTCTTACTATTTCTTCAAGTTTTTATATTGAATAATATTAACTTTTTAGGATACGTTAATCCGTATTTATATATCGCATTTGTTTTTTTTTATCCCTTAAAAGAAAGTCGCTTTCGCTTTTTATTAATTAGTTTTTTATTGGGTCTTTTTATTGATTTCTTTTCAGATTCTGGTGGAATCCATGCTTTTTCAATTCTAACAATAGCTTACATCAGACTTATTTTTGTTAGAATATATTTTAGAAAACTACCTGCAGATTATCCTTTTTTCAATCTACAATCAGAAGCTTTTGGAAAAGTTTTTAACTATGTTGTAACTTTAACAGTTATTCATCACCTCATCTTATTTTCTTTTGCTAATTTTAGTTTTCAAAATATATCTGACGTACTTTTAAATACACTTTTTTCAAGTATTTTTACGTTGATATTATTCTTTTTAGGAACATATATTTTTACTAAAAACAAATAATGCAAAGAAGTTTTTTACTTTATTTTCTTATAACAGTAGTTGGTATTATTTTTATTGGAAGACTTTTTCAGCTTCAAGTAATTAAAAGTGCAAACTACGACCCTATTCATAATGCAGCTGTAAAAGTTGAATATGATTATCCAGAACGTGGTTATATTTACGATAGAAATGGTGAACTTTTAGTAGCTAATCAACTTTCTTATGATGTAATGATTCAGCCAAATCAAGTAAAGCCATTAGATACTTTAGAGTTTTGTGCTTTATTAAAAATAGACAAAGAAGATTTTTTAAAGCGTTACAATAAGGCAAAAAATTATGCTTCATATTTACCTTCTGTATTTTTAAAACAATTGGCTAAAGATGACTTTGCTTATCTACAAGAAAAGCTTCACAAATACAAAGGATTTTTTATTCAAAAAAGAATTATTAGAGAATACCCTATAAATGCGGCCGCAAATGTTTTAGGATATATTGGCGAAGTAAATGATAATCTAGCAAGAAAAAGCAACTATTATGAAGCTGGAGAACTAATAGGAAAAGATGGTGTAGAAGTAGAATATGAAGAATATTTAAGAGGAAGAAAAGGAAAAAAATATTTGCATAGAAATCGCTTTAATAAAGTTACTGGATCCTACAGAGATGGCGAAAAAGATACATTACCAGAAAACGGACAAGACTTAACCCTAACTTTAGATATTGCTTTACAAGAATATGCCCAAAAATTAATGAAAGGAAAAAGAGGTGGTATTGTTGCTATTGAGCCTTCTTCTGGCGAAATTTTAGCTTTGGTTACTGCTCCTTCCTATGACCCTAATATGTTAGTAGGTAGAAAGCGTTCTAAAAATTCTGTAATTCTTTTTAAAGATTCAATCAATAAACCAGCTTATGACAGAGGTTTATTAGCTACTTATGCGCCAGGTTCTCCTTTTAAAATGATGAATGCCTTAATTGGTTTACAAGAAAATGTTATAAATGAACATACAACTTTTAAGTGTTACAATGGCTATAAATACGGAAACAGAGCCAGTGAATTTATGGGATGTCATTGTGGAATTTTTGGAAGACCAATAAAACTTAAAACGGCAATTTCTAAATCTTGTAACAGCTATTTTTCTAATACTTATAAAAGAATTGTTGAACAAAATAATAATCCATCAGATGGTGTAGATAATTGGCACAAACACGTTGCTAGTTTTGGTTTAGGAGATTATCTTGGTTACGATTTACCTGCAGGTAGTCCTGGGTTAATTCCTACAGGAAAATATTATGATGACCAGTATAAATATACTTGGAATGGTTCTACCATTATTTCAAATGCAATTGGCCAAGGAGAAGTTTTAACAACGCCTATTCAGCTTGCAAATTTTACTGCTGCAATTGCTAACAAAGGTTATTTCTACACACCTCATATTTTAAAAGAAGTTGATAAAAAATCGATTGAGAACCCAAAATATACTGTTCGTAAGAAAACTACAATTGATGAAAAGCATTTCTCACCAGTAATTGAAGCTATGCATGAAGTTTTTAAAACTGGAACAGGAAAATGGAGCCAAGTTAAAGGTATAGAAATTTGTGGAAAAACAGGTACTGCAGAAAACTTTGCAAGAATAGATGGACAAAAAATTCAGCTTCCAGATCATTCTATTTTAGTTGCTTTTGCTCCTAAAGAAAACCCAAAAATTGCATTAGCTATTTTTGTTGAAAATGGTGGTTATGGGTCTACCATTGCTGCACCAATAACTAGTTTATTAATAGAAAAATATTTAAATGGTAAAATATCTAAAGCAAATAAATATAGAGAACAAAATATGTTAAACTTAAGTTTGCAAGATATTTACGATAAACTCATTCAAAAACCTAAAGAAATTGCGTCAGGAACGAAATAATATTTTTGCAGGAATAGACTGGATTTTAGTATTTATATATATAATTTTAGTCAGTTTTGGTTGGTTAAACATTTATGCAGCTTCTAAAACAGCAGAAGATGTAGATATGATTTCATTTTCTACTAAATACGGAAAACAGTTAAATTTTATCTGTTTAACAATCCCTTTAATTATTATTATTCTTTTTTTTAATTCCAAGTTTTACGAACGGTATGCAAGTATTTTATATATGGTATCCATATTTTCTCTCTTACTTTTATTCCCTTTTGGAAAAGAAATAAATGGAGCGAAATCTTGGTTTAATTTTGGTGTTTTAGGTTTGCAACCATCAGAATTTGTAAAAGCTTTTACTGCATTAGCAGTAGCAAAACTTTTAAGTGACAGGCAGTATAATTTAAACTTAATTAAAAATCAAATTAAAGCTTTCTTTATAATTTTTCTGCCAGCTGTATTAATAACATTACAACCAGATGCTGGCTCTGCCTTAATTTATCTTTCCTTCTTTTTTGTTCTTTATAGAGAAGGTCTAACTCTAAACTATATTCTTTTAGGTTCAACATTTATAATACTATTTATCTTAACCATCTTTTTTGGTGCTAATTGGATGTTTTTATCTCTGTTTATTCTTATTTCAATTTTAGTTGGATATGCAGTTTATAAAGGAGGAACACATTTTTTACGTTTTAATTGGTATAAAATTTTAGGCGTTTACCTTATTGTAGGTGCTTTTATTTTTGGAACCGGATATACTTACAACAATGTTTTTAAACAACACCACAGAGATCGTTTCGAAGTTTTATTAGGGTTAAAAGTTGACAATAAAAATATTGGTTATAATTCCTATCAATCTGAATTAACCATTAGTTCTGGAGGTTGGTTCGGAAAAGGTTTTTTAGAAGGAGATATTACACAAGGAGATTTTGTGCCAGAGCAACATACAGATTATATTTTTAGTACTGTTGGTGAAGAATGGGGATTTGTTGGAAGTAGTTTTGTTATTATTTTATTTATGCTAATGCTGTATAGAATTATTTATTTAGCAGAAACACACACAAATAAATTCGGACGAATTTACGGTTATGGTTTAGCCTCTATTCTCTTTTTTCATGTAATTGTTAATGTAGGAATGGTTATTGGCTTATTGCCAACTGTTGGTATTCCACTACCATTTTTTAGTTATGGAGGTTCCTCTCTTTGGGGATTTACAATTCTACTCTTTATATTTGTTAGATTAGATGCCCATAAAAATTACGACTGGTAAAATAGTTTTGAGTTGATAAACTCAAAACACTTCATTAACCAAAACTTTTCTGTAAAAAACAACAAGAGTACTTAAAAGATAAATACCTTGTTTAAAACAAGATATTTTAACGTTATTATCAATCTTAACTCTTACGCTTATTTCTATATACATTTAACCAAAAATATAAACCAAAAAAAAAGCTCTGAAATAAATTCAGAGCTTTTAAATATTTTAGAAAAATAAAATCTTACAATGCAGCAACGTGCTTTGTTAATTTAGATTTTAAGTTTGCAGCTTTGTTTTTGTGGATAATGTTATTTTTAGCTAACTTATCTAACATAGAAATAACTTTACTTAAAGTTCCTTCAGCTTCTTTCTTATCTTCTACAGAACGTAAATCTCTTACAGCATTACGAGTAGTCTTATGCTGATATTTGTTACGTAACCTTTTAGCTTCGTTACTTCTGATTCTTTTTAATGCTGACTTATGATTTGCCATAATTCTTAATTTATTCGTTTTTTTATTAAAACTTTTGTAGTCCGTACGGGAATCGAACCCGTGTTACATGGATGAAAACCATGCGTCCTAACCCCTAGACGAACGGACCATTACAACTAAAATATATCTCAATTGCGGGTGCAAATATACAATGTTTTTTAAATTCTGCAATAATTTTTTAAAAAAAATTACTTTTTTTTTGAAAATTAATACGCTTTAGCAAAAAGCACCCTTCTAGAAGACGGTTTTCCTGAAAAAACACATACTCCAACTTCTTCTTTTGCATCATTTGGTATACACCTAATAGTTGCTTTTGTATATTCTTTTATTTTGTCTTCTGTTTCTTCTGTTCCATCCCAATGAGCAGAAACAAAACCGCCTTTCTTTTTAATTACTTTTTTAAATTCTTTAAAGTCATCTACTTCAGTAATATTTTCAGTTCTGTAGTCTATTGCTTTTTTAAATAAATTCTCTTGAATCTTTTCTAATAAGTTAGCAACAAAATCTACAACCTCATCTTGCGAAACAGTTTCTTTCTCAAAAGTATCTCTTCTAGCAACTTCTACTGTATTATTTTCTAAATCTCTTCCTCCAAAAGCAATTCTTACAGGAACTCCTTTTAATTCGTATTCAGCAAACTTTGCTCCTGGTCTATATGTATCTCTATCATCAAACTTAACAGAAATGCCTTTAGCACGAAGTTCTTTTACAAATATTGCAACTTTTTCTGAAATTGCAGCCAATTGTTCTTCTCCTTTATAAATAGGAACAATTACCACTTGAATTGGTGCTAATTTTGGAGGCAAAACCAATCCACTATCGTCTGAATGTGTCATAATTAAACCACCTATTAATCTCGTAGAAACTCCCCAAGAAGTTGCCCAAACATATTCTTGCTTTCCTTCTTTGGAAGTAAATTTTACATCAAAAGCTTTGGCGAAATTTTGCCCTAAAAAATGACTTGTTCCAGCTTGTAAAGCTTTTCCATCTTGCATTAAAGCTTCAATCGTAAATGTATCTTCTGCACCTGCAAAACGTTCGCTATCCGATTTATATCCTTTTACAACAGGCATTGCCATAAAATTTTCTGCAAACTCTGCATACACATCTTGCATTTGCCTAGATTCTGCAATTGCTTCTGCTTTTGTAGCATGTGCAGTATGACCTTCTTGCCATAAAAATTCTGCTGTTCTTAAAAATAAACGCGTTCTCATTTCCCAACGAACTACATTTGCCCACTGATTTATTAATAAAGGTAAATCTCTATACGATTCAATCCAACCCTTATAAGTATTCCAAATAATTGCTTCAGAAGTTGGTCTTACAACTAATTCTTCTTCTAATTTTGCCTCTGGATCTACTCTTAATTTCCCTGGGTTATCAGGATCGTTTTGTAAACGATAATGTGTAACCACAGCACATTCTTTAGCAAAACCTTCTGCATTTTTTTCTTCTGCTTCAAACAAACTTTTAGGCACAAAAAGCGGAAAATAAGCATTCTCATGTCCTGTTTCTTTAAACATTCTATCTAATTCTGCTTGCATTTTTTCCCAAATTGCAAATCCGTATGGTTTAATAACCATACAACCTCTTACTGCAGAATTTTCTGCTAAATCGGCTTTTACAACCAATTCATTATACCATTTAGAATAATCGTCTGCTCGTTTTGTTAAATGTTTGCTCATAATCAAAAGTTTGGCACAAATATTGTTACCTTTAAAGTGAAATTTTTGTTAAAGAATTGTATCTATTTTACAAAAACAGTGCAAAATTACTATAATTTAGTGTTTTTTAAGCAAAAATTCATCAATAAATAAGCATTCATCAAAATATATATCATTATGAAACTACGTTCTATAAATCTTAATCAACTTACTTTACTATTTCTGACTAATCTATTGTTAGTTTCTTGCGGAACTTACCAAAGCGTCTATAATGATGATGGTATTTATGATGACGAAACATCTACAAGACAAGAAAGAAGAGTTGTTGTTGCAGATGAAGAAGAGTATGAAAATTATGAGGATAATTATTTTCTTAAAAAATTAGAAAGTTTAGAAAGAATTAACGACAATGATGTTTTTACAGATGTTGATAATTATAATTCTGATGAAAACGTTTATGTAGATGATGAAACTATTGATGATACTTTAAATTATAATGCAAGTGAACCTTGGGGTTATAGTGATAATAATGATGTTGTTGTAAATATAAATTTAGGAAACAACAACCCTTATTGGAACGATTTTTACGGTTATGGGTACTATAACTCATGGAACTACAGATATTGGGGTTACAGAGGATTTAATTACTGGAACCGTAATCCATATTGGCATCCATACCATAATTTTAATTTGAGAAATAATTTTGTTCCTTATTATATAGCATATCATCCAAGATATTACTATCAGTATCCTAGATATAATAGAAATACAAGATACGGAAGAAGAACAGCTTCAAACTCTACTTACAGGAGAAATACAATAAGCTCTAGAAATAACAGTACAACTACTAGAAGAAGTAGCACAACCACTAGAAGACCATCTACAACAACATCAAGAAGGAATTCTACAACAACATCTCCAACAAGAAGAAGTTCTACAACAAGGCGTAACTCTACTACTACACGAAGAAGTATTACACCAACGAGAAGAAGTAGCGGGTCATCTACAAGAAGAAGTACTGGAAGTAGAAGAAATAACAGTGCAAGTATTAATAGAAATTACAATAATTCTAGTACAGGAAACTCTAGTACTACAAGAAGAACTACAACCACTAGAAATTATAAACCTACTACAAATAGAAGAGCAACAACTTCTACAAGAAGTACAACTAGGTCAGTAACACCTAGTACAAGACGTTCTACTTCGAGCGCAAATTATAGAAGAAACAACACTTCAACAAGAGCTTCCTCTAATAGTAGTTCTAGAAGAAGTTCTGCGTCTACAAGTAGAAGTAGTTCTAGAAGTTCTTCTTCATCTAGAAGAGGAAATTAAAAACATTAGATTTTAAGATATTAAACAGTATTAAAAATGAAAAAATTATTCATAATAGCGACATTGTTCGCAGTAACTTTTACATCCTATTCTCAATCTTTAGGATACCAAGATTTAGGAATCCTTTTCTCTGGAAATGACGAAATTGGATCTGCTCGTTTTACTTCTATGAGTGGTGCTTTTGGAGCATTAGGTGGAGATATTTCTGCCATAAATATTAACCCTGCAGGAATTGCCGTTTTTAATAACAGCTCTTTTTCTGGGACATTTAATTCTAGAAATTCTGATATTATTTCTAACTATTATGGAAATTCTCTAACCACGCAAGAACAATATTTTAATCTTTCTCACGCTGGTGCAGTATTGGTTTTTGACAGTGCTTATAATTCTGAATGGAGTAAATTTGCAGTCGGATTCAATTATAGAATAACAAAAGATTTTACAGATAGTTTTTTAGCACAAGGAAATAGTGGTGTTGCTACTTTTACAGAATTTCCTTTAGACAACAACAATCCTACAATAAATTATAATATTGCAGATGAACAAAGATTTGTAAACAACTTTGGTGGTGAAATTAGCGAGTTAAATTTTGCGTTTTCTTCAGTACATCAAAATAAATTATATGTTGGTTTAGGATTAAATTTTTATGATCTAAATTTCAGTCAACGTTCTAATTTAACTGAATTTAATAATGATGGAAATGGAAATGATTTAGATGCTAATTTTTATCAAGAAAATATAACAACTGGTACAGGTTTCTCTGCAAACGCAGGTTTTATCTATAAAGCTCATCCAAACTTTAGATTCGGTCTTTCTTACCAAACACCAACTTGGTTTTCAGAAGTTTATGAAACAACTAACATTACAAATAATGATGGCTTTTTTGGAGACACAGAAATAGCCGTTAGTAATGACAATAGGGTTTACGACAATACATTTGGAGGTAATTTCCCTACACAAGAACTACTTTATCGTTTAAAAACACCAAGTAAATTAACAGGTAGTGCTGCTTTTATTTTTGGAAAAAATGGTTTAATAAGTTTAGATTATACCAATAAAAACTACAAAAACATTAAATTGTCTGGAAATAATTTTTCAACTGAAAATCAATTTTTTCAAAATGAATTAAGAAATACGCACAATATTAATGTTGGTACAGAATGGCGTTTAGACAGATTTAGTATTCGTGGTGGATATAAATTTGAGCAAAGTCCAGATAAGTTAGCTTTAGATTCAGATAATTTAGAAGGCTATTCTTTAGGAGCTGGTTATAACTTTGGTAGTTTTAAATTAGATTTTTCATATAGCGATAATAACAGAACAGGATTGTATAATTTTTATCCGCAATTTAACACAGTAACTCCTACAAACTTAACGTTTGACAATAGAACATTTACAGCTACAGTAACCCTGAATCTGTAAAATTCATCAAAATAAATTTACAAAGCCTGTTAAATGAATTTAATAGGCTTTTTTTATACCTGTAAAACAATTCTATTTATCTTTTTTCCCTTAATTTTGCAACTCATTTTTAGAATATGAAAAATACTGAAATTAAAATTCAAGAAACTACTAACAATACTATATTAAAATTTAACAGTAATCAAATTTTAATTAATGGTGGTAGTTACGAATTCAATAATATAGACGAAGCTAAAAACTCTCCTTTAGCACAACAATTATTCTACTTACCTTTTGTAAAAAAAGTATTTATAACGGCTAATTTTATAGCAATACAACGTTATGATATTTTAGAATGGTTAGATGTACAAGAAGAAGTTAGAGAGCAAATAGAAACTTTTTTAAATGATGGAAATCCTGCAGTAAACGAGCAAAAAACATCAACGAAAAAAGAAGCTATAGAAGTGTATGCAGAAGTTACACCAAACCCTGCAGTAATGAAATTTGGCACAAACAAAGCATTAACGCAAACAGATGTCGAGTTTAAAAACATAGATGAGGCAAATGCATCATCTCCTTTAGCACAAGCAATTTTCAACTTTCCTTTTGTAAAAGAAGTATTTATTTCTGATAACTATATTTCTGTTACCAAATATGATATGGTAGATTGGAATGAAGTTTATGGTGAATTAAGAACGTTTATTCGCGAATATTTAGCGGATGGAAAAACAATTATTAAAGAATTACCTAAACAAGAAACTGTTGCAGAAGGCGCAAAAGAAGCAATTCCTGAAGTAGAACTAGAAGGAGTTTCTGCACAAATTGCAGATATTTTAGATGAATACATAAAACCTGCTGTAGCTGGTGATGGAGGAAATATTGCTTTCCGTTCTTATGACGCAGAACACAAAGTTGTAAGCGTAGTTTTACAAGGAGCTTGTAGTGGTTGCCCATCTTCTACCGCAACTTTAAAAAACGGAATAGAAAGCTTATTAAAAGAAATGTTACCAAATCAAATTAATGAAGTAGTAGCAATTAACGGATAAAAAATGTCAGCAGAAAAAATAAATCCTTACAAAGATTCTAAACTAGGAAAAAAAGAACAGGTTACACAAATGTTCGACAATATTTCTGAAAATTACGATGGTTTAAACCGTGTAATTTCTTTAGGTATTGATGTAAAGTGGCGTAAAAAAGTGGTTGAAATTGTTGGTAAAAACAACCCAAAACAAATTTTAGATATCGCTACAGGAACTGGAGATTTAGCATTAATGATGGCTGCATTAAATCCTGATAGAATTGTAGGTTTAGATATTTCTGCAGGAATGTTAGAAGTTGGAAAACAAAAAATTGACAAAGCAAATTTATCAGAAAAGATAGAAATGATGGTTGGAGATTCTGAAGACATGCCTTTCGAAGACAATACATTTGATGCAATTACAGTTTCATTCGGAGTAAGAAATTTTGCAAACCTAGCCAAAGGAATTAAAGAAATAGCAAGAGTTTTAAAACCTTCTGGTGTTTTGGTTATTTTAGAAACTTCTAACCCAACCAAATTTCCTTTTAAACAAGGTTATAAATTATACACAAATTTATTTTTACCCGTTGTTGGAAAACTATTTTCTAAAGACAAAGTTGCCTATTCTTATTTATCTGAATCTGCAAATTCTTTTCCTTTTGGTGAAGCCTTCAACAATATTTTGCAAAAAAATGGGTTTACAAATACAAAACATGATCCTGTAACTTTTGGAGTTGCAACAATTTATACGGCAAGCAAATAATTATGAGTAAAAGATTCTTAATTTTTGGGTTTTTCCTATTATCTTCTATAGCCTTTTTTGCGCAAAGCGAAAGAGTAGAATATTTACCAAGTTTCGATAAAAAGAGATTGCATTATGGTTTTTATTTGGGTTTAAACAAGAATGACTTCAAATTAAATTTAAGAGAAAGTAGCGTTCCAAATGCAGATATTAGCGTAGAACCAACTTCTGGTTTTAACGTTGGTTTAATTGCAGATTTACGTTTACATAAAAATTTAAACTTACGTTTAGAACCAGGTTTGGTTAGTAACTCTAAAAGAATCTTATTCAATCATTTAAAAGGCAGTTCTACACCAAAAGACAGTATTAGAGAAATTGGTTCTACTTACTTACATCTTCCTTTGGTTTTTAAATTTAGTACAGATAGATATAAAAATGTTCGTCCGTATGTTTTAGGTGGAATTTCTTACGATTATAATTTTTCTAGTAACGAAGCCAACCAAGATGATAATTCTGCAGGACAATTTAGAATGCAAACCCATAACTTTATGTATGAAGTTGGTATTGGAATTGATATTTACTTGTATTATTTTAAATTCTCGCCATCAATTCGTGGTGTTTTTGCCATGAACAACGAGATAAAATATGATGATGATCCTAATAGTAAATGGACTGCTCCTGTAAATTATATGGGAACTCGTGGTATATTTTTAACTTTTGCTTTTGAGTAAAAACTAAAAAGCTCTCTTAAACTCACTTAATAAAATTGCTGTTGCAGTTGCCACATTCAAACTTTCGGTTTCTTGGGTTTCTCCAAAACGTGGTATTGAAATTTTATTAGAAATCAACTTTTTTATTTCATCAGAAATACCATTTGCTTCATTACCCATAATAAGAATTCCTTCTTTTGGTAAACTAGATTTATAAACATTTTCACCATCCATATCAGCTATAAAAGTTGGTAAATTGGTCTTTGACAAATAAGCTTCTAAATCTATATAATGAATAGGAATTCTTGTTAAAGAACCCATACTTGCTTGCACAACTTTTTGGTTGTAACAATCTACTGTTTTTGTAGAACAAATAAGTTCAGAAACCCCAAACCAATCACATAAACGAATGATAGTACCTAAATTTCCAGGATCATTAATATCATCCAAAGCAAGAATTAAACCTTTATTTTGAAGCTCTTTTTCATCAGGAATTTTAAACAAACCCAAAACTTTATTTGGTGTTTTTAAGCTGCTTATTTTCTTTAAATCTATTTCTGAAACCTGAACTATTTTTTCAGCAGAAATATTACAAGAAAAATCGTCTGTACAAAAAAGTGTTTCAACTTTAAATGCAGAATTTAATAATTCATTTACCACTTTTACACCTTCAGCAATAAATAAATTATGCTTTTGTCTATACTTTTTTTGTGATAAACTTGTTATTAATTTTAGTTGATTTTTTGATATGCTCATTAATTGATTGTATATTGAAATAAACCGCCGAAAAATACTATTTTTGATTTTGATAGCACTGCTAAAGTAATGAAAAAACTTTCTTTTTACTTTTTATTAGTTTTCATTTTGGTTTCATGTAATTCTACAAAACATGTTGCTGAAGATGAACACATGCTTACACAAAATTATATTTTTGTAGACAGTGTTAGAGATAAAAGTACAGAACTACAAAAATATGTCTTACAGAAACCCAACCCACGTTTATTAGATCTACCTATTGCGTTGTATTTTCATAATATTGGTAATCATAACAAACCTAAAACACCTACAGAATGGGGTGAAAAAAACCCACGTTCTTATAATTTTATTAAAAACGTTTTTTCTGAAAAACAAAGTATTGCTTATGCAAAATCTTTTATCAATTTAAATAATTGGTTTTTAAAATATGACGGACCTGTAATTGTAAATGAAAAAAAAGTAGAGAATACAGAAAATAATTTATGGGCATATTACAAAACTCAAGGTTTTTTTAAATCTAAAGTTGTATCAAAAATTAATAGATATGATGATAAAAAAGCAACAGTAGATTATTACATAGATAAAGGTAAACCAACAATTTTAGATACTATAAAACTAAAAATAGATTCGCCTGTTTTAGATTCTATTTATAAAAATTCTGGCATTAGTTCTTTACTAAAAACGGGAGACCAGTATAATGATAAGACCTTTAGAGACGAAGCTAGCAGTGTTTTAAAACTTTATAGAAATAACGGAATTTATCATTTTACAGAATCTGCTTTGGGCTTCTACGTAGATTCTACAAGAACAGATTATAAAACCAATGTAGATTTCTTGATTTCTAAAGATCGATTAATTTCTGAAAACGGAACTTATATAAAAAAACCATTTAAGGTTCATAAAATAAGAGAAGTAAATGTAATTACAGATTATTCCTACACTAAAAAAGACGAAGTACATACAGATTCTATTTCTTACAAAGGGATTAACTTTTTAGCACATGGTAAAATTAAATACAACCCTAAATATTTAGCGCAATCTATTTTTTTAAAACCAGATGAAATCTATAAAGACACTTTAAGAAACTTAACTAGAAGTCATTTAAAATCACTTAAGAACTTTAAATCTAGTAACATTATCTTTACTCCTATTGGTGGTTCTGGAGATGAACTAAAAATGGATGTTTTTTTATCTCCTTTAGAAAAATATACACTAGGTTTTGAGACTGAATTAACACATTCTAATATTAGAGAAATTGGAACTTCAGCCAAATTTTCTATTACAAATAGAAATGCTTTTAGAGGTGCAGAATTATTAAAACTATCTTTTTTAGGTTCTTATTTTACATCTAATAATGGTCCTGGTTGGGAAATTGGTGTAGATGCTTCTTTAGAAATACCAAGGTTTGTAGCTCCTTTTGGTTTGGCAAAATTGGTTCCTAAAGAAATGTCTCCAAGAACATTATTTTCTATTGGTTCTAGTTTTCAAAAAAACATTGGTTTAGATAGACAAACGTTTACTTTTTTATCAGATTATAGATGGCAGTACAATCGTAAGAAAACAATACAGCTAGAGATATTTAATACACAGTACATTCAAAACCTAAATATTGATCGATTTTTTAATATTTATAGTTCGGAATACAACAATCTAAATAGTGTAGCCCAAACATATTATAATGACCCAAATAGAGAACTTAATTTACCAGCTGAAGCTGTAAGTTTTATGAGTACTGTATCTAATGACAATAGTTTTAAAACCTCTAATCCAGAAGAATACAATACTACACTTAATATTTTAAATAGATATAATATTGTTACTTCAGATTTTTTAATTCCTGTTTTAGCTTATTCTTACACTTATAATAGTCAAAATAGTTTTAAAGATAACAACTTCAAATTTTTCAAGGCTAGAATTGCAAACTCTGGAAATGTTTTAGGCCTTTTTTCTAAAGACTATAACAATAAAGGTAAAAAAACATTTGCTAAAATACCTTTAGCTCAATACTTTAAAACCGATTTAGAGTATAAACAATTTTGGGGTGTAGGAGAAAATTCAGTATTCGGTTTTAGAACATTTTTAGGTGCAATTTTAACCTATGATAATTCAGACATTCCTTTTACAAAAAGTTACTTTGCTGGTGGCTCTAATGATATTAGAGCTTGGCAAACGTACGGGTTAGGCCCTGGAAGTAAAAATACAGGTTTAGAATATAATGTAGGTAGTTTTAAATTTCTAACAAGTGCAGAATATAGATTTAACGTAGTTAGTAAATTAAAAGGAGCATTATTTGTAGATGCAGGAAATATCTGGGACATTACAGGTTCTTCTTTTGTAGACGAAGATGCAAAATTTAAAGGCCTTTCTTCATTAAAAGACATTGCAGTTGGTTCTGGTTTTGGTGCAAGATTAGACTTTAGTTTTCTTATTCTTCGAGTAGACGTTGGTTTTAAAACTTATGAACCATACCTAAATAATAGCAAATGGTTTAAAAATTACAACTTTGCAAATGCCGTTTACAATATAGGTATTAACTATCCTTTCTAAAAAAATTCACTTCTTACCCTATAACGTTTTCGTTATTTTATAACTTCAACAACAATAAAAGAGGCTAATTTTTAGTACTTTTGACAAGTAATAGTATCAATTTATTTAAAACAATAATTATGAGTCATAATATAAAACCTGGTGTTGCAACAGGAAAAGAAGTTCAAGAAATTTTTAAATTAGCAAAAGAAAAAGGATTTGCTTTACCAGCTGTAAACGTTGTTGGTTCTAACACAATTAACGGTGTTTTAGAAACTGCAAGAGATTTAAATGCTCCTGTAATTATTCAGTTTTCAAATGGTGGTGCTCAATTTAATGCAGGTAAAGGTTTATCTAATGAAGGTGAAAAAGCAGCAATTGCTGGTGCAATAGCTGGTGCAAAACATATTCATGAATTAGCTGTAGCTTACGGAGTTCCTGTAATTTTACATACAGATCACGCTGCAAAAAAATTATTACCTTGGATAGACGGTTTATTAGACGCTTCAGAAAAACATTTTGCTGAAACTGGTAAATCTTTATATAGCTCACACATGATAGATTTATCTGAAGAGCCTTTAGAAGAAAACATAGCAATTTGTAAAGAATATTTAGCTCGTATGAGTAAAATGGATATGACTTTAGAAATTGAATTAGGAATAACTGGTGGTGAAGAAGATGGTGTAGATAATTCTGATGTAGATGCATCTAAATTATACACACAACCAGAAGAAGTAGCATATGCTTACGAAGAGTTACTAAAAGTTTCTCCACAGTTTACAATTGCAGCAGCTTTTGGTAATGTACATGGTGTTTATAAGCCAGGTAACGTAAAATTAACTCCAAAAATCTTAAAAAATTCTCAAGAATTTATTTCTGAAAAATATGGAGTTGGACACAATCATATCGATTTTGTATTTCATGGAGGTTCTGGTTCTACAGTAGAAGAAATTAGAGAAGCAATTGGTTATGGTGTTATAAAAATGAATATTGACACTGATTTACAATTTGCTTTTACAGAAGGGATTAGAGATTACATGCAAGGTAAGGCTGATTATTTAGCAACCCAAATTGGTAATCCTGATGGAGCAGACCAACCAAACAAAAAAACGTATGACCCAAGAAAATGGTTACGTGAAGGAGAAGCTACTTTCATTACACGTTTAAAGCAAGCTTTCCAAGACTTAAATAATGTAGACACTTTATAAAAGCTACAAGAAATTTTTAAAAAAGCATTTTGATAGATTTCAAAATGCTTTTTTGTTTTTATAAAATTATTTTAAAAGATTAATTTCAAAGAAAATTTATAGTTCGCAAAAATCTTTTACATTTGTAATTAAGATTACATTTAAAAAAGTAACAACTTTTATAAAATATATTGATTTATGACAGCTTGGTTTAAACGTACAGATAAAGGAATACAGACTGCAACAGAAGATAAAAAAGACACTCCAAAAGGTCTTTGGTATAAAACTCCTAGCGGAAAAATAATAGATACTGAAGAACTAAAAAAGAACTTATATGTTAGTCCAGAAGATGGTTATCACGTAAGAATAGGTAGTAAAGAGTATTTCGAGTTATTTTTTGATGATAATAAATTCACCGAATTAAATGCAACTTTAACTTCTAAAGACCCTTTAAAATTTGAAGACACAAAAAAATACCCAGACAGATTAAAGGCAGCTCAAGAAAAAACAAAGTTAAATGATGCTGTAAGAACTGCAGTAGGTAAATCTTTAGGTAAAGATTTAGTAATTGCTGCTATGGATTTCGCTTTTATTGGTGGTTCTATGGGTTCTGTTGTTGGAGAAAAAATTGCTCGAGCAATAAATTATTCAATAGAAAAGAAGATACCATTTTTAATGATTTCTAAATCTGGTGGAGCAAGAATGATGGAAGCATCTCTATCTTTAATGCAATTAGTAAAAACATCTGCAAAATTAGCACAATTAGCAGAAGTTAAAATTCCTTATATTTCTTTATGTACAGACCCTACAACTGGTGGTACAACTGCTTCTTATGCAATGTTAGGTGATATTAATATAGCAGAACCAAACGCTTTAATTGCCTTTGCAGGGCCTAGAGTTGTAAAAGATACTACAGGTAAAGAATTACCAGAAGGTTTTCAAAAATCTGAATTTGTTTTAGAACATGGTTTTTTAGATGCTATTTATGAACGTAAGAACTTAAAAAAGCAAGTAAATTTATATATCGATTTAATTCAGAACATTCCTGTAAGAGCATAATAAAAAGAACTACTTTAGTTAAGTTCTTATTCAAAAAAATAATTATATATTTGCAGCTTCAATGAAAACATCATTGATATACATAAAAATCATTTAAATAATATTGGCATGTACTTAACTAAAGAAGTAAAAGAAAGCATCTTCGAAAAACACGGTAAAGGAAAAAACGATACTGGTACTTCAGAAGGGCAAATTGCATTATTCACACACAGAATCAACCACTTAACTGAACACTTAAAGAGAAATCGTAAAGATTTTAACACTGAACGTTCATTAGTAATGATGGTAGGTAAAAGAAGAAGTTTATTAGATTATCTTAAGAAATCTGATATTACTAGATATCGTGCAATAATTAAAGAATTAGGAATTAGAAAATAATTCTTACATAAAAGAGGCTCTATAAACGTGCCTCTTTTTTTTATTTTAAAAAACTAATTTTTAAAGAGTAACAAACTTTAAAAATTTAAAGTCTGATTTTAACAACATCAGCAAGCAATATAAAAGATCGGAGTTACCAACAATAATTCTGTATTTCCATTGTAACAACAGACAACAACACAACAACAAACAGTAATTAAAAATTAGAATTAAATTTTATGATTCCAAAAGTATTTAGAGAGGTTATAGACCTTGGAGATGGAAGAACCATCTCATTAGAAACCGGTAAATTAGCGAAACAAGCGCACGGTTCTGTTGTTGTTCAAATGGGAAAAGCAATGTTATTATGTACAGTTGTATCTAGCTATAAAGCTGGTACAGTAGACTTTTTACCATTAACTGTAGATTATAGAGAAAAATTTGCTGCTGCAGGAAGATATCCTGGAGGATTCTTTAAAAGAGAAGCAAGACCAAGTGATGGTGAAGTATTAACAATGCGTTTAGTAGACCGTGTTTTACGTCCGTTATTTCCAAAAGATTATCATTCTGAAGTACAGGTAATGATACAATTAATGTCTCATGATGAAGATGTTATGCCAGATGCATTAGCAGGTTTAGCAGCTTCAGCAGCTATTCAATTATCAGATTTCCCTTTCGAATGTCCAATTTCTGAAGCACGTGTTGCTAGAGTAAATGGAGAATTCGTAATCAACCCAACAAGAGCTCAATTAGCAGAATCTGACATTGATATGATGATTGGAGCAAGTGCTGATTCTGTAATGATGGTAGAAGGTGAAATGGATGAAATTTCTGAAGAAGAAATGGCAGACGCAATTAAGTTTGCACATGAAGCTATAAAAGTACAATGTGCTGCGCAAGTTCGTTTAGCTGAAGCTTTCGGAAAGAAAGAAACAAGAGAATACGAAGGTGAAAGAGAAGATGAAGAATTAGCAGCAAAAATAAACGACTTTTGTTACGACAAATGTTATGCAATCGCTAAAAAAGGAACTTCTAAAGCAGAACGTTCTGCAGCTTTCGACGAAGTAAAAGAAGAATTAAAAGCTTCATTTACAGAAGAAGAATTGGAGGATTATGCAGAATTAGTTGGAAAATACTTCAACAAATCTCAAAAAAATGCTGTTAGAGAATTAACTTTAGCAGAAGGTTTACGTTTAGATGGTCGTAAGACTGACGAGATTAGACCAATTTGGTGTGAGGTAGATTACTTACCATCTGTACATGGTTCATCAATCTTTACTCGTGGAGAAACACAAGCATTAGCAACTGTAACTTTAGGAACTTCTAGAGATGCAAATAAAATAGACATGCCATCTTACGAAGGTGAGGAGAATTTCTATTTACATTATAACTTCCCTCCTTTTTGTACAGGTGAAGCAAGACCATTAAGAGGAACTTCAAGAAGAGAAGTTGGTCATGGTAACTTGGCTCAGCGTGGTTTAAAAGGAATGATTCCTGATGATTGCCCATATACAGTAAGAGTTGTTTCCGAAGTTTTAGAATCTAATGGTTCTTCTTCTATGGCAACAGTTTGTGCTGGTACAATGGCATTAATGGATGCAGGAGTTCAAATGACAAGACCAGTTTCTGGTATTGCAATGGGATTAATTTCTGACGGAGATCGTTACGCAGTTTTATCTGATATTTTAGGTGATGAAGATCATTTAGGTGATATGGATTTTAAAGTAACAGGTACTTCTGAAGGAATTACCGCATGTCAAATGGATATTAAAGTAAAAGGACTTTCTTACGAGATTTTAGTGAATGCATTAAAACAAGCAAGAAGTGGTCGTTTACACATTTTAGAGAAATTGACGGATACAATTCCAACTGCAAACGAAGAAGTAAAAGCTCATGCTCCTAAAATGATCAACAGAAGAATTCCTAATGATATGATTGGTGCATTTATTGGACCAGGAGGTAAACATATTCAAGAATTACAGAAAGAAACAGGAACTACAATTGTAATTACTGAAGATGCTGTAACTGAAGAAGGAATTATCGAAATTTTAGGAACAGACCCAGCAGGAATCGAACAAGTAATTGCTCGTATCGAATCTATGTTATTTAAACCAGAAGTTGGTAGCGCATACGAAGTAAAAGTTATTAAAATGTTAGATTTTGGTGCTGTTGTAGAATATGTGGAAGCTCCAGGAAACGAAGTTTTATTACATGTTTCTGAATTAGCTTGGGAACGTACAGAAAATGTAACTGATGTTGTAAACATGGGTGATGTTTTTGATGTGAAGTACTTTGGTTTAGACCCAAGAACTCGTAAAGAAAAAGTTTCTAGAAAAGCATTGTTACCAAAACCTGAAGGTTATGTAGCAAGACCACCAAGAGACGATAAACGTTCTGGAGGTAGAGATAATCGCGGACGTGATAACAGACGTGATGATAGAAAGCCAAGAGCTCCAAGAAAAGAAGATTAATTTCTTTCTTAAATTGATATTAAAAATCGCTAATTAATTTTAGCGATTTTTTTCGTTTATAGGGTTTTTATAAAATGCTTTTATTTTCTTTGTATCACTTTATGAATATAAAACATAATACATATTTATCTTTAGGAACAAACCAAGGGAATAAGTTTGAAAACCTTCAAAATGCAATAAATTTAATTGCAAATGAAATTGGTGCTGTTCAAAAAATATCCTCTATTTATAGCACACCTGCCTGGGGTTTTGATGGTGATGATTTTTATAATATCTGTATTCAAGTTTTTACAAATCAAAATCCAGAGACCTTAATTATTTCACTTTTACAAATTGAAAAAGATTTAGGAAGACAAAGAAACAATTCTGGAGTATATCAAAATAGAAATATAGATATTGATATTTTATTGTTTGATGATGAAATTATTTTATCAAAAGATCTAATTGTTCCTCATTCAAAAATGTTGAGTCGTAAATTTGTGATGGTTCCCTTGGCTGAAATTGCTCCGAACATAAATCATCCGATAGAAAAAAAACCAATTACTGTTTGTTTACAAAATATAGATGATGCTTCGGAAATAGAAAAAATTGAAAAAAAATTAAATCGTCCAATTCCGTTATCAGAAAAATATAATTATATAGCTATTGAAGGAAATATTGGTGCAGGAAAAACATCATTAGCAAAAATGATGGCAGAAGATTTTAATGCAAAATTAGTTTTAGAACGTTTTGCAGAAAATCCATTTTTACCAAAGTTTTACGAAGATAAAGAGCGTTATGCGTTCCCTTTAGAGATGAGTTTTCTTGCCGATAGATATCAACAGTTAAGCGATGATTTGGCTCAATTCGACTTATTTAAAAACTTTATAATTTCTGATTATTATATCTTTAAATCATTAATTTTTGCACAAGTAACACTTCAAAAAGAAGAATACTTATTGTACAGAAAAATGTTCGATTTAATGTACAAAGAAATTACAAAGCCAGATTTGTATGTATATTTGTACCAAAATACAGAGAGATTATTAGAAAATATTAAAAAAAGGGGAAGAAAATACGAGCAAAACATACAACCAGAGTATTTAGAAAAAATACATAATGGGTATAAAAGCTTTATAAACACTGAACAAAATCTAAATTCATTAATAATAGATGTGTCTGAATTAGATTTTGTAAACGATAGTAATAATTATAATTACATAATTAAGAAAATCAGGAGTTTTTAAAAAAAAAATTATACTTTTGCAACTTATATGATTCCCCCAAATTGTTAAACAAATATACTAGAATATAATGAGGAGAATTTTTATATTTATTTTATTTAGTTGCTTAATAGCAACCAAATCATTTGGTCAATTTACTACAGACGAAATTACTTACGGAAACAGAATCGATTTAGAAAATTCTAACAGCTGGGCTGTAGGTGGTGGGTTTAGCAATTTTATTATGCATGGTGATTTGCGTTCTATAGGAACAGGAGATGACACCAATTACCTAAACTTTGGTGGTTTCTTATATGTAGACAAAATGTTTAACCCTTTATTAGGTTTAGAATTAAAAGCTACATATAGTCAAATATCTGGTGGTGCACAGTACTTTAACAATTCTAGTCTTTACTACAATATACAATATGCTGAAAGCGTAACCGATTTAAATAATACAAATTTTAAAGGTAGAGCTTATGGTGCTGAATTAAACTTGATTTTCAGTTTTACAAACTTATACCAAACAACAGCAAGTAAATGGCATGCTGCTGGTTATTTTGGTGTTGGTTATCACCAATACAATTCAGCTTTATATGAATACAAAAATGGAGATAATATAAAAATACCTGATGCAGATTTTGGTAAAAACCCTGCTAGGAACAGTCAAAATGAGGCAAGTTCTATTTATTTATCTGCTCAATTAGGTATAAAAAGAAGAGTTAATAAACGTGTCGATGTTGAGTTTAGAACAGGAATGTATTTTAACTATGAAGATCATTTAGATGCTGCTATTTCTAGAAAACAAGATTGGGAAACATTTTTTGTAACTAGTATAGGTGCAACTGTTAAACTTGGTAAGAAAAAAATATTTACTATTTGGGGAGATGAAAATAAAGGTGGTGGAAATGCTTTTAAAATTATTGACACAGATAAAGATGGTGTAATGGATCAATTAGATATTGAACCTAATACACCTGCAGGTGTAATGGTATATGGTAATGGTAAAGCTGTAGATTCTGACAAAGATGGTTTACCAGACTATAAAGATAAATGTCCTCTTAAATACGGACCTGTTTCTAATGAAGGATGTCCATTAAATGTAGATTCTGATGGAGATGGAATTATGGATGGAGAAGACTTATGTCCTAACACACCAGGAACTGTAGAAAATAGAGGTTGTCCTAAACAAGAAGCTGTACAACCAAGTAACATTAACCAACAAATTGGCTTGTTAGCTGCAAGTATCTATTTTGATACAAATAGCGACAGAATTAAAAGTATTTCTTTTGCAACAATTGATAAAATTATAACATTAATGAAGCAAGTACCAGATGTTAAGTTTGTTATTGAAGGACATACAGATGATAGAAATAGCGATAGATATAACTTATACTTATCTCAAAAGAGAGCTGCATCTGTTAGAAAATATATGATTCAACAAGGTATTGCCAATGAGAGATTAGACGCTAAAGGTTTTGGTGAATCTAGACCAAAATTCTCAAACGACAATGCTGGTGGTAGACAGTTAAATAGAAGGGTAGAAATTAAACCTTCTGGCTCTTTAGATTAACTTAAAAGAATTAATTAAATAGTAATAAAAAAGGCTAACCTTAAGGTTAGCCTTTTTTATTTACAACCACTTCCAAAACAAAAAAAGTGTGTTTACTTTATAAAGTAAACACACTTTTGCATAAATTTATTTAGTGTAAAAAAATTACTTTTTTAATTCTAGCTTTTCAGCAAAGTAGTCGCAAAAATCACGCATTGTCGCACTCATTTTAGCGTCATCTGTTGCACGTTCAAAACTATCTGCCATAGATACTAGTGTTTGATGATAGAATTGCTTCATTTCGTCTACAGGCATATCTTTAGTCCATAAGTCCATGCGTAAAGTATCTTTTTGTTTATGATCCCAAACTGAAACCATTATTGCTTTAGATGCTTCATTATTTATTCCTCCATCTTTTGCAATCCAAGAGATTTCTTCTGGAACTTTGTTTTCATCTAAGCCAATCTTAAATTTTATTTCTGAAGTATGTTTTACTGACATTATTATTTTTTTGGTTTGTATTTAGATTTATTAAATAAATCTGTTGCATTTATTTTTAATAATTCTTGCAAAGATACATCATTATGGTTCATATAAGAACGTACAATTTGCCAACCTAACCAAACACCTATTCTACCAGGAGATAAATTATCTTGTTCCATATAAAATTTAGAAAAAGGAGCTTTATCAATAAACCTTTTATTTAACTTGGTATCCGTACTGTATAATAATTCTTTTTCAATAAAATACATCCAAATTTGTTCTTCATTAGCAATTGCCCAATTCAGTTTATCTTGCTCAAAACCAATTTTTTCTTTATTAGAAACTTCTGGTAAATACATATCTAGTAAATACATTTTTTTTCCTTCATGAATAATTTTACCTAAAAAATCTCTATTAATAGATGTTGATATTTGTTTCTCAATAAGTGTGTTAGCAACATCTACAATTAAATGTCCTTTAGTATTGTTTTCTTTAATATAATTAGGATAATCTGCATAAAATTGGTGGTTCTTACCTAAATAAACATCTAAAGATATTATTAGTAAACTATCTGCATAAATAACCCTACTATCATAATCTATGTTAGTTAGCATTGTTATTACATTTGGTGCTTTAAATTTTGGGTTGTAATATTTTACATGTTTAAATAATGATGTTAGCTCGTTTTTCCTTGAAGAAAAGTCTTTATATATTTTTTGAGTTTCAGAAAATAATTCTTGCTCATCTGCATTAGCAATTTTTGATAAAGAAATACTATCTGTAATTTCATTAGGGAAAAAGAACGGGTATTTCTCTTTTAACCTTGGCAATGTTTCTTTTGTTGAAGTATAAAAATCTACATCAAATCTTTCTACGGAAAAGTTTACATCAATATCAGAAACATCAATTTTCTTATTTTTATCTGAATTACATGATAAAAACATTAATAAAACGATAAAAACTGTTATAAAAAACCTCATAAACTTTGTATCTTGCTGTTAGAATTACAAACGATAAAAATACTAAAATAGTTTATCAATGAAGACCGAAAAAGTTGCAGAATACATTATAAGTTGGTTAAAAGAATATGCTGAAAATGCAAAAGTAAAAGGATTTGTAGTTGGTGTTTCTGGTGGAATAGACTCTGCATTAACATCTACTTTATGCGCTAAAACGGGTTTTCCAACACTTTGTGTGGAAATGCCCATTCATCAGGCTCAAAGTCAAGTTACTAGGGCAGAAGAACATATTAAACAATTGAAACAAAAGTTTTCTAATGTTTCTGAAGTTAGAGTAGATTTAACTTCTACTTTCGAAGATTTTAAAAATGTAGTTCCAGCTGCAGAATCTTCTCCAAAAGTAGATTTGTCTTTAGCAAATACAAGAGCAAGGTTAAGAATGACAACCTTGTATTATTTTGCAGGTTTACATAGTTATTTGGTTGCAGGAACTGGAAATAAAGTAGAAGATTTTGGTGTTGGTTTTTATACTAAATATGGAGATGGAGGTGTAGATTTAAGTCCGATTGCAGATTTAATGAAATCTGAAGTGTATGATTTAGCAGCATTTTTAGATGTACCTAATTCCATACAAAAAGCGCAACCTACAGATGGTTTGTTTGGAGATAGCAGAACAGATGAAGATCAAATAGGTGCTTCTTATGACGAATTAGAATGGGCAATGAAAATGCAAGATGCAGGTAAAACTGAAAATGATTTTAGTGGAAGAGAAAAAGAGGTTTACAAAATCTATGAAAGATTAAATAGAATTAATCAACATAAAATGGTTCCAATTCCTATTTGTGAAATTCCTGATAATTTAAAATAATATTTGTTTTTGAAACAAAAATGCCTTCAATCTAATTGAAGGCATTTTAATTAGGTTTTTAGATGAATGTTACAATAAATTTGCTGCAACCATCATTTTTTTGATTCTCATGTAAGCTCTTTTCTTGGAACCTTTAGAGATTTCAAATGGTAATAGAATAAATAACTGAACAATTTTTAATAGTTGTAAAAGTCTTTTCATAGTTGATCGTTTTTCTCATTAGCGGGAGCAATATACAAAAAAACTATTTATTACTTAATTTTTGCTATAGGGGAAAACACCTAATTTTACAATTTAATAATATTAAACAACTCTATTTAGCTTTTCAAAGAGTCTGATTTTTAAGCCAGTATAACCTTTTATAGTTTCCAAATCTATTGTCATCTCTTCACCAGCTTGCTTTACCAACTCCTCAATTTTCTTCCCTATTAAAATTCTTCTCAAATTAAAAACGGCATCTATTACTAATTTTGGAAGTACTTCAATTTCCTTTTTTACTTCAATATGTTTACTTTCCCAATTACTTAATTGGTATTTTTCTTCATCCATTAAAATAGAAGTAACTGTATTTGATATTTCAGAATTTTTATGATTTACTAAAGAATCTGTTTCAACTTTTTCTAATTGATTTAGTTGATGAATTATTTCAGTATAAATCTCTTGAAAAATAACATTTGTAAATTCTGTTTCATCATCTTGCAAATGCACATAAATTTCTGCTGAAACATTGTTATTATATTTTCTATTTGTTATTGTAACTTTTCCTTCTTCATCTTCTGTTTCTACTTCTTCGATAAATTCTGCTTCTTCATTACCATATAACAGTAAAATTCGAATAATTTCTTTCTCTAAAATAGACAATTGATCTATTTTTTCTGAAGAAGATTTTCCTTTTACAATTCCCATTTGAGCCTGTTCTTGCTCTAAAAAATATTCTGGTGGTGGTTCATTTGGGTCTTGAGGTTGAGAATAACTCTGTTTTTTAGCAGCTTTACTTTTATCTTGAATATCCTTTTTTAATAATTGTGCTAACTCACTAAATAAAACACGTTCAGAAATATCCATAATTCGAGCACATTCTTGCACATAAACTTCTCGCTGAATGCCATCTGGAATTTTAGAAATGCTACTTACAATATCTCTTATTACACTCGCTTTTTTAATAGGATCATTATTAGAGTCTTGTAATAAAAGTGACACCTTAAAATTGATAAAATCTTGTGCAGATTCCTCTAAATATGCTTTTAATTCGGCTGTTGAATGTTTTTTAGCAAAACTATCTGGATCTTCGCCATCTGGAAACTGAACGACTTTTACATTCATTCCTTGTTCTAGAATTAAATCGATTCCACGAATGGAAGCTCTAACTCCTGCAGCATCTCCATCGAAAAGAACTGTAATATTTTTTGTTAATCTGTTTACCAAACGAATTTGGTCGGATGTTAAAGCTGTTCCTGAAGAAGCAACCACATTTTCTACGCCAGATTGATTGAAAGAAATTACATCTGTATACCCTTCTACCAAATAACAATTGTCTTGTTTTGCGATTTCTTTTTTGGCTTGAAATAATCCGTATAAAATTTTACTCTTGTGGTAAATATCGCTTTCTGGTGAATTTAGATATTTTGCTGCTTTTTTATCTGCAGTTAAAATTCGTCCTCCAAAACCTAAAATACGCCCAGACATGGAATGTATAGGAAACATTACACGTCCTTTAAAACGGTCGAATTGTTTGTTTTCTTTTACAATGGTTAAACCTGTGGAAGCTAAATATTTTAAATCGTAACCTTTTGCCAAAGCTGCGTTTGTAAAACCATCCCATTCGTCTAAACAATAGCCTAATTCAAACTTTTCTATGGTTTCGTTTGTAAAACCTCGTTCTTTAAAATATGAAAGTCCGATTGCTTTTCCTTTGTTGGAATTTAGCATGGTTTCATGAAAATAATCTTTGGCGAATTTAGAGACCAAAAACATACTTTCTCGCTCATTCATCTGCGCTTTTTCTTCAGATGTTTGCTCGGTTTCTTCGATTTCTATATTATACTTTTTGGCCAACCAACGTAACGCTTCTGGATACGTATAATGTTCATGTTCCATTAAAAATGAAACTGCGTTTCCTCCTTTTCCTGTAGAGAAATCTTTCCAGATTTGTTTTACAGGTGAAACCATAAATGAAGGTGATTTCTCGTCTACAAACGGACTTAAACCTTTAAAGTTACTTCCTGCTTTTTTCAATTGTACAAATTCGCCAATAACCTCTTCTACTCTCGCAGATTCGAAAACACGGTCTATGGTACTTCTTGAAATCATTTATTGTTTGTTTGGAAAAGTGATGACAAATATAAGAATTAGAAGTTTCATTTTTTGAAATTTATAAAATGAAAAACCTCAAAGGTTTTAAAAACCTTTGAGGTTTGTATTAATTCTAAAAGTTGTTTTTACGAACTTCCTTTTTTAGTTTGCAATACGCGTTAAGGATTGAGCAATTGTTTGAGCTCTTTTTTGTTTTTCACAAAAAAAGCGAGTGCGAAAGCCTGTTAAAACGCCCAAAGAAAATTAAGAAGCGGCTCTTAACTTTTTTAATGTTGTATTCGTCAATTTTGCTTCTGCGTATTCTTTGGTTACGTTGAATTCCTTCTCATCTGAACTTGGTAACTCGAACATTGCATCTGTAAAAATCGCTTCACATAAAGAACGTAAACCTCTTGCACCCAATTTATATTCTACGGCTTTTTCTACGATGTAATTTAAAGCATCTTCTTCAATAGTAAAAGCAACATCGTCCATTGTAAACAGCTTCGAATATTGTTTAATTATCGAGTTTTTAGGCTCTGTTAAAATCGCTCTTAACGTAGTCGCATCTAAAGGATTCATATAACTTAAAACTGGTAAACGTCCAATAATTTCTGGAATTAAACCAAACGCTTTTAAGTCTGATGGAATGATGTATTGTAATAAGTTTTCCTCATCAACTTTATCGTCATCTAAAGATGCGCTAAAACCTACAGCCTGCATATTTAAACGCTTGCTAATAATTCTTTCGATTCCTGAAAATGCACCTCCTGCAATAAATAAAATCTCTTTGGTGTCTACTTCTACAAATTTTTGTTCAGGATGTTTTCTTCCGCCTTTTGGTGCCACATTTACAACAGTTCCTTCTAATAATTTAAGTAAAGCTTGCTGTACACCTTCTCCAGAAACGTCTCTTGTAATTGACGGATTGTCTCCTTTTCTGGCGATTTTATCAATTTCATCTATAAAAACAATTCCTCTTTGTGCTTTTTCTACATCGTAATCTGCAGCTTGTAAAAGACGACTTAAAATGCTTTCTACATCTTCCCCAACATAACCTGCTTGCGTTAAAACAGTCGCATCTACAATTGAAAAAGGAACATTTAACATTTTTGCAATTGTTTTTGCAACCAATGTTTTTCCTGTACCTGTTTCTCCCACTAAAACAATGTTCGATTTTTCGATTTCTACTTCATCTTCATCATCTTTTGTCTGCAATAATCTTTTATAATGATTATATACAGCCACTGCCATAGAACGTTTTGTTTCATCTTGCCCAATGATATATTGGTCTAAAAATTCCTTGATTTGTAAAGGTTTTTTTAGCGTTAAATCTTTCGACAAGCTACTTGTTTTTGCTTCAGAAACCTCTTCTTCTACAATTCCATGCGCTTGTTCTATACATTTATCGCAAATATGAGCATCCATTCCTGCAATTAGCAAGTCGGTTTCTGCTTTTTTTCGTCCGCAAAACGAACATTCTAAATTTTCTTCTTTTGACATTTAATTGGTTTTTGGTTGATAGTTTTTGGTTGCTGGATATAAACCATCAACCAAAAACCAAAAACTAATAACTATTTTTTTCTTGCTAAAATTTCATCAATCATTCCGTATGTTTTAGCTTCATCTGCTTTCATCCAATAATCTCTATCTGAATCGTTGTGAACTTTTTCGATTGATTGCCCTGAATGATTTGCTATAATTGCATACAATTCATCTTTCAACTTTAAGATTTCTCTTGCAGTAATTTCAATATCAGAAGCTTGTCCTTGAGCACCTCCTAATGGTTGGTGAATCATAATTCTTGAATGTGGTAACGCAGAACGTTTTCCTTTTTCTCCTGCACACATTAAAACTGCTCCCATAGAAGCTGCCATTCCTGTACAAATTGTTGCAACATCTGGTTTTATAAACTGCATAGTATCATAAATACCTAAACCTGCATAAACGCCTCCTCCTGGAGAATTGATATATATTGAAATGTCTTTATTAGCATCTACACTTTCTAAAAACAATAATTGTGCTTGAATAATATTAGCAACTTGGTCGTTAATTCCTGTTCCTAAAAAAATAATTCTATCCATCATTAAACGTGAAAAAACATCCATTTGTGTGATGTTCATTTGACGTTCTTCCATAATATATGGCGTTAAACTACTTGTTATTTTTGTATAATTAGTACTACTAATTCCGTGATGTTTTGTTGCGTATTTTTCGAACTCTTTTCCGTAATCCATTTTCGTGATTCTTTTAATGTTTGATTTGTAAATATAAGAACTATTCTCTTAATATTTTGTTAGAGTTTGTCGGTAAAAAAACCTGAATTTTACAATTCAGGTTTCTAATTTTTACATTCAGATTCTAAAGAGACTTCTCGACTGCGCTCGAAGTGACATGTTAGAATTAAAAATATTTATTTATAAACTTCTTTGATGAAATCTTCGTAAGAAAGTTCTTTCGATTTAAAACTCATGTTCTCTTTGTAAAAAGCCAATAATTTCTGACTAATTAATTGAGACTGTAATTTTTGAGCTTCTTCTTGGTTTTGTAAAATTCTACCAGCAATATCGTCCAATTCTTTTTCTTCTGGATTCATATTCCCAAATTGTGCCATTTGCGTGCGGATAAATCCTTTTGCATAGTCTACCAATTCTGCATAATCTAATTTGATGTCGTTATCTTTCATCACTTTTCCTTCGATTAATTGATAACGTAAACCTTTTTCAGATTTTTCAAATTCAGCTTTTGCTTCTTCTGGAGATAATGGTTTTTCACCAGCAGTTGCTAACCACTTTTGCAAGAATTCTGCAGGTAAATCGAACTTTGTATTTTCTACTAAATGTTCTGTAACTGCATTTAATAATTGTTGATCTCCTTGCTGTGCAAATTGCTTTTCTGCATCTTCTTTAATCTTGTCCTTTAATTCTGATGCTGTTTTTACACTTCCATCAGGAAATAATTTATCGAACAATTCTTGATCTAAATCTGCAGGTTCAGTTTTTGTAATATCTTCAACAGTTAAAGTTACTTTGATGTCTAAATCGTGAATTTCTTCGTGAGCAACACCTAAAATAGCTTGTAACTTATGGTCGTCTTTAAAAAGTTTTTTAGTTTCTAACTCAATTACATCACCAACTTTAGCGCCAACAACTTTCTTTTCGTTTTTCTTACCCTCTAAATCGCTAACTAAAAAAGTTCCTTTTTTATTGATTTCTTTTTCTTCGTTTACGAAAGTACCTGTTACGTTTGCTTCTTTAGTAACTTCTTCTAAAGGAGACATTTTTCCATAACGAGTTTGAATATTCTTTACTTCTTCTTCTAATAATTCTTTAGTAGCAATGATTTTATATTCAGTAACTTTCTTTTTAGATTTTAAATCTACATCGAATTCTGGTACTAAACCTAATTCGAATTCAAAAGAAAATTTATCTGCATCCCAATTGAAATCGTCTTGAACTCTTGGTAACGGATTTCCTAAAATGTCTATTTTTTCTTCTGTAATAAATTTATTTAAAGACTCTTGTAAAAGCTTGTTTACCTCATCTATCATTATAGATTTACCATACTGTTTTTTAATCATTCCCATTGGCACATGCCCTTTTCTAAAACCTGGAACGTCTGCCTTTTTACGGTAATCTGTTAATAATTGGTCTACTTTTGCTTGATAATCGTCTGCAACAATATCAATCTTTACAACTGCGTTTAACGCATCTTTATTCTCTCTTGTAATATTCATTTATTTGTCTTTTATCTTGAAAAAATCGAGTGCAAAATTAAGCTTTTTAATTGATTGCACAAATGTTTAAGTGGTTCTATTTCAGTGTTTATTTTATTAATTCAACTGTTTTCTATCATCTTTTAAAAGCGAAAATAAAGCCGATCTAAATATCGACAATAAAATACTAAAGAATAAGGCTGCCCAGAATCCTGAAACTGCAAAACCATCAACTAATTTATCTGCCAATAAAATTATAATTGCATTTATTACAAAAATAAATAAGCCAAACGTAACAATAGTAGCTGGTAACGTAAAGAATATTAATAAGGGTCTTACAATCATGTTTAATAACGAAATTACTACTGCTACAATGATTGCTGACACATAACCTGCAACAGAAATTCCTGGTAAAATATTAGCTAAAACAATAACTGCAACTGCAGTTAATAATATTTTTAAAAATGTTTTCATTTTAATTGATTTAATTCTTCTGTTAAATAGCGAAAAGTGTACCAAATTTAAAAACTGACAAAAGTGCAGTTTTGCTTAAATATTACTAATTTCGTGAAAAATATATTGCTGAATATGTCCAATTCATCTCATCCTGAAAATCAAATTAATTTTGTTAAAAATTTTCATGACCTTTTAACCACATCATTTCAAAAGAAAATAAATGCAATTTGCTGGAAACGTGACTTAATTGGTAATTTTGGTGAAATTGTAAAAAAAGTGACATTTCAAGAAAATATAAAATTATTAAATGAAGATGAACTTCAAGAACTCAAATTAAGCGAAAAAGGAAACCTTGCACGTAAAATTCTTTTAAATGATTTAAATGTTTTAAAATCTCATGGAGCGAAGCCAATTCTAAACATCATTAAAAACTACGAAAGAGATACTGATTTTCCGTTTTTACCAACGGATGTTTATTCTTTTCATGTAGATCGTTCTCCAATTCCTGTTGATACTTTTTTATGCACTTATTATGGTGAACCAAGTGATATAATTGCTAATGAACAAGCCACACAAAAAATTTTGATCCCAGAAATTCGTGAAGAACTCAAAAAATTATATGATGGAAATGATGCTGGTTTTGAAGCCTTTTTAAGTGAATACTTTTTTGATTTACATTATGCACCAAAACCAAATGCAAAACCAATAAGTTTAGGAATTGGGAATTTGTGGAAATTAGCAGTTGACCATCCTAAAAGTAACGTTTTACCATGTTTACATCGAGCGCCAAAAGAGAAAAATGGACAAAGCAGATTGTTGTTAATTTGTTAGAAATTAAATTAATGAAGTTTTATTGTTTGCTATTCTGCAACTCTGTAGCTTTTCTTTCTAACTCTGCTTGAAATTCTTCCATCACAGGTTTTACAGTACTATCTGGAATGTCTGCCACTTTAATATACATTAATCCATCTACTGCATTGTTAAATTTTGGATCTACATTAAAAGCTACTAAACGTGCATTTTGCTTGACATATTTCTTAATTAAAACAGGAATTCTTAATGCTCCTGGTTCAATTTCATCAATAATTTTATCGAACTTTTGCATGTCTGCTTTTGTAGCGTCAAAAACAAAATCTTTATCTCCGTCTTTTAATTTTACTTTGTATTCTTTCTTCGGATAAATGTATTGTGCAATGTATGGATCGTAATAGTGAGATTTCATAAACTCAATCATTAACGATTTAGAGAAATCTGAAAACTGATTACTTATAGAAACTCCACCCATTAAATATTTATATTCAGGGTAACGTAAAGTCACGTGTACAATTCCTTTCCATAACAAGAATAACGGCATTGGTTTTTGCTGATATTCACCAATGATAAAAGCACGTCCCATTTCTATGGTATTAGACATCATTTGGTGCAATTCAGGCTCAATTCTAAACAATGTTTGAATATAAAAACCGTTAATTCCGTACTTTTTATAAATCTCTTTTCCAAGTCCCATTCTGTATGCTCCAGCCAAACAATTTGCTTCTCTGTCCCACAATAATAAATGGTGATAATATTTATCGAACTTATCTAAATCTATCTCTTTATTAGTTCCTTCTCCAACTTCTCTAAACGTAATTTCACGTAATCGACCAATTTCGTGTAATAAATTAGGAATGTCTTTTGCGCTTGCAAAAAAGACTTCATAATTTTTACTTTCTAATAAACGAACCTCTTTTTCTCTTAAAGCATTTATTTCCTTAACAAATAAGCTAGTGTTTCTTTGTGAGGTAATTTTTTTGGCTGGTTTCTTCGGAATTTTTATGTTCTGAGTAGAGATTAATTTGTGTGCTTTCTCAAAAGGATTTGCCAACATATAGGTTTTCTTCCTAATGAATTCATAAAAAGCAGGAATCTCTTTAAACTCATTTTGGTCTGCAACAGAAATTGGTTTCCCTATTCTTACTTTTATAACTCTGCCTCCTTGAGAAATAACTTCCGAAGGTAATTTTGCTGTTCTTAAAGTATCTGAAATTTTAGATAAGAAATAAAATAAACGGCTATTTTTAGCGTGAAAATAAATAGGAATTACAGGAACATTTGCTTTTTTAATCAAACGAACTGCACCTTCTTCCCAAGGTTTATCTACTTTTAATTTTCCGTCTTTATATGTTGAAACTTCTCCTGCAGGGAAAATTCCCAATGGTTTTCCTTCTTTTAAGTGTGATAATGCACTTTTAATTCCTGCAACACTCGATTTTGCATCCTTTCTGGTTTCAAAAGGATTTACTGGCATTACATAAGGTTTTAAAGGCTCTACTCTATGCAATAAAAAGTTAGCAATTATTTTAAAATCTGTTCTTTTTTCAATTAACAATTTTAATAATAAAACTCCATCAATTCCTCCCAAAGGGTGATTAGAAATCGTTATAAAAGCTCCATCTTTTGGAATTCTTTTCAAATCTTCCTCTGGAATTTCAAACTTAATTTTACAATCGTCTAAAACACCATTTAAGAAATCTAAATCTGATTTGTTTTTGTTCTTATTGTATATTTTATTGATGGCAGAAATACGAAGTATTCTTAATAATATCCACCCAATAAAAGTTCCCAAAAATCCAAGTTTCTGTAAACCAACTACTTGCGAGATTTCTTTAGAAGTAACTAATGCCATAAAAAATAATTAGACGTAATTGCAAACTTACAAAAAAATGATAAAAGAAAACTCTGTTTTAAACAAATTGGTAAAAAGACGTTATTCATTAAACAGTATTGCTATATCTCTTTTTAATAATTTTATCTCTACTTCGTCTAATGAATCGTAAATTCCTCTAATTCTCATTTCTTTGTCTAATAAAACAACAGAACTTGTATGATAAAAATAACTATCATCATCCCCATCATTAGAAATATGAGAAAGATAAAGCTTTGCTATTTTTTTTAAATCGGATTTATTTCCTCTTAAAAACAACCAATTTGTAGCATTTTCTGCAACAATCCTATGATGTTCTTTTAACACAGAAAAGGTATCTCTTTCTGGATCTATTGTAAAAGAAAGCAAAGGAATGTTTTCATTTGCCAAAACAACATCTTTTAAATTACTCTCCATAACTGGGCAAATTGCAGTACAAGAAGCAAAGAAAAAATTTACAAGATGAATTTTACCCTTCAAACTATAAATAGGAAATTCTTCATTTAACTGACTCTTAAAAGACATTTTTTTAACTTCGGAAACATTTTCAGTTTCTACAAATGCTTTGCTAATTATAGGAAGTTTAATGTCACTTGAATCACAAGAAGAAAAAATTAAAATAATTAATATGTTTATAAAAAACGTATTTTTAAAAGACATCTAAACTTTATTTAATTTTGAATCTAAAGCTTTATCATAAAAATAAATAAACATACTTGCCATCATATCTGCTTCTTCTTTAGAAGTATTATTTACTTTCTGAATTAAAACATATTTATGATTTGGATACATTTTTATACCTTCTGTAGATGAAAAACGAGTCATATCTTCAATTCCTTTTTTCCCTTTAGTATTTGTGATAATAGATTTAAAAACGGTAGTATTTGTAGTTTCGTCTTTCAACTCTAAAGAAGTTGCATAAGGATGTGCGTGTGCGTTAATAAAATGTACGGTTTCTATTTTTTGGAGATTCAACTTGCTTGTCATATCATTAATATAGGTGTTTTCTCCTGGAGGAATTTTCCAAAAAGCAGTAAATTTATCTCCATCTATATTTTCTGCTTCAAACCTATTATCTGAACTTGGCGCAGCACATTCTACAAAAGGTGCTCCTACTTCTAATTGTTTAGATGTAGTATAATTTTCTTCAGAATCGTCTGTGTAAGGTAAAGACAAAACCAAGTATTTCATGTATAAAGGTTTCAATTCTTTATGTTCATTCTTGGAATAATGTAATTTAAAATCGAAATTCACATTAAAATTAGCGTCTTTTTTATGCAAATTTAAAGCTTGAGAACTGATAAACATTTTCTCATTGGAGTAAATAGGATATGCAAATCCTTCAGGAAATTCTAGTAATAAAGTTCCATCTGTTAAGGTGATTAATCTAGAATCTTGCAAGTTTATTCTCTCTTCGAAACCCAATCTAGCAAAATGCTCTTCGTTACTATGAAATAAATTCATATGACATATAAAATCATTAGAATTAAATTTGCTGTTTGCTGTTCCTTTAAATTTTGTTACCCAATATAACTGGTCTTCTTTTTCATTCAATTTAAACTTCTCATTGGTGTGAGGACCTTGCATAGAAGTGTAAATATTGTCTATAAATAACGTTGGAGATTCGAATGTAGTAATATATTCACCTTCTTTTTCTTTGGTTGAAATTGTCCAATCTGCAGACAAAATACCCGTTTTATGTAACACAAAATTTTTAACTTGATTTTGTTTTACTTTAGAAAATGACATATAATAAAGAGAAATTCCAAGAAAAAAGACTCCTAAAAATATCAGCGTTTTTTTAAGCATCTTATTTTTTTAGATTTTAACATTATAAATGAAATATATGCTAAAAAAATTAATAATCAAATCTTTTTAATAGATAATAGTGCTTGAAAAATTTAGTTGAAAAAAAATATGATAAATATTAATTCGCTGCCAAAACTATTTGAATCGTTTCTTTATTTACTTGCGTTAGTAAAGACGTTCCTTTTTCTTCTATACTTGTGATGGCTTTGTCATCGAAATGACGAACCGTAAACATGTCTACTCCTTTTTGAACTTCAATTTTAAACTCCTTTTTTAAGTCGTTGTAAAAGGCATCAAAATTTTTGAATTTATTATCAATACAAACAGAAAAACTAATCGCAGAATTCTGAATTAAATTTACTTTTAATTGATATTCATGTAATTTTTGAAAAATATAACTGATGTTGTTTTCCACCATAAAAGAAAAATCTAATGCAGAAATGGATACCAAAATTTGGTCTTTTTTCACAATAAAACAAGGAATTAATGGCTCTAAATCCGATCCTTTAGAAATTCTTGTTCCTGGTTCTTTTGGGTTGATAAAAGAACGAACTAATAAAGGAATTTCTTTCCTTTCTAATGGTTGTAATGTTTTTGGGTGAATTACAGAAGCACCATAAAATGCCATTTCAATTGCTTCTTCATAAGAAATTTGTCTTAATAAAGTGGTGTCTTCAAAAACTCTTGGATCTGCATTTAAAACTCCTGGAACATCTTTCCATATCGTAACATTTTCTGCATTTAAACAATATGCAAAAATTCCTGCTGTATAATCTGAACCTTCTCTACCTAATGTTGTGGTGTTTTCTGTATCATTTGCTGCAATAAAACCTTGAGTAATATTTAATTTAGATGCATCTAATTTTTCATTGATAATGTCTTGCGTTAATTCCCAATTTACCTTTGCATCTCTATAATTACTATCCGTTTTAACATAATTTCTTACATCGAACCAATTATTTTCTACGCCTATTTTTGTTAAATAAGCACTTACTATTTTGGTTGATAACAATTCTCCAAAACATATAATTTGGTCATAAACATAGTTATATCTTTGTGATGTATTTCTTGCCAAAAACCAGCTTAATTCCCCTAAAAGAATATCAATTTCTTTGTAAATTTCATCATTTGCATCAAACAAATCACTCATTAAACTTTTATGAAAATCTTCTATAACGCCTAATTTTTCTGATAATTTATCAGTCTTATTATAATACGCATCAATAACTTCCTCAAATGCATTGGTAATTTTTCCCATTGCAGAAATTACAACTACTGTACTTTCTGTTCCTTCACTTTGTAAAATGTTTGTTACATTTTTTACGCTTGCTGCATCTTTTACAGATGCTCCTCCAAATTTAAAAATCTTCATTTTTAATTATTTTGAATATATGTTGATAAATTTTCTTTGTTCATTTGTACTACAGACCAATCGTTTAAATAGGTTGCTCCTGTACTTTTATAAAAATCAATTGCGTTGGTGTTCCAATCGATAACTTCCCATGCAACTCTGTTAAAACCATTGTCATGAGCATATTTTAAAACTGCAGAATACAATGCTTTTCCTGCACCAATTTTCTGCTTGTTTTTGGTAACAATTAAATCTTCTAAATGAATCGTTTTTCCTTTCCAAGTTGAATAACGCTCATAAAAAAGTGCAATTCCAATAATTTTAGAATCTTCTTCTGCAACAAATAAATTGAATCTAGGTTTATCAGAAAAACCATCTTTCAATAAATCTTCTACAGTAATTTCTACTGCTTCTGGTTCTTTCTCGAAAACTGCCAATTCTGTAATTAAATCAAATACAGATTGTACATCTTTTTCTTCGCCTTTTCTTATGATAAAACTCATTTGTTGTAAATTTTGGTCAAAGATAGTTTTTTTGTTTCCGCTCTAAAATATTTGAATATTTTATACAGTTAATCTTATTTTGTTTAAATTTTTCTGAAAACAGAATTATCTAATTCATAATTAATTAGGGTAATTTTTACAAAAAAAATAGTTACGAAATCGGTGTAGTTGGCTAAATTTTAGCATCTTTGTAACACAAACCATACTCATTAAAAATGACTGTAAAAAAACAAACTTTAGGCGAATTTATTATTGAAAACCAACATTCTTTTAAATACAGTTCTGGAGAACTTTCCAGTCTTTTAAACTCTATTAGATTAGCTGCAAAAGTGGTAAACCACGAAGTAAACAAAGCAGGTTTGGTAGATATTATTGGTGCTTATGGCGATACTAATATTCAAGGTGAAGACCAACAAAAATTAGATGTTTACGCGAATGATAAGTTTATACAAACCTTAACTCGTAGAAATATTGTTTGTGGAATTGCGAGTGAAGAAGAAGATAGTTTTATCAGTATTAATAGTATAGATGAGAATCATCAAAATAAATATATTGTTTTAATAGACCCTTTAGATGGTTCTTCTAATATTGATGTAAATGTTTCTGTAGGAACCATTTTTTCTATTTATAGAAGAGTAACTCCTGTTGGAACTCCTGTTCAATTAGAAGACTTTTTACAAAAAGGAAGTGAGCAAGTTGCTGCTGGTTATGTGGTTTATGGAACATCTACAATGTTGGTGTACACAACTGGAGATGGCGTAAATGGTTTTACATTAAATCCTGCAATTGGTTCGTTTTATTTATCGCACCCAAATATGACTTTCCCAGAAGATGGAAATATGTATTCTGTGAATGAAGGAAATTATTTAGATTTTCCTTTAGGTGTAAAAAAATACATAAAATACTGTCAGGAAGAAGAAGGAGACAGACCTTATACAAGTAGATATATTGGTTCTTTGGTTTCCGATTTTCATAGAAATATGATAAAAGGTGGAATTTATATGTATCCTAAAGGCTCTAGAAACCCAAATGGAAAACTACGTTTATTGTACGAATGTAATCCTATTGCTTTTATAGCAGAACAAGCCAATGGAAAATCTTCTGATGGTTATACAAGAACTATGGATGTAGAACCTACTGAATTACACCAAAGAGTTCCTTTTATTTGCGGAAGCAAAAATATGGTAGAAAAATTAGAAGCTTTTATGCAAGAATTTGGAGAATAAAGACTCTTTATACCATTATAAGTTAAGAAAGCCTTAATATTTTGGGAAACTGTTCCATATTGATTAAATTTACATCAGAAAACTAATATTAACTTTTAAAAAATAAAAAAATGGCTTTTAAACTACCAGAATTAGGATATGCTTATGATGCTTTAGAACCTAATATTGATGCAAGAACTATGGAAATTCACCACAGTAAACATCATAATGGATATACAAATAATTTAAATAATGCAATTGCAGGAACTGATTTAGAAGGAAAATCTATAGAAGATATTTTAACTACTTTAGATTTAGATAACAAAGCTGTAAGAAATAATGGTGGTGGTTTTTACAATCACTCTTTATTCTGGACAGTTTTAAACCCAAATGATAGAGGATATTTATCTGGAGAATTAAAAGATGCTATTGAAGCCGCTTTTGGTTCTAAAGAAGCGTTTATCGAGGCTTTTTCTAAAGCTGCAGCAACACAATTCGGTTCTGGTTGGGCTTGGTTATGTGTAGATAAAGGAGGTAAAGTCTCTGTTTGTTCTACGCCAAATCAAGACAATCCTTTAATGCCTAATGGTTGTGGAGGAACTCCAATTTTAGGTTTAGATGTTTGGGAACATGCATATTACTTAAACTACCAAAACAGAAGACCAGATTATATTAATGCGTTTTTTAATGTTATTAACTGGAACGAAGTTGAAAAACGTTACGCAGCTGCAAAGTAAGCAACACAGGCAACACAGTTGCTTTTTGTATTTCACTCATAATTAATTGATGTGGTGGATTTCAAAAAAAATTATAAAATAAAAAAGCATCCAATTTATTTGGATGCTTTTTTTATGAAATTTATTTCTCTAAATTGACACTCTCAAATTAACTACTTTTACAATTAAAATTATTCTATGTTTCCATCAATTGCATCAAAAAAACAGAGTGATAAAATTACAACCATCGCATTTTATAATGTTGAAAATTTATTTGACACTATTGATGATCCAAAAACTTTAGATGACGATTATACTTTAGATGGAAAATACAAATGGACGAATAAACGTTATAAAATAAAACTTAAGAAATTAGGCTCTGTAATTTCTCAATTAGGCATGAATCGTTCTAAAAATCCACCAGCAATTGTTGGTTTGGTTGAAGTTGAAAATGCCAAAGTTGTAGACGATTTGGTAAATGCTACCAATTTAAGAAAACATCATTATGGTTTTGTTCATCACGATTCTCCAGACGAACGTGGAATTGATGTTGCACTTTTATATAACAAACTTGTTTTTGAATTTTTAAGTTCAGAAACCTTTGTTTTAGAAATAGAAAATGAGCCAGGTGTTAGAGATTACACAAGAGATGTTTTAAAAGTTACTGGAAATTTACATGGCGAATTGATACATGTTTTAGTAAATCATTGGCCATCTAGAAGAGATGGTTATGAAGCTACAGAGCCAAAAAGATTAAAGGCAGCAGCATTAAATAGAACTATTATTTCCCAAATTAAAGATAAAAATTACGATGCTAAAATTATAATTATGGGAGATTTTAATGACGACCCAGCAAGCATTAGTTTGAAAAATTTAACTTCTGATGATTTTATAAATCCCATGGAGAAACTCTTAAACAAAGAGAAATTTGGAACTTCTACCTACAACAAAAAATGGAACTTATTCGATCAAATTATTTTTAGTAAAAACTTTTTAGAGAAAAAAGAAGGTAAATTATATTTTAAACATGCAGAAGTTTTCAATAAAAAATGGTTAAAAGTCTTTAAAGGAAAACTAAAAGGAAGTCCTTTTAGAACTTATATTGGTCCTTGGTATCAAGGTGGTTTTTCCGACCATTTTCCAGTGTATGCTTTTTTGAAAAAGGAAGATTAATCTTTCCCTCTCTGATTAAAAGCATCTCTTAATTTTTGGTCATTAAGAATATATTTCTTGTATTTACCATCTTTATATCTATGATAAATGAAGATTGGCATTACTAAAAAAGAGAAATAGAAAATGCCTAAACCCATTACAATTTGTGCTTTCTCATGATCTGTGTTTAGCAAGTAAATTCCAATTACCATCCAAATTAAAAAGACGATAAACATTATTTTTAATGTTAACTTCATATTGCAAAACTACAAAAAGTCTATCTTTAAAGATAAATGAAATCAATTTTATTATTTTTGATTAGTCTGCTATTTATTTCTTGTAATGAAACTAAAAAACAATCTCCAATGAACAAAAAATTAGTAATTGCTCACAGAGGCGCTTCTGGCTATTTGCCTGAACATACAATGGAATCTAAAGCTATGGCTTTTGCAATGAATCCTAATTTTATTGAACAAGATGTTGTTTTAAGTAAAGATGATGTGCCAATTGTTATACATGATATTTATTTAGACGATGTTACAGATGTTGCAACAAAATTTCCAAATAAAAAAAGAGAAGACAATCGTTTTTATGTGATAGATTTTACTTTTAAAGAATTGCAAACTTTAGCAGTTTCTGAACGTTTTAACCCAAAAACTGGTGAACAATTTTACCCAAATAGATTTCCAAAAGGAAAAGGTTATTTTAAACTCCATTCTTTACAACAAGAAATTGAATTGATACAAGGTTTAAACAAATCTACTGGAAAAAACATCGGTATTTACCCAGAAATTAAAGAACCTGAATTCCATAAAAAAGAAGGAAAAAACCTAACAGAAATTGTTTTGAAAACACTTTCTAATTATGGTTACAAAACAAAAAAAGACAATTGTATTTTACAATGTTTTGATGCGAAAGAATTAGAGAGAATTCGTAAAGAATTAAAGTCCAAATTATTTTTAGTACAATTAATGGAATTCCCTGAGGAAACCAAAAACTTAAAACATTTTGCAAATTATGCAGATGGAATTGGACCTTGGTACAAACAAATTTTAGATAAAAAAGTAGATGGACAATGGGAATTTACCTCTTTAGTTTCTGAAGCTCATAAATTCGATTTAAAAGTACATCCTTATACTTTTAGAGCAGATCAATTAGATGAGTTTTCTTCGTTTAAGGAAATGATGCAAACTTTATTAATTGATGCAAATGTAGATGGTGCTTTTACGGATTTTCCTGATTTAGTTGTTGAATTTGTAAATTCAATTTATTAAGAAGTAACTTCAATCAACTTATTTCTGTAGGCAGTTAATAATTTAGATTTAGAAATAAAACCAATATACTTTTCGTCTTTAACAACTGGTAAATTCCAAGCATTACTGTCTTTAAATTTTTGCATTACTTTTTCCACAGTATCATCATGAAAAATAATTTCTGGTGCAGACTTCATAAAATCAGCAACAGTGGCAACTTCATATTGTGTTTGATCGAACATCATAGGTCTTATATCATCTAACAAAACAATTCCTAAAAAGCGTTTTTCTTCATCTAAAACAGGAAAAATATTTCGTTTCGATTTTGCAACCGATTTTTTAAGCATTTCTCCAAATGTCATTTCTGGTGTAATTGGTTTGAAATTCTTTTCAATTAAAGTGTCAATTCGCATCATCATTAACACATTTTTATCTTTATTATGTGTTATCAATTCTCCTCTTTTTGCCAATTCAACTGTATAAATGGAGTTCGAAATAAAGTATTTTGTAAACGCAAAACTAATAGCAGCAACCAACATTAAAGGAACAAAAAGCTCATAACCTCCAGTAATTTCCGCAATTAAGAAAATCGCAGTTAATGGCGCATGTAAAACTCCTGCCATTAAACCTGTCATTCCTATCAGTGTAAAGTTCGATTCAGAAACTGAGAAACCCAACTGATTTATAATTTTGGCAATCGCATTTCCCAATGCGGAACCCATAAAAATGGTAGGAATAAAAATTCCACCAACTCCACCAGCTGCAAATGTAGTTGTCATTGCAATTGCTTTAAATATTGCAATAATCAATAACATGAAAGCAACCATATAAACGTTATTTAAATCGATATTATATGGAATATCGTTCAACGCTTTTGCAGTATTTCCATTTAATAAATTATTGATTAATCCATATCCTTCTCCATACAAAGGCGGAATTAAATACAACATAACTCCTATCGCAATTCCTCCTATAATTAGTTTTTTAAATGGACTTTTAAATCGTGCAAAAAAACGAGTAATTGCAAAGTACATTTTAGAAAAATATACAGAGGCAATTCCTGTAAAAAAAGCCAAAACTATGTAAAACGGAATGTCTTCAACTTGAAAAACATCTACCAATTTAAAACCGAATAAAACATCTGTTCCCACAAAAAAGTAACTTGTAATTACTGCAGAAACTGATGCCAATAATAGTGGAACTAATGAAGCAAAAGCCAAGTCTAAACTAAAAATTTCCACAGCAAAAATAATTGCTGCAATTGGTGCTTGAAACATAGAAGACATTGCACCAGCAGTTGCACAACCCACTAATAACATTCGGGTTTTTGCATTCATGTGAAACAACTGTGCAACGTTAGAACCCAAAGCTGCTCCTGTACTTACAGCAGGACCTTGCAAACCTGCAGAACCTCCAAAACCAACTGTTAATGGCGCTGTAATTAAGGAAGCAAACATTTTATAACGTTCTATAATTCCGTTTCTTTTAGAAATAGAATGTAAAGTAGTAGAAATTCCGTGTCCTATTTCTTTTTTTAGGATGAATTTCTTAATCGAGTACACCAAAAACAGTCCAATAATTGGAAAGATAAAATAAAGCGAATAATGATAATCTTTAATAAATTTACCTTCTAATAATTCTTCAATTATAAAGGTTAAATCTTTTAGAATAAAGGTTCCTAAACCTGCTAAAAACCCAACTAAAACACTTAAAACATAGACAAATTGTCTTTCGGAAATATATTTATATCTCCAAATTAAAACCTTTTTAAGTATTTTATATTTTGTTGGCATTTATTTTTTTGCTGATAAAATATCCGTTCCTAAATAACCATTGTCTTTATTATAATACCAAGCTCTGTTTTTTGGCATTTTTACACCATTAATCGTTTCTAAACCAGATAATAAAATATATTCTCCACTATCTTTTGCTTCTTTAAAAAACTGATACACTTCCATTGCATACGTTTTTGGATCGAAATAAAAGTACCAAGTATCTTTACCTACTTCTTTAGAGTATGTGGCTTTTAACACTAAATATTCTTTTCCTTTAAAGGTTTTTCTTTCTACTTTTTCTTCGATAATTGTGCCTTCATCTTTCAATTTCATTGGCAAACCATATAAGTAGGTGTAATAATTTTTATACAAATTTGCGCGTTCGCAACTTAGACTATGTTTCTTTTTTAGCTCTTCAGACGGATTTGTATTTCCGTTAATTGCCATACTACAATCGCCTTTATGAATCGCATATTCTGTTACGATTGTGTCTTTTACAGCTTTCACTAAAAAATATTGTTCAGGTAAATTAATTCTGATTCTACTTTTTCTTGGAGAGCTTTTAGGCATTTCCATCGTTACAAAAAGTTCGCCTTTAAAGGTTTCCCAATTTCCATTTGGGTCGTGAAATTTAATTGCTTTTTCTAATAATTGATTTCCTGTGATTTCTTGAGAAAATGAAATTATTGATATGAAAAGCAGTAAAAATGTGAATAGTTTTTTCATAATTTAAAAGTAGTAAAATTCTAACAAAAAAGACCTCAAAGGTTTTCAAAACCTTTGAGGTCTAAATATTTACAAAATATATTTTACTCTTGAATATTCAATTTCAAACTTAATTCTTTCAATTGTTCATCATCTATAAATGCAGGTGCATCAATCATAACATCGCGTCCTGAATTATTTTTAGGAAACGCAATAAAATCACGAATTGTTTCTTGTCCACCTAAAATAGCAACCAATCTATCCAAACCAAAAGCCAAACCTCCATGAGGTGGTGCTCCATATTCGAATGCATCCATTAAGAAACCAAATTGCGCTTTTGCATCTTCTTCAGAAAAACCTAAATGCTTCAACATGGTTGCTTGCATTTGCTTATCGTGAATTCTAATAGAACCTCCACCAATTTCATTTCCGTTTAAAACCAAATCATAAGCATTTGCTTTTACAGCTCCAGGATCTGTGTCTAACAATTCGATTTGCCCAGGTTTTGGAGAAGTAAATGGATGATGCATTGCATGATAATGCCCTGTTTCTTCATCTAATTCTAATAATGGAAAATCAATAACCCAAAGTGGTGCAAATACTTTTGGATCTCTCAATCCTAAACGCTCTGCCAATTCCATTCTTAAAGCCGATAATTGTGCTCTTACTTTATTTGTTTCTCCAGACAAAACACAAACTAAATCTCCAGGTTTTGCATCTGTAGCTTCTACCCATTTTGCTAAATCTTCTTGGTCATAGAATTTATCAACCGAAGATTTAAAACTTCCATCTTCGTTTACACGACAATAAATCATTCCTAAAGCACCAACTTGTGGTCTTTTAACCCATTTTATAATATTGTCAATTTCTTTTCTTGTGTAAGAATTTCCTCCAGGAACAGCAATTCCAACTACCAATTCTGCGTTATTAAAAACACCAAAATCTTTGTGTTGAGTAACTGAATTTAATTCAGCAAATTCCATCCCAAAACGGATATCTGGTTTGTCATTTCCGTACAAACGCATTGCATCATCATATAACATTCTTGGAAACTTCTCCACCTCTACTCCATTTACTTCTTTTAGTAAATGACGCGTTAATCCTTCAAAAATATTTAGAATATCTTCTTGCTCAACAAACGCCATTTCACAGTCAATTTGTGTAAATTCTGGCTGTCTGTCTGCACGTAAATCTTCATCTCTAAAACATTTTACAATCTGAAAATATTTATCCATTCCACCAACCATTAATAGCTGTTTGAATGTTTGTGGAGATTGTGGCAATGCGTAAAACTGACCTTCATTCATTCTTGAAGGCACTACAAAATCTCTTGCTCCTTCTGGCGTAGATTTTATTAAATAAGGTGTTTCAACTTCAATAAATTCTTGGTCAGACAAGTATTTACGAACTTCCATCGAAACTTTATGACGAAAGATTAAACTGTCTTTTACCGGATTTCTTCTAATATCCAAGTATCTGTATTTCATTCTTAAATCGTCTCCACCATCGGTTTTGTCTTCAATTGTAAAAGGCGGAGTAATAGAAGCATTTAAAATTTCTAATTTAGAAACCAAAACTTCCACATTTCCAGTTGGCATTTTACTGTTTTTCGACTCACGCTCAATAACAGTTCCAGTTACCTGAATTACAAACTCTCTTCCCAAAGATTTTGCTTTCTCCATCATTTCTTTTGGCGTGCGTTCTTCATCAAACATTAATTGCGTAATTCCATAACGATCGCGTAAATCTACCCAAATCATAAACCCTTTATCGCGCGATTTTTGTACCCAACCAGCCAAGGTTACTTCTGTATTTATATGCGAATCTCTTAACTCGCCACAAGAATGACTTCTATACATTTCTTTCAATAATTTAAGTTGCGAAATTAATCATTTTCCGTTAAATATTAATGTTTTGGGCGTTCATTTCTAAACAGAAATGCCCCGCTTTTCGCACTCGCTTTTTTTAAACAAAAAAGAGCTCAAACAATTGCTTCAATCGGTAACGCAGAATCCGTCCAATTCTTTGTAAATTTGTCTTTATGAGTGTAATTAATATTCAAGAGAAATTTAAATTGTTTCAAGACTTATGGTCTCCAAAAAAAGTTGGGCAATTAAACGGACAACAAATATTATTAGCCAAATTAAAAGGAGAATTCGTTTTTCATAAACACGATAATGAAGACGAGTTATTTATGGTTATTAAAGGAACTTTAGATATCGAGTTTCGTGATAAAACGATTACTTTAAACGAAGGCGAATTTTACATTGTACCTAAAGGAGTAGAACACAAACCTATTGCAAAAGAAGAAGTCCATATTGTTTTATTTGAGCCTTTAAGTATAAAACACACAGGAGATATTATTGCAGATATTACTGTTGATGAATATGAATCGATATAAAAAGTTTTGAGTGTTGAGTTGTGAGTTTTAAGTTCACTAAAAACTAAACATTAAAAACTAAAAACTTTAAATTATGAGTAAATTATATATAGTTCCAACACCAATTGGTAATCTAGAAGACATCACTTTTAGAGCGATTCGTGTTTTAAAAGAAGTCGATTTTATTTTAGCAGAAGACACACGCACAAGTGGAAAACTATTAAAACATTTTGAAATTGCTACACAAATGCACAGTCACCATATGCATAATGAGCATAAATCTGTAAAAGGTGTTGTGCAGAGAATTCAGAATGGAGAAACGTGTGCATTAATTTCAGATGCTGGAACGCCAGCAATTTCAGATCCTGGTTTTTTACTAACAAGAGCTTGTGTAGAAAATAATATCGAGGTTGATTGTTTACCAGGTGCAACTGCATTTGTACCAGCTTTGGTAAATTCTGGTTTGCCAAATGATAAATTTGTTTTTGAAGGATTTCTTCCAGTTAAAAAAGGAAGACAAACACGTTTTTTAATATTGGCAGAAGAAACAAGAACGATGATTTTTTATGAATCTCCACATAAATTGGTGAAAACATTGGGTCATTTTGTAGAATATTTTGGTACAGAAAGAAGAGTTTCTGTTTCCAGAGAACTCACAAAAATGTTTGAAGAAACCATTAGAGGAACTGCCACAGAAGTGTTGGCACATTATACTGCAAAACCACCTAAAGGAGAAATTGTTGTGATTGTGGAAGGGAAGAAGTAATTCATTATGAAAAAAAATATTGTATTAATATTATCAATTATTTTATTACAATCCTGTTATTTTGGAGCAGGTTTAATTGAAGAGGAACTTCCAGGAAGTTTTATGTTATTTGCTAATAACTCAATAGAAGAATTATCAATTATAAATAACTCTAACAATAAATCAATTTACAACATTGTCGTTGATGAAGCAGTTTTTGCAGTTGGCTTTAATAAAGAATATATAATTGCTAAAAGTTATTCTGTAAATAAGAACTTAATTCTTTACCATATAATTGAAGTTGAAAAGGAGTTAAATCAAATTAACTTAAATTTATCCTTTCAAGATTATAAATTAAAGAGAGAAAGTTTAAAGTTACCTTATGACTTAAACTTTACTTTAGTTTATCATGAAATTGCAAAAAATTAAAAAAAAAGCTAATTATGATCATCCAAGAATTCAAAACAATACTAAAATCAAACCCAACAGCAATTACTTTTTCAGATACAATGCAAGTAATTGAAGATAATTACAATTTCACTCCAACTACTTTTACAAACGGAGAAATAAAAAACAACGCTGGTGAAAATTCTGGTTCTTGTAAATTATTTGCGTTTGCAAAACTTCAAAAATTAACAAAAGAAGAAACTTTATTTTGCTTTGGCGAACATTATAAATCTGTTTTAGAAGATGAAAATGGAGATTCTCATCAAAATATTAGAAACTTTATGAAAACTGGTTTTGATGGTTTATCTTTTGAAGGTGAAGCTTTAGAATTAAAGTAAAAATTATTTTATGCATCAACTTATCTCTCAAAACATAAAAAATCCATCAGATTTATCTTGTAAATTCTTTTCAAAAGAAAAAAATACTGAAGACAATACAGATGTTTTGATTGTTAGTTTCTCTGGAGAATATCCAAATGGATCTTCTGGAAAAGAACATGGAGAATTTATAGCTAGAAAAGCAATTGAAGGATTGATGTCTTTTGAAGCTGAAGCTATTGTATTAGATTTTAGAAAGATGAAATATTCTTACGGAAACACATTGTTAAAAGTTTTTCAAGATATCTCTCAATTTAAAGATGCTGGAAACAATATCGATGAACCAGAATTCCCCATAATTGTTGTTACTTCAGAAAAATGTGTTAAAGGAATTTTAACTTTGTTAACTCCTACAAATTCTGAAGAAAATCCTAATTGGCAGTTTAACGATATTCATAAAGCTATTAATTTCGCTACAAAAAAAGGAAAATATTGGTTAGATTATTAGATGGAAACAAATTAGCGGTTAAAAAAACTACCCTAGTTCTATTTGTTTTTTCAACATATTAATTCTCTCGTAAAGAGTGTTAAAAAAAATGGTTCTTTCTATTTCTGCATTTCCAGACAATTGTTTAGAAAACTGTAATTGTTTTAAAAAATATTTTTCTATTGTATTACAAGTATCTTCATCAGATATTTTTAAATAAGAGAGTGTTGTAAACGGTATAAAAAGTTTTTTTTGCTTTACTGCTCTAAAGAAAACAGTATTATTTAAATTTAAAATTTCGTTATTAAATAGCTCATATTTTTTGTTTTCGTTTCCTCTTTTTTCAGAAACACACTGGTTTTCTATTCTTTTAATTACCTTTCTTAAATCACAACAAATTTCTAAAGCACTTTCTTTATCTAATAATTTAATTTTAAAAAAATATAAAATTTGATTTATAGAACTTGTTAAAGTATTCTCGCTCCAAATTTCAGTTGTATGAATACTTTCGTACGATTTTTCTAATTCATAAATCTTACTAACAAGGACATTTTCTTTATCAAAGTCTTTAAATGGCAATTTTTCAAACTTAAAATCTTCTGCCAAAACATTTAAAAAAGTATACATTTTAAACTTTCTAAACAAACCAGAAGAATAATAAAAAGGTAGGTCTTTTGCTGCAAAAAGCATATCTGAATCATTGAACTTCGAGAATTCTTTTGTTTCATTAATTACATAATCAAAATATTTTTTTAATTCTTCTATAGAATTAACATTACCAGATTTACTAACACTAATAACTTCTTTGTTTTCAGAAAAAACATCTGAAATTACAAAATTATAATGTTTTGTAAGTTTTAAAATTTCTGATAAAGTTACAGCTGTTTTCCCTTTTATTCTCCTGTAAGCTGCATCGTAACTAACATCTAAAACGTCTGCAATTTCCTCTATAAAAGAAACATTTTTAGGTAATTTTTGTTGTATAAAATTAAATAGTCTTTCTTCAACTTTTAGCATAAGGCCTTTCTTTTTTACTTAAAATTTACAAAAACAGAAAAATGATTTTGCAAAATTCACAATAGCAAAACTTCATGTTTTCACTATTTTTGATTTATGAATTTAAAGAGGTTGGGGGACCTTAATATTTTTTTAGCCTTCTCATTTTTACATGAGAAGGTTTTTTTAAAAAAATTAAAAATACTTTTTTTATTGATGTTTTCCTACATTAAAACCATGTTTCCCTAGATATTTATTTCCGCTTTCTATAGCGTCTTCTTCAAGGGTTGTTCCCATAGAATCGTTCCAACGATTTAAATATCCAAAAAGAGAAATTACTCCTAACATTTCTACAATTTCACCTTCGTTCCAATATTTATATAGTTCTTCTTTTATAGAAGCATCTACAGCATTTGGCACCATAGAAGCAGCCAAAGAAAAATCTAATGCGGCTCTTTCAGCATCAGAAAAAGCCTTGTGCGTTTTATATTCCCAAATATTATCTAATTGTTCTTGTTCTGCACCATAACGTTCAGCAGCTCTAATTGCATGTGCTTGGCAATATCTACAACCTGTTGCATTACTAGAAACCCAAGCAATCATTCTTTTTAGGGCAGATGTAACTCTACCTTCATTTGCCATTACAGCTTTATTTAAATTAATAAATGCTTTAGATATTGCAGGTCTGCGCTGCATTGTTAAAACTGAATTTGGGCAAAAACCCAAAGTTTCATTAAAAAATTCTGCTAGTTCTTTTGTTTCTAAATCGTGTTCTGATGATAGTGGTGTTACTAATGCCATATTTTTTTTAATTTCTAATTAAGCTAATACTTCCTTTTTTCTCTACTGAAAGTCCGTTTTTATCTGTTAAAATTGTTTGAAACCAATAACTATTGGGTGGTAATTTTTTTCCATTATAGGTTCCGTTCCAACCAGAACTTCCTGCGTCTATTTTATATATTAAAACTCCAAACCTATTATAAATATAAATATCGGTTACAGTGTATTGATCTTTGTTGTATCCTTTAATGTTCCACATATCATTTTTCCCATCATTATTTGGTGTAAAAAATTTTGGATATTCTAAAATTGAGAACGTGTATTCTATTATTCCACAACCACCCATATCTTTTATAAATAATACATGAGTTCCTGTAGAAATATTTTCAAAAAAACCAACATCTTTATATGACCCAAATTTATCATCAATAGAAAACTGATACTCTCCTATTCCTAAATTAGTATTTATTATTTGTATAGAATTATTATTTGAGTCATCAATAATTAAAATATCTTCTTTGGTAATTGTTGCAATTTCAGAATCATTAACTAAAATTGTTTTAGGTTTAGATTCACAGCCTGCAATTGAAATAGCTTTTACACTATAATTACCTGAAGTGTTTATTGAAATTGAAGCAGAATTCCCTGCAATAACTTCACCTTCTTTAAACCATTGATATACATAATTATCTTGTGAATTTTCAGTTTCTAGAGTAATTGAACCAATATCTTTGCATAAAACATACTCACTTTCTACTAAATCAAACTCGGGTATTCTTGTATCTAATTCTGCAATTACTTCTGTTCTAGAAGAAGATTTACAGTCAAAATATCTTGCTTCTACATAATATGAAGTTGTAGCTGTTAAGTTTGGAGTTTTAAAATTATTTCCTGTAAAAATAGGGGTTGTACTTGTTAAAGAATCGTACCAAAAAACACTTCCATCAGATGTTTGTGCTGCTAAATTTGCAGATCCACTACAAATTAAATCGTTTGAAGTACTTGTTATTGTTGGTCTTTGAATAACAGTAACCATAACCGGTTTTCTTTCAAAAGTATTACAACCATTTACAGAAACAGTTGCATAATAGGTTGTAGAACTAGTTAAAACTGGTGTTGTAAAATCATTCCCAGCAAATAGTAATGTTCCTCCTGTTTGAGCATCATACCATAAAACTTGTCCTTCAGTAGGTATTGCATTTATTGTTGCTGATCCAGTTTCACATACTGATGCATCTGTTGTAGAATCAATTTTAGGGATATAAATACTTGTGGTTGCAACAATATTTAGAACTGGATCACTTGGTTTCCCATATTCAACAATATAACCTTTTGGAATATACAAATCTGTTCCACCTATATTTGGCAAGTCATTCCAAGCCCCAACAATTCCAATTGAAGGGTCTGTTATATGTGCATAATCTTCTCCTGTAGTGTTATCCTCTCTATGATCATTAGGTTCATTATTGTTCCAATTTGCATAATTAGGTGTGGTTCCATTTACTTGTCCATTCCAAAAAATAGTTCCAGCCTCTGGCCCAGTAACCCATTTCCAAACACCTTCTGTTTCTTCATCACTTCCACCAATCCAACCTGCACCAGAAGCTTGTTCTCCTGCAAATTGTGCTTCTTCTGCACTTGTTAAAGTTGCCAAATAACCTTGTCTTCCATAATAAGTTCTGTTTTCTGCTGCTATTCTTGCATCACTCCATGTAATGCTTAAATCAGAAATAAATTCATAAAAATGGTCTGTAGATGGTAAATAATTTGCATCACCAATTGTTAATGAGAAAAACTTATCTTCAGTAATTGTTGTTGCGGTAGTTGAAAAAACAACCTCTTTAACAGCTTTTTCTAAATCAGTAAGTAAAATTTTACTAGTTCCAATACCTGTTAAACTTAATTTTCCTTCAGTTGCATTCCAATCAGAATTTATTGTTGGATGATTTCCTGTTAATGATAGCTCATCAAACCCAGATTGGTAGCCAGCAGATATTTGAATAAAAAAAGACGATAATTCTGTATCATCTTCATCTGTTATTGTAAAATCTGTAACAATATTAATCTGGCTTTGAGGGCAAAAAACTTGCCTCCCAGTTGCAGTTAATACTGGTGGTTTGTTCGTTTGTGAATTCAACTGAAAAAACGTTAATAATATTACAATTGATAAAAAGGAGTTTTTAATATTCAATATTTATTCATTTTTAATCACTAACTTAAAGGTCTTGTTCTTATTTTTGTAAGAAAGCACAATTTAATACTTCAAATCTTAAAACACCAAAATAAAACCATCTAATATGGCAACAAATACAGTTACTACAGTTTGGGCACAAAAAGAACAATTTGAATCTGACAACCCAAGTGGACATAAATTAACAATGTTTTCTGTGGCAGATGAAGAAAACAAAGACACAACTGGTTATGGACCAAAAGCTCTAATGCTTTCTTCTTTAGCTGGTTGCTCTGCTTTAGATGTAATTTCTTTATTGAAAAAAATGCGAGCAGAAGTAGAAGATTTTAAAATTGAAATAACTGCAGAATTAACAGATGAACACCCTAAATTTTACAACAAAGTAAAAGTAGATTACCATTTTTCAGATGCAGAATTACAACCAGAAAAAATACAAAAAGCAGTAAATTTATCTGTTACAAAGTATTGTGGTGTTATGGAAATGTTTAGACAGTTTGCAGATGTAAAAACAGAAATATTTTTACATGAAATTACCGTGAAAGAATAAAGTACTATTAAAAAATTGCTATGAGATGGACTTTAAAAAAACCACCAAATAAAGAAAAAATCGCACAACTTGCCAAAGACTTACAAGTTAATAAAACAATTGCTACAATTCTTTGTCAAAGAAATATTGAAACTTTCGAAGAAGCAAAAAAGTATTTTCGTCCTAGTTTAGAAGATATTCACGATCCTTTTTTAATGAAAGATATGGATTTGGCTGTGGAAAGAATTGAAAAAGCAATTTCAAACAACGAAAACATCCTAGTTTTTGGCGATTATGATGTGGATGGAACAACAGCTGTTTCTTTAGTTTCTTCATATTTAAAAACGATTCACCCAAATATTGCAACTTATATTCCTGATAGATATGCAGAAGGTTATGGCGTTTCTTATATGGGAATTGATTTTGCACAAGACAATGATTTTTCTTTAATTATTGCACTAGATTGTGGTATAAAAGCCATTGAAAAAGTTGAGTATGCAAAAGAGAAAAACATCGATTTTATTATTTGCGATCATCACAAACCTGGAAAAGAAATTCCAAAAGCGGTTGCTGTTTTAAACGCAAAACAAGAAGATTGTACGTATCCTTTTGATGAACTTTGTGGTTGTGGAGTTGGTTTTAAATTGATACAAGCTTTGGGAGTTTCCAGAAACCAAACAATTGAACATTTTGTGCCTTATTTAGATTTGGTGGCTACTGCAATTGCTGCAGATATTGTACCAATGAATGGCGAAAACAGAACTTTAGCTTATTTTGGTTTACAAGTAATTAATTCGCAACCAAGAAACGGAATTAAGGCCATTATTCTTCAAGTTAAAAAAACAGAACTTACAATTACTGATGTCGTTTTTATAATTGCGCCAAGAATTAATGCTGCAGGAAGAATGAAACATGGTAATTATGCTGTGGAATTATTAACTGAAATGGATTTAAATTCTGCCATTGAATTTGCTGCTGCTATTGAAATTAATAATGCTGATAGAAAAGAATTAGATAAGAAAATAACCAACGAAGCTTTAATTCAGATTATTGATAATGACGAAGAAGAGCGTTTTACCTCTGTCGTTTTTCAAGAAGATTGGCACAAAGGTGTAATTGGAATTGTAGCTTCTAGATTGATCGAAAAATATTATAGACCAACGTTAGTTTTTACAAAAAGTGGCGATAAATTAGCCGCTTCTGCACGTTCTGTAAAAGGTTTTGATGTGTACAATGCATTGGAGGCATGTAGCGAATTTATAGAACAATTTGGTGGACATAAATATGCTGCTGGTTTGACTTTACTACCAGAAAACTACGAGAATTTTAAAAACAAATTCGAAGAAATTGTCCAAAAAACAATTGATAAAGAATTACTAACGCCAGAAATTGCGATTGATGCAGAAATAGATTTATCAGAAATTACAGATAAATTTTTTCGAATCATTCAGCAAATGGCGCCTTTTGGTCCAATGAATATGAAACCAACTTTTAAATCTACTTGTGTAAGAGATAATGGTTATGGAAAACAAGTTGGCGCAGATAAAACCCATTTAAAATTAAATGTTTTTCAAGGTGATAATAAAAAAACCTACAATGCCATTGGTTTTAATTTAGGAAATAAAATAGAATTTGTACAAGACGAATTTGACATTGTCTATGCTTTGGATGAAAATGAATGGAATGGTTATAAAACTGTGCAATTGTTGTTGAAGGATTTGAAATGATGAAATTTTCTAACAAATGTAATTCTAGTATTGGCAGAAGTCTACACAAAATTTTTATAGACTCCTTAACAGTACCTTGCCAAAAAAATTAACTTTCTAAAGATTTTAGAACCATACGTATTTCAGAATAAGTAAAATCTTTATCAAGCTTTTCCTTTAATTCAGTTAAGCTTTTAAACTCAACATTATCTATCGATTTTACAATTTTTTTGTACTTTTCTATTGGAATTAATTCCAAAATATCTACATCTCCAGAAGGAATATAGCTAGATAAATGACTTGTTACAGTTCCTGTTGTTAGCTTACGCTCTTTAGCAATTTCTAAAACTGACATTCCAGATCTAAAAAGTTCTAATGAAATCTGTTTTGTATTTTTTTTATCTTCTTTTTTCTGCTCGTTTAATTTATTTATTCCGTTTTCTGAACAGTATCTATTAATTACATCTAAAACTTCATCTCCATATTTTGCAACGCGAGTTTTACCCATTCCAACAATATTAAGTAGATCTTTTTCGGTTCTTGGCAATGAATCGCACATTGCATATAAAGATTCTTGGGTAAATATTTGAAACGCTGGAATGTTTTCTGCAACTCTAATTTCGTCTCTTAATTCTCTTAATTTTAAAGCTAAAATTGGGTCGCGTTTGGAAGCTACTTTTTTCTTCTTTTTTGGCTCCATTTTTTGCAAAACTGCTTTTGCTCTTACTTCTAAATACGACTGAACTTTAAAACCAGTCGTCATTTTTTGCAACGCAAATAACTTTTCTTCTAATTTTTCCTGAAGTGAATCGAACTGTTTAGAAAAATCTGCTTTTACAGCTTTATTATCTGTTGAAAAATTAATTGCATCTAAAGGCTTCTGAATATTATTTTGTGTGTGATTTAAAAAATAAGCAACTGCTTTTGTAAATCGCTCATGAATTGTAGAACTATTCTCTGGCAAAACATTGTCTTCTGAAAGTACTTTTAACTGATTCTTAAATCCGTTGGAAACTTTCATTAGAGCAACAATTCCATCGTCTTTTATGGTTTGTAAATGATCTATTACATCACCTTTTATACTTGTTTGGTTTTTGTAGAAAATATCAATTAACCTTGTAATTGGATATAAAAAAGGTTGATAATCGAACAATTCTGAAATTAAATTCAATTGAAATTCAATTTCAGATTGGTTCAAAATACTTTCATCTGGGTGATTTTCTTCTACACTTAAATTGAAAACACTTACAGTTTTATCATTAATAATTGCGTTGCTTGTAATTGGTGTTTTTAAAACCAATCCTTCCAAAGAAGTACACCTACTTAACGCAACATAAGTTTGCCCATGTGCAAATGAAGCTTCTGCATCGATTATTGCTTTTTCGAACGTTAAACCTTGACTTTTATGGATAGTAATTGCCCAAGCCAAACGTAATGGAATCTGCGAAAAAGCACCAACTAAATCTTCTTTTATTTCTTTGGTTTCTTCATTAATCGAATAATTAATATTAGACCAAGTTTCTTTTTCTGTTACAATTTCATCAGCTTCATTTCCACATTGTACAGTTACAGATGTTTTAGAAATGTCTGTAATAATTCCTATTTTCCCATTAAAATATCTTTTTTCTTGAGAAGAATCATTTTTGATAAACATTACTTGTGCACCAACTTTTAATTCTAATTTTGCGGCATTTGGGTACGAATTTTCGTTAAACTTACCAGAGATTTCAGCATCAAAAAAGCGACTTTTATTGGTGATTTTATTGAGTTCAGAATCGTTTATTAAATTCGCTCTGTTATTATGAGTTGTTAGTGTAATATAACCTTCTTCTTTACTTGGAGAAAAAGTTGGATTGTAACGTTCATTTAAAATTTTAGCAGACTTTTCTGATAAATTATCGTTTCTAATTTCATTTAAAATAGTAATAAAATCTTCGTTTTTCTGACGATAAATATGCTTCAATTCAATTGAAACTACATTTGCTTCTTGAAAAGCTTTTGAACTAAAAAAATAAACAGTATTGTAATGCTGTTGTAACAAACTCCATTCATTTGGTCTTACAACTGGCGCTAATTGTTGCAAATCGCCAATCATTAAAATTTGTGCGCCACCAAAAACTTTATTTCTGTTTTTATAACGACGCATTACTTGATCTATTCCATCTAGCAAATCTGCACGAACCATAGAAATCTCATCTATAATTACTAAATCTAACGATTTTATAATATCAATTTTTGTTTTCGAAAAACGTCTTTGTTGGTTATTTGGCGGCTGATTTGGTAAAATAGGACCAAAAGGCATTTGAAAAAAAGAATGAATGGTAACTCCTTTTGCATTAATTGCAGCAACTCCTGTTGGCGCAACAATTACCAATCTTTTTAATGATTCGTTTTTAATTTGATGTAAAAAAGTAGTTTTTCCTGTACCTGCTTTTCCAGTAATAAACAGATTTCTATCCGTTTTTTCAATGAAATTTAAGGCTAGTTCTAATTCAGGATTTGTTGACATTTTAGCTTTTTGATGCAAGGTAAATAATCAAATAAAATTACTTTACTTTTTAATGATAATTATTATAAATTCTTTAGTTTTTAGTAGCATTAAATAAATCAACAGTAAAAATTTCTGCTCCTTTCCTATTCAAATGACCACAATTATAAAATAAAGAATCATTATATCCAGAAGATAAATCTATTAATCCTGGTACTTTCTTTTTTAATTTAGTTATATAATCTAAATTGTTAGTCTTACTGCAAAAAGGTGAAATATAAAGAGTAAGTGAAATATTATATTTGCTACATATTTCAATAATTTCTTCTAATACCTTATTGCTCTTGCGAATATTTTCTGGTAAACTCTCTCCTTTAAAAGGTAATTTTTTTCCATACATTGGCGTGAAACCTGTACTTGAATTTACCCTAGGTTTTTTATTTGCTAAAGAGAAGATAAACTCTCTAAATCCTATTTTAGGATCATTAACAGCATATCTGTAAAAAGGTAAATACTGAAGTTTATTAAAGTTTTTAAAATTGTCTTTTAAATGGTTTTTGATGATATTATTTCTTAAAAAAGGCATTGCTTCCGAAATTGAAATATTGGATGGAGAGACACCTTCGAAGTTAAAATCGATTTGTAAAAAAATATTAGAAACAGTGTTCTTATCTAATAATAGCTTTAGTTGCAATAAATTGTCATTTAAACCTGCTCCTTCTACTCCTAAATTAATAGTTTTCTTTTGTGATAGACTATTAAACAACTTGGTATCTATATGATTTGCAACTCTAGAAGACCCTAAAAAAACGATATCAAATTTTTTACCTTCTGTCTTTAAAATATATTGGAGCTTATTTCTAGGATTAGCATTAAGATATGCTTTTGTGTAAATAAAATCACACAAATAAAGCAGACCTATGGTTAGAGATAAAATTGATAATAAATATTTAATAAACTGTTTCATTAAAAATTAAAATTGAAAATAAATAAAATCAGTAACATCTGAATATACACCTAATGTAATTAAGCCTAATAAGGTAAAAACTATTTTTAAATGCACCCATTTACCAAAAAAAGGGTGTTCATTTTCTCTAGAATTCCATTCTACTAAAACAAAAAATAGAATTAAAATTATTAGTTCGGGTGCGTACCTTTCAATTGATAAATATTGAAAACCATTCTTAAAATTAAATGAAAATAATTTTTGTAAATATTTAACTGCTATTAAAACTGAATCTGCTCTAAAAAAAACCCAAGCAACAACTGTTAAACTAAAAGTAGTAATCATAAATACAAACTCTTTTAAAGTTGGAAAAATTCTATTTTTTGCAACTGTATCTAAATTATTACGATTGTTATTAGTTATTAATAAAGGTAAAAAGTAAAGTGCATTTAATGTACCCCAGACAATAAATGTCCAATTTGCTCCATGCCAAAAACCACTTACTAAAAAGATAATAAAAGTGTTTCTTATCTTCATTTTTAAACCTCCTCTACTGCCTCCTAATGGAATGTAAAGATAATCTCTAAACCAGGTTGACAAAGATATGTGCCAGTTTCTCCAAAACTCTGCAATGTCTCTAGAAAAATAAGGAAAATTAAAGTTTCTCATAAGATTTATACCAAATAATTTAGATGTTCCTATTGCTATATCTGAATATCCACTAAAATCTCCATAAATTTGAAAGGCGAAATAAATAGCTCCCAAAGCTAAACTTAATGAGTTCATATTCTCGTAATTAGAAAATATTTCATTTGCATAATTTGCACAAGAATCTGCAATAACAATTTTCTTAAAAAGACCCCAAAGAATTAAATGCAAACCATCTATTGCTTTTTTATTATCAAAAAATCTTTCCCTTTTAAATTGCGGTAATAAATTTGTAGCCCTTTCAATTGGCCCAGCAACTAATTGAGGAAAAAAACATACAAAAGCAGAAAATGCTATAATATCTTTTGTTGGTTCTAGTTTATTTCTATAAACATCTATTGTATAACTTAATGTTTGAAAAGTATAGAAACTAATACCAACTGGAAGAATAATATTTAACGAACTACTATTTATAGATGTACCAAAAAAGGAAAAAGCAGTAACAAAATTGTCGAGAAAAAAATTGTAATATTTAAAAAAGCCTAAAAAACCAAGATTAACAATAATACTTGTCCATAAAAGTAATTTTCTTTGTGCTTTACTTTCTGTCAATTTTAACTTTCGACCAATTGAATAATCTACAAGAGTACTAAAAATAATAAGAATTAAAAACCTCCAATCCCACCAACCATAAAAAAGATAACTTGCAAAAACTATTAATAAATTTTGAGCCTTTAAACTCTTATTTACTAAAAACCAATACAATATAAAAACTACTGGTAAAAATACTGCAAAGTCAATTGAGTTAAATAACATTCTCTAATTTAATTTTTTGCTTATTTTTTTATAATACATAAATAATATTTTAACCTAGAATTATCTGTTTAAAAGATTCATTTTTAATTTTATGCAAGGTAGATAATTAAAAATTATTTTATAAAATGTTTTAAAATTTGTCCCATAATTTACAGAGTATTTAAATGTTTTGCTAAATAAAAACCCATACTAAAACTTCCTTGTAATAAATAACCACCTGTTGGAGCATACCACTCTAACATTTCTCCAATTGTGTAAGAATTCGGTATTTTTTTTAGTTGAAAATTCTCATCAACCTCGTCTAAAGAAATTCCGCCTAAAGTAGAAATTGCTTTGTCTATTTCTTCTGCAGATTTTAAAACAATAGGAAGCGATTTTATAGCTTTTACAAGTAAATCTTCATTAGAAAAAGTTTCTTTGTCTGTAAAATGTTTTAAAATACTTATTGAAGTTCTATCTAAATTTAAATCCTTTTTTAAAATTTCTGTTACTTTAGAAAGCTTCGTTTTTTTGTACTTTGTTTTTAATTGTTCAACAGTTAATGTTGGTTTTAAATCGAGATGAATAGTAGTATTTTCTTCTGTTAATAATGTATTTTGAATTTTTTCACTTATAGCATATAATGCATTTCCTTCCAAACCAAATTTAGAAATCACCAATTCGCCTTTTGCAGAATGGTTCTTGTAAGTAAGTGCAATATTTTTTAAAGGTTTTCCTTCTTGAGTTTTTATAAAGTTTTTATCCCAATCTACAGAAAAAGCACAATTTGCTGCTCTAAATGGTTTTACTTCAATGTTTTTATCCTGAAATTTTTCACTCCATTCTCCATCTGAACCTGTTACTTTCCAACTAGCGCCACCCAAAGCAAAAACCGTAATATCAGATTTAATTTCTTTGGAGTTTTCGAAACATAAATTTCCTTTTTCATTCCAACCAATCCATTTTTTGTTGAATTGGAATTCCACGCCTTTTTCTTTTATTAACGTTACAATTCTTTTTAAAACTTCACTTGGTTTTAAGCCTTGTTCAGGAAAAACACGATTGCTTGAACCTGTAAATGTTGGTATTTTATGTTTGTTCAACCAATTTACTAAATCTTCATTTGTAAACTTGCGAATAGCAGCATCCATAAATTCACTTGGCGAATATTGATTGATAAGCGCTTCTAAAGTTGAATTGAAAGTTAAATTTAAACCACCTTCTCCAGCAACTAAAAATTTACGTCCAACTGTTTTTTTCTTTTCACAAATGGTAACTTTATATTTTTTGATATCAATTTCTGCTGCGAGCATTAATGCAGCTGGACCTCCACCAATTATTGTTATGTTTTTCATTTAGTAATAAACTGTTGTTTTGGCTTATTTTGATTTATAGATGCGAAAAAAATATCATATTTTAATAAAAGCTCAATTTTATTAACAAGTAAATATAGCTAAAATTCAAGTAAAAATTAGATAACTTTAATGTATGAAAAGAGCTAGCAAACATATTTAGCCCTGATTGAAATGGCATCCTTTTTTTGATTTTTCTTCAAAAAAAGATATAATGGAAAGCAGGAAATAGCTTCAAATAAAAAAACCTTCTTGATTTCTCAAAAAGGTTTTAATATCTATAAGTCAAAAATTTTGACTACATTTCTAATGCTTTTGTAGGATTGTTATCCATCAATAACTCAACAGGATTTTCTAACGCTTCTTTTACTGCCACTAAAAAACCTACAGATTCTCTACCATCTACAATTCTGTGATCATAAGACAATGCAACATACATAATTGGCTGAATTACAACACCGCCATTTACTGCCATTGGTCTGTTTACAATATTGTGCATTCCTAAAATTCCACTTTGTGGAGGGTTTATAATTGGTGTAGACAACATAGAACCAAATACACCACCATTGGTAATTGTAAACGTTCCACCAGTCATTTCATCAATAGTTATTTGCCCATCTCTTGCGCGTAAAGCCAAACGTTTTACTTCGCTTTCTACACCTCTAAAAGATAAGTTTTCTGCATTTCTAATTACAGGAACCATTAAACCTTTTGGCCCAGAAACTGCAATAGAAATATCTTGAAAATCGTGTTTTATTTGAAAATCTCCATCAATCATAGAGTTTACATCTGGGTACATTTTTAATGCTCTAACAACTGCCAAAGTAAAGAAAGACATAAACCCTAAACCAACTCCGTGTTTTGCTTTAAAATCTTCTTTATATTCTTTACGTAAATCGAAAATTGGCTGCATATTCACCTCGTTAAACGTTGTTAACATTGCTGTTTCGCTTTTTACAGCTACCAAACGTTCTGCAACTTTTCTACGCAACATAGACATTTTCTTACGCTCTGTTCCACGAGATCCGTTAGCTGGTTGTGTTCCCATAGAAGGTACTGCTTTTACAGCATCGTCTTTGGTAATTCTACCATCTTTTCCTGTTCCTTTTATAGAAGAACCATCCATCCCTTTTTCTGCTAAAACTTTTTTAGCAGCTGGTGATGCAACTCCAGAAGCGTATGTTTCTTTTTTCTCAACACTTGGCGCAACTTTTTCTTCTTTTGTTGGCGCTTCTTTTGTTGATTGCTTTTCTGAAGCATCTCCTTCAGGTTTTGCTGCACTTGTGTCTATTAAACACACAACTGCTCCAACCTCTACAGCATCTCCTTCTTCCGCTTTTAAAGTGATAATTCCACTTTCTTCCGCTGGCAATTCTAAAGTTGCTTTATCAGAATCTACTTCTGCAATTGGTTGATCTTTTTCAACATAATCTCCATCTTCAACTAACCAAGTTGCAATTTCTACTTCTGTAATCGATTCTCCTGGAGAAGGAACTTTCATTTCTAAAACACTCATGGTTTCTTATTTTACTTGCGCCGAAATTATTTCAGCATTTAATTATTTTAACTTTTATTTTTTGGGCGTTTTAACAGGCTTTCCACTATATCTTTTTTTGAAGAAAAATCAAAAAAAGGATGCCGTTTCAATCCTTAACGCGCTTACTCATTACTAAAAACACTATCAATAACACCTTTATGACGTTTTTTGAATCTTGTGCTTGAACCTGCTGCAGGAACTGCATAGTATTTACGAGAACGAACATTTAATTTTACTAAATCGAAACGTTCTAACATAAAACTCCAAGCTCCCATATTTCTTGGTTCTTCTTGTGCCCAAACGTAATCTTTCACATTCGGATATCTATCTATTACCTTTTGTAATTTCTCTAAATGCAGAGGAAATAATTGTTCAATTCTAACCAAAGCTACATCTTCTCTTTCTAAATTTTCTCTTTCTTCTAATAAATCATAATAGAATTTACCCATACAGAAAACTAACTTTGTTACTTTTTCTGGATTTATTGTATCATCAATTACTTCTTGAAATTCACCGGTTGCTAAATCTTCAATTGAAGAAATTACTTTTGTATGTCTTAATAGACTTTTCGGAGTAAATACAATTAACGGTTTTCTATAATCACGTTTCATTTGACGACGCAATAAATGATAGAAATTCGCAGGTGTTGTACAATTTGCAAGTGTCATATTATCAGTTGCACACAATTGTAAATAACGTTCTATTCTTGCAGATGAATGTTCAGAACCTTGCCCTTCATAACCATGAGGTAATAGAACCACGATTCCGTTTTGTAATTTCCACTTATCTTCTGCTGCAGAAATGTATTGATCGAACATTATTTGTGCTCCGTTAGAGAAATCTCCAAACTGTGCTTCCCAAATTGTTAATGTGTTTGGGTTACCCATTGCATACCCATAATCGAACCCAAGAACTCCATATTCAGATAATAACGAGTTGTAAATCGTCATTTGTCCTTTACTCTTTGGATTTCTATTTAATAAGTTAATTCTCTCTTCTGAAAGTTCGTCACGTAATATAGCGTGCCTATGAGAAAAAGTTCCTCTTTCTACATCTTGCCCAGAAATACGTACATTAAAACCTTCTTCCATTAAAGAACCATAAGCTAAATTTTCTGCCATTCCCCAATCTAATTGATTGGTTTCGAAAGCCATTTTTGCCCTTCCTTGTAAAATACGTTCTGCTTTTCTAACAAATTTCACACCTTCAGGAACTGTGGAAACTACTTTTGCAATATTTCTTAAACCATCAGCTGTATATTTTGTATCAACAGGTTGCAACATCGCAGGTAATTCCTCACGATCGAAGCCTTCCCAAGTAGATTGCATGAATTCTTTTACTTTCGATGTTTCTACTTTTTTAGATTCATCGAATTCAGTCTCCAACATACTCTTGAATTCTGTAGTAATTTCAGCTAAATAATTTTTATCTATACTTCCTTCTTGTAATAATTTTTCAGCATAAATCTCTTTTACATTTTCATGTTTAGAGATTGCTTTGTATAATTTTGGCTGTGTAAAACGAGGTTCATCACCTTCATTATGTCCGTATTTTCTGTAACCTAAAAGATCTATAAAAATATCGGTTTTAAATTTCATTCTAAACTCTAAAGCCATTTGCATTGCGTGACAAACTGCTTCTGTATCATCTGCATTTACGTGTAAAACTGGCGATAAAGTTACTTTTGCAACATCTGTACAATAGGTACTTGAACGTGCATCTAAATAGTTTGTGGTAAAACCGATTTGGTTATTTACAACAATATGTATAGTTCCTCCTGTTTTATAACCATTCAATTTTGCCATTTGAACAACTTCATAGGCAATTCCTTGACCTGCAATTGCAGCATCTCCATGAATAATTATTGGAAGAATCTTACTTGAATCTCCATCGTATTTTCTATCGATTTTTGCTCTTGTAATTCCTTCAGCAACTGCTGCAACAGTTTCCAAGTGAGATGGATTTGGAACCAAATTCATTTTTATTTCATTACCATCTCTATAAGTTTTACTTAACGTTAAACCTAAATGGTATTTTACATCCCCATCAATATCTTCATCTTCGAAATCTTTTCCTTCGAACTCGCTAAATAAATCTCTAACTGGCTTTTTAAAGATATTTACTAAAGTATTTAAACGACCTCTGTGTGCCATTCCTAAAACACATTCTTTCACTCCAAAAGTTTCTGCTGCTTCTCTTAAAACAACTGCCATTCCTGGAATTAAAGATTCACCTCCTTCTAAAGAAAAACGCTTTTGCCCTACATATTTTGTTTGCAAAAAGCTTTCAAAAGTAACTGCTTGGTTTAATTTTCCTAAAATATATTTTTTAGATTCAATAGAATAATTAGGATGGTTATCGTTGGTATTTAATCGATCCTGCCACCATTTTAATTTTATTGGGTTGCGCATATACATGTACTCCACTCCAATAGAATCGCAATAAATAGTTTTTAAGTGACTAATTATTTCAGAAAGTTTTACTCTTCCTAAACCTAAAACATCTCCTGCAGAAAATTCTTTATCTAAATCGTTTTCGGTTAAACCGAAATTTTCGATTTCTAAAGTTGGTTGATATTGCCTCCTATCTCTAACCGGATTTGTTTTTGTGAACAAATGTCCACGTGTTCGATAACCGTTAATCAAGTCTACCACCAAAAATTCCTTCTTTACTTCTTGTGGAATTTCTAATGAAGTAACTTCATCTTTAAAGGAATAATCTTCATTTGCCAAATCATATCCTTGAAAAAAGCTTCTCCAACTTGGTTCAACAGAATCTGGGTTGACTAAATATTGATCGTATAAATCGGCTATAAAGCCTGTATGTGCTGCGTTTAAGAACGAAAATTTGTCCATATAATAGTTTGTGCTTTGTATATAAGCTAATTCTTAAAACAAAAATACAATATTTGAAATAAAAGAGGAATTAATTTCAGTTATAATAAAGTGAAAAAAAAATAATTTTTTTTTGAAATATATTTGGAGATGTATTAAAAAGAATTATATTTGCACTCGCTAATCACAAATGTGATGCAAACTCCTCTTTAGCTCAGTTGGTTAGAGCATCTGACTGTTAATCAGAGGGTCCAAGGTTCGAGTCCTTGAAGAGGAGCAAAAAAGTCTTACCATTTGGTAAGACTTTTTTATTTTTAACAAAAATCAAGAATTTTATATAAAATATTGAGCATAAAAAAAGTGGTAATTTTTAATTACCACTTTTTTTATTTTAAAATTGTTTCAATCTATATTGAAAAAACTCTTATTTTTTATTTGCTTGTTTAATGTACTTGTCTAAAGCCATTGTCATAGAAGGTGTCTCTGGGCTTGGTGCTTGTATATCGCACTTTAAACCTGCTTCTGTAACTGCATTAACAGTTGAGTTTCCAAAAGCCGCAATTCTTGTATCGTTTTGCTTAAAGTTTGGAAAATTTTTGAATAACGATTCAATTCCTGATGGGCTAAAAAACACTAAAACATCATAAAAGACATTCTCTAAATCAGATAAATCACTTATTACAGTTCTATATAAATCTACTCTTGTCCAAGTTACCCCTAATTTATCTAATTCTTCTGGGATTAAAGGTTTTAATTTATCTGAAGATGGTAATAAAAATTTTTCAGTTTTATGTTTCTTAATTAGTTTTGTTAATTCTGGAAAAGTTCTGTTACCTACATAAATTTTTCTTTTTCTGTAAACAACATATTTTTGCAAGTAGTAAGCTACTGCTTCTGACTGACAAAAATATTTCATCGCATCTGGCACTTTAAAGCGCATTTCTTCAGCAATTCTAAAAAAATGATCTACAGCATTTCTACTTGTTAAAATAATAGCAGTAAAATTTTTTAAGTCAATTTTTTCAGCTCTAACTTCTTTTACAGAGATACCTTCTACATGAATAAATGATCTAAAATCGATCTTTACTTTTTGTTTATCAGATAAATCGAAATAAGGAGAAGTTTCTGTCTTTGGTGCTGGTTGAGATACTAAAATCGTTTTCACTTTCATAAGCTTTCGTTTTGTATTTAAAACATCAATTTAAACAGTATAAATAGCGGTGCTATTTCGAAGGCGCAAATGTACAAAATAAAATAAAACAACTTATTAAAAATCAGGTTTTTGTTATTTATAATGTGAAAAATAAATCGCATTAAAAACAACAGTGTTGTAAAGGTTGTTAAAAAAGTGATATTTAGTTTTGTGTATTGCAGTAAAACCAAGGAAACAAACAAGTAAAAGGAGATATTATAAAGATAACTAGATTTAGAAACTAGAAAAAAACGAACCTCTTTTCTTATTAAAAAAAGTAAAGACAATAAGTATTCTAAACTCCTTTTTATTAGGAAATAGAAAAAAACTGTTAAAAAAGTAATCCCAAAAAGATAAAACCCATCTATTTTTGTTTCAGAAAAATAGATTAAACAATAATAACAAACTAATGATAAAACTGTAATTGAGAATAAAAACATTAATATTTGAAATGCTTTAGGAAAAGTACTGTTTTCTTCAACTTCATTTTCAACAAAACCTTTATTAAACAGAGCAAAAACATATCCTTTTAATTTTACAGCATCTAATCCTTTTAGAAAAAAAATAGTACCTAATAGCAATACCAATAAAATGGTAATCCAATCTGTATTTATAAATATTTTCTCTAATGCCTGCACTTTTTATGTTTTGGTAAGATTAACACAAAATTAGTAATTAAATAATGTATATTTGCTTTCTTACTACATGAAAATTTATTTATGTCAGACGCCTTAGTTATCATCCCAACTTATAACGAAAAAGAAAATATAGAAGCTATTATTAGAGCTACTTTTAGCCAGAAAAAAGCATTTCATATTTTAATTGTTGATGATAACTCTCCAGATGGAACTTCAGAAATTGTAACTGACCTTATGAATGAGTTTCCTAATCAACTTTTTTTAGAAAAAAGATTGGGAAAAAACGGATTAGGCACAGCTTATATTCATGGTTTTAAATGGGCATTAGCTAGAAAATACGACTATATTACAGAAATGGATGCAGATTTTTCTCACAATCCAAAAGATTTAGTTCGCCTATACAATGCTTGTTCTAAAAAAGGAGCAGATGTATCTATTGGTTCTAGATATTCGCAAGGTGTTAATGTTGTTAATTGGCCAATGAAAAGAGTCCTTTTATCTTATTTTGCTTCAAAATATGTACGTTTTATTACTAGAATTCCGGTTTTTGATACCACTGCTGGTTTTGTTTGCTGGAAACGAGAAGTTCTAGAAACCATTAATTTAGATAAAATTAAATTTATTGGTTATGCCTTTCAAATTGAAATGAAGTTTAAAGCATGGAAACACAACTTTAATATAAAAGAAGTTTCTGTTGTTTTTACAGACAGAACTTTAGGGGAATCTAAAATGAGTGGCAATATTGTATCTGAAGCTTTATTTGGTGTGATAAAGATGAAAATAAATGGATTACCAAAATAATTTATGGAAACAGTTTCTACAAGACCAGCAAAAATTGATGATCTAGAAATCTTGTTAGAATTTGAACAAGGGGTTATAGAAGCAGAAAAACCACTAGATCCTTTTTTAAAAAAATCACAAATTTTTTACTATAACATTAAAGAATTAATAGCTGCCGATAATACCCATTTAATTGTAGCCATGTTTAATGATGAAGTTGTTGGTTCTGGCTATGTTAGAGTTGAAAATTCTAAACAATATCATAAAAACCAAAAAAACGGTTATGTGGGTTTTATATATGTAAAACCAGTATTTAGAGGAAAAAGAATAAGTATTACAATATTAGAATCATTAAAATCTTGGGCAAAAAGCAAAGATTTAAACGAATTAAGGTTAGATGTCTATCACAACAATCCTTCTGCCATAAAATCTTATGAACGTTTTGGTTTTAATAAAAGTATGATTAACATGAGAATGGAAATTTAATTTAGAAAATGACAAAATCAACTTTAATAAAAAACGCAATTATAGTAAATGAAAACAACTCTTTTAAAGGTGATGTTCTCATTGAAAACGAAATTATAAAAGAAATTTCTTCGGAAATTACTGCACCCAAAAACACAGAAATTATTGATGCAAAAGGTAGCTATTTAATTCCTGGTTTTATAGACGATCAAGTGCACTTTAGAGAACCTGGTTTAACACATAAAGCAAATATTGCTACAGAAAGTAGAGCTGCAGTTGCTGGTGGAATTACCACTTTTATTGAAATGCCAAACACAGTACCACAAGCAACTACACAAGATTTATTGGAAGATAAATTTAAAATTGCTGCTAAAGATTCCTACGCAAATTATTCTTTCATGTTTGGTGGTACAAATGATAATTTAGAAGAATTACTTAAAACTGACCCAAAAAAAGTAGCTGGAATTAAATTGTTTTTAGGTTCCTCTACAGGAAATATGTTGGTTGATAATGAAGCGGTTTTAGAGAAAATATTCTCATCAACAAAAATGATTATCTCTGTGCATTGTGAAGATGAAGCGACAATCAGAAAAAACACAGAAGAGTTTATTGAAAAATATGGAGAAGATATTCCTGTTAAATATCACCCAATAATTAGAAGTGAAGAAGCTTGTTATTTATCTTCATCCAAAGCAATTGAACTAGCTAAAAAAACAGGTGCAAGATTGCATATTTTCCACTTGTCTACAGAAAAAGAAACCCATTTATTTAGAAATGATATTCCTATTGAAGAAAAGCAAATTACAGCCGAAGTTTGTATTCATCATTTATGGTTTTCTGATAAAGATTATGGGGAAAAAGGAACGCATATTAAATGGAACCCTGCCGTAAAAACGGAAAAGGACAGACAAGGTTTATGGAAAGCTTTATTAGATGACAGAATTGATGTTTTGGCAACAGACCATGCACCACATACTTTAGAGGAAAAAGACAATATCTACACCAAAGCCCCAAGTGGAGGCCCATTAGTACAACATGCAGTTATGGCTATTTTAGAAAAAGTAAAAGAAGGTGTAATTTCTATTGAAAAAGCAGTGGAGAAAATGAGCCATAATCCAGCAAAATTGTTTCAAATAGAAAAAAGAGGGTTTATAAAAGAAGGTTTTTATGCAGATTTAGTATTGATAAATTCTAACGAACCTCAAACTGTTTCCAAAGATAATATTTTATATAAATGTGGTTGGTCTCCGTTCGAAGGAACAACTTTTTCATCCACCATTACACATACATTTGTAAACGGTAATTTAGTTTATAATAACGGCGTTTTTGATGATGTTACAAAAGGAAAAAGACTAACTTTTAATAGGTAGTATGAAGAATTTACATTACATATTTGTTTTTATATTTTTGCTTTCTTGCACAAGTAATACCATTTTTGAAAAACCTAAAGATTTAATTCCAAAAGACACTATGAGTCTTATTATTCAAGAATTAATGATTGCTTCTTCTGCAAAATTTATTAAAAATAAAAGTCTAGAAAAGAATGTTAATTACATGCCTTTTGTCTATGATAATTTTAAAATAGATAGTTTAAGATTTGATGCAAGTAACACTTATTATATCTCTAAAGTAGATGCTTATGAGGATATTTTAACAGACGCTAAGAATAATCTTGAAAAAAGAAAAGAACAGGTTACTAAATTAAAGGGAACTCAAGATTCACTTAGGAGAGATTCAATTAAAAAAGCGAAATCACCTTTAAAAAAATTAGACAAAGAAGTAGATTCTTTATCTAATTAATTGTTAGAATATCTTTTACAAGCTCTGTTTATAACGGTTTCAATTTTTTCAAAATCAAAATTTAAAGTTTTTTCTATTTTTTCTGAAGAGTATTTAGAAATATTATGAGCCGATCTTGCAGAATATTTACTTAATAAAGGTTCTTTACCTGTAATTTTTGAAATGAGCGAGGAAATTCTCCAAAATATTGCAGTTTGCCACTTACTAATTTTTTTAAACGGTCGCTTTTTATTGAAAGCATCTGCAATTAAAAATAAGATTTCTTTAAAAGATTTATTTTCTGAAACTAAAATGAAACGTTCGTTTTTAACATCAGAATTCATTAATAGAATCATGGCTTTTACAACATCTTTTACTCCAACAAAACCAGTAATTCCTTCTGTATAATATTTAAAATCATTATAAACTTGACTAAATAATTTTCCAGAACCAGCATTCCAAAATCCACTTCCTAAAATTACTCCAGGGTTTACAATTGCAACTTCTATTCCTTCTTGGCTTGCTCGCCAAACTTCCATTTCTGCACCAAATTTAGTAATTGAATAACCACTATTGTCTGCTTCTTTATTCCATTCATTTTCTTCTGTAATTAAATTCCCTTTTAAAGAATCGCCAACAGAAGCAATTGAGCCTACAAAACAAAGTTTATCAATTTTTGCATCAATAGAAAGATTTACAATAATTGCTGTTCCATGTATATTTACTTTTCGCATTTCTCTATAATCTTTCGGATTAAAAGAAATAAAAGCGGCACAATGATACACTTTTTTAATACCAACAAAAGCAGGAATCATCGCAGGAACATCAGTAATATCTGCTTTATACCACTCAATTTTAGAAATTAGGGTTTCATCTTCAGAATAATAAGAAAACACTTTTTTTACGGCTTCTATTTTTTCTTCAGAACGATAAATAGCACGAATTTTTTCATCACTTTTTACCAAATGATACAATAAATGTGCGCCTACTAAACCTGTTCCTCCAGTTACTAAAATCATACTGCTAATTTATGGTTTTTTGATTGATAAGTTTATCTTTGCAACCATAAAAAGAGACGATTAAAATGACAAATTTTGTAGAAGAATTACGCTGGAGAGGTTTATTGCACGATATAATGCCAGATACAGAAGAGTATTTATTAAAAAATAAAACTGCTGGTTATATTGGTTTCGATCCAACTGCAGACTCACTTCATATTGGTAGTTTGGTTCAGATTTTTATTTTGAAACATTTCCAAAATGCTGGACACAACCCAATTGCTTTAATTGGTGGTGCAACTGGTATGGTTGGAGATCCTTCTGGAAAATCTGCTGAAAGAAATTTGTTAGATGAAGCAACTTTAGCGAAAAATATTGCTGGTGTTCGTGAAAATTTAGAGCGCTTTTTAGATTTTGATGCTTCTGCTGATAACAAAGCTGAATTGGTAAACAATTACGATTGGATGAAAGATATTTCATTAATCGATTTTGTAAGAGATACTGGAAAACACATCACTGTAAATTACATGATGGCAAAAGATTCTGTAAAAAAACGTTTAAGTTCGGAATCTTCTGTGGGAATGAGTTTTACGGAATTTACCTACCAATTATTTCAAGGATACGATTTCTACCATTTATACAAAGAGAAAAATTGCATGTTGCAAATGGGTGGTTCAGATCAATGGGGAAATATTACTACTGGAACTGAATTAATTCGTAGAAAAGCACAAGGAAAAGCATATGCAATTACAGTTCCATTGGTTACAAAGGCAGATGGAACAAAATTCGGAAAAACCGAAGGTGGAAACGTTTGGTTGAATGCAGACAGAACTTCGCCTTATAAATTTTACCAATATTGGCTAAATTCTTCGGATGAAGATGCAGAAAACTTTATTAAGAAATTTACATTTTTAGACAAAGAAACAATTGAGAATTTAATCGCAGAACATAAAGAGAACCCGCATTTACGTTCACTTCAAAAAAAATTAGGAGAGGAAGTAACAACAATGACGCATGGAAAAGAAGCGTATGAAAATGCGTTAAAAGCATCTAATATTTTATTTGGAAAATCTACAGCGTCCGATTTAAAATCTTTAGATGAACAAACGTTTTTAGATGTTTTTGATGGCGTTCCTCAAGCAACAGTTTCTACAACAGATATTGAAGAAGGTTTAGATATGATTGGTGCTTTATCTGCCAAAACTAACTTTTTAGGTTCTAATGGCGAAGCAAGAAGAGCGTTAAAAGAAAACGCTATTTCTGTAAATAAAGAAAAAGTAAAAGAAGATTTTACAATTACAAAAGAAGATTTAATTGCGAATAAATATGTGCTTTTACAACGTGGTAAAAAAACCTATTATTTATTAGTTGTAGCATAATTATTAGTTTATGAATGATAAAATTACAGAAATCGATTTTAGTAATATTTTTGTAATTATACCTTTAATTTTAGTTTTTTCGGCAATTATATTCGTTAGATATTTAGCATTTTCTGGTGTTTATCATTGGGTATTCTTGAATAAATTTAGAGAAAAACTAAAACATAGAATTTTAAATAAAAAACCACTAAAAAAGAAACAGGTTCGTAAAGAAATCTACTGGTCTTTAGTTAGTGGTTTTATTTTTGGCGCAATTGCAGTTTTCATTTACTATTTGTGGTCCATTAATTACACTGCAATTTACTTGGATTTCGATACCTATGCTTTGTGGTACATCCCTTTAAGTATTTTCGCTTTTTTGTTTATTCAAGACACCTATTATTACTGGATTCATAGATGGATGCACATACCTAAAATCTATAAATTCTTTCATAAAATTCATCATAAAAGTGTGAATACCACTGTTTTTACAGCGTTTTCTTTTCATCCTTATGAAACTATTTTGCAAGCGATTTTCTTGCCTGTAATTGTAATTTTCTTACCCTTACACTTATATGCTTTGTTTGCTGTTTTGTTAATTATGACGCTTTCTGCAACCATAAACCATGCAGGAATTGAAGTATATCCTTCAGGAAAACTAGGGAATTGGTTTAGAAAATGGATTATTGGAGCTACACATCACGATTCTCATCACACAAAATTCAACTTTAATTATGGGTTATATTTTACGTTTTGGGACCGATTGATGAAAACTGAATTGGAAGAAAAAAGCCCTAAATAAATTCAAGGCTTTCTTAATTATTATCAAAAAAAAGAAAGTTTACATTTCTTTTTTCTGAATTTTCGTCCAATTAATATCTGCTTGTTTCTTTAATTTTTCTGCACCTTCTTCTTTCCAATTTTTTAGAGTATTATTAAACCAAGCATCATAAAAAAGATATAGTTTTCCGTCTCTAATTTCAAATGTTTTGGGATTAACATCAACTTTTTCACCATTTTTACCTATTGCATAAGCACAATATCCACCATATTGAGGGATATATTTTTTTGGGGATTTTTTAAATTTCTCTAAATTTTCTTTTGATGAGAACTTGAATTTTACACCATCGTATTCTGAAATAAAATCTTTATTACCTTCTTTTGGTTTGTTATCAAAATAAGAAACAACATCATAACCTTCTGCAACATAGCCTTTCTTTAAGTTGTAATCTTGACCAAAAAAAGTAGTTGAAGTAATTAATAATAAAAATGCAAAAATATTTTTCATCGTGTTTGTTTTTAATTTGGTCGATGAAAACTTTAATTAATTACAGATAAATTAGTTGTATTTAATTCCTATGTTTATATAATTATTTAGCTATAAAATTAAAAGAAATTTTAATTCCTTCTATTATCATACCTGTACCAATTATTGCAATAATTAATCCCATTATTTTACCAATAACAGAAATTACATTATTACCAACTAACTTAACAATAAGATCACTTAACTTAAAAGTAAAGTAAGTTAATAAACTCATTGACCCAAAAATTGCAATTACTAAAAATAGTTGTAAAGGCGCTGCATTAGAAACAAAGTTCATTGCAGTAACAATGGTTCCTGGACCTGCTAAAATTGGAATTGCTAATGGAGAAACAGCAATATTTTCATCGATATTTACATTTTTAAGGCTTTTTACATTAGACTGTTTAGATTGTAGCATTTCAAAACCTATAAAAAATATTAAAATTCCACCTGTAATTTTAAAGGCTGGAATACTGATATTAAATAATTCGAAAATATATTTACCTAAAAGAATAAAAACAGTAACAATAATAAATGCTATTAAATTAGCTCTTTTATTAATGTCATTTTTTGTTTTCTTATCTGCACCTTGAGTTAAAGACACAAAAACTGTCATGTTAGAAATTGGGTTGGTTATTGCAAAAAAAGCAGTAAAAACAGTTATTGAAAACGTTATTAAATTATCCATTTATTATTTTATTAGCACTCATTAAATTGATTTTTTTTTAATTTAAATAAAAATATTCACTTTGTAGCACCAAAAATAAATGCCAAAAAAAATTTATTTTTTCTCTCCCAAAACCTTCATTAAATAAGCATTTTGTTTTTCTAAAAGTTCATTGGTTTTATTCATTAACTCGATATTTTTAGGCGTAACAACTTTGGTGTTTTTTGGGTCGTCTGCTTCTTTTTTCAAAGAATTCATCACTTTAACAACTATAAAAACGGTAAAAGCAATTACTAAAAAATCTACTCCAGCTTCCAATAATTTTCCGTAACCAATGGCAATTTCCTCTGGATTTGCTTTTCCATCAACCATAATAGCTTCTCGCAAAACTATTTTTCTGTTTTCCCAATTTGCACCATCTGTCATAAAAGATAAAGGTGGCATTAAAACCTCTTTTACCAATACATTTACCACTTTATTAAATGCTGTACCAATGATAACACCAATAGCGATGTCTATCATATTTCCTTTTACTGCAAATTCTTTAAACTCTTTAAATAACTTAAATTTCATCATCTTTTTTTCTTTATTCTATTCTCTTAATTTTTTTCTCTTTAATCTTTTTGCTCTTTTCTGAAACTATAAAACCATTAAATTACAACCACGAATATCAGAATTATCAAAACGTCCAATAATTTCAAAAGTTCCATTTTCATGAACTTTTCCTAAATCTTGGGTAGCAATAAATGAGCATGAATTGTAATTGGCCAAATCTATTACGTTAATTCCACCATTTTTTCCTGCAGAATTTATTGTAAGTGCATCTTCTGTATCTCTTGTAAGAATTTTCATCCAAGGTGGCGTTTCAAAAACTCCATTTCCTTTAGAATAACCTTGACTTAATAATTCTGTCATTCCATATTCTGAATGAATTTCTTCAACTCCAAATCCGTTTTTTAAAATACTATGTAATTCTTCTCTAATCAACTCTTTTCTTCTACCTTTCATTCCACCTGTTTCCATAATTATGGTGTTTTTTAGGTTGAATTGTTGTTTTTCTATTAAATCTAACAAAGCAAAAGAAACACCAATAAGTAACGTTTTTTGTCCTTTTTTATCTAATTCCGATAATTTTTCAGCTAATTCATCAATATTATTGAGATAAAAACCACTTTCTTCGTTTTTAGATTTTCTAATTAAATCATCTACCATAAAAACCAAAGAAGAACCTTTTCTTTCTAGATAATTTGGCAACAAAGCTAAAACTGCATAATCTTCTATGTTTCCATAAAAATGAGCAAAACCTTTTAAGTAACTTTCTTTATAAACTTTAATATCTGTTACAAAATGTTTACTTGTAATGCTTCCTGTTGTTCCAGAACTTGTAAAAACCTCTTCAACTTCATCTAAAGAAGCAATTACTTTTCTACTTTTAAAAAACTGTATTGGTAAAAACGGAATTTCTTCAACTTTAGAAACACTTGAAGGATGCACATATAACAAATCACAAAAAGACCTGTACACTTTATTGTTCTTAAACTGATGCTTAAAAACGGCTAAAGTAACTTCTTTAAATTCTTTGGTGTTTTGTATGTTAAAAATCTTGTTTTCCATATATTTTTGCAAAAATAAGATTTATAGACGCAACCTTTAACATCTTTTTTCATCTTGTAAGAAAAGAACAACATTTATGAAGTTTAGTTTTAAAATATTTAGTGTTTTCTTGTTAAGTGTATTCACTTTTTTTTCTTGTGAAACAAACCAAGAAATTGCTATTGATTCAGATAATTTATTGCTTGGAAACTGGATAGAACCCATATACAATGGAGAAGAAACAACTTTTAAAAGAGGTAATTCTTTACCAAGTGAAGCTTATGGAATTTCGTTTAAAATAAGTGGGAATTTTACAGAAAGAACTTCTGGTTGGTGTGGTACACCACCTTTAACGTATTTTAATATCGACGGAAATTTTGAGTTAGAAGATACACTTATTAAAATTTATACAAATAATTACCCTAGCAACTATGCTTGGAGAATTGTTTCTCTAACAGAAACAGAATTGGTTGTTAAAAGAGAATTGACGGAACAGGAAAAAGAACATAGAAAATTAATGGTCTTATTTGATGAAATTTCTACCCTATCCTACAGTATTTCTTGTACAAATTCTAACAATTGGAATTTTACAGCTTATGGTGCAAAAGCATGTGGTGGTCCACAAGGTTATATTGCATATTCAAATGAAATTGATGTACCATCTTTTCTTCAAAAAATAGCAACATACACACAAGCAGAAAAAGATTATAACGTAAAATGGGGCATAGTTTCAGATTGCTCGTCACCAAATGAACCTAAATCTATTGAATGTAAAAACGGATATCCATCCCTTAAATATTAAATAAATAACCTTTAATCATGAAAAAAATATCACTTTTATTACTTGCAGTAGTTATCTTATCATCTTGTTTAAATAATGATAACACGTCTAATTACACTTTCGAATATATAGCTATAGACGAAGCAGAAACACCAACAAGTTTTACTTTTGGAGAAAAAGACACAATTACATTAAAATACTCATTACCAAGTAGTTGTTATTCTTTTGATAGAATATATTACGATTACCAAGATACAACTAGAACAGTTGCCGTTATTGCTTTTGTAAATTTAGATGGAAATTGCACAGAAGATATTAGACAAGAAGAATACAAGCTTCCAATAACTGCCAACCAAAGAGAAGATTATCTTTTTAAATTTTATAAAGGAAGAGATAATGATGGGAAAAGTATTTTTGAAGAAGTTGTAATTCCTGTAAACTAAAAATAATCAATTTAGAAAAACTCATAAAACAGTGCTGCCAACAAAAATTGGCAGCACAAACAGAGGTTTATCAGCTTTTTTCTGATAAACTCTTTGCACTTTGTTTAAAATATTCTAGAAATAAACAAGATGCAGAAGATACTTTACAAGACAGTTTTTTAGTCATTTTCGATAAAATTAAACAATATAAAAACACAGGTTCTTTTGAAGGTTGGTTAAAGCGAATTACCATAAATACTGCCTTACAAAAATATAGACAAAAATCTCCTTTACAAATAGTAAAAGATGTTTCTGATGTTGATGAAGTTGAAGAGTTTAATACAGAAAACACCGTTTTTAATGTTGATGTTTTACTAGGTTTCATTCAAAAATTGCCAGACAGATATAGGTTGGTTTTTAATTTACATGTATTAGACAATTATTCTCATAAAGAGATTGCAAATCTTTTAGAAATTTCTGAAGGAACCTCTAAATCTAACTTATCTAGAGCTAGAAAAATTTTGAAAAATCAATTAGAAATTCATCAACAAAAAGAACAAAAAGCATAACTGATGGAAAACAAAAACATAGATAGATTGTTCCAGGAACAACTTAAAAATTTGGAGGCCACTCCAGATAAAAAAGTGTGGAATAATATCGAGTCTAAACTCGCAAAGAAAAAACGCAGAGTAATACCTTTTTGGTGGTTTTCTAGCGGAGTTGCTGCACTTTTAATTCTTGGTTTATTTCTTTTTCCTTTTTCTAATAAAGACAATTCAATTGAAAATAACAACATAATAATTACAGAAACACCAAAGAATAAAACAGAAATTGACAAAAGCATTACAAATACTATTGATACACTTCTTTTAAATAAAAAAGACGTATTAGTTGCAGAAGAAAACGTAGATATAAAACCCAAGAAGAAAATAAAAATTAAATCTGATGACAGTTTAAAAGTTGTAAAAAATAACACAAATAAAACTGAAGACAAGAAGGAATTAGTTAGCACAAAAAACGCTATGAAAAAGATTTTTTTAGCTGATAATTCTACAAATGAAACCATTAATTCTAAAGAAAATAAATCTGAAACTCTTAATAAAGAGTCTAAAGAGGAATTAAATTTCATTCAAAAAAGCGATGAATTTTTAACAGAAAAAAATGAAACAGACAAAACAGATTTTAATGAGTTTATCAACAAAAAAGATAGCATAAATATTAAACAATTAATTAAAAAACAATGGACTGTTGCGCCGGTTTTTGCAGTTCTTAATTCTAATTCTTTTTCAAATACATCTCCTATTGATGAAAATTTAGCAAACTCAACTGAAGGAAAAAACACCTATTCTTATGGCGTACAAGTTGCTTATAAAATTAATAACAAATGGACAATACAATCTGGAGTTCATTTACAAGAAATGAGTTATGCAAACAATAAAATTGCAGTAGTTAGCTCAAATCCAAGTAGTACATCTTCTGCAGCTTTTAATAACGGAGAATCATTTTCTTTTAAAGGAAATACTGCAGAAAGTTTTGATTTTGCCACAAGTTCATTAACTAATACAGTTAGTTCTAATGGTAGCTTAACTCAAAATTATGGATATATAGAAATTCCTGTAGAAATAAAATATAATTTTTCTAATAACAAAAAATTAGAAACACAATTGGTAGCGGGGTTTAGTTCTTTGTTTTTAAATAAGAACAACATCAATTTAAATACGAATTCCTTTTCTAAAACAGGTAAAGCAAACAATTTAAACAGCATTAATTTTAGTGGAAATTTAGGTTTCGATGTTAATTATCTCTTCAATGAAAATTGGTCTTTAAATGTAAATCCTATGTTTAAAGCACAATTAAATACATTTAGTAATAATTCTAATGGTTTTTCACCTTTTAATATTGGTGTTTATACAGGAATTAAATATACGTTTTAACGACTCTCTGCGTTGTTTAATCGAAAAACAAAATTAAAAAATAATCAAAAATAGTAATTTGGTCTTGTTTTTGATATTGAAGTTAGAAATTGGAATAAGTTTGAAGTTCAAAAATTATGGAAAAAAATAAAAAAATGACATTTATAGCAACTACATATAGAACATTTAGCGGAACTAAAGAAATTTTAGAAATCCCTAAAAAGAAAGAAACTCAATGGATTGTTTATCAAGATAACGAACCTAAATTTTTTGTAGATTTTTACGATTTAGAAAAAGAAGCTAATGCAATGATGAATAGTTTAGTTTTATGCACAAAAAGATCTATGAGTGAAGTTTTAGAGCTTATAAACAAAAAGAATAACATCAATTTATCTGTACCAAAAATTTCTCGTTTAGGCTTAAGTATGAAACTTAAATCTGAAGTAAGACATTTAGAATTAGAAACAATTCCAGAAAAATGGTTGTCTTATTCTTTGTAAATCTTTACAATTAATTCGTCTTTATCGTTCATAGAAGCTCTGTACATTCCTGCAGTATTAAACTCAAAAGACATATTTCCTTTTTTATCTAAAGCCACAACACCACCTGTTCCGCCAAGTTTTGTTAATTTATTTTGAATTACATCTTTGGTTGCTTCTTTAAGTGTTTTCTGTTGATATTCCATTTGTGCAGAAATATCATACGCAACTTGACTTCTTATAAAATATTCGCCCCAACCTGTAGATGAAACTCCGCAGGTTTTATTATTTGCATACGTTCCAGAACCAATAATTGGTGCATCTCCAATTCTTCCCCAGCGTTTATTTGTCATTCCACCTGTAGAAGTTCCTGCAGCAATATTTCCATTTTTATCTAAAGCTACACAACCAACAGTTCCAAACTTTGCATTTTTAATATCAGCATCATAAAAAGCTGCTTTTTTATCATCATGATCTAATTCCGTTTTTGCTCTGTTTTTAATTCTTTGCAATGATTTAAAACGTTTTTCAGTATAAAAATAACTTGGGTCTACTATTTCCAACCCTTTTTCTTTTGCAAATATAGATGCTCCTTCGCCAGATAACATAACATGATCTGAATCTGTCATTATTTTAATTGCCAATTCAATTGGGCTTTTTACGTTTTTAACTCCAGCAACTGCACCAGCATTTAGGGTTTTACCATCCATAAAAGAAGCGTCTAATTCATTGGTTTCTTCATGTGTAAAAACAGCACCTTTTCCTGCATTAAACAATGGAGATTCTTCCATAACTTGAATCGTTTTCATTACAGCTTCTTGGCTTGTTCCTCCATTTTTTAATATGGAATGCCCAACTTTTATGGCTTCTTCTAATTTTGCTTTGTATTCCGCTTCTTTTTCATCAGACATATTTTTTTTCAAAATAGTACCTGCTCCACCATGAATTATAATTGCAAAATCACTTTGCTTTGTATTAGTATTTTTTTCTTTTGAAGTAACTTTAGAATCTTTTTTACATCCAAAAGAAATTAGTAAAAAGACGAAGAAAAGGTTTATAAGGAATTTCATTTTATGTTTTTTAAGGTGGAATTAAAATTACAAATTTTAAACTTTATTGCAACTAATAGATTGTACTATTCCAAAATTAGTCAAAATTATATCACTTTACGTCTTAATTACTTACTTGACTTTAGTTTTCAACTATTTTGCTTTAAATTGCTTACTCATTAATAATAGTTTACAAATGAAATTATTTAAAAACATCTTAACAGTTAGCTTGTTACTAAAGGCTTTTACAACTTTCTCACAAGCAACAACTACAAATGAGCCCAATATTGTATTCTTTGTTGTGGACGATTTAGGGTACTATGATTTGTCCGTTTACAACGACTTACTTGCAGATAGTCAAGATATTTATGAAACCCCAAATATTGATGCATTAGCAGCAGATGGAGTTTTATTTACACATGGTTATGAAGCTGCACCAAGATGTGCTGCATCTAGAACATCTATAATGACAGGGAAATTTGAATCTAGACCATCAGTTTCTTCAGGTATGTATTTAGCTTCAGACAATAATGCAGATGGATATGCAGAAATAACATTTGCCCAAGCATTAAAAGATAGAGGTTATAAAACATTTTTTATTGGTAAGTGGCATTTAGGTCATGATACCAACCATTATCCAGATAGTTTTGGTTTTGATATTAATTTAGGTGGTGGAGAAATTGGTGCTCCAGAAACGTATTACCACCCTTATGCTAATGAAATGCCAGGAATTAGTAATGGAGGAAATACTGGTGATTATTTAACAGATAGAATTACAGAATTAACTAACAACTTTATTGATACACAAGTAACAAATTCTCCCACACAACCATTTTTAGCAATGGTTTCGCATTATGGAGTTCATACACCTCTTGAAGCAAGACCAGCTCCTGCAGGCGATTCTGATGGTGTTCATGACGATATTACTTATTTTCAAAATAAAATTGATGCTAAAACATACAATATACCAGAATTTGAAAATGATTTAACGGCTAAAACCAAATTACGTCAAGACAATGCAACATATGCTGCAATGATTAGAAGTATAGACGAAAGTTTAGGTGAAATTCGTGCTAAATTAACTGAAAAAGGAATTGCAGATAATACCATAATTATAGTAACATCAGACAATGGAGGTTTATCTACAACAGAGGTTGGTGGAAACAGAGAATTATCTACTTCTAACAGACCTTTTAGAGGTGGTAAAACTTGGTTATTTGAAGGTGGTGTAAGATTACCATTAATAGTTTTTGGACCAAAATATAGAAATGGAGTAGTAGAAGACGAACCAGTTGTTGGAACAGATTTTTTCCCAACAATGTTAAAAATGGCAAATGCACCATTATTACCTAATCAACATTTAGATGGAGAAAGTTTCGAAGATTTACTATTAACTTCTGCAAATGGTGGAAATGCTAATTATTCGAGAACAAACACTATTATTTGGGATTTTAATTTTGCAAGTAAAGGAACAGCAAATGTTAGTATGGCTGCTGCAAGACAAGGAAATTATAAATTATTAGAATACAAATACAACAATGTTTTTGAGCTTTATGATGTTGTAAACGACCCAACTGAATCTACAGATTTAAGTGCTTCTAATCCAGAAATTGTAAAGCAATTAAAAACTGCTTTATTTAATTACAGAAGTAAAGCCGGCATAAATCATAGAGTATCAAATTCTGGTCAAATTGCTGAAAACATTTATTTATATGAAAATATGAATTCCAAAACAGGCTCTAATATTCAAGCAAGTTTTGGTTGTGCAGAACCAAGCTCTGCAACGAGTATTATTTATAATGAAGGGTTTGAGTGTTGGTACGATTTAGATTGGCCAATAAATGTAAATTCAAACTCTGATGCTAGTCTTGAACGAGCAGATGCTGCAGATGTTAGAACAGGAGATGTAGCACTAAAAATTAATGTAGTTTCTGGTGGTGGTTATGGTAAAGTTAGAATTACAAACACTCCTTTTTATGACGATTTAGTAGGAGGAGACATTACACTAAATGTGTTTGCTAAATCTAATAACAACAACAATATTCGTTATCAATTAAAAGTAAATTATGCAGATGGAACTAATAATACTTTTCTGGCAGATCCTTTTACAACAAGCAGTTCTTACACAGAGTATTCTCACACTTTTGCTACTGCACAAATTACTACCAAACCTACAGAATCTATAGAGGTAAGGTTGCAATTAGGTAAGGATAATGGAGAGATATTTTTAGATGATTGGTCTAGCGAAGTTACTGGAACAACATTAAGTATAGAAATTGAAGAAGAATTAGCTGCAATTTCTGTATACCCAAATCCGACTGAAGATTATATAAAAATTTCTGGTCCTTTAGTGGTTACGAAGGCTTACTTATTTGACATCAATGGAAAATTGGTTAAAAAAACAATTGGAGATGTAGAACAAATTGATATAAAAAACTTACCAAATGGTGTTTATCTGTTAAAAGCATTTGTTGAGGGTAAGCAATACTTCACTAAAAAAATTATCAAGAATTAAGTTAAAACACCTTTATAAATCTAAAAACCAAATCTTAAATTTAAGGTTTGGTATTTTTTTAAACATTATACTTTGTTTAAATTTAAACAAAATATAATGTTTTTGTTTAAATTATATATTTGTAAAATTATTCGTAAATTCGAACTTCAATTTAAGAAACAAAAACAAACTGTAAAATGACAGATTTCGGAATTAAAGAAGCCTTGCAAGAATTAGGTGTAAAAGATATAAATAACGGAACTTCTACTGGTTCAAATAATTTTTCAAATGGAGAAATTATAGAATCTTATTCTCCTGTTGATGGAAAATTAATAGGAAAAGTAAAAACAACTACAAAAGAAGATTATGAAAAAGTGATGGAAGCTGCAACAAAAGCTTTCAAATCTTTTAGAGATATTCCTGCGCCACAAAGAGGCGAAATTGTGCGTCAGTTTGGTAATAAATTAAGAGATAGAAAAGAAGCACTTGGTAAATTGGTTTCTTATGAAATGGGAAAATCTTACCAAGAAGGTTTAGGAGAAGTACAAGAAATGATAGATATCTGCGATTTTGCAGTTGGTTTATCGCGTCAATTAAATGGACAAACCATTCCGTCTGAAAGGCCAGGGCATGTAATGAGAGAACAATGGCATCCAATTGGTGTTGTTGGTATTATTTCTGCATTTAATTTTCCTGTGGCTGTTTGGGCTTGGAATACAGCTTTAGCGTGGATTTGTGGAGACGTTTGTGTGTGGAAAGGCTCAGAAAAAGCGCCTTTGTGTACCATTGCTTGTCAGAATATAATTGCCGAAATTTTAAAAGACAATAATTTACCAGAAGGAATTTCTTGTATCATCAATGGAGATTATAAAGTGGGAGAAATGATGACAAACGATGTTAGAATTCCTTTAGTTTCTGCAACTGGATCTACAAGAATGGGAAGAATTGTTGGTGCAACTGTTGCCCAACGTTTTGGAAAATCTTTATTAGAATTAGGTGGAAATAATGCCATTATTATCACACCAACTGCAGACTTAAAAGTTGTTGTTCCTGGTGCTGTTTTTGGCGCTGTTGGAACTTGTGGCCAACGTTGTACATCTACTAGAAGATTAATTATTCACGAATCTGTTTATGATAAAGTAAGAGATGCTATAGTTGGTGCTTACAAACAAATTAAAATAGGGAATCCTCTAGATGAAAACAATCATGTTGGTCCATTAATTGATAAAGATGCAGTAAACACCTATTTATCTGCTATCGAAAAAGCAAAAGCTGAAGGTGGAAACGTATTGGTTGAAGGTGGAGTTTTAGAAGGAAAAGGATATGAATCTGGTTGTTACGTAAAACCAGCAATAATTGAAGCTGAAAATCATTATGAAATTGTGCAACATGAAACTTTTGCACCTATTTTATATTTAATGAAGTATTCTGGTGAAGTAGAAAATGCCATCGAAAAACAAAATGGAGTTGCACAAGGTTTATCGTCTGCAATTATGACGAATGAAATGAAAGAGGCAGAGAAATTCTTGTCTTATGCAGGTTCTGATTGTGGAATTGCAAACGTAAATATCGGAACTTCTGGTGCTGAAATTGGTGGCGCTTTTGGTGGTGAAAAAGAAACTGGTGGTGGAAGAGAATCTGGTTCTGATGCGTGGAAAGTATACATGAGAAGACAAACAAATACCGTAAATTATTCTGATGAATTGCCTTTAGCGCAAGGAATTAAGTTCGATTTATAGATCACAAATTTTATTAAAATTAACAAAGCCAACTTAATTGAGTTGGTTTTTTTTATTTATAAAATTAAACTATCTTTCTTTTTCGAAGTCTAAACATCATGAAATCAACACACATACAACATTTGTTTAATAGAATTGGTTTTGGAATAACTCCAAAAGAATTGAAACGCTTATCTAAAAAAAGCAAGCATGAAATTGTTGATGAAATTTTTAGCAATTCTAAAAACACAACTCCAGTAGAAGTAGATCTTTCATTTTTAAAAGATTTAAAACCTGGTGATTTAAAAGATCGAGAAAAAAGGCAAGAAATTCAAAAGATAGGTAGGAAAAAGGTAAACGATTTTTCGATTGCTTGGATGGACAGAATTTTTAATCCTAAAGAAATTTTACGTGAAAAAATGACGCTTTTTTGGGCAAATCATTTTGTGTGCCAAAATAAAAATATCCTTTTTATACAGAACTATAACAATAAATTACGCGAAAATGCATTAGGTAATTTTAGAAATTTTACAAAAACAGTTTCTAAAGAGGCAGCAATGCTGGGTTATTTAAACAACAAACAGAATAAAAAGAAAAGCCCTAATGAAAATTTTGCTCGCGAATTAATGGAGCTTTTTACATTAGGTCAAGGAAATTATACAGAAACAGATATTAAAGAATCTGCAAGAGCTTTTACAGGTTACAATCATAATTATTATGCAGAGTTTGTGATGAAAAAAAAGCATCATGATGAAAATAATAAAACATTTTTTGGTAAAACTGGCAACTTTAATGGCGATGATATTATAGATATAATTCTAGAAGAAAAACAATGCGCTAGGTATATTTCAGAAAAAATATACTCTTATTTTGTAAATGAAAACATCAATAAAAATCATGTAGAAGAAATGACAAATCTATTCTACAAAGATTATAATATTGAAAAACTAATGCGTTTCGTTTTATTATCTGATTGGTTTTATAATTCAGAAAATATTGGCACTAAAATTAAATCTCCAATGGAATTTCTTGCAGGAATAAATACTATTATTCCGTATAATTTCGAAAAAGAAAAACAAGTATTATTAGTGCAACGCTTACTAGGCCAAGTTTTAATGAAACCCCCAAATGTTGCTGGCTGGCAAACTGGTAGAAATTGGATAGATAGCAACACTTTGGTAAGACGTTTAAGATTACCTTCTATTCTTTTAAATAATGCTGAAATTACTTATTCAGATACTGGAGATGAGGAAACCATGATAACAGATTTAAAGTCTAAAAGATTAAAACGTAAAGCTATTATTAAAACAAAAGTAGATTGGAATTCTTTTGAAGAAAATTATAAAAAAATTGACAATAAAAGTCTGATTACACATGTTTTACAATCGAAAATAAATCCTGGAACAGAAAAAATATTATTAGAAAACATAGACATTCCAAAGAAAGACTTCTGTATTCAATTAATGTCAACTCCTGAATATCAACTTTGTTAACCAATAAACATTATGAAACGTAGAGATTTTTTAAAACAGACAACTTTTGCTTCAGGAATGTTTTTTGTTCCGCAGTTTTTAAAAGCTTTCGAGCAAATACCAACTAAAACTTTTGGCAATAAAAAAGTGGTAATTATTCAGTTAAAAGGTGGTAATGATGGTTTAAACACTATTGTACCTTTTAGAAACGATATTTATTATCAACAAAGAAAAAATATTGCTTTAAAAGAAAACGAACTTCTAAAAGTTTCCGATGAATTTGGGTTTCATAAAAGTCTAAAATCTTTACAGAATTTATACGACAAAGGTTTTGTAAGTATTATAAATAATGTTGGGTATCCAAACCCTAATTTATCGCATTTTAGATCTACAGATATTTGGCAAACAGCAAGTGATAGTAACGAATATTTACAAAATGGTTGGGTTGGTCGTTATTTAGATTACACCAAAGCAAACCCAACAAAAGCTATTGAAGTAGACGAATCTTTATCTTTATTATTGAAGGGAAAAACGCAAAATGGCTTGGCTGTTACAGATTCTAAAACACTCTACAACTCTTTAAGAGAACCTTTTTATAAAAACGTAATTGAGTCGCAAAGCAATGCACATTTAAGTGAGCACAATTTAGGTTATTTGTACAATACAATGATTGATGCAAAATCGTCTGCAAAATATATTTTCGAGAAAACAAAAGTAAAATCTGCTTCTAACGACTACCCTAAAAACGTATTTGGAAAACAGTTAAAAACCATTTCTCAATTTATAAATTCTGGCTTAGATACTCAAGTTTTTTATGCAGGTTTAAGTGGTTTTGATACGCATGCAAACCAACAAAATTCGCAAGAAAGATTATTAAAAACTTATGCAGAAAGTATGGAGGTTTTTGTGGAAGATTTGCAAAAAAACAACAATTTTGACGATGTTTTAATTCTTACTTTTTCTGAATTTGGAAGACGTGTAAAACAAAACGAATCTCAAGGAACTGACCATGGTACTGCAAACAATGTTTTTGTAATTGGTAAAAATTTAAAGAAACAAGGTATGTATAACAACTTACCTAATTTAAGTGATTTAGATGCCAATGGAAATTTAAAACATGAAATTGATTTTAGAGAGATTTATGCTACTATTTTAGATAAGTGGTTACAAGTAGATGATACAGCCATTTTAAATAAACAATTTTCTAAATTAGATTTAGTTTAATACAAGAACGTTTAAAGTTCATAACATCAAATTTTGCTACTTTAGCATTCTTATTATTTGATGTTTATGAAAAAGTACGCACTAGTATTCTTATGCTTTATTGTTTTTTCGAGTTGTAAAAATTCAGAGAAAACCAAAGAAATTATTGTTTCTAAAATTGAAAAAAAAGAAATCTACACTATTTCTAACGATTCAATTACAGTTTCTGTAAAGTCTTTTGGTGCAGAATTAACAAGTATAAAAAAAGCCTCAAAAGAATATCTTTGGCAAGGAAATCCTGAATTTTGGAAACATCAATCGCCTATTTTATTTCCTATTGTTGGTAGATTGGTAGATCATGATTATAATTTTAAAAACAAGAACTATAAAATGAATTTTCATGGTTTTGCGTGGAAAAGTGAATTCAATTTGATTAAAAAAACGCAAAAAAGTCTAACTTTTGAGTTACTTCCTTCAGAAAATTCTAGAAAACAATATCCTTTTGAATTCAAATTACAAATAGAATATGTTATTAATGGCAATATTTTAGATGTGAATTATTTTGTTGAAAACCCTGCTGAAAATGAAGATTTATATTTTTCAATTGGTGGACACCCAGCTTTTAATATTCCTTTAAAAAATGGACAACAAAGAGATGAATATCAGCTTGTTTTTGATAATGATTCTACACCAACTTCAAGAGATAAAGAAAGTGGATTATTTGTAGATACCTACACACAATTCTTCGAAAAACCAGGGATTTTACAAATTAAAGACAGTACTTTTATTGAAGGTGCTTTGGTTTTTAATCCAAATCCGTTTTCGAAAGCAACTTTAGTTCATAAACCTACAAAAGAAGAGTTTTTTACCATTCATTTTAAAGATTTCCCTTATGTAGGAATTTGGTCTCAAAAAGATCCAAAAACACCATTTATTGCCATTGAGCCTTGGTATGGAGTTGCAGATAATATTCATCATAATAAAGAATTTACACTAAAAGAAGGAATACAGATTTTAAAGCCTAAAAAGGAATTTCATTCTTCTTTTTCTGTGGAAGTTTATTAAAATTATAAATTAAACTTTTTTAAAAAACGTTAACTTCGTTTTACATCTATCATAATACACTTAAAATCAAACTATTACATCTAAATACTATTTATTAAAACACATTATTACAAAAGTAAATTAACTAATGAATCATAAAATATTTGAACCACAAAATAATTTAGCAGAATGGGTAAAATGTTATTGGACATTAGAAAGTGCTTTTGAAAATACGCCACTAAAGAATACCATTATTCCAGATGGAACAATGAAACTTATTTTTCATTATGGAGATACTTATAAACATTATCCAAACGAAAAAGAAAGTATAATTCTGCCAAAATGTTTTTTAATAGGCCAACTAACACGCCCTTACATTGTAGAACCTCTTGGTGTTACTGGTTCTTTTGTTGTTAGATTTCAGCCAAACGGATTTCTACCTTTTGCCAACATAAGTATTAAAGAAATCCAAAACACAGCTGTACCAATAGATAAAGTCTTTGGAAAAGATGGAGAAGAAATAGGAAACCAAATTTTAAACGCCAACTCTACTTCCGAAAGAATAAAATTAATTGAAACATTTTTGTTAAAAAAATTGACTGACAAAAATACTATAGACAATATTGTTAAGTCTACAGTAGATACAATTTTAAATGCCAACGAACAACTTTCTGTAAATGAACTTTCTAAACAGAACAATATTAATCGTAGACAATTAACTCGTAAATTTTCTTCAACAATTGGTTTAAGCCCAAAACAGCTTTCTAAAACTGTTAGAATTCAAAATACGTTAAAAACATTATTAACAAAAGAGGTTACAAGCCTTACCGAATTAGCTTATGAAAATGAATATTTTGATCAAGCGCATTTTATAAAAGATTTTAAAGAATTTACAGGGTTAACACCAAAAGAATTTTACGGTGAACAATTAAAGATGTCTTTAATTTTTGACAGTAAAAAGTAGTCTTGTCCCATTTTTACAATTTTATATTTTAATCTCTTAGCATATTTGCATTGCAATAAAGCAACAAAATATAAAAGAACGTAAAATGAAAAATGTAAATCCTGTAAACTGGTTCGATATCAATGTATCTAACTTAAAAAATGCAAAAGAATTCTATGAAACTGTTTTTAACATTAAACTTGTAGATTTTCCTATTCAATTTGGCAAACAATCTGGTTTCCCTTTTGATCCAAAAGGAATAAATATTACTGGCGCATTAGTAGAAAAAGAAAATTTTGTTGCAAGTAGTAACAATACCATTATTTACTTTGAATCTAAAGACTGTACAACAGAATCTAATAGAGTAGAAAAAGCTGGAGGTAAAATTATTAAACCTAAAATGTCTATTGGAGAGTTTGGCTTTGTATCTATATTGATGGATATTGATGGAAATATTATTGGTCTACATTCTAAAGAATAATTATTAGAAAGTACTTCTAAAAATTTATAAAAGCAATAGCGGTTTTGGATAACACCTAAACCGCTATTGCTTTTTAATTATTCTACTACAAATCTTATAAAACAAATTCATTACTAATTATACTTCACTTTTCTAATAATGCGTAAAGTTTCCTTATACTTTATGTAAGCAGTTTTATCATCTAAATTTTTAATATAATTTTTAGCTTTCTTCAATTGTTCTTCCACTTCTAAAAAACCGTGCAAATAACAAATTAAATAGTTTGTTGGTAATCTTAAAACATCTTCTTTTTCTATTGTAGAAAGTGATTTATTTCCTTGAATTTTATTGATAATTAAATTGCAATTATTAAAAATATGAATCATAATTTCATCATTAAAAACAGGTGGTTCAAACAAAAATTCTTTTACAATTGCGTGTTTGCCATTTTCTTTAAAATTGATAATTGTTTTTTCTAAAGGATAGTATTTTTCTTGTTTTTCTAGACCTAAAAAAATAAATTCTGTAACAATGAATGTATTTTTATTATAACTAATTTGTACATCATCTAATGCAGAAAAAAAGATTTGAACTTGCTCATTTATCAACTCAATATCTACTCTAGAAAAATATTCTTCTGCATTAATAATCTTTCTTTCTCCTGCCCAACACAACACAAATTGCTCATTAAAAACTTTATATTGTGGTTTATGTTCTGGCTTGTGTTTATTTATAAAGTCGAAAACGCCATTTAACGTTTGTTCTAAATTATTGCTTGCATTTATTTCAATTGCATCAACAATTTCTTTGTTTGTGTTTCTTAACTCAAAATTATGTCCTAAAAAAGGCATAGAATTGCTGCCTCTTCTATAAAAAATGGTGTCTTTTCTATATTTCCAAGCATTTTTTAAAAGTGATGTAATTTTATTATTTGGGTAAATAGTAACCAAACCTATTACTTTATGACGTGGTAAAGTAGGAAAAGGAACATTTTCATATTCAATTTTTGGTGGATTTTTTAAATACGCATTAACCAAATTCTGAATTTTAGAATCATCGAAAAAATCGACTCCAATAATTTTATTTTCTTCATCTTCAATACCAATTACAACATAAGAATTGTTTTCTGGGTTGGAATTAGAAAGTGCGCAGATGTGTTTTAAGAATTTTGCTTTTCCGTCTTTAGAACTTAAAGATAATTTTTGCTTTTTATCATAAAAACTATTCTCATCATTATGAGAAAGTAAATTTTTGATTAAAAGTCTTTTGTTAATCATTTTAATTATAACTATTTAATTCTTTTAGAAGGTTTTCTCTGGCTTGTTGTTCAAATAAATCTTGATATTTTTCTGTAAAAAATAATTTCTCGCGATTTAAAAATCCTTGTAGAACCTTTTTCCTTGCTGGTATGTATAAAAAATTAGGAAACATTCTATATTCCTTTCTTATCTTTTGAGTGTAATCTTCATAAAGATCCCAATTTTGACCTAAAATAGCCAAATCGAAATCTAATAAAAAAGCATTGTCTAAATCTTCATCAACAATAATTTTATGCTTTTGGGTAGATAAAATTAGGTTAGAAATCTTGTCTTTTTTCAATTCTTTAAAATTAAATTTCTTCAACTTTTTTAAAGCATATTTTGCACTTCTTTTTTCGTTTCTTTTAGATCTAGATTTGTAAATAATATCATGAAACCAAATTGCAAAAAGCACTTCGTCTAAATCGTTTATAAAAGCTTCATTTTCTTTAGCTAGATTTAGCATAGCTTCAATATGATCTAAATTATGATAATGCCTATTTCTTTCTGAATAACGTTTCTTTATTTTTTTTCCAACAGTATTTAATAAAGACAAATCTTTGCAATTTCTTTTACCTAATTCTAACCAATTTTTATTTAACTCTTGTATGTTCATATATTAGTCCATTTCTTCACCTTTACTAGCAACTAACAACTGGAACCAATCTTGTAGTTCTAAATCAATTTCTAATGCTTTATTTGCATCTAAAATACGTTGTTTATTTGTTGTGCCAATTACTGGCGAAACTTTTGCTGGGTGTTTTAAGATCCACGCTAATAAAAGTACGTCTATAGTAGAATTGTATTTTTCTGATAATACTTTTAAAACCTTTTTTATTCGTTTTGTTTGCGCATTTTCTTGTCTAAAAACACTTCCTAAAGGACTCCAACTCATAGCCTGCATTTCCTTTTGTAACATTTGGTCTAAAACACCATTTTGCATGGCACTATTTTGTGTAAGCGAAAACTCAACCTGATTTACAGAAACAGGAATTTTATCTGCTATTAAATCCACTTGAGAAGGTGTAAAATTAGACACGCCAAAATTGATTATTTTTCCGCTTTCTTGCAATTCTAAAACGGCTTCTGCAATTTCATTTGGTTGCATTAATGGACTTGGTCTGTGCAATAAAAAAGTGTCTAAATAATCTGTTTTTAAATTTTTAAGAGATTGTTCTGCAGACCAAACAATGTATTCTTTAGAATAATTATAATGTTTAATATGAGTTTTTCTCTGTTCATTTTCTAGCTGAATTCCACATTTAGAAATTAACTGAATATCTTCTCTTTGAAGTCCACTTGCTGCAAAAGCTTTTCCAAATTCGGCTTCTGTTGTGTAATTGCCATAAATATCTGCATGGTCGAAAATTGAGTTTCTGTTTTCTGTACAAAAACGAATCATTTCAACTTGTTCTTTAGTAGAGAATTTTTTACCCCAAATTCCCCAAGACATACAACCTATTATTATTTGTGAAGTTGGTTTCATGCTACTTTTTATTCATAATTGTTGCACTTGCTTGTGCTGTTGGATACACAACTAAATCTTCGATATTAACATGATAAGGTCTTGTTACTACAAAGTGAATAATATCTGCAATATCTTCTGCTTGTAAAGCTTTATAACCTGCATAAACCGATTTTGCTTTTTCAGTATCGCCTTTAAAACGAACTTCAGAAAATTCTGTTTCTACTGCTCCAGGATGAATTGCAGAAACACGTATGTTGTGTTTATTTAAATCTATTCTCATTCCCTTATTTAAGGCATCTACAGCATGTTTAGAAGCACAGTATACATTTCCATTCGGGTATACTTCTTTTGCTGCAATAGAACCAATATTTACTATATAACCATTGTTTCTCTCTGTCATTTGAGGAATGATAGCTTTTGAAACGTATAACAATCCTTTTACATTAATATCTAACATTGCATCCCAATCATCAATATCTCCATCTTGTATGGTAGATAAACCATGTGCGTTTCCTGCATTATTTATTAAAATATCTATTTGTTGAAAATCTTTTGGAAGCGATTTTACAGCTTTTTCAACTTCATTTCTTTTTGAAACATCGAATTGCAAAGTGGTAACTTCTGTAAATTTGCTTAATGCTGTTTTAAGTTCTTGTAAACGTTCTACTCTTCTGCCGCAAAGAATTAAACGGATGTTATTTTTTGCAAAAATTTCTGCAGTAGCTTTACCTATTCCAGAAGTTGCACCTGTTATAAAGGCTGTTGGTTTCATTTTAACTTTGTAAATTAATTATGTTTAAAAGTAAATAAATGGATTTTGGGAAACGATTTTTTTACTCTCAAATTTTCATCAAATTATAAACAAAGAAAAAACCGCTCTCTTCAGAGCGGTTTTCCTTTCAATTGACTATTGAAATAGCCAACCAAAAATCAACTAACCAAACTTTATTTTAAATTTCTTCTATTCTTTGTCTTTCTTTCTACTTTAGTACGTTTTCTATTGTTATTCCTTACAATATCTTTCGCTTCTTTTTTAGTTTTTTCACCTTTTAAATATTGTACAAATCCTCTTCCTGAAAAATCGTACGTTGTCTCTGAATCTAAATTATAAAGACGAATCTTTCCATCATTTATAACGCTCAATTCGAACTCTTCTATATCTCCACCATCATAATTAAGTGTTAATATTTTTAGGTCTTGATAACCCGTTACATCATACACTTCATATCCTCCAACGTAACTCCAATCTATAGAATCAACATGTGTGCCAAAGTTATCTTGAGAACTATAAAAAGTTGTTATATTTTCTGGAGTAAATGCTAAATAATTTTCATCATCAAAAGCATTTTGTACACCTCCATTTGTAGTTGTTTTTTCCCAAGCAACATATTCTTGTAAGAAATATTCTATGTTTTCATAAAACAATTTATCATAATCGAATGTGTTTGTTTGGTACCCAATTAGGTAATAACTTACATTTTGTCTGTAGTTGTATAATCTAATTTCATTATTAGAAATAATGGTTACATCAAAATCGTTTGCCCCATCTAAATCGTGATTTGTTTCTAAAACCCCAGAAAAAGTATCGTAAGTTCCCACGTCAATTCCTAAACCATTTCCTGTTCTACCAATGTCTACAATATTATTGTTTGCATATAATATTCCGTTTAAAAACGATAATGTAAATGCTTTAGACACATAAGGTATGTCTCCAGTTCCAGTGGTTCTATGATAATCTACATACCATAAATCGTAGTCGGAAACTACTCGTTCTAATGAAATCTGATTTTGAAAATCATCTTCGAAAGAGTCTTGAAAAACTGTAGTACATGAGCTAAATAATGCTCCTGTAAGTATAATTGCGAAAAGTAATTTTAATGATTTCATAAGCTTGTAATTTATGGTTATGCTTATGTAATTTCAAAATACGTGCCAAAAATAAAACCCATTCAAATTTGAATGGGTTTATATTGATTATCAGTACTTTATTACTGTTTTTTAACACTTGGATAAAAATCTGGTTTGGTTTGTTCTACGTTTTCAATTTTGTAGTATTTTGTTTTTTCGTCAATTTTATAACTAATAATTGCTTCATTTTCTTTCAATTCGAAAGGGAATTTATCGTTTACAGGAACTTTGTTATTGATTTCCATTTTAGAATCTGAATGTAAAATTACATCTCTATTTTGATTTCTTTTTTTTGATGTACTAAAATGAGCAGTTAAAAAAGTATTTCCTTTTTCTTCTCTAATTTCTACTTTTGTTGCTTTATTTAGAAAAAATAAAGAATCGAAAGCAATTGATGATTTTTCTGATAATCGAATTTCAACTCTAGTTCCACTAACTCCAGGCAAACCTCCTGTCCAGTGATTGTATACTGCAGATTCAATTTTAAAAGGCGGAGTCTTTACAATCTTTGTAGATCCACATTGAGAAAACCCAAATAAAATGGCTACTATCGATAAAATTTTCATTGTTTTCATTTTTATACTGTTTCTTAAATAAGTTTCAAATGCTATGCCAAGATATAAAAAAAGAGCTTATCATTAATTGATAAGCTCTCTATTATAGAATTTAATCTTCTAAAGTTTAGAAGAAAAATAAAAGATATTAATTAGTTATTTAACGCTTCTGCACCACCAACAATTTCTAAAATTTCGTTAGTAATTGCTGCTTGTCTTGCTTTGTTATAAGTTAACAATAAATCGTCTCTTAAATCAGTAGCATTATCAGTTGCCTTATGCATTGCAGTCATACGTGCACCATGCTCAGATGCAAAACTGTCTCTGATTGATTTGTATAATTGAGTTTTTAAAGATTTTGGTATTAATGCTAATACTATTTCTTCTTTAGATGGCTCAAAAATATAATCAGAATTAACTGCATTTGCATCTCCTCCTTCAATTGGTTTTATTGGTAAAAACTGCTCTACTTGTGGAATTTGAGTTGCTGCGTTTTTAAATTGATTGTAAACAATTTCAATTTTATCATAGCTACCATCTACATATAAGTCCATTAACTTTTCTGCAATTTCAGCAACGTTATTAAAAGTTAAATTGTCGAATATGTCATTTCTATTATCAATAACTTTGTATTGTTTAGATAAAACATCTGCTGCTTTTTTACCAATTCCAAATATCTCTACTTGTTTATCGGCATATTTTGCTGCAATTGTTTTTACAACTTCTTTAGTAATAGAAGAGTTAAAACCACCACACAAACCTCTATTAGAGCTAATAACAACAATTAAAACTTTAGAAACTTCTCTTTGTGTAGAATACGTTCCTCCAGCATCACTATCTAAAGTTGCACTTAAATTTTGCAACAATTCAGTTAGTTTAGATGAATAAGGTCTCATTGCAGTAATTGCATCTTGGGCTTTTTTTAACTTTGCAGCAGATACCATTTTCATGGCAGATGTAATCTGCATTGTAGACCCAATTGAGGTAATTCTATTACGTATTTCTTTTAAGTTTGCCATCTACTTTAGTATTTGGTAATTATAGTTTTTAATCTATAATTTAGATTATTTTGCAAAATGAGATGAAACTTCTTTAGCTGCTGCTGTTAAAGTAGCAATTACTTCATCTGTTAATTTACCAGATTTTAAAGTATCTAAAGTATCTCTATGCTTTGCATTTAAATAATCGATATAATCTCTTTCGAACTTTTTTACTTTTTCTACAGGTACATCTTTTAGTAAGTTTTTAGAACCTGCATAAATAATTGCAATTTGGTCTTCTACTGGATAAGGATCATTTTGAGCTTGTTTTAAAATTTCAACATTACGTTGTCCTTTAGAAATTACACTCATTGTAGCTGCATCTAAATCTGAACCAAACTTTGCAAACGCTTCTAATTCACGGTATGCTGCTTGATCTAATTTTAAAGTACCAGATACTTTTTTCATAGATTTAATCTGTGCATTACCTCCAACACGAGATACAGAAATACCTACGTTAATTGCTGGTCTTACACCTGAGTTAAATAAATCTCCATCTAAGAAAATTTGTCCATCTGTAATCGAAATTACGTTTGTTGGAATATATGCTGATACATCTCCTGCTTGAGTCTCAATAATTGGTAATGCAGTTAAAGAACCTCCACCTTTTACAATTCCTTTGATAGAATCTGGTAAATCGTTCATTTCACTTGCAATTTTATCATCATTAATAACTTTTGCAGCTCTTTCTAATAATCTAGAGTGTAAGTAAAATACATCTCCTGGATATGCCTCACGTCCTGGTGGTCTTCTTAATAATAAAGAAATTTCACGGTATGCAACAGCTTGTTTTGATAAATCATCAAAAATAATTAAAGCTGGTCTTCCAGAATCTCTAAAATATTCTCCAATTGCAGCTCCTGCAAATGGTGCATATACTTGCATTGCTGCAGGATCTGATGCATTTGCTGCTACGATTGTAGTATAAGCTAACGCTCCTTTTTCTTCTAACATATTTGCAATTGCTGCAACTGTAGAAGCTTTCTGACCGATAGCAACATATATACAATATACTGGCTCACCAGCATCGTAAAATTCTTTTTGATTTAAAATAGTATCTAAAGCTACTGTAGATTTACCTGTTTGACGGTCTCCAATAATCAACTCACGTTGACCTCTACCTACAGGAATCATTGCATCAATAGATTTAATACCAGTTTGTAACGGTTCTGTTACTGGCTCACGATAAATAACTCCAGGAGCTCTACGCTCTAAAGGCATTTCGTAAGTGGTACCTTGTATAGGTCCTTTCCCATCTATTGGGCTACCTAAAGTATCTACAACTCTTCCAACAATTCCTTCACCTGCTCTTAAAGAAGCAATACGTTCTGTACGTTTTACCGTAGAACCTTCTCTAATTGAAGTTGAAGCTCCTAATAATACAACACCTGCATTATCTTCTTCTAAGTTTAATACGATACCTTCCAATCCGTTTTCGAATTCTACCAATTCACCATATTGTACATTAGAAAGACCATACACACGTGCAATACCATCTCCTACTTGTAAAACAGTTCCTACTTCATTTAAAGTTGCTTTTGCTTCAAAATTTGTTAACTGTTGCTTTAAAATTGCTGATACTTCAGCTGGTTTAATACTTGCCATCTTTTATAATTTGATGTATAATTAAATTTTTGGAATAAAATGACTGTTGTCAAATTCCTTTTTCAATTCGTTTAAATAGTTAGAAATACTTGCATCATATTGCACATCTCCAACACGTAAAATAAATCCTCCTAAAATAGCTGGATTAATTACGTTCTCTAAATTTGCTTTTTCGCCGGTTAAAGCTACAATTTTATCTAAAACTTGTTTTTCTATTTCTGTTGATAATGGAACAGCTGTAGTAACTTTAGCTACTTGCATGTGCTTATCAAAATCGTAGATTATTGCATATTTTTTTGCAATAGAATCTAACATAGAAATTCTTTTATTATCTTGTAATAATTGAAATAAACCAAGTGTAATATTATCTACTTTCCCATCAAATAAAGCAGTTAAAACTTTCATTTTATCTGAAGACTTTACAATAGGGCTTCTTAACATTACTTCAAATTCATCATTTTCAGCAATTGTATTTGCTATAAATAACATATCGTCATTTACTACAGTTTCTGATTTAGAATCTTTAGCAAGATTTAAAATTGCTTTTGCGTAACGTAGTGCTGCTCTTGAGTCTTTCATGCTCTACTTAATTTAAAGTAACATCTTTTAAGATTCCTTCAACTAAATCTAGTTGATCTTTCTTATTAGATAATTCTTTTTTAATTACAGATTCTGCTATACCTATAGATAATTCTGCAACATTTTTTTTAATTTCTGCTAAAGCTGCTTGCTTTTCTTGCTGAATAGAAGCTTGTGCTTTTTCTATTAAAGAAGCTGTTACTTCTTTAGCATCTTCTTTAGCTTCTGCAATAATATTATTACTAATATCTCTTGCATCTTTCATCATTGCATCTCTTTCTGCTCTTGCTTCTTTTATAAGTTTTGCATTGTCTGCTTGTAAGTTTTGCATTTCTTTACGTGCATTTTCTGCAGCTGCTAAAGCATTTTCAATACCTGATTCTCTTTCCTCTAAAGATGTTAAGATTGGTTTCCAAGCAAACTTTACCATTAAAGCAATTAAAGCTAATAATAAAATTGTTGATACTGCAAATAACCCTGGTGAAAAATCGTTTAATAAAGTTTCCATTCTATTAACTAATTTATTTTTTTATTCTTTTTGTTTAATTAAAAATAGGTTCTGTAACCAACCGTTACAGAACGCTATTTTTTGTTTTTGTTTGGATTATTTTCCTAAGAATAATGCACCAAATGCTAAACCTTCTAATAATGCAGCGATAATAATCATTGCTGTTTGAATTTTTCCAGTTGCTTCTGGTTGTCTAGCAATACCTTCCATTGCTTTTCCACCAATTTGACCTAAACCAATTCCTGCTCCGATTACGATTAATCCTGCTCCAATTAAATTGTACATAATAAATGTATTTTTATTAAATTAAACAAACTTTCACTAATGATGCTCAGGCTCTGCTACTGCCATACCAATAAATAATGCTGAAAGCATTGTAAAGATATACGCTTGTAAAAAAGCTACTAAAACCTCAATTAATAATATAAAAAATGATAACACAAATGACAATCCTGTTGCACCTACAACCCCTAGAGATTCTTTTAAGGTGAACATAATTGCAATTAGACTCATTACCACAATATGACCTGCTGATATGTTTGCGAACAAACGTACTAATAATGAAAACGGCTTAATTATTAAAGCTCCAGCTAATTCTATAATTGCTAAAACTGGTCTAATTAAAACAGGAACTCCTGGCATCCACAACATGTGCATCCAATAGTCTTTGTTTCCACTAACTGTATAAATTACTAATGTAAAAATTGCTAAACATGCTGTTACTGCTAATTGCCCTGTAACGTTAAAACCTAATGGTGTTAAACCTGCTAAATTTAAAACCCAAATAAAGAAGAATACAGTTAATAAATACCCTGTAAATCTCCTGTAATGCTTATCACCAATATTTGGTCTTGCAATTTCATCTCTAACATATAAAACTAAAGGTTCTAAAACTCTAGCAAAACCTGTTGGCACTTGTTTCGTTTTATATTGTTTTGCCAATCTAGAAAACCAGAATAACAATAAGAAACCAATTAATAGAATTCCTACTGCACTTTTGGTAATAGAAAAATCTAATACTTTATGTGCGTTTGTAGCATGGTGTGTTTCATCAAAAGAAACAGTTGAAGCTCCTTTATCTAATTCTAAAATTTTACTATGAACTTTAGCAAATTTTAATCCTTTCTTTTCAACAATTACATGACCATCGTCATTATGGTGAAATTCTGATGACATAAAAGTAACCAAACCTTCACTTGTCCATAAAATTATTGGTAATGGAAAACCTACATGTTTTCTCTCTCCAGTATCTGAAGTATAAGAAAACAACGAAAAATCGTGAGAATCTTTAATGTGATGAAGTATATACTCCTCTACCTCTGTCTTGGTATTAACACGACCACCATCATTTTGGTTGTCTTGTTTTTTATCAGATCCTGAAGCAAAACTAACCGTTGTAAAAAGGGTTATTGCTACTATTGTAAGAAACTTGATTGTTTTTTGTGCAATCTTCATTGTTAAAATACGCTTTCTAAATTCGGCGCAAAAGTACGCAATAATTCAAAAATACAAAGTCTTTTTTATGAATTATTTCTTATTATTTTCTATTTAAGATTTTTACAGTAAAAATAACTTCAAAAAACAAAAAGATTAAAACCGGAATTAGTAAAGAAATTTTTTCTGAATTTTTAAAACTATCTATCGTAAACAAAGGGTTGTAAAAGACAACACTAAACAATACAAGTTTTAAAATTAAGCTCCCTAAATAGATAAAACCTAATTGTGGTTTTACTTTTTCATTTTTAGAAAAAAATCTTAAGTTAACACAAACAAGTGCAGAAAAGAACGCGTGAAAGTGATATGTTTTTTCTAAAGAAAAGGATAATGTAATTTTATTTGAAATTATAATAAAATTGTGTGAGTAAAAACCGATTAAGAATAATGCAGTAAATACCACTATGTAATTAAAAATATCTTTATTCATTAATTTTATTAGCCTGTTTTATTAATGAATACATTGCTAAAAAAATGGCAAGTAAGGTAATTGTTTCTGTTAAAAATTCAAGTTCAAATTTTTTATCTAACCATTTACCAAGCAAAAAACCTAAATAGATTGTTAAACCCATTTGCAAACCTGCACCAGAAAGAGCAATGGCTTTGTTAAGCGGTTTTTTCTTTGTTTTTTTGTTGTCCATTGTTTTGGTTCAATTCTTTTAAAGCTCCTTTCATTGCACAAGTAGCATTAAAACTTGCTCCTGGTTCTATTGACAATTTACCAATAACAACATCTCCAGAGATATTAGCTGTTGCTTTTATAGTTAATGTGTTAGAAACCTGTAATTGTCCAGAAAACTTACCTTCTATATCTGCATTAGTTGCTTCTACATTTCCTTTTATTAAACCATCTACACCAATAATTACACGTCCGTTTGTTTTTAAAGTTCCCTCTAAAGTTCCATCTATTCTAAAATCTCCATCAGAATTTATATCACCTACAATAGTTGTGTTTTTTGCAACAACATTTCTTTCCATAGCTCTTGGTTTTTTTGGGTTTTTATCTTTACTACTAAACATTCTTTTACTTGTTTAATTGTTTTACAATTTCTCTTGCTTTTTTCCCTTCTTCTGTATTTGCATATTTTATTGCCACAGATTCTAATGCAAATTTGTATGCTTTTTCGTCTGTGTATTTCCCTATTGCATAAGCTCTTAATAGTTCAAATTTAGGAATTAATTTAGAATTCTGTATTGTTGGTAAATAATCTACAATTACTTTAACAGTTTCTTGATATTTATGCTCTTTGTATAAATAATAAAATTCCTTGTATTTATCTTCTACCTCATTTACTGCAACTTCTTCTGTAATTATCTCATTCGGATTTTTAATTATTTTTGCAAACACCGTATTTGAGTATTTTGTAAGAATAACGTTTTTATAAAAATCAGATTTAGATTCTTCTTCAATCTCTTTATAAACTTGGTATAAATGCCAATTAATTGGTAAAATTAATTCTTCTTTTGGGTTTAAATTTTTTACTCTTTCTAACCTATTAATTGCAAAAGCAGGGTTTTTAAATTGTTCTTTATAAATAATACCAAGCTCGTATAAAGCCTGGTTTCTATCCATTTTAAGAGTATCTATAACTTTCTCATTTGTAGGAATTGTTTCTAAATAACTAGCTAGATCATAACGCAAATCTTTAGTATTTACTTGTATAGAATCTTCATCTGCATTGTTAAAATCAATTTTTGATGACCAACGCCAATCGTCTTCTAGCTTTCTATTTCCCCAAACTTTTAGAAACTCTGTTTTACCAAAACCTAAAGATTGGTTATTGTAAAAATACCATTTTCCTTGTTTACCAGATTGTAATGGATTTCCTCCAAAAGTAGACCCAAAAGCAATTTGATTCAATTTTAATTGCGCAGCTTCTTCATCTTCTTTTTTTAATTTATCTATGTGTTTTTGAAAAAATAATTCTTGTTCTTCTTTAGATAAAGATGCTATTTTAAGAATGCTATCATTTTCTGCAACAACGTTTTCAAATTTAATTAAAGACGCTAAATTTTTATGCTTTCTTTTTACACGTCTAATACGCAAGTTTAAACTATCTGAAGCGACATTTATAACACTATCGTAATAAGCACTAGCTAGTTGATAATCATCATTTTTAAAATACAAATTACCCAGTCTTTCATAGGTAAATGTTTTTTGTTTATTACTTCCGTTTTTAGCTTGTAAAGAATTATTGTAGTTTTCTATAGCTATTTTTATACTATCATTTTTTTCATGTAAGAAACCAACTTGAAAGTACAATTCGTCTAAATAAGGTCTATTATCTCTATTCTTAATTAGTTTTTGCATTTTTTCAATTAAAGCTACAGTAGAAGAATCTTTGGTTGAATTTTTTGCAATTTCTATATTGGCATGAATTTTAAACTTGTAGGGTGCTTTTTTAAAGTTTTCTAATCTTTTAAAAACCATTATTGCAGAATCCTTTTTATTTTCTGAAGCATAAATCTGACCTAAAATAAATAAATTTCTAGCTCCTTGCTCTTTATTTAACAAGGTTTTAGTTGCTAAATGCAAGTGTTTTTTAACTTTTTGAACACTATCTGCTTTTACATAAGCCATTGCCAATGCTGTATGACCTTGTTCTTTAATTTCATCTGGCAAGTCTGCTTCTAGTGTATCTTTTACTTGTAAAAGCAACTTCATAGATTCTATAGCAAATTCTTCGTTATCTAATCTAATATTTGTTTTTGCTCTCCAGATTTTAGTTTCTGCAATTAAATTGGCATTTGGGTAATTAGCAATTACATAATTAAACGCTTCTATTGCAGGAATAAAACGTTGCGAATAATAACGTGCCTTTCCTAACAACAAATAAGCATCATCTATTTGGCTATTGCGTTCTATTCCGTTAATATTCATACCATGCCTTTGTATGGCTTTTACTGCTTTTTCTTCGGCTTTTTCAAAAGGTGTTGCTGCCTTTTTTTCTTCTTCTTGGCTCTCATCACCAAAACCAGCTCCCATTTCACTTCTAGAATAAGTAGGAATTATTATTTTATCTTCTTCAAATTCTATTGGTTCTATTGGCAATTGCCTAAAATAATCGTCTACATAACCATTATTTATTCCTTCTAACCCAGCTTTAAAAGCTTCTTTACCATTAAAAAGCACATTAAACTTTGTAGTAAGTGCATGAAAATTTCTATTAATTACAGTGTCTTTTTTTGTGCTACAAGCATATAAGACTGTAAAAACAGCAATTATTAAGATTATTTTTTTGATATATTTCATAAAATTAAAAAACTCTTATTTAAAACTGATTTCTTTAGGAAATAGTATAAATAAGAGTGTAAAAATAGTAATAAATTAAGAATAGACTACTTATACAGCAAAATAGCTTTCTAATTCTTTTAAAGTTTCTGATGATGTTACGATATCTTTTACCACAATTCCTTTGTCTAAAACAACAATTCGCTCGCAAACTTCTGTTACGTGTGTTAAATCATGACTAGAAACCAACACTGTAATTTCTCTGTTTTCTGTTAACGTTTTAATGATTTTCTTTAGTCTAATCTGGGTTGTTGGATCTAAATTAGCAAAAGGTTCATCTAAAATTACAACTTGTGGGTTTCCCATCATTGCTGCAACAATTCCTGCTTTTTTCTGATTCCCTTTACTTAAATCTCTTAAATATTTTTTCTTCCCAATAATTTCTCCGTTAAAAAACTCATCAAACTGGCTAATGAAAGTTGTAACATCTGCCTTATTCATTCCTCTTAAATCTCCAATAAACTCGAAATATTCTTCTGGTGTTAAGTAACCAATTAAAAAAGATTCATCTATAAAAGAACCTGTAAAATTTTTCCATTCTTCACTTTTATTCACCTCTATATTGTGGTTTGTAATTGCACCAGTTGTTGGTCTAATTAAGTCTAAAAGTATATTAAAATAAGTTGTTTTACCTGCGCCATTATTACCAACTAAACCAAAACTTTGTCCTGTAGGTATTTCTAATGAATCTATGTTTAATACTTCTGCTTTTCCGTATTTTTTTGATAATTGAGTAGTTTGTATCATTGTAATTTTTTCTTTAAAGTTGATTGGTTTATGCTTCTTTTCCAAATGCATTTATCATTATATACTTTTCTTTGATATATCTTTTTTCGATAAAATCCATCGCATAATTTCTTAATAATAAACTAATAATTCCTATTGCTGCAACCACAATAAATCCTGAATTATGCCCAACAAACTTGTTGAAAACCCAAAATAATAACATTGGTAAAACCATTAATGGAATAATAATTAGAAACTGTGTTGCACTTGTACCTTGTGTGTTTCCAAAACCGCCTTTTGTTAGATCTATTCTTTTTCTGTTGAAAGATCCTGCAAATAATAAAAAGAGTGAATTAAAACCAATATTAAAAATTGCTCCTGCAGTTATCATTAGAAAAATATCGATTCCGAAATACAAATAAGGAAAACTTAAAACATATAAAACAGCTGTCATTATTACCATTAAAAGCCATTTAGATTCTAAAAATTTACGGTATCTAAAACTCTGACTCATTAACAATTTATAATGTGCGCTATCCCAAGCAGGAATAAATTGTCCGTAATTTAATGTAAAACCTCCTGTAATAAATAAGGATGCAAACATTAACATTGCTGGCATTTCGCTGTATTTATCACTTGTGAAGAAAATTAATCCATAGAATAAAAACAAAAAAGACATTAAGAAAACTGTTTTTGTTCTCTTGTTTCTCCAAATTAAACGGATATCATTTTTTATAAAAGGTGCTACATCACCTAGTTTGTTAGCCCATGATAAATCTGCAGATTTTGCTTCTTCTACTTTGGTTTTTACAGCTTCATCTAAATAAACATGTGTTTTTAATTGAGAAAAGTTCAATTTATATAAAAAAGCTAAAACAATAACTCCTACTAAAGAATATATTGGGTTATCATAAATAAAGTTGAATATTTCACCTCCAAAACCAACAACATCTAAATATCCAAAATTTTGCAAACCAATTAATGCTAATAAAATTGCTACAATTGCTATTAGTGCTTTGTTATTTTTGTTGATTAAAAAATTAAGAAAATTAGAAGATTGAATAATTAAAATCATTGTAAACAACCATCCTAAAACACCTGCTGTATTGTAACCTTCCTTAATTAAAACGATTGAAAAAGGAATATAAAAAAACAATCCTAAAATATTAAATGCCGAAAAAGCAGATTTACCCAACACGTAATGCACCAATTTACCTTTTTTAATTGGTAGAATAAGCATAGGTTTTATATTCATAATAGGTAGTTTCTGCATTAAATACCTAAAAATTAAATCGGCTAAAATTGCAAAAAGCAAATAAGAATTCACAATTTGTAGTGGGTCTTGGTCTGGGAATTCTTTCTTTAAAATAAAATAACCTCCAATACCAATTGCTAAAAAAGTAACTAAAAAATAAAGGACAAAAAAGCCCATTATTATTTTTAGCGCAATACCTTTTTGCCAATGAGAAGATCTAAAATATTGTTTCCATTCTAGTTTTAAAAAGTGTGAAATCATATTGTAGTAATTAGTTTGATTGCTAATAAGTAGTTTAGAATTAAAAAATGTTACAAATTTTTAACAATTTTATATTCAGGATACGTTTCTTGAAGTAATTCTTCTGCTTTTTGGGGAATTACATAATTAACAACGTAAAACAGTATACAAAGTAATGTTGCTATAAAAGCTGACACAAAAATCCAATGAATTGCTAATGAACTAAAATTAATATCAGAGAGGTTTATTAGATTAAAAAGATTAACTAGAATTAAACTAGCATAACTATGTCTTGTGGTTCCAATCATAGATTCTAAAAGGAAAATATTCTCTTTTTTTCTTTCTTTTTCTTTCCTCTTTTTATGATTGATTGAAATTAGAATTAAATCGACAATTGCTAAAATAAAAACACAACCAAGAAGTATATATTCTGAATATTTTATTTGAAGAAGTACGCAAAAAATCATATAAATAGTTGCAGTAATTAATAATTTAGGCACTGTAAACCATTCTTTAAAAAATCTCCATAAGATTTTCCAATATCTCTTATTCATGGCTTTTTGTTTTTGTTCTACAACTTCCATAAAACCAAAAACACCAAACTTCTTAAAAGACAAATCTCTAGCTTCTTTAAATGATAAACTTGGTTTTTCATTGCAAATTTCTTCAATATCATTTGCTAAATGATCTACCAATTCTGTTTGAACATCATAATGTTCTACGTAATGTTTTCTTGTGAATTTGTAGAGTTCTTTTATGTGGATGTCTGTTAATTTCATTACTTACAAAATTACATTAGGGTATTGTTTTTGAATTTCCATTTTATTCTGATAAAAAACATATTCTCCTGACCAATAAAACAATAGTAAAATCACAAAAAAACCTAACTGAATATAATTGTGTGTAGTGTTTACAAAACTTTGCTCACTTCTAAAATTGGTCATAGAGTTAAATAAAATGAATACAAAATTTATAATTTGTAAAAAATTCTCCGTTTTATTTAATACTAAAAAAGAGGTTCTATTTTTTCTTTTGTACCTCCAATTTTGATAGAAAATTCTTACAACTAATAAAATAGCAAAAAAATAAACTAGAAAGAAGAAGTTTTCTTTATTTTTAAACAAACTCATTACTTGTAATAAAATATAAAACAAAGCACCAGAAATAATAATTCTAGGTAATTTAAAAAAGGACAATAAATGTTTTAATGATAATTTATAAAACTTTTTTTCTACAGATTTTCTTTTTTCTTCTAGAAGACTGCTAAAACCTTTATCGCTAAAATTTCTGTGAATTGTAATTATTTCTTTTTTAAAATCCAAATCTGGATTTTTAACTAATTTTTCTTCTAAAATATTAGCAAAATGATCTACAATTTCGGTTCGTACATCATAATATTTTATGCCACAAGAAGAAACATAATTGTCTATTTGTATAAGTTGACTTGTTGTCAATTCCATTATTTATGAAATTTTATATCTCTTAACAGCTTCTTTATGTTTCTTATAGAAAATAAAAAACACATACATTATTTGTAATTGCCCTATTAAAAAAATAAAAGAAAGTGTGTTTAAAGTACCTGTTTCAGTAAAATAAGTAGATAAAGGTAAATGAAAAAAGGCAAAAAGTATTCCTAAACTTTGCGTTTTTAGAATAAAACTATATGATGTTTTTAGTTTATCTTTTTTCTTTCTGTAAAGAAGTATCGAAGAATAAATAAGACAAATTAAACCTAAAAATTTAAATCCATAATTAAAATAAGATTGCATGTTATTAGAAAAACTATACTTGACTAATTTATCTCCAAAAGATATAGAAAGTGATAAAATTATCATAATCCAAAAGTGGACTTTAAAATGATTTTTCGCTTTCTCCATTACAATTTTTGGTGCAGAGTGTACAATACCAAAATAGAAACTAGAAGTTTCTTTTAAAATACTATTCCATTTATCTGTAACTATATAAAAAGCGGCTTCAAAATCAACTTCTTTTTCTTTGATATTTTTTTCCACATCAGAAATTATATGATCTAAAACCTCTAAACGAACATCTATGTATGTAATATTTTTAACATTCAAGTAATGTTCTATACGCTGTATTTGTGCTTCTGATAATTCCATTTTATTCCAAATTAAATTTAGGGTTTACCAAATGTTGCATCGTTTTTAAAAACTCTTGCATTTCTTCTAATTTGTTAGCAGTTTCTTTTGTTCCACTTTCTGTAAGTTTGTAATATTTACGTAATCTATTACCAACTTTAGCAACCTCTACATCTAACAAACCATCTGCTTCTAATTTGTGTAATGCAGGGTATAATGCGCCTTCAGTAATATTTAATTCCCCTTTGGTTAATTCTTTTACGTGTTGTGTAATTTCATAACCATACATTTTATTGTTAGTTTCTAGTAACTTTAAAATAATGGTTTGTAAAGAACCTTTGTATAATTTCTGATTTCCCATTTTTTGATGTGTAATAGTTAAAGCTAGGCTTTTTTGCCAAAGCAATCGTAACTTTAAATTAACAGATTGGTTCGTACCTTGCAATGACGAATTCTTAACTACAAATATACATAATTTTCTAATGCATCAAATTCTTATGTATTAAATTTTGATAAAAAAATTTCCTGAAAATAATTTTTCAGGATATTTTTTACTTCAACCCAACAATTTAAACATAATGATAAAGAATATGAGTTCCTTCCCTTTGGGAAGGTTAGGATGGGCTATTACTTCTCTACTTTTAAAACTTCTGCAATAATTCTCTCTAAATCTGCTTTTGGTAGAGCGCCATTTGCCATTTGTGGTTCTCCTTCTGCAGGACAAAACAACATCGATGGAATACTTCTAATACCAAATGCAGCAGATAATTCTTGCTCAGCTTCTGTATCAATTTTATAAATATCTATTTTGCCTTCATATTCTTCTGATAATTGCTCTAAAATTGGTGCAATCATTTTACATGGCCCACACCAATCTGCATAAAAATCTATTAATGCTGGTCTTTTCCCTTCAAATTTCCACTCTTTGTTTTCTTCAAAATTAAAAACTTTCTTTAAAAATGTTTCTTTTGTTAAATTTTCTGTCATAATACTATCTTTATTTGTGCAAAATTAGTCGTTTTTTTTATTCAAAAATTACACCCCACAATTTAAAATGTAATTCAAACGTTAAAAACTGTTAAAACATTATATATAAGTTAACTAACAGTCCTTTTTTATAGTAACTTTGAAACTCAACATCAAACCATTAACGTCATGAGTAAAAGATTAATCATTCCTTTCTTATTTGCTATTGCAATTTTTGCTTCCTGTAAAGAAGAAATCAAACAAAGAAACATTGAAGTGAATTACCCAGAAACAACTAAAAAACCAGTTACAGATACCATTTTTAATACAGCAGTTGTAGACAATTATAGGTGGTTAGAAGATGATAGAAGTAAAGAAACTGAAGATTGGGTAAAAGCAGAAAATGCTGTTACTTTCGATTACTTAAGTAAAATACCTTATAGAGAACAACTAAAAAAACGTTTGTCTGAATTATGGAATTACGAAAAAGTAGGAACACCTTTTATAGAAGGAGATTATACTTATTTTTACAAGAATAATGGATTGCAGAACCAATATGTTGTGTATCGTAAAAAAGGAGATGCAGAACCTGAAGTTTTTCTAGACCCTAATACTTTTTCAGACGATGCAACTACTTCTTTAGGTTCTTTAAGTTTTTCTAAAGACGGAAAAACTGTAGCATACGCAATTTCTGAAGGTGGATCTGATTGGAGAAAAATAATTATAATGGACGCAGAATCTAAAGAAATTAAAGAAGACACATTGGTAGATGTAAAATTCTCTGGAATTTCTTGGTACAAAAACGAAGGTTTTTATTACTCTTCTTATGATAAACCAAAAGGTAGCGAGTTGTCTGCGAAAACAGACCAACACAAATTATATTATCACAAATTAGGAACTTCACAAAAAAACGATCCAGTTATTTTTGGTGAAAAAGCTTCGGAAAAACACAGATATGTTGGTGGTTATTTAACGGAAGACAACAATTATTTAATAATTTCTGCTTCTGTTTCTACATCAGGAAACAAGTTGTTTTTAAAAGATTTAACACAACCTAATAGTAAATTAGTTACAATTATAGACACTGTAGAAAGTGATACTTATGTTACAGAAAACCGTGGAAGTAAATTGTATTTAGTTACCAATTTAAATGCTCCTAATAAAAAAGTGGTTACTGTAGATGCTAAAAGTCCTACAAAAGAAAATTGGAAAGATTTTATTCCAGAGACAGAAAATGTGTTGAGTTTAAATTCTGGTGCTGGTTATTTCTTTGCAGAATATATGGTAGATGCTGTTTCTAAAGTTTTACAGTACGATTTCGACGGAAAATTAATTAGAGAAGTAAAATTACCTGGTGTTGGTTCTTCTAGTGGTTTTGGTGGAAAAACAGATGCTAAAGAATTGTATTTCTCTTTTACAAATTATAGCACTCCTGGTTCATCTTACAAGTTTAACCCTAAAGATGGAACGTATGAATCTTATTGGAAACCTTCTATTGCTTTTAATTCTGATGATTACACAAGCAAGCAAGTTTTTTACACTTCTAAAGACGGAACAAAAATTCCAATGATTATTACACATAAAAAAGGAGTTGAATTAAATGGTAAAAACCCAACTATTTTATATGGCTATGGAGGTTTCAACATTAGCTTAACACCAAGTTTTAGTATTGCAAACGCAGTTTGGATGGAACAAGGTGGTATTTACGCAGTGCCAAATTTACGTGGTGGTGGAGAATATGGAAAAAAATGGCACGATGCAGGAACTCAACTAAAAAAGCAAAATGTTTTTGATGATTTTATTGCTGCAGCAGAATATTTAATCGCAGAAAAATATACTTCTTCAAATTATTTAGCAATAAGAGGTGGTTCTAACGGAGGTTTATTAGTTGGTGCAACAATGACGCAAAGACCAGATTTAATGAAGGTTGCTTTACCAGCAGTTGGTGTTTTAGATATGTTGCGTTATCATACGTTTACTGCTGGTGCAGGTTGGGCGTATGATTATGGAACTGCAGATGATAGTAAAGAAATGTTCGATTATTTAAAAGGATATTCGCCAGTACACAATGTTAAAAAAGGAACAAAATATCCAGCTACAATGGTAACTACTGGAGATCATGATGATAGAGTTGTGCCAGCACATAGTTTTAAATTTGCGGCAGAATTACAAGAAAAACAAGCAGGAGAAAACCCAGTCTTAATTAGAATTGAAACCAATGCTGGTCATGGAGCAGGAACTCCTGTTGCAAAAACTATAGAACAGTATTCAGATATTTTTGGATTTACATTATTTAATATGGGCTTTGACCAATTACCAAATCCTCCAAAAGAAAAAATAAAATCATAAATTATTTATGATAAACTGTAACATTAATTAAATATAGATACTAATCAATCAAATCATTTAACACAAATACTAATGAAAACAATAAAAAAAGTACTTTTTGTATCAGCAATTGCCTCTTTAGGACTTGTTGCTTGTAAGCAAGAAAAACCAGAGGAAAAAGTTCCTGGTATTGCTTTAGAAAATATGGATAAAACTGTAAAACCTACAGACGATTTTTTTAGACATGTTAATGGAACTTGGATAGATAAAACTGAAATTCCAGACGATCAAACTTCTTGGGGTGGTTTTAATCAACTTCGTAAAAAAACAGATGCAGACGTTTTGGTTATTTTAAACCAAGCAATTGAAGAAAGAGATTTTCCAAAAGTAAAAGACGCTCAAGGAAATGAAATAGATTCTGATCAAGAAAAGGCAGTAAATTACTACGAAACTATTATGGATACTGTTGCTAGAAACACACAAGGTAAAGCTCCAGTTATGCCTTATTTAGCAAAAGTTGACGAGATTAAAACAAAAAAAGATGTTGAAACATATTTAACAAACATGGCACCTTATGGTGGTGGTGGTTTTTATGGTTTTGGTGTTTTTAACGACTTAAAAAACAGTAGCCAATATGCAGGTTACATGAGTGGTGGTTCACTTGGTTTATCTAGAGATTATTATGTAGATGCTAAAGTAAAAGACAAACTAGATAAATATGAAGAATTTGTAGCAAAAATGTTGCAAGAATTTGGAGATGATGAAGCCACTGCTAAAAAAAATGCAGCTACAATTATTGCTTTCGAAACTAGTTTAGCAGAACCAATGATGTCTAAAGAAGAAGGTAGAGACATTAGAAAAATTTACAATCCTATGACAGTTGCAGAATTGCAAAAATTAGCACCTGCAATAGATTGGAAAGCACATTTAGAAGGAATTGGTGTAAAAGATATAGAAACTGTTATTGTTACAGATCCTGGATATTTTAAAGCTATGAGCGATGTTTTTACAAATCGTTCTGTAGATGATATTAAACTATTATTACGTTGGAACACTATTAATACTTCTTTAGGTTTACTTTCTACAGATTTAGAAACTGCAAATTGGGAATTCTATGCAAAAGAAATGCGTGGTGCAAAAAAGCAACGTGCAAGAGATGAGCGTGCTTTAGGAAACTTAAATGGTGCAATTGGTGAAGCTTTAGGTAAATTATATGTAGCAAAAATGTTTCCACCAGAAGCAAAAGAAAAAGCAAAAGAAATGATTGACAATGTAATGTTAGGTTTCGAAGCTAGAATTGCACAATTACCTTGGATGAGTGAAGTTACTAAAGAAAAAGCTTTAGAGAAATTACATAAATTAACCGTTAAAATTGCATACCCAGATAAGTGGAAAGACTATTCTGAATTACAAGTTAAAGGTCTAGAAAATGGAGGTTCTTACTTCGAAAACGCTATTAATGTTACCAAATGGAACTACAACAAAAACATGGCAAAATTAGGTAAAGAAGTAGATAGAACTGAATGGGGAATGTCTCCACAAACAGTAAACGCTTACTTTAATCCTGTAAATAATGAAATCGTATTTCCAGCAGCAATTTTACAACCACCTTTCTATAATTACAAAGCAGATGAAGCTGTAAATTATGGTGGAATTGGTGCTGTTATTGGTCATGAAATTTCTCATAGTTTCGATGATTCTGGAGCTCGTTTCGATGGTGATGGAAACCTTAAAAACTGGTGGACAGAAGAAGATTCAGAAAAATTTGCTAAAATTGGTAAGCAATTAGTAAAACAATACAGCGACATTATTGCTATTGATTCTATGCACTTAAATGGCGAATATACTTTAGGAGAAAATATTGGAGATTTAGGCGGTGTTCAAGCTGCTTACGAAGGTTTACAAATCTTTTTAAATAAAAATGGAAGACCAGAGAAAATAGATGGTTATACTGCTGAACAACGTTTTTTCCTTTCTTGGGGAACAATTTGGAGAACCAAAATGCGTGATGAAGCTCTTAAAAACTTAATCATGACAAACACACATTCTCCTGGAATGTACAGAGCATACATGCCTCTTAAAAATGTAGATGCATTTTATGATGCTTTCAATGTAAAAGAAGGAGATAAAATGTACTTAAAACCAGAAGAAAGAGTAAGAATCTGGTAAACAGGCAATATCTTTTGGAATAATTTTTTATAAGAATTATATTCATAAAAATTAAAAACCGATGCGAAAGTATCGGTTTTTTCTTTGGGCGTTCCCCAAAAGGGTCGCGCTTTCCACTGTATCTTTTTGTAAAAACAAAAAGGATGCCGTTTCAATCGCTAACGCAAGCATACTTGCCATTTTTTACCACATCAAATCAAATAGAAGTCTTATTTTTGCAACATGCTAAAAATCCAAAATATCTCATTCGGTTATTCTAAAAACAAAATCGTTTTAGAAAACTTCAACTTCAATCTAAAAGAAGGAGAACATTTGTGTATTATGGGCGAAAGTGGCTGTGGAAAATCGACACTTTTAAAAGTAATTTACGGTTTGTTAGATGTACAAAAAGGCACAATTTTTTGGAGCGAAAATCAGGTTTTAGGTCCAAAAGAATATTTAGTTCCAGGAATGGATTTCTTTAAATATGTAGCACAAGATTTCGATTTAATGCCATATATTTCTGTTTCAGAAAATATCAAAAAACATTTATCTCGTTTTTATCCGGAAGAAAGCGAAAAACGAACTCAAGAATTATTGGAAGTAATTGAAATGAAAGCTTTCGAAAACACGAAAGTTAAAAATTTAAGTGGCGGACAAAAACAACGTGTTGCAATTGCTAGAGCTTTAGCAAAAGAACCCGAATTATTACTTTTAGATGAACCTTTTGGACAAATAGATAACTTCAAAAAAAACTCTTTAAGAAGACGTTTATTTTCTTATTTAAAAGAGAAAAAAATAGCTTGTATTGTTGCAACGCATGATAAAAACGACGCTCTTTCCTTTGCTGATAAATTAATTGTTATTCAGCATCAAAAAATAATAGCAAACGATTCTCCAAAGGAAATTTACAACAATCCAAAAAAGAAATACATAGCAGCTTTATTTGATGATGTAAATGAAATAACAATCAATGAAAAAACTGTTTTATTGTATCCACATCAAATTAAAATAGTAGAGAAATCAGAAAATTTTGCAACAATAACAAACTCTTATTTTAAAGGTTCTTATTGGTTATTAGAAGCTGAATTTAATCAACAAATAATATATTTTAATCATTTTTCTAACATACAAAAAAACACTAAAATCAATTTAGAAATTAGTGCTTTTTAGAGTGTTATATTTAAATTTAATTTTGAAATCGCTCAAAAGAACGCCAATATTTGTCTTTATAAATTTCGTAATCTGCTTCAATTTTATCAGCATATTTCTTGATAATTTTATCAACTTTTTTACAAGGTTTTCTAAATTCTCTACAAGCAAAATAAACCTCTCTTAAGTTGTTTCCTGTTTCTCTACCAATATTCAAATAACCATCAGCATCTTTTAATTCGAGATTTATTTCTTCTTCAATTTTATCTAAAAGCTGATACATTTCTTCATTAGGGAAACCATTATTTTCTTCTCCATTATATTTTAGTTCTAATCTTAAAATCCAAGGATGAGAAGCTTTAGTATCCCAATTTAAAAGATCTGTATTTACAGTTGCTACTAATTTATATCCGTTTGCTAATGTTCCTTCTAAACTTGCATAAGAATCATCACCTGTATTTCTTCTAACTCCCTCGTATTTTTCTACAAATTCTTTTTGACGCCAATTGATAAAACTTTCTAATTTTTCAATCGGAATTAATTCTTTTTCAGCATCTTCTTTCTTCTTAAAAACAATATTGTCAATAATAGAAATTGAATCTAATTCTCCTAAGTAATTATCAATAAAAATATACGTTCCATTTATAATATCTTGTTTATTTTCTTCAGAATAATTATCATGAATAATTGTAAGATCTATTTCATCTGGATAGTCCTTTAAATCATTTGAATAAAAAGATAGATTATCACTTGAAAACGAAAAACCTGCCATTTCAATTCCAACATTTTCTATCTTATGTTTTGGTTTTAAGGCTCTAAATTTCCATCCTTTAATTTCTGGAGCAACTTCAATAAGTTCTTCAATAATGTAAAAATTCTTAATTTCTCCATCAGCAGTTAGAATCAAATCTGCAGTATTATCATCTAACATACCTGTTAAGTACCAAATTCCTTCTTTTAACTGATCTAATTTTGGAGCAATTTTATCAAAAAAATCAGTTGCTATTCGATTACTTCCTCCTTTTTTAATAACACTATAAAATTCTTCTTCATATTGTAAAAACCAATCCCAAAAATCTTGATAAGATTCAATTGGTTTTTCATCTACTTTATTAGAAAATAGTTTTTTAAAGAATTTCATACTTGTATTTTATGGCGCAGGATTAGGAATATCTTTATGAACTTCTTCAATTTCTTTTAAAGTTTCTTCAAATAAATCGATGTTAATGCTACCAATATTTTCTTTTAATTGACTAATTTTTGTAGCTCCAATAATGTTACTTGTTAAAAATGGTAATTGATTTACAAACGCCAAAGACATTTCCGATAATGTAATTCCAGCTTTTTTTGCAATTGCTTCGTATCTTTTTACAGCTTCTAAAGAACCATCACCCATATAACGTGCAACAAAACGTGGAAATAAAGTTCCTCTTGCGCCTTCTGGTTTGTTACCATCTAAATATTTTCCAGACAAAACACCTTGTGCCAAAGGAGAATAAGCTAATAAACCAATATCCTCTCTTAAAGAAACTTCACTCATTCCAACTTCATAACCTCTATGAATCATAGAATATGAATTTTGGACAGTTACTGGTCTTGCCAATTTATTTACTTCTGCAGTTTGTAGGTATTTTAGAGTTCCCCAAGGAGTTTCGTTAGACAAACCATATTGTCTAATTTTTCCTTCTTGGATCAAATCATTTAAAGTTTGAATAATTTCTAAATAATTTTCAGTTTCATCTTTTGCAGCATCAGTTGGAAAATCTCTTGTACCGAAAACATTTACACCTCTATTTGGCCAATGCAATTGGTATAAGTCTATATAATCAGTCTGTAAACGCTTTAGACTTCCTTCAATTGCTTCTTTAATGTTTTTCTTATTCAAACCACCTTCTCTAATGTGTTTTGTGTAATCTCCAACACCAGCAATTTTACTTGCCAAAACTACTTTATCTCTATTTCCGGATTTTTTAAACCAATTTCCGATAATTTTTTCTGTTGCTCCATACGTTTCTGGAGAAGCAGGAACAGAATATAATTCTGCAGTATCAAAGAAATTAACACCTTGTTCTAAAGCAAAATCCATTTGTTCGAAACCTTCTTCTTGGGTATTTTGGTTTCCCCAAGTCATGGTTCCTAAACATATTTTACTAACTTTTATATCTGTATTTGGGAGTTTTGTGTATTTCATTTTGTTGTGTAATCGTTTATTTGTTTAATTGTGTAACTGTTTTTTAAACTGATTGCTAAATTAAAACTTATGTCTATTAAAAACAATAAGCGTATAATTTTAAAAATTATACGCTTATAAGAATAAATTATATTCAAGAAAAATATACTATTTCACTTGAGTGTTTCTTCCTTTTTGGAAGATTAAAACTTTTCTTTATTTTAAAATTGCCTCAATTCCAGGTAAACTTTTTCCCTCTAACATTTCTAACATAGCTCCTCCACCAGTAGAAACGTAGCTTACTTTATCTGCAAAACCAAATTGTTTAACTGCTGCAACAGAATCTCCACCACCAACTAAAGAAAATGCACCATTTTTAGTCGCTTTGTCTATTGAATGTCCTAAAGCAATTGTACCTGCAGCAAAAGATTCCATTTCAAAAACACCTAAAGGTCCATTCCATAAAATCGTTTTACACTTGTTTACAACATCATCAAAAATCTCTCTTGATTTTGGTCCAGCATCAACTCCTTCCCAACCATCAGGAATCTGATTAATGTCTAAAATCTGTGTATTTGCATCGTTAGAAAAATCGTCTGCAGCAACAACGTCTACAGGAATATGAACTTCTACTCCTTTTGCTTTTGCTTGCTTTAAAATATCTAAAGCCAACTCTTGTTTATCATCTTCACAAATAGAATTTCCTATTTTTCCACCTTGTGCTTTTATAAAAGTGAAACTCATTCCACCTCCAATAATTAAATGATCTACTTTGTCTAATATGTTTTCGATTACTGTAATTTTAGACGATACTTTTGCTCCTCCTAAAATTGCCAATACTGGTTTTTCTGAATTGTTTAAAACCTTATCGATACTTTCTATTTCTCTTGCTAATAAGTTTCCGAAACATTTATTACCTTCAAAAAATTGTGCAATAATTGTTGTAGATGCATGTGCTCTGTGAGCGGTTCCAAAAGCATCATTTACATAAATATCTCCGAATTTCGATAATTTCTCTGCAAACGCAACATCACCTTTTGTTTCTTCAGGATAATAACGTAAGTTTTCTAATAATAAAATCTCTCCAGCTTCTAAATTAGCAACTGCTTCTTCAACTTTATCTCCAACACAATCTTCCACAAATTTTACGTTGCAACCAATAATATCTACGACCGATTTTACAATGTGCTTTAAAGAAAATTCTTCTTGAAAACCTTTTGGACGACCTAAATGAGACATTAATACACAGCTTCCTCCTTGTTCTAAAATATCTATAATAGTAGATTTTGCAGCTTGAATTCTAGTAGTATCTGTTACTTCAAATTTATCATTTAAAGGCACGTTAAAATCTACACGAATAATCGCTTTTTTATTTTCGAAATTAAAATCTTTTAGTGTTTTCATTTTTAGTCTTTAGTATTTTCACAAAAATACCTTTTTCTTTAGTTTTTAGAAAGTTGAAATATAAAAAGTTAAGTTAACGTTTGCGTAGTATTGATTTATTTCTACCATGAATTCATAATTTAAAAGATTGCTCTCTAAAATTGATGAAATTCTGCATAACAAATTTTATATTTGTAAATGCTTTTCAACCAAATTATAGGTCAAGAACATATTAAAAACCACTTGCAAGTTTCTGCGGAAAATGGTAGAATTCCGCATGCGCAATTGTTTGTAGGAAAAGAAGGAAGTGGAACTTTGCCAATGGCAATTGCCTATGCACAGTTTTTATTATGTAATTTTTCTGATAATGCTGAAGCTTGTAACATCAAGTGTAATAAATTGCAACATCCAGATTTGCATTTTGCGTTTCCTGTAACCACAAGCGATAGCGTAAAAAAACATCCTATAAGTAATTTGTATTTAGAAGAATGGAGAGATTTCTTAAGCGTACAACCTTATGCTAGTTTATTTAATTGGTTGCAACATATTGGCGTAGAAAATAAACAAGGAAATATTGGAGTTGATGAAGCTGAAGATGTTGTAAAAAAGCTAAAACTAAAATCTTACGAAGGTGGTTTTAAAGTGATGATTATTTGGATGGCAGAAAAAATGAACATTGCTGCTGCCAACAAATTATTAAAACTGATTGAAGAACCGCCAAACAAAACTGTTTTCATTTTAATAACAGAAAATGAAGAGCAGATTATAAATACCATAAAATCACGTTGTCAAGCGTTACATTTCCCTGTTTTAGCAGAACAAGATATTGCAAAAGCTTTGGTAGAAAGAGAAAATTGCTCGGAAAGTGAAGCTGCTACAATTGCGCATCAAGCTGAAGGAAATTACAACAAAGCCATCCATTTATTACACAACGATTCTTCTGATTTGGTTTTCGAAGAATGGTTTATTGCTTGGATTAGAACTGCTTTTAGAGCCAAAGGAAATGCTTCTGTGGTACAACAATTAATTTCTTGGTCGGACACGATTGCAAAAACCGGACGTGAAACTCAAAAACGTTTTTTAGAATATTGTTTACAATTTTTTAGACAAGCTTTATTATTAAACTACAAGTCTGATCAGTTGGTTTTTATGGAAACAAAAACAGGTTTCGATTTGTCTAAATTTGCACCTTTTGTACATGCTGGAAATATTTTGGAGATAGAAAAAGAACTAAATGATGCCATGTATCACATTGAAAGAAATGGAAATGCAAAAATTATTTTGTTAGATTTATCAATGAAATTAACGAGGTTTCTTCATAAAAAAGAAGAAACAGTTTAACTATCTTATAAAATTAATTTTAAAAAGTGTCCCCTTTTTAATTTTGACAAACGTCTTAATAGTATAAACTTAAAAACTTTAGATTATGAAACAATTTATGATGATTTTTATCGGCGAAGATTATGCTGATTTAGGGCTTTCTCCAGAAGAAATGCAAAACAGAATGGGAAAATGGTTTGCTTGGAGCCAGAAAATGGATGCTGCAGGAATTAAACATGAAGGTGAAGCCTTAACTTCCAAAATAAGACGTATTTCTGGTGTTGAAAGAACAGCTAAAGACATTGCATCTACAGAATTGAAAGAAATTGTTGGTGGTTATTACACAGTTTCTGCCAAAGATTTTGATGCAGTTGAAGAAATTGCCAAAGATTTTCCAGATTACGATTTAGGCTCTTATGTAGAAATTAGAGAAGTTATGGTATTTGATCATTAATGGAAACGAAACTCATAGACCATCTTTTTCGATATCATAGTGGAAAGATGGTTTCTGTTTTAACTCGAATTTTTGGACTCTCAAATCTGGAAATTATCGAAGATGCTGTGCAAGATACTTTTCTAAAAGCAAGTATTTCTTGGCGAAAAGAACAGCCAGAAAATCCTGAAGCTTGGCTAACAAAAGCTGCAAAAAATAGAGTTTTAGATATTTTTAGAAAACTAAAATCGGAACAAAAACTCATTCCAGAAATTAAAGCAGGTTTTGATTCTATTGCAACAGAGGAACTTTTTTTAGATGCAGAAATAGAAGACGCTCAACTTCGAATGATTTTTACTGCTTGTCACCCAAAATTAGACGCTAAAGACCAAATTGTATTTGCCCTAAAAACCATTGCTGGTTTTAGTACCAAAGAAATTGCATCTGCTTTATTAACTAAAGAGGAAACCATTAAAAAGCGTTTATTAAGAGCCAAAAAAACGATTAAAACTACAAATTTAGCCTTCAAGATTCCACAAGGAAAAGAACTTCCTGAAAGGATTGATAGCGTTTTAAATGTTATTTATCTTATTTTTAATGAAGGTTTTCACTCCAATAAAAAAGAGATTTTAGTACAAAAAGAATTGTGTGGAGAAGCCATTCGTTTGTGTAAAATGTTACTAAAAAATAAACACACTCAAATTCCTGAAAGTTATGCTTTGTTTGCGCTCATGTGTTTTCATTCTGCAAGATTAGATGCAAAAATTAATACTGAAAATGAGTTGTTAGATTTAAAAAATCAAGATAGAAATAAATGGTCTTTTCCTATGATTCAATTAGGAAATATGATGATGAATAAAGCTGTTGAAACATCACAATTCTCAAGATACCATTATGAAGCTGCAATTGTTGTAGAACATATAAAAGCGCCTAATTTCGAACAAACAGATTGGAATAAAATTTTGAATTATTACAAGTGTTTACACAAACTACAACCTTCCACTTCCTACCTATTAACAATGGCTGTTGTCTGTTTGCAAAGTGAAAACTATGTAAAAGCCAATTATTATTTCGAACAAATAAACCCTGATGATTTAGCACAACGTTCGTATTTATTTTATGGCGCATAAGCAGATTATTTTGCTAAAACAAACAATAAAAAAGAAGCTTTAAAATTTATTGATATTGCTTTAAAAAAAGTGTCTAACAATTTGGAAAAGGAATTTTTGGAGAGGAAAAAAACTTACTTTTCAAAAAACTTATAGTTGTAAAATACGAAGTATAGATTCCTGTTTTTACATTAATAACAAATAAAACTATACTCCTTTTTCAGCTCTTTGAGCAACATACAAATCTGCAATTGTTGGGTTTTCTGGGCAACTTTTTATTTGTTGAAATTCATCTCCAACTTTTACAAAACCAGTTTGTATCACTTTAAAATAAACGCCACACATTGTTGTATTCCAGAACTGTTTTAGAATTTTCATGTCATTAAAACGAATACCTAATTTATAACAAGGATTTCTTTGCACAGTTGCTTCTAAAATAGCTTCACCAACTTTAAAAGTATCACCTTGATGAATTTTGGTTTCCTCTAAATCGTCAATAGTTAAGTTTTCTCCAAACATTCCTAATTGCCAATCTAAATTTGGATGAAGTGGTTTAAAAAAATCATAATGTTTTAGAGAATATCCATAAATAGCTTGTAAAATACCTCCATGATTTTCTCTATCGGAAATCTCATCACCTTTAACATCTTCTGTATCTAAAAAGATTGGTTTTATAACAGAGAATTTAAAAATTCCTGTTGTTACAGATTCTCCTTTCCATTCAATTTCTCTGCGTTCACCAATATTTGTTGAAACTATTTTCAAAAGACTACTTTTTAAATTTTTCTAACGCTTTCTTTGTAAAATCAGATAACACCAATTCACCAGAAACTGCAGCTCTTTCTTCTAATAAATTGTTCCAATTTTCTGTTCCTTTCCACAATGTTTTTTTCATTTCAGCTAAAGCTGTAGGATTGTATGAAGCTAATTTTTCTGATAAAATTTCGACTTCTTCATCTAATTCTTTAATACTCTCAAAAACTTTTGCGTACAAACCTTTTTCTTTTGCCCAATAGGCATTTTTCCAATTACTTGCGTCTAAAGTCAATTCTGCAGTTCCAGAAACTCCAATTTTTCTTGTAACTGCTGGTTCTATTACAAAAGGTCCAATTCCTATGGTAAATTCAGATAATTTAATTGCTGCATTTTCTGTTGCCAACACATAATCGCAAGCTGAAGCCAAACCAACGCCACCACCAACTGTTTTTCCTTGAATTCTTCCGATAATTAATTTGCCACAAGTTCTCATGGCGTTTATCACATTTGCAAAACCAGAGAAAAATTGTTTTCCATCTTCTAAATTAGAAATTGCCACTAATTCATCAAAAGAAGCACCTGCACAAAAGGCTTTTTCTCCTTCAGATTTTAAAATAATTACAGAAACATCTCCATTATTTCCAACAGAAATTAACTCTTTGGTTAATCGATCTAACAATTCACCTGGAAAAGAATTGCTTGCAGGATGCCCAAATTCTATGGTTGCTATTTTATTCTGAATATTTGTGTACAAACTTCCGTTTTTTCTATCTGTAGTCATAATTTCTAATTTTAGTAAAAATAGGGCTTAATTAGAGAATTTTCAATTCTAAAAGTGCCTTTTTAAATGAATTGGTATTCTAACTTTCTGAACCATTTGCCAATGGAATAAACTTACTTCTAAATTTAAGAAATATAGGAAGTCCTCTAATAACCATCCATAAAACGAAAGTAATCCAAATGGCATATAATTTTAAATCTAAAGAATCAAAAAACAGTAAAGAAGGAATAAAAACAAGCCCTGTAGAAACTATTAGTAGGTTTCTTAAAAACTTCATTTCTCCCATTCCTTTAAACATTCCGTCTAAAATATAAGTAATTCCGCAAATTGGTTGCATGGCTAAAATTAGCCAGAAAGTCATATAAAACTGATCTAAAACTAATGGGTCTTTGGTAAAAATGTGACCAATTGGTTCATAAAAAAGAAATCCGAAAAAAGCCATAACAACACCAGTTCCAAAACCGTAAATAATTAATTTATTACTTAACTTCAATAACGTTTTATAATCTTTTGCACCTAATAATTTACCTGATAAAATATTTCCTGCACTCGAATAACCATCGATACTAAAAGCACCTAAAAGCCATAAATTTAGCCCAATTGTATAGGCTGCAATGTATTCTTTTCCATAAGATGTTGCGTAAGATGTTGCAAAATACAAAGCTGTATTTAAGGCAATAGTTCTTATAAAAAGATTGCCAATCATTCCTAACAAACGAGGAATTTCAACATGAAATGGCAAACTTAATTTTAAAGAAATGGTTGTTTTTTTCATCAACAAAAACAAAGAAATAACTGCCATAGAAATTTGTGCAATTACACTTGCATAAGCTGCTCCTTCTATGTTCATTGCAGGAATATAACCTTCAATTCCATATACTAAAACAATATCTAAAACGATATTTAAACCTGCTCCAATTAAGGCAATTATCATCGGGTAAAAAGTATTTTGTAATCCTCTAAATATGCCGAAAACTGCAAATACAAAAAGGGAAAAAGGAAAACCAAAAATTCTAATATTAAAATAGGTAATACAATATTCTAAAATTTCTCCTGAAGCATTATAAAACGCAAAAATTTCTCTTGAAAACGGATACGAAATTCCTAAAATCAATAAACTTCCTAAAACAATAATTGCAATTGCTTGTGCTGGTAAACTTTTAACTTCTTCTATTTTGTTTGCACCTACATATTGAGAAACTATAGATGAAATTGCACTTCTTATTTGTCCGAAAACCCAAACTAACATAGAAATAAAAGCGCCAACAATACCAACAGCAGCTAAACTTTCGGTTGCATTTGTATCTATATTACCAATAATTGCAGTATCTGTAATTGATAAAAGAGGTTCTGCAATACCAGCAATTAAAGCAGGAATTGCCAATTTATTAATATTCTTAAAACTGATATTTGTCTTCAAAAAAAGGCTTTTTGCAAATGTACATATCTAAAAAATGTAAAAAGAAGAGATTCTCTGAAAATTAACTAACTTTGCAACGTTAAAATTTATCATTATGAAACACATTTTAGTCCCAATTGGATCTACAGTAAGCGCACAAAATACATTACAATATGCTATTGATTTTGCCTCTGAAATTGACGCAAAAGTATTTGTTTTTAGAGCATACAATGCAAAAACAAAAGCAGGAACAATGGTTAATGTAAATTCTATTATTGGTCGTGAAACCAACTTGTATTTACGTACGTTAGTTTCTTCTGTAAACGTGAAAAATGTAGACATTAAATTAATTGCTTCTCAAGGAAGTTTAATTGATAGTGTAGAAGCTGTACATAATGAAATTGGTGTAGATTTAATTATAGTAGGTACTAAAAGCAATTCTATTAAAGAAGAGTTATTTTTAGGAAATACTGCTGGAAAATTAGCTAAAATGTCAGATTTATCTGTTTTAGTGATTCCTGAAGCTTATACTTTTAAACCTGTAACAAATATTTTAGTTGCTTTTAAATCTGGAATTATTAAAAGAAAAAATGCACTAAAACCACTACAATTTATTGCAAATAAATTTACTTCTTCTGTGAATTTATTGTTGGTAAAAACACCTAATTATACTGAAGAAGATTTAGTTTTAAATGAAGGTTTAAAAAACTTACAATCTACATTAACTGTTACTGAAAACGCTACTACTTTTCAAGCTGTTTTAGAACACAGTAAAACACACAACCCAGATTTATTGTGTGTATTTAGACGTAAGAGAGGTTTTTTTAAGAAACTATGGGAAAAAAGTACCATCTTAAAAGAAGAATTTTCTACAACAGTTCCTTTGTTAATTTTGAAAGGGAAATAATTAATACCTTAAATCTGCAGGCTCAATAAAACCTTCTTTTAAGTTGTATATTTCTTTAATGTACAACTTAATTTCAGTTATAAAATCTTCTAATTTTTCTTGTGTAATTGAATTTTCTGCTTTTTTTCTTGGCAAAGCAAAATCAATAGCTAAAAACCCACTATTCAGATTTTTAAATGAATAAATACCTGCTTCTAAAGGCTGCTTAAAGTTGTAATTTTTACTTTTTGTAAATAAATAAGCATACAATAAAACCTGAATTGCTTTCAAGTGTTTTTCATCTCGCAAATTTTCAAATTCTGGCACTCTTAAATTTGCGCCAGTAACCATACCTGTTTTATAATCGATAATTCTTAAAACGCCGTTCAATTCATCTACCCTATCTACTTGTCCGTGTAATTTTATTGGAAAATCGATTCCTTCGATATTTATTTCTGCAGATAAATTTTCTTCTGTTGCAATAATTTTTAGTTTGTTTTTACAATTTTTAAGCAACTCTTTTTCTTTAGCTAAAAAGTTGGACACAAATCTTTTTGCAACTTCAAAAATTAATCTGTTTTTTCCAGTGTTTAGGTTTCCGTTTTTAAAATGAAGTCTAAAATGTTTTATGACCAAATCTTTAGAGTCAACTTCCATTTTAGTAATAATTTCTACTGATAAAAATTCATTTACAAAAGGTCTATATAATTCGTCTAAAGTTTCATGAACAACGGTTCCTAATGTATTAAACGCAACAGTCTCTTCAACATCATCAAATTCTTTAATTTTAAGAATTTTCTGTTTGTAAAACGAAACAGGATTGTGTAAATAATTAGTTAGAGCAGAAGGTGAAATTCCTTTTCCTGCTATTTCTTTTAATCGTTCTAAAGTACTCTCTGTTTTCGCAATTTCTTTTAATTCAGACTTGTCAGAAATTACATTTGGTGTAACTATTTTCTGAACAATATCTGTTCTCATCATTTCTAATTGAGTTACAAATCGGCTTTTTTCTCCACTTCCAAAAACATCATGTTCTGTGTTGTATAAAATAAATACGTTTTTAGCTCTTTGTAATAATCTAAAAAAATGATAAGAAAAAATAGCATCTTTTTCTCTGTATGTTGGCAAACCAAAAGCCAATTTTACATCAAAAGGAATAAAAGAATTTTGTTGCGAACTTGCTGGCAAAACACCTTCATTTGTAGATGTTAGAATAATGTTTTCAAAATCTAAAACTCGCGTTTCTAACATTCCCATTAATTGTAATCCTTTTAATGGTTCTCCTTGAAAAGACAGGGTTTCTGAAGCAATTAATTGTTTAAAAAATAATCCTAATGTTTTTAAATCTGTAAAATATTCGTATTCTGTTTGCAATGTTTTTAACTGTGTAAAAGCAGTATAAAAACGGAATAAATATTCTTTTTCTAAATCTGCTACATCTACTTTTAATATGTTTATTAAGTTTAAAATTCTATCTAAGAACTCATTAATTGTAGTATAAGAACTAAATATTGCAGCAACAACTTTTTTTATTTCTTCGTCAGAATTTTTTAATAAAGATTCTAATTGTTGTTGTGTTATAAAAATGTGATTTTCTTTCCCAATTTCTTCGGTAAAATTATCTACTAATGAATTCTCATTGTTAGACAATAATTTATAAATAGATTGATGTTTTAAAAATCGAACAACATCTTTATGATAAAATTCATTTACAACCGTTTTTTGTAATTTTTCTTGCGAAACAAATAATTGAAAAATTGAAAACAATAAACTTGTAGTTGGAATATCTTTTAAAGGATATCCCATAGTAATGTTAATTGCGTTGATGTTTTTAGGTAAAGAATTTAATGTAATTGGCAACAATGTTTCGTCTGCTAAAATGAGCGCCGTATTTTTAAAATCTGAAAATTTCTCTAAAATTTCACCAGCATATTTTATTTGCGTTGTATTTTTAGAAGCTCCAATTACTTGTATATTTTTTTGTGAAGAAAAAGAAGAACTTAATGTTTTTAAAGAGTTCTTTTCGTAATATTTCCACTCTTTTTTATACTTTCTGATAAAAGTTCCTGCTTGATGATTTGAATTAAAAAACGTTTCATCTAAATCCCAATAAATATCAGAATTTTCAGTTTCCAATACTTTTTGGAATAAGAACTCTTCTGCTTTATTTAAGGCGTTAAAACCTATAAAAAAAAACTTTTTGTTGCTTTTTTCCTGAAGATAAACATCAATATTATTGCATGCTTCTCTATACATTAAACCTTGATATCCTATTTTTCTTTCTAACAAAAATTGGTATAAAGGAGGATAAAAATTATTCAGTTTTTCTAAAAAAGAATAATGGTCTTTCATTAATTCCGTTTCTTTAAAAGTACCAGAAACAGACCATTTTTTTAACCTTTGAATATCTCTTAAATAGACAAAAATCTCTTTTGTGTCAACTAAATGTTGATCAATTTCATTAAAATCTTGTAAAACTGTAAATGCCCAAGAAGAAAAAGTATCAAAAGAATCTGGGTCTTTTTCTAAACTTTTATAAATGGTATAAAAGTGAAACAACAATTGAATACTATCTGCTTTTTGAATTCCAGAAACTTGTTGCACAAATTGCTCTATATTTAATGTTTCTGGTAAAAACCCGACAGATATTTTATCTTTTAGAGTTTGTTTTAAAAACACTTTTGCTCTTTGTGATGGCAATATAAAAACCACATCTTCAAAGGATTTTGTGGTTTTTAAAATAGAATCTAAAGTATCTGAAATAAAGGATTGCATAGAATTTTTTGAGTTCAATTGGTTTTTCTAAATTACAAAATCTTACTTTTATAGCTATTAAATCTTTAATTTTAATTTTGATGAAAAACGAATTAAAAATTGTTGGAATTCAAGCAGATTTGGTTTGGGAAAATCCCGCTAAAAACATTGCTTTTTTTACTGAAAAAATAAATGCCTTAAATTCTGATATAGATTTAGTTGTTTTACCCGAAATGTTTACTTCTGGCTTTACTATGAATCCTGAAAATGTTGCAGAAAAAATAGATGGTTTTTCTGTTTCTTGGATGCAAAAAACAGCTTCAGAAAAACAAATTGCTATTTGTGGAAGTTTGGTAATTATAGAGGATAATAAATTCTACAATCGTTTTGTTTTTGTTTGTCCTTCTGGTGAAATTGAAACTTATAATAAAAGACACTCTTTTACTTTAGCTGGTGAAGATAAAGTCTATACTTCTGGTTCTGAAAAACTAATTATCGAATACAATGGATGGAAAATTTGTCCACTTATTTGTTACGATTTGCGTTTTCCTGTTTGGGTAAGAAACACCGAAAATTACGATTTACTTTTATTTATGGCTAATTGGCCTGTTACAAGAATAAAAGCTTGGGATACACTTTTAAAAGCGCGTGCAATTGAAAATATGTGTTATGTAATTGGAGTAAATAGAACTGGAAAAGATGCCAATAATTACGAATATTCTGGAAATTCTTTAATTATTGATTATTTGGGTGAAGAGATTTGTTCTTTAGCTGAAAATGAAGTTGGGATTGTACCTGCAACTATTCTTAAAGACAAACAAGAAAAGGTAAGAGAAAAATTAGGGTTTTTGAATGATAAAGATTCTTTTAATATAGTTTAATCGTGTAATTGTTTTCACAAATAAACAATTACACGATTAAACAGTATTTCTTTAAGCTGGAACCATCCATTTGAAATTAAACTTAGTATCTGGAATTACAATTCTCTCTGTAATTCTGTACATTCTGTCTGGTAATTTCATTAAATAATCTCTTGCTTTTTCTGCTTCTGGAGTAAGATTTGTAATCTTATCAATCTCCCACATTGTATTTAATTTCTTTAGAATATCCACATAATCGAAACCTGTGTAAACACCAACTCTTTGTGCTACTGCAGAGAAATCGTCGAACAAACTACCTTTTGCACCAAAAGATTCTCTTAAATGCATTGCTGGCATAACGATTTTGTACTTCATCATGTGTTGAAAAGCCAACATCATTTCACTTGGGTCAATTTTGAAAATTTCCTTAACAAAATGTGCATATGCTTGGTGATGACGCATCTCATCTCCTGCAATAATTTTAGACATTTTAGCTAATGCTTTATGCCCTTTTTTACGTGCAATTTTTGCTACATTATTATGAGAAACGTAAGTCGCTAACTCCTGAAATGTAGTGTACACAAAGTTTTTATATGGGTCTGTAGATGTACCAATATCGAAACCATCTGCAATTAAATGTTGTGTAGAAATTTCTACTTCACGCATGTTTACACGACCAGATAAATATAAATATTTGTTTAAAGTGTCTCCATGTCTGTTTTCTTCAGCCGTCCAAGTTCTTACCCACTTTGCCCAACTATTATCTGGGTCTTGGCTAACTCCATCTAAATCTAACAACCAAGATTCGTAGGTTGGTAGAGCTTCTTCTGTAATGGTATCTCCAACAAGAACTACCCAAAAATCGTCATGTAATTCTTTAGACAATTCTCTAATTTCTTCTACTTCAGAAATAAATGAATCTTTTTGTGAGTTTGGTAAAAAGTCTGTTGGTTGCCAGATTTTTTCAGCGGGAATTAAATATCTTTCCATGAAAACATCCATGCTTTTTTCAAGCTGCAACATTACTTCTTTTCTAATATTTTTAATTGTAGACATTTTTTTATTTTATGTGTTCTTTAATTACTTTTTCTGTTTTTTCTAATAATTCTTCGAAAGGTAAAGAGCTGATTTTTATAGGTTCGTGTGAGGTAATTGTTATTGGGCTACCTAAACCTAATGGAAATTTTCCATATTTAAAAACTTTCCATGAATTATTTATAGTTAAAGGTACTATATAACCGTCTTTATTATATTTTGTGATTACTTTTAATCCGTTTGTTGCGAATTTTTTTGGCTCTCCATTTCTACTTCTTGTTCCTTCTGGGAAAATAATTGCGCCCCATTTTTCTTCGTTAATCTTTTTAGAAAAACGTACCAATTCGCTAATTGCTTGTTTTGGATCTTTTCTATTAATTAGTGCTGCGCCTCCATTTCTTAAATTGAAAGAAACACTTGGTATACCTTTTCCGAGTTCAATTTTTGCCACAAATTTTGGGTATTGTTTTCTAAAAAACCATCCTATTGGTGGAATATCAAACGTAGATTGATGATTTGAAACAAATATTACAGAAGTATCTTCTGGTACTTTATGTTTGTTGATTAATCTTATTGGGACTCCAATTATCAACATAGATTTTACTAAAAAAAAGTTGAGTATTGAAACCATTTTGGCGTGTGCTTTCAGCCCAAATAAATTAAAACTCAACCATTGTAATGGATGAAATATAATTAAGAGTAAATAAAACACCAGTATAAAAATTGGTGATAATATGTAGCTTATTATTTTCATTCTATAACCAATTATTCCAAGGAATTCTTGAAAGTATTAATAATAAGGCTATTCCGTAAAAAATTACAAATGTTTTAAATCTTGCAGGATCTGTTGTTTTCTTTTTATGTTTAGACCAACCAATTGTAATTAATACGATTGCTAAAATCATCATTATTGGGTGTTCTACAGCTAATAATCTTGTTGCTTTCTCTCCCATAACAGCTGCAGAGTCGGCTTTTAAAGCTTTATACCAAGGTGACATAAAATACCAACCTAAACCTATTAATAGTTGAATATGGGATACTATTAGTGTAAACAATCCTAGACGTAAATCTTTGTCTTTAAATTCTTTCTTTTGTGTTAATCCTATAATTGCATTTACTACTGTAAAAATTAAAATTAGCACTACTAAATATGCCCAGTATGAGTGTATTTCTTTCATAATTAATAATTGTTTTTAATATGGGTAAAGTTACTAATTTTAAAAATAAAAAAACCACCTCAAATGAGGTGGTTTTTATAAAATATGTACTGTTTAGAATTAGAAATTATATCTAACACTTACGTTCCAAGTTCTTCCGTAACCAAAATAACCTTCGTTTGCAGTATCTACACCTTTGTAAAATACTCCATTAGCATCACTATCATTATAAATATTAGTTCTTAATTCAGACAAATATTCAGTATCTAAAACGTTATTAACGTTTGCTCTTAAGCTTATAGATTTGTCATTATCTGATCCTAAATCAAATTTGTAAGATACTCCAAAATCTAATAAACCATAAGAAGGTAATTTTAAATTTTCTTTAACGGCACCTACATTTGCATATAAATTGTCATAGAATCTATAGTCAGAATCAATACTTAATCCTTTAAAAATATTATAATCGATACCTAATCCTGTAGAGAATTGTGCAGCATCTCCTACTTTACCTCCATCTACATCAACTAAAGATGGTGGAGCAGTTACATTTCTGTCTTCATCTAATGTTCTAGAAGTTACAGTACCAACATACTCCCACTCACCTGCAGATAAGAAACCTTTTAATTTAATATCTGAAGTAATATTTGCGATAAAATCTACCTCAACTCCTTTATGGTATTGACTTTGACCTGTAGTTTCTGTAATTGTAACAATGTTATTAGACACTCTTGAACTACCATCTACTCTATCTTTCCAGCTTGTGCTGTATAAGTTAACATTTGCTTTTAAATTTTCTGAAGAATAGCTATAACCAAATTCTAATCCAAATATTTTTTCATTTTGAGAAGAAGGGTTAATTGAGTTATCAAAACTATTAAAGATATTATCATGGTAAGGTTGACGAGAATAATAACCTGTATTCATATAAACAGAGTTATTGTCATCAAATCTATAAGCTCCACCAATCTTTACATTATAACCAATGTTATTTACTTTTTCAGAATCTTGAAATTCTGGTAAATAATCATATCTATCAAATCTTTGGTGATTTTGAGAAGATAAAGAACCTTGGAAAAACCCAGATAAACCATCGTTAGAATACTCTAATTGTGTAAACAAACCTGCATAAGATATTCTTTCACTACTATCATAATCAATTCTTTGGTCTTCACTTGCAGAATTGAACATTGTTGCCCAAGGATTTGCATCGAAACTATTAGTTGCAACAACATCTACAGTTGGTCCAACTCTGTTATGAGTATCATCTTTTAAAGTTCTATCTTCTGTCCAAGAAGATAATCCGTGAAAGTTCTCTACTTGTCTAAAGTGAGTTCCATAATAAGTTCTTAAATCTGCACCAACATTCCAAGTAAGGTTGTCATTAATTTTGTGTTCAAAATTAGATACAACACCAAACCATCTGTGATTATTCATAGAAGATCTTGTTATATAAGCACTGTTTCCGAAGTTACCGTCTACAGCTGCTGCGTTGTTTGCATAAATTGCATCATAATCTATAAGACCATCAGCAGTTCTTACTCTACGACCTCTGTTTCCTGTTCCACCACCTGCTCCAAATGAAGCGTAAACTACAGTAGATAAGCTAGAAGCATCAGAGATAGTATAATCCCAGTTTAAGTTTAATACTGGTTTATGATAGAAGTTTCTTCTTTCTGTCATATACTCACCATTGTAAGTACCCCAGTTATTATTATATTTTAATCCTTTGTCTAAATAAGTAGCTATACTTTTAGAAAAGTTTTGGTCGTGCCATTGTGGAGCACCAGTAATTAAGAAGTTAAAGTTATGATTGTCATTTGGCTTATAACCAAAAGAAATAAAGTAAGTTTGACCTTGTCCTTTAGTACCATCATTGTACCCATCACCTTGCCAGTGAGATAACATAACACTTGCTCCAAAACCATTTTCGTTTATACCTGTATTATAAGATACAGTAGTTTTTAAGTAACTATCATTTGCAGTACCAGCAGAAACATAACCACCTTCAGTCTTATCTGTAGTTTTTGTAACAAAGTTCATTGTACCACCAACAGAAGAAATTGCTAATTTAGAAGCTCCTAAACCTCTTTGAATTTGAACTGCACTTGCAATATCATTAACACCAGACCAGTTAGACCAGTACATTTTACCATCTTCCATACCATTAATTGGTTGTCCGTTTAATAAAAACGCTGTGTTTGTTTGATCAAAACCACGAACTGAAATTCTAGAATCTCCAAAACCACCAGATTGTCCGGCAACATAAATAGATGGAGTGTTAACTAAAGCCATTGTTACATCTTGTGTACCAATTTTCTTCTGAATTTCTGCAGCTTTAATTGTAGAAACTGCAACAGGAGTTTGTCTTCCACCTGCTAAATCAATTACACCTTTACCTACAATTACAACTTCATCTAAAGAATCTGCATCTTCTGTAAGTTGAATAGATCCTAAATTTGCTTTTGAAGAAGAAAAAGTAACTCTTTTTGTATTGTAACCAATAAATGAAATTACAACAGTACCCGCATTAGATGTTGCGTTTAAAGTAAATTTACCATCAAAATCTGTAGAAGTACCATTAGTTGTACCTCTTACAACAATACTTGCTCCTGGTAAAGGTTGGTTTGTTTCGTCTACAACCGTACCAGTAATTTTAGTTTGTCCTAAAACAGTAGCAGACACAAAAAGTAATGCTACAAATAATAAGTTTTTAAAATTTTTCATTGTTTAAATTTATGTTATTAAATATTTTGCAAAACTCTTGCTTTTACAGAGTTTTAATGTTAATTTAATGTTAAGTTTTAACAGAAAATTAAGACAACGAAATTTAACAAATTTAAACCTTATTCTTTATAAATGAGTAACTTACATATTAACAACTTTGTTAACAAGAATGCATTTATAAGTTAATTTTTTTAACTTTTAACTTTTAAAACATTCTTTTATCATGCATTTAATAACTTTTTAGCAAGTTCTTTCCCTAATTCTACACCAAATTGATCATAACTATAAATATTCCATAGAATACCTTGGGTGTAAATCTTATGCTCATATAAAGCGACTAATTTACCTAAAGAGTGAGGCGTTAGTTTATCAAAAAGAATAGCATTACTTGGTCTATTTCCTTCAAAAACTTTAAAAGGTAAAAGTTGAGATATTTTATCTGTGTTTCCAGAAAATTTTAACTCTAAATGAACTTCTTCTTTACTTTTACCAAAAGCTAAAGCTTCCATTTGACCATAATAATTAGCCATTAATTTCTTGTGATGATCTGTTAAACCATACAAAGATTCTTTATAACCAATAAAATCTGCAGGAATTAACTTGGTTCCTTGGTGCACCAATTGCATAAAAGCATGTTGCATATTTGTTCCTGTACTTCCCCAAACAATTGTTCCTGTTTGGTAATCTATTTTATCTCCATTTCTATCTACACCTTTTCCATTACTTTCCATTATAGCTTGTTGTAAATAGTCTGGTAACTTCTTTAAATATTGTGTGTAAGGTAAAACTGCTTCGGTTTCTGCTCCATAAAAATTATTATACCAAATACTTAATAAAGCTAAAATTACTGGAATATTTTTATCGAAATCTGTGTTTCTATAATGTAAATCCATTTCTTCTGCTCCGTCTAATAAAGCTCGGTAATTATCGAAACCAATAGATAAACTAATAGATAAACCAACAGCTGACCATAACGAGAAACGACCTCCAACCCAATTCCACATAGGGAATACGTTTGCTTTGTCAATTCCGAAATTATCTACTGCTTCTAAATTTGTAGAAACTGCCACAAAGTGTTTTGGAATGTCAAAAATAGTTGCCGATTTTAGAAACCAATTTTTTAGTGTTTCTGCATTTGTAATGGTTTCTTGAGTTGTAAATGTTTTAGATACAATTACAAAAAGAGTTGTTTCTGGATCTAATTTCTTCATTATTTCCGAAACATGGTCTCCGTCTACATTAGAAACAAAATGTGTTGTTAGTTGATTTTTATAATATTGTAAAGACTCAACTATCATGTCTGGCCCTAAATCACTACCTCCAATACCAATATTTACAATATCTGTAATAGATTTACCTGTGTAACCTTTCCATTTTCCAGAAATAACTTTGTTACTAAAGCTTCTAATTTTTCTTAAAGCTGACTGAATTTGTGGCTTCACATTTTTCCCATCAACTAAAACAGGTTCATCAGAATTACTTCTTAAAGCAGTGTGTAATACTTCTCTTCCTTCTGTAACATTAATAATTTCTCCCGAAAACTGTTTTTCAATAGCATCTTTTAAATCTACCTCTTTAGCCAAATCTACTAACAAAGAAATAGTTTCTTCTGTTATTCTATTTTTCGAAAAATCTACAAGTAAATCATTTAATTCTAAAGAAAAATCCTCTTTTCTTGAAGAATCTTTACATAAGTCTTTAATGTTAATATTTTTATTTTCATTAAAATGATTTGTAAGTTTTTCCCAAGCTTGTGTTTTGGTTGGATTAATGTTTTTTAAAGCCATTTTTTTAGTTTTGTGCTACACTTTCTATTACCTCTGGTTCTGGAACAGAAAGTTGGTTATTGTCTAGTTGATATTTTAAAGGTTTTATAAACTCTAAGTATTTAGGTTTTAAACTTTTCTTTAATGGTTCTGCTGCTGGTAATTTTTGTTTGAAAGGATCTACTTCTTTCCCGTTTTTCCAGAAACGATAACAAACATGTGGGCCTCCAGTATTACCTGTCATACCTACCCAACCAATAACTGCTCCTTGTTTTACGTATTGTCCTTTTTTAACATTACGGTTTTTCATGTGTAAGTATTGCGTAGAGTAAGTGCTGTTATGTTTTATCTTAACAAATTTTCCATTTCCACCTCTTCTTGTAGATTCTACAACAGTACCACTTGCAGTTGCTAAAATTGGAGTTCCAATATTTGCAGCAAAATCTGTACCTCTGTGAGGTCTAATTCTATTACCATAATAAGCAATTCTTCTCTTTAAATTATATCTTGAAGAAATTCTGTATTGAAATTTAATTGGTGACTTTAAAAACTGGCTTCGTAACATATTACCATCCGTATCGTAATATTCTGTGATTCCTTTAATAGAATCTGCCAAATACCTATAAGCATAAAAATCTTCTCCTCTATGATTGAAAACTGCTGCTTTTACTTCTCCATAACCAGCAAAAAGATCGTCTTTTATATACTTTTCTTCAAAAATTATTTTAAAAGAATCTCCTTTTTGAAGCTTATAAAAATCTAACGTCCAAGCATAAATATCTGCAACGGTATTTGTTAAGTTTGGTGATAAATGCAAACTGTCCATAGAATTAGATAAACTTGAGTAAATTTTACCTTCTACTATTTTCTGAACTGTCTTAATGGGTTGTAAATAAGTGTGAGCCTTAATAATTGAGTCTTTGAAATCTACAACAGTTGCTCTTATTTTATCATTTTTATAAATAAAAACTTGGGCTTCTTGCAAAGAATCTCTGCTTGCTAAAATTGTATAAGGCTTACCTGCTCTTACTCTTCTAACATCAAAAATTTCTTTAATACTGCCTGCAATTTCATTTATTTTAGGATATAGAACATGATGTCTATCTAAAATTTCTCCAAAACTCTCTCCGCTTTTTATGGTGTCTTGAATTACAACAAAATCGTCTATGTTATAACCGTATCTAAATTTTGGAACTGGAACAATTTTTTTTACAGTTGCTGGAGGTTTTTCTTCTTTTTTACAAGATGAAAAACAGAGAATTACAGCTAAAAGGAGGATTATTTTTTTCAAGAAAATTACACTATTAAGTATGGTTTTCAAAAGTACAAATAAAATTGATGTATTCTAAATCTAATTAAGGAAGTTCCTAAAACGGTTTCGTTAAAATTATACTAAAACTGTTATCTTTGAAGAGCTTATTTATGAAAATGAGATAAATATGAAAAAAAATAAATTATCACTTCTTATAATCTTCTTGTTTCTTTCACAACTTTTTTTGGCACAAAAGAAAAATAGTGGTGTAAAATATAAACGGAATAAAGATAAATCTGTTACTTTTTCATATTATTCTACAATGCCAAGTAGTGTTTTTATTATTCTTAAATTTAAAAGATTAACAAATACTTTTGGAGATCAAGTAAAAAAAACCGTGAAAGGTTACAGCGATGTAATTACAACACTAAACCCAATTAATGATGATTCTGGAATTGGGTTTTCATATTCTTACAAAACATTTTATGGAAATCTTGATAAAAAACCTAATCATGACTTTAAATACATTTTACCATTCAAAAAAAATAAAACGATAAAAGTTAGAAACCTTAATTATTTAGGGAAAAAATTTGGAGACAAGGAACCAGAAAACTGGAAGTCCTTTCAGTTTTTAACTTCACCAAATGATACCGTTTTTGCTATTAGAAAAGGAATTGTAGTAAAAGTTATTGATGAATTTAAAAGCGATAATAGTAAAACTTACGGTTACAAAAATAAATCTAATGCTATAATTATTGAACACGAAGATGGAACTCTGGCTAGATATAGTGTTTTAAAACATAAAAGTTTAATGGTAAAGGTTGGGGATATTGTTTACCCAACTGCACCAATAGCAATTGCAGGTTCATATGATAAGCCTGAAAATAGCCAATTAAGACTATCTGTTTATTATTTAAACGAAAGAGTTAAAGAGTATGATTTTTATGCTAAAAAACGAACAATTTCTAATCAAATTCATATTTATTCTTATGTAAACCCTCTTTTCTATGTAAACTCTAATAAAATTATTAAATTAGAAAAAAACGAAATGTATACTTCTTTTTATGATGATTCTACAATTGAAGTTGAAATGTCTAAAAGAGAGGTAAAAAAATGGAAGAAAAAAGGTTTGCTAGTTAAAAGAAAATAATTGATTATTTATTTTTTACCAAATTCATTTGCCAAACCTTTATATTGCTCTAATTCTGCTCTTAAAGAACCTACAGATAAATCTGCTTTCATTTTAATTGGTATTTTATTGGCGTCATCAGTAATCCAAATAGTTACGCTTTCTTGAGCTTTAAATACTCTTCCAGACTGAACTAAAGGTCTAAATATTAAAGTATTAACCTTTCCAAATTTTGTATTTAGAACCTCTTTCCCTAAAAAACGTAGCTTAAAAGGATATATTTGAGAGTCCATAAACATATCTATAGCTATTTCATCTCCTTTTTTCATATTTTTAACATCTCTGTTTCTTAAATAGTAAAAAGAAGATAACATATCTTGTACATTTGTAAATGCTACAGAAGTATCTTTTTGTTTGGTAAAATCTTGAACATAAGCTTTATTAGAATTATAATTAAATGACGTTTGCCTATGTTTTTTATAACCACCTTCGTCTATTTTTCTTTTAAATAGATAAGGTTTTACAGTATCCATATCAAAATAAGATTCATATAAATCATCAACTTTAAAAAACCATTTTATCATTCCAGAAGTCCATCCACTTCCTTTTGTATGAAAAACTTTCTTACCATTAAAATCAGTTTCATCAACCTCTAAAACAGCAGTTCCAGCTCTTAAAAAACCACTATAACTCATTTTATAACGAAGCCATTCTCCACTTTTAAAAGCAGTTTTTTTCTCTTGACTTGTAACAGAAAATGCTATTGTGATTACTAAAAATAAAATAATATGTTTTTTCATAGTTCTCAAACTTATAAAAAAGTAATGACAATTACCGTTCCAAAAAGAAAAATGTCCTTTATAATTGGTTTGCATGCAACTTTTTAACGTTTTATTTTAAAAAGTTCCCCAATTTTTTAATTCTTCTTCACTCCATAAATAAGGGAAAAATATTCTTCTTTGGTATTTTGGATGCATGTATTTTCTCCAATTACTACCTCCAGTTGCTTTTAATTCTGAATCATTACCACCAATATATTTTCCAGCAGCGTTGTAATGAGCCATTACCCACTTTACGTTTACTGTATAATCGTAATGACGCATTGCTTTTATTAAGTCTTCGTTTTCTTGAACTTCTTTTGGAAGTTGTTTAAATTTTAGAGATAAGTTGATATCGTTATAATCTTCCATAAAATCGATAAACTCACCAATATATTTTTTTTCAAAAAGGTTTAATAAGGTCGATTTTTGTCCGGTTGTATAATTTTTACCTGCAGCTTGCCAATACAAATGGTTATATGCGTGTTTAAATGAAGAACTTCTATCAATATCATCTCTAAAACGCGCATCAATTAAGTTGATTAGTTCAGTAGATGCAAATTCAATTTTTCTATATTGTGCTGATTGAAAACCACTTGCAGGCGTTAATGTATTTCTAAATTTTAGATATTGTTCACGTTCCATTCCATCTGCCATTACAGAAAATGAACTACAAAGCATATCAAAATATCTACTAATTCTGCCCAAATGCATCGAAAATTTATCTGCTCTAACTTCTACCGTTTTTGCAACTTGGTCTATTTCCCAAAGTATCATTTTAAACAACAATTCGTTTACTTGATGATACATTATAAAAACCATTTCATCTGGCTGCGTAGTTCTTGGCGTTTGCAAACCTAAAAGTGCGTCTGTCTGAATATAATCCCAATACGTAATTGGTGTGCTGTGCAATAAACCTTCTAACATGGCATCTACTGGTACACCTAATTTATCGTACTTTTCTTCTATTGCTTTTAAAATTTCGTCTCTGTTCATTTTTTTAAAAATCAAGATATGAGAACAAAGAAACAAGACTTTATTTTGAAAATCTAATTTATTTGCTGAATTAAGAAAATTTTATTTATTGAATAAAATAAAAATAAAAAACCAAGATTCAAAAGGTTTAAGTCTTGTCTCTTGGTTCTATTTTCTCTTTTCTTTAATCTATTTAATTTCTAAAGCGTTCCTCTTTTTGCTTGTTCTCTTTCTATAGATTCGAACAATGCTTTAAAGTTTCCTGCTCCAAAACCTCTGGCTCCCATTCTTTGAATGATTTCAAAAAACAACGTTGGTCTGTCTTCTACTGGTTTTGTAAAAATTTGTAATAAATAGCCTTCTTCATCAGCATCAATCATGATTCCTAAACCTTTTAGTTTTTCGATATCTTCTCTTAATTCGTGGCTATGTTCTTCTAATCTTCCAGGAACTGCTCTGTAATATTCTTCTGGCGGAGTTGATAAAAACTCGATTCCGTTTGCTTTTAATTGAGAAACTGTTTTAATAATATCGTCTGTTGCCATGGCAATATGTTGCACTCCTGCACCTTCATAAAAATCTAAATATTCTTCAATTTGAGAACGTTTTTTTCCTTCTGCTGGTTCGTTTATTGGAAATTTGATTCTTCCATTTCCATTCGACATTACTTTACTCATTAATGCTGAATATTCTGTATGAATCTGCTTATCATCAAAAGATAAAAAGTTGACAAACCCCATTACATCTTCATAGAATTTTACCCATTTATTCATTTGGTTCCATCCAACATTACCTACCATATGATCTATGTATTTTAACCCAGATGTTGGTGGATTGTAATCTGATTCCCATTTTTGAAAACCTGGTAAAAATGCTCCTTTGTAGTTTTTACGCTCTACAAACATGTGTACAGTTTCTCCATAAGTGTAAATTCCCGCTCTAACAACTTCACCAAACTCATCTTTTTCTACAGTTGGTTCCATATAAGATTTTGCGCCTCTTGATGTGGTTTCTTCGTAAGATTTTCTGGCATCTTCTACCCAAAGCGCTACTATTTTAACGCCATCTCCATGTTTTACAATATGGTCGTTTATTGGTGATTTACTGTTTAAAGGTGTTGTTAAGATAATTTTGATTTTATCTTGCGTTAACACATAACTTACAGAATCTTTTGCGCCAGTTTCTAATCCACGATAAGCGTAAGATTGAAACCCAAATGCTGTTTTATAGAAATGTGCAGATTGTTTTGCGTTACCAACGTAAAACTCTACATAATCTGTTCCTAAAAGTGGAAGGAAATCTTGTGCTCCTTCAAATATTTTTTCTAACCCGTAATTAACTGATTCTATTTTTTTTGACATAAATAAGCCCATCTTAATCTTCCCAAAGGGAAGAAACACTCTGCTGGGAATTGAGTGTTATTTTGTTGTTTATATTTTTTTTTAGATCTCACAGGTTTTTAAAATCTGTGAGGTCTTTGTTACCGATAAAGTAGCCATTTCATTTATTAAAGCAATTCGTTTCCAAACAAGTTTAGCCCAGATTGAGCGGTCTGTTTGAGCTCTTTTTTATTCTTTTTTGAATAAAAAAAGCGAGTAGCGAAAGCTGGAAATAGCTTCTAATACTATTTATTTTTATGAACTTTTATTTTACCACATAGCAATTTAGAAAACATAGTTTTTCAAGTATGTTGCTAGCTCCTTCCCTTTGGGAAGATTAAGATGGGCTTTCCAACCAAGATTTATAATAATCTTCATCCGCAATTTTCATGGCTTCTTCTGTAACCTGTAAAGGTTTAAAAGTATCTACCATAACTGCCAATTCTTCGGTTTTGGTTTTACCTATACTTTTTTCTGTTGTTCCTGGATGTGGACCATGAGGAATTCCTGCTGGATGCAAGGAAATATGACCTTGATCTATGTCGTTTCTACTCATAAAATCGCCATCTACATAATACAAAACCTCGTCTGAATCGATATTACTATGATTGTAAGGCGCAGGAATTGAGTTTGGATGATAATCGTACAAACGTGGCACAAAACTGCAAATTACAAATGCGTTAGTCTCAAAAGTTTGATGAACTGGTGGTGGTTGATGAATTCGTCCAGTAATTGGCTCAAAATCGTGAATAGAAAATGCGTAAGGGAAATTATAACCATCGTAACCAACTACATCAAAAGGATGAGAAGCGTAGGTCATTTCTATAATTTCGCCTTGTTTTTTTACTTTGATTAAGAAATCGCCAAGTTCATTATTTGTTTCTAATTCGTAAGGTCTTCTTAAATCTCGTTCACAAAATGGTGAATGTTCTAACAACTGACCAAACCAGTTTCTGTAACGTTTTGGCGTATACACTGGACTGTAAGATTCTACGATAAAAAGTCGATTATTTTCGTCGTCGAAATCTAATTTGTAGATAATTCCACGTGGAATTACCAAATAATCTCCATATTTAAAATCGAGATTTCCCAAATGCGTTCTTAATTTTCCGGTTCCTTTATGGATGAAAATTACTTCATCTGCATCTGTATTTTTGTAGAAATAATCTGTGGTAGATTTTTTTGGTGCTGATAAAATAATATTACAATCGGAATTTGTTAAAACGATTTTTCTGCTTTCTAAATAATCGTTTTCTGGTGGGACTTGAAATCCGCGAAATCGATAAGATTGAATATTATTTGCTTTGGCAATTTTTGGTTTTACTGAATATTGTTTACCAATATGTTTGACCATTGTTGGCCTGTGTTCGTGATAACTGTTGGTAGACATTCCGTCGAAACCAATAGTACCAAACAATTGTTCGTAATATAAACTACCGTCTTTTTTACGGAATTGTGTGTGTCTTTTAGGTGGAATTTCTCCTAATTTATGATAAAAAGGCATTTTGCTAATGTATTAATGAGTTAATAAAATAATGTAACAATTGTGCGTTAGCATAATATTGCTACATTTTTACATTGAAAAACTGAATACATTAAACGCTCATTCAGGATTGCGCTTTATTAGGAATTTTAAGTATGTTAATAAATCTGAATACATCTCAATCGATTTCGTTTGTTGCTCAAATATACGAAAATGATAGGAGAAAAATCTACTATAAAAAATGTTCAACTCCTAAAAGTTGATACAAAGGAGTTATTACAACCAAAGCTATTAAAATATAAACAAACATTTTTACAAATATTGATGTTGATTTTTCTTCAATTATAAAGTTTGTATTTAAATTATTAGATTGTAATAAAACATCTTTCGAATCGTAAATTGGGTTTTTCAATTCACTTTCTAAAGTATTACTTTTAGGAATTCTGTTGTAGTAAAAATTTAGAATTGAGATTATTACCATTGAACCTAAAGCGAACATTAGTAAATCATATGCATTTAGTTGCCTAAAAAAAGGAAATGGAATAAGATTGTGTGCAAACATAATTCTAATTTTTACCTAAAATACAAAATTTATTTTGATGATGAGATTTCTCCTCATTCTTCGTTCGAAAAGACAAAAATGCTTACTCAATCTTTTTAACAACTGCTTTTGGGGCTTCTTTACGTGTTCCGTCAAAACCATCTACACCACCAACTGTTGTGTATTTCATTACGTATTTTTTATCAGGAAAAATTCTTTGAAACGCACTCTGACACATTAATGTTGCTTCATGAAAACCACAAAGAATCAATTTTAATTTTCCTGGATATGTGTTTACATCTCCAATTGCGTAGATTCCTGGAATATTTGTTTGATAATCTAAAGCGTTGTTTACTTTAATGGCGTTTTTCTCAATTTCTAATCCCCAATTGGCTATTGGCCCTAATTTTGGCGACAAACCAAAAAGAGGAATAAAATGATCGGTTTCAATTGTAAATTCTTCTCCACCATTTTGTATCACAGAAACACCTTCTACTTTGTCTGTTCCTATAATTCCTTTTACTTCTGCAGGTGTAATCATGTTAATTTTACCAGCATCTTTTAATTCTTGCACTTTATCTACAGAATCTAAAGCGCCTCTAAATTCGTTTCTTCTGTGAATTAATGTAACTGAAGAAGCAACATCTGTTAAAAAAATAGACCAATCTAATGCTGAATCTCCACCTCCAGAAATTACTACTTTTTTGTCTCTGTAAAATTCTGGATCACGAATAATGTATTCTACTCCTTTATCCTCAAAATCTGCAATGTTAGGAATTGGTGGTTTTCTTGGCTCGAAAGAACCTAATCCACCAGCAATTGCAACAACTTTTGCCTGGTGTTTTGTTCCTTTATTTGTGGTTACAACAAAAGTTCCATCTTCTTGTTTTTCGATGGTATCTGCACGTTCACCCAATGTAAAACCTGGTTCAAATTGTTTAATTTGTTCCATTAATTTATCGGTTAAATCGCCTGCTAAAATTTCTGGATATGCAGGAATATCATAAATTGGTTTTTTAGGATAAATCTCTGAACATTGCCCACCAGCTTGTGGTAAAGCATCTATTAAATGACAACGCAGTTTTAACAATCCTGCTTCAAAAACGGTAAATAATCCTGTGGGTCCTGCACCAATAATTAAGATATCTGTTGTAATCATTTCTTTTATTTTTTAAAACCTCACAAGATTTTATTCTTATGAGGTTTTTTTATGTTGATGAGCGCGTTAGGGATTGAACGGCTTGTTTGAGCTCTTTTTTATTTTTCTTAAAAAAAGCGAGTAGTGAAAGCCCGACCTTTTTAGGGAACGCCCAAAATTAAAATATTAAACTTATCTAAAAACTGATTTTTATCAGTTTAGGCAACGTTTATAACTTCTTCTATTTGTGGAGCGTACTTTTTAATGGTTGCTTCTACTCCGTTTTTTAGCGTCATTTGATTTACTGAACAACCTGTGCAAGCGCCTTCTAATTGTACTTTTACAATAGAATCTTCGATTGAAAGTAATTTGATGTTTCCACCATCGCTCATTAAAAACGGACGAATTTCATCTAACGCTTTTTCTACATTACTTAATGTTTCTTCTGCTGTCATAATTTATTTTTTTACTGAACTACAACCACTCATTGTTGTAATTCTTACCACTTCTGTTGGTGGTAAATTCTCGTTTCTTTTTAATAATTGAGCAACCATTTCTTTGGTAATATTATTGAAGGCTTCTTCTAAAACGGTTCCGTTTTGTAACGCTACTGGATGCCCAACATCGCCAGATTCACGAATACTTTGTACTAAAGGGATTTCGCCTAAAAACTGGGTTTTAATATCTTCTGCCAAGTTTTTTGCACCATCTTTTCCAAAGATATAATATTTATTATCTGGCAATTCTTCTGGTGTAAAATATGCCATATTTTCTACGATTCCTAAAACGGGAACGTTAATATTTTCTTGTTGGAACATGGCAACTCCTTTTTTAGCATCTGCCAACGCAATGTTTTGTGGTGTACTTACTACAACTGCTCCATTTATTGGTAAAGCTTGTACGATTGATAAATGTACATCTCCTGTTCCTGGTGGTAAATCGATTAAAAGAAAGTCTAACTCACCCCAAGCTCCATCGAAAATAAGTTGATTTAACGCTTTAGAAGCCATTGGTCCTCTCCAAATTACTGCTTGATTTGGGTCTGTAAAGAAACCTAAAGACAATAATTTTACTCCGTAATTTTCGATTGGTTTCATTTTAGATCGTCCATCTACTTTTACAGAAAGTGGTTTTGCTTTTTCTACATCGAACATAATATGTTGCGATGGTCCATAAACATCTGCATCTAAAACACCAACATTAAAGCCCATTTTTGCTAAAGAAATAGCTGTGTTTGCTGTAATTGTAGATTTACCAACACCACCTTTTCCAGATGCAATTGCAATAATGTTTTTAATATTCGGAATTTCCTTACCACGAATTTGATTCGGATTTGAATTTTCTTTTGCAACTGGTTTTTCTACAGTTACATTCACTTTTACGTCTATATCTTCAGAAACATTGCTTTTAATTGCTTTTGTAATTTCTGATTCAACTTTCTTTTTTGCCTGTAATGTTGGATTGCTAATTGTAATTTCTACAATTACTTCGTTACCAAAAATTACGATGTTTTTTAAGTTGTTATTTTCCACCAAACTCTTTCCTTCTCCAGGAGCAGTAATGGTTTCTAATGCTTGTTTTATATTTTGTTTGTTAAAACTCATTTCGAGATTTTAATTAGGATTAATTCTAAATAGCAAAGATACTTTTAAAAATACTTTTAAGGAAATAAAGGGGTAATAACTACTATTAAAAAATGCTTAAAAGTTTAAAAACAACACTTTATGATATTTTAAAATAATTTTTATTATATTTATAAAATAATTTAACTCCTAAAGATTATGAAAAACACAAACGCCCTAACGTGTGTAACTTTCCTATTGTTAATTACTTTTAATTACCAAACAACTTTTTCTCAAGACATTGTAGCGCTTAACACCGTTACTAAACTATCGTCTAGATCTTATGCTGCGTCTAATAATATAGTTTTAGAAGCAGCTACTTTAGAAGATGGGAAATACACTTACGATTTTAAAGAAAAAAAGATTTTAATAGAAATTAAAGATGGCTTCTATTATGAATACCATCCTAAAAAAGAATTCATTAAAGCTAGAATCGATTGGTTAACAAAATTTAAATATAAACTTACTATTGTTGCTATTAAAAAAAGAGGAGCTCCATTAAAAGTTGGTAGTATACTTACAGCTGAGATTGTAAAAATTAAGGGAGATGAATATTTTTATTCTTCACTTTTAAATAATAAAAAAAGAAAAGGTAGTTTTAAAAAAGTAAAATAAATTACAACTTAAAAGATTATTGCATTAAAAAACCATCAAAAATTTGATGGTTTTTTAATTTATTTTATTGTCATTTACTTATTTAAAAAGTAATTAGGTAATTCCTCTTTTGGATTCCAGAAAACGGTTTCTAAATTTTGAATTTGATTTTCAATAACTACAATTCCTTCGCTTTCTAATAATTGTTGCATTAGATTTGTACCATCGAAATGATGTTTTCCAGTTAATAATCCTTTCTTATTTACAACTCTATGAGCTGGTACGTCTTCTAAATTATGTGCTTTGTTCATTGCCCAACCTACCATTCTTGCAGATTTTGCTGCACCCAAATATGTTGCAATTGCACCATAACTTGTTACTTTTCCGTGAGGAATTAAACGCACAACTTTGTAAACTTTATCAAAAAAATTATCGGGTTCTTTCACTCTTGAAAGATAGGAATTATTAAGTAAATTTATTAAGCATTTAAAGGCTTTAATCCTTTTTGAAGTTTATCTGCTCTAAAAAACTAATACTTCAATCTAAATTGAATGTATGTAATTGGTTTGTCTACAGCTAAATATTGATTTTCGTAAAAAGTTTGAGTTTCTGTAACTTCCTTTGGAGAACCTTCGTTTTTATAGACATTGTGGTTTGCATTCAAAATTTCGTGACCTTCTCCATGCAATAAACCTAAAGTGTAACCATGCATAAATTCGCTGTCGGTTTTTAGATTCATAATTCCGTTTTCTTTTAAAATAACATTGTATTTTTTTAGAAAAGTAGAGTTTGTCATTCTATGTTTTGTACGTTGGTATTTTATCTGCGGATCTGGGAAAGTAATCCAAATTTCAGAAACTTCGTTTTCTGCAAAAATAAAATCTACCAACTCAATTTGAGTTCTTACAAATGCAACATTTGGTAAATTTTCTTCTAATGCAGTTTTTGCACCTCGCCAAAAACGAGCGCCTTTTATATCAATTCCAATATAATTTTTATTCGGATTTTTTCTGGCTAAAGCAATAGTATATTCGCCTTTACCACAACCCAATTCAACAATAATCGGGTTCTCGTTTCCAAAAAAAGAATGCCATTTACCTTTATGAGAAAAGTTAGTTACAACTTCTTCTCTTGTTGGCTGAATGACATTTTTGAACGTTTCATTTTCTTTGAAACGTTTTAGTTTGTTTTTGCTTCCCAAAGTGTAAAATTAAGCTCTGTCTTCTGTTCCTTCTTTTACAAATCGTTTAGATTCTTTCATCCAATATGCAAATAGAACTAATAAAACTGCTAGAAAAAACCAATTTACAGCGTTAGAAATCCACCATCCTAAATCTGCATGTGCTACACTTGTGCGTAACCAATTAAAAGGGATGAATAAAAGATCTGTAAATAAACTACCAATCCATCTAAAAATATTGCTTGCTATCATAACTTAATTATCTTTACACTGCAAAAATAACAAAAGAAACAATGCTAGCCAATTTTTTAAGCAAATCTAAACCAATCAATTTTATAGTTTTATTAGCTTTCTTTTTCTGCTTCTTTTTATTAGCTGTTTTTAACACCTTTTTTGTTGACAGTTTTAATATAGATGAACTCTTAAAAATCGGGATCTTTTTTCTTCTCTTTTTAGGAATATTTTTCTTTTATAATTTTATTATTTCTAAAAATAATCTAACGTTTGATAACTCGTATGCATTTTTCTCATTTACCCTCTTCCTATCCTTTACACTACCCAGCATATTAGAATATAAAATACTGATTTTAATACTTTTACATCTTCTGTTTTTAAGAAAAATCTATAGCTTAAAATCTATAAAACAACTAATAAAAAAAATATTTGACGCTGGTTTTTGGCTTGGAATTTGCTTTTTTATAGAACCTTTATCCATAGTGTTTTTTGTACTTATATATGCCGGAATATATTTACATCAAAAAATAACAATTCACACAATTATAAGCCCAATTATTGGTTTTATAACACCACTAATTATTTACTTTACATATTGTTTTTGGTTTGATAATATTGAAGAGTTTCAGCAACTTTTTTACTTTTATGACGTAAAAACCTTTTTAATTTATTCTGAAAACGATAGTATTTGGTTTGTAGGTTTTATACTTTTAACAACATTACTATCATTATTTATAAAATCTCCAAAAGCATTATCAGTAAATAATTCCTTTAAGAAAAATTGGATTCTACTAATTATAAACTTAATAATATCCTTGCTTTTTGTATTGATAATTGAAGATAAAAACGCATCAGAAATTGTTTACCTACTATTTCCAACAAGTGTAATTATTGCAAACGGATTAGAAGAAATTAAGAGCAGTTTGGCTAAAAATGTAATTTTTATTTTGATATTAATTGGTGTAATTACACATCAGTTTTTGTTATAATTTACTACCAAAAGCCAAATCTCCTGCGTCTCCTAAACCAGGAACAATGTAGCCTTTATCATTTAAAACATCATCAATAGCAGCTATCCACAAATGTGTGTTTTCTGGAAAATTGTTTTTAACAAACTCAACTCCTTCTGTAGAACCGATTACTGCCACAATATGAATCTCTTTTGGCGTACCGTGCTTTTTTATTGCTTGGTAAACAGCAGCTAAACTTTGTCCAGTTGCTAACATTGGGTCTGCTAATAACAAAGTCTTATTTTCAATTGAAGGCGCTGCAAAGTATTCTACTATAATTTCAAATTCTTTATCTTTATTAGGATGGTGTCTATAGGCTGAAATAAATGCATTTTCTGCATCATCGAAATAATTTAACAATCCTTGATGCAAAGGCAAACCCGCACGTAAAATAGAACACAAAACAACATCATTATAAGATAATTGAAGTTTCTTTTTACCTAAAGGTGTTTCTACATAAACTCCAGAATAAGAAAGGTTTTTACTTAATTCATATCCCAAAATCTCACCAATTCTTTCAATATTTCGTCTAAAACGAAGCGAATCTTTTTGAATTTTCACATCTCTTATTTCAGATACAAATTTGTTTAAAATTGAGTTATTTTCTCCTATATAATGTATGTTCATTTTAATAATATATAGTAACAAATGTAATGCAATTACATAAAATTTGTATATTGGTGCCAAACAAAAAATTAAATTATTAATTAAAAAATTAGAAAATGGGACTTTTTTCATTCATTAAAAATGCCGGTGCTAAAGTTTTTGGGATCGGAAAAACTACAGAAGAAGAAAATGCAGAAAAAGCAGATCAATTAAGAGATGCTATTGCTAAATTAGAATTAGAAGTTAAAGACTTATCGATTTCAGTTGATGATGATGCTGTAAAACTTTGGGGAGAAGCTGCTGATTTAGCTACCAAAGAAAAGGTAGTTTTAGTTGTAGGAAATACAAATGGTGTTGCTTCTGTAGACGATAATATAACTGTTGCTGAAGTAGAAGTTATAGAAGAAGCTGCAATGGCACAATTTCATACTGTAGAAAGTGGGGATACTTTAGGTAAAATAGCAAAAGAATATTATGGAAATGCAATGAAATATCCTGTTATTTTTGAAGCAAACAAACCAATGTTATCTCATCCAGATAAAATTTATCCTGGTCAGGTTTTAAGAATTCCACCTTTAGTGGACTAACCAAAAGTTAATCAACCAAAGTAAAAGAGTTTCAAAAGTAATTTTGAGGCTCTTTTTTTATGTTCATTTTTAAAAATATCATCAACTTTGTTGCTTAATATTTAGAGCGTTTATGATGAATAAAAGAATACTCGCATTAATTGCAGTTTCTATTGCAACATTAATTTATGGTGTAAATTATACCATTGCAAAAGATGTAATGCCTTTTTACGTAAAACCTTATGCTTTTATTTTAATTAGAGTTATTGGTGCAACAGCTATTTTTTGGTTGTTAGGTTTATTTGTAAAACCTCAAAAAATAGAGAAATCTGATTATAAAAAAATATTTGTAGCATCATTTTTTGGTATTTCTTTAAATATGTTAGCTTTCTTTAAAGGTTTAAGTTTAACTACACCAATAAGTGCTTCTGTAATGATGGTAACCTCTCCAATATTGGTGTTAATTTTTTCGAGCATTATCATTAAAAAGTCTATTGGAAAACAAAGAATTTTAGGTGTATTTATTGGTTTAATTGGTACTATTTTATTGATTACTTATGGCAATTCTTCAAATGGAAGTTCTACAAACAACAACCTTGGTAACTTTTTGGTTTTTGTAAATGCTGCTTCTTATGGTTTGTATTTGGTTTTGGCTAAAAATTTAATTGAAAAATATCATCCTATTGTTTTTGTAAAATGGCTGTATCTATTTGGTTTAATTTTTGTAATTCCTATTGGTTACACTGAGTTTACAGAGATCGTTTGGCAAGAAATTCCAAGTAATATTTATTGGAGTATTGGCTTTGTAGTAGTGTTTACTTCTTGTGTAACTTATCTTTTCAATTTATATGGTTTGTCTAAATTAAAACCAACAACAGTAAGTGTGTTTATTTATTTGCAACCTGTAATTGCTTCTATTTATGCATTAATTGTTGGTAGCGATTCTTTAAATTTGGTAAAAATTAGTGCTACTTTACTCATCTTTTTAGGCGTTTATTTAGTAACCAAACAAGTTAAAAATTCTACTAAATAAAACTATATTTGCAACTCATTTAAAATGACTATTTTATGATTCAATCTATGACTGGCTATGGAAAAGCAGTTTTACAATTGCCAACCAAAAAAGTAACTATAGAAATTAAATCTTTAAACAGTAAAAATTTAGATCTAAATGTTCGAATTCCATCTTATTATAAAGAAAAGGAATTAGCAGTACGTAAAAAATTAGCGAGTTCTTTAGTTCGTGGAAAAGTAGATTTTTCAATTTTTGTAGAAATGACTGCAGATGAAACTTCGGCAAGTATAAATCACGGAGTTGTAAAACAATACATGCAACAATTAAGAAATGTGGTTCAAACAGGAACTTCAGATGATGTAGAATTGTTAAAAATGGCAGTAAGAATGCCAGATGCATTAAAAACAGATCGTGAAGAATTAGATGAAAATGAGTGGAATATCATCAACCAAAATATTGATATTGCCATTAAAGAAATTGTACAATATAGAATTGATGAAGCTGCTTCTTTAGAGATAGATTTTAAAGAAAGAATTACAAATATTAGAACGTATTTAGAAGAAGTAAAAGCGTTGGATGGAGATAGAGTTGAAAATGTAAAAACACGTTTAAAAAAGGCAATTGACGATTTAAAAGTTGATACTGATGAAAATCGTTTCGAGCAAGAACTGATTTATTATTTAGAGAAATTAGATATTAATGAAGAGAAAGTTCGTTTGGCAAATCATTTAGATTATTTCTTACAAACCTTGGCTTCTGAAGATTCTAATGGTAAAAAATTAGGTTTTATTGTTCAAGAAATGGGAAGAGAAATAAACACAACTGGTTCTAAAGCAAATTTTGCACCGATGCAAAAAGCGGTTATTCAAATGAAAAATGAATTAGAGCAAATTAAGGAACAGATTTTGAATGTACTTTAATACAAGTAAGTAAGCTGATGAATTTCAGTTTTTAAATATTAAGATGTTGAAGAGAGTTCAGCAAGACAAAAATTAAGAATTTATGTCAGATTTTAAAGGAAAATTATTCGTCTTTTCAGCACCTTCTGGTTCTGGTAAAACAACAATTGTTCGTCATTTATTACAACAAGAAAGATTCAATTTAGAATTTTCTATTTCTGCAACATCAAGAGAACCAAGAGGTTTCGAAAAAGATGGTGAAGATTATTATTTTATTTCTTTAAGAGATTTTAAAGATAAAATTAAAGCAGATGAATTTCTAGAATGGGAAGAAGTTTACAGAGATAATTTCTACGGAACTTTAAAAAGTGAAATTGAAAGAATTTGGGCACAAAAAAAACACGTTATTTTTGATATAGATGTTGTTGGCGGTTTAAGAATTAAGAAAAAATATCCTGAAAGAACACTGTCTGTTTTTGTAAAGCCACCAAGTGTAGACGAGTTAAAAATTCGTTTGAAGAAACGTAAGACAGAAAGCGAAGCAAAGATAAATATGCGAATTGCAAAAGCTTCTGTAGAATTAGCAACTGCACCTCAATTCGATAAAATTATTAAAAATTACGATTTAGATGTTGCTCTAAAAGAAGCAGAAGATTTAGTGAGTGATTTTTTGGAATTAAAAGAAAATAAAGAGTAGAGAAACAAGAAAATAGAGTCAAGAATAGAGATGAGTAAGAAGTCTCTTTTCTTTATTCATTTTTCTAATATCTTTTAAAAAATGAGTAAAATCGGTTTATATTTTGGCACTTTCAATCCAATTCATGTGGGGCATTTAATTATTGCCAATTACATGGTAGAAAATTCAGATTTAGATGAAATTTGGATGGTTGTTACGCCCCATAATCCGTTTAAAAAGAAAAGTTCTTTACTAGAAAATCATCATAGATTTGAGCTAGTTTACAGAGCAACAGAAAATTATCCGAAGATAAAACCTTCTGATATAGAGTTTAAATTACCACAACCAAACTATACTGTTTTTACATTAGCACATATATCTGACACCTATAAAGACAAAGAATTTTGCTTAATTATGGGTGAAGACAACTTAAAAAGTTTTCATAAATGGAAAAATTTTGAGACTATTTTAGAACATCATCATATTTATGTTTATCCAAGAATTTCTGATGGAAAAGTAGCAACTCAATTCGATAATCATCCAAAAATTCATAAAGTTAATGCGCCAATTGTGCAAATTTCATCTACAATGATTCGAAACGGAATAAAGGCTGAAAAAAATATAGTACCAATGTTAACCAAAGAAGTTTGGCAATATATTGATGAAATGAATTTCTACAAAAAATAGATTTACTATTTTTACGTTGTATATTTATAACAATTCAAAATTTAATTTGTGGCTAAAAAAAAGGGTAAGTTTAAACAAAAACTAACAGACAAATATAGACTGGTTGTTTTAAATGAAGACACGTTTGAAGAGCGTTTTTCTTTAAAATTATCTCGTTTAAATGTATTTGTTTTAGGTGGTTTTTTCTCAATCTTACTAATAGCATCCACTATTTTATTAATTGCCTTTACACCAATAAAAGAATACATACCAGGCTATTCTTCGTCCAAATTAAAAGCAGATGCTTTAAAAGCTACACTAAAAGCAGATTCTTTAAAAACAAAATTAGCTGTTTTAGAAAACTACACATTAGCTTTAAAACCTGTATTAACAGGAGAAATAGAAGCTGAAAGTATAGATTCTTTACAAGTAGAAGCAAGACAGCGAGAAATAGATGAAAGCTTACTAAATGCTTCTAGAGAAGATTCTTTATTTAGAGAAAAAATTGAAAGTGAAAACAGATTTGCAATTCAACAAAATGGAAGTAGTAATGTAAAAATTGTCTTTTTTGCACCACTCACTGGAACTATTTCGCAAAATTTTGATGTAAATTCTAAACACTTTGCAGTAGATATTGTTGCTAAAACAGGCACGCCAATTAAAGCTGTTGCAGATGGAACCGTTATTTTTTCTGCATGGAACACAGAAACTGGTTATGTTTTAATTTTAAAACACGCAAACGATTATATTTCGGTTTACAAACACAATGGAAACCTACTAAAACAACAAGGCGATTTTGTAAAATCTGGCGAGGTTATTGCCACTGTTGGTTCAACTGGAGAATTAACTACTGGACCACATTTACATTTCGAGCTTTGGAGCGGTGGTTATGCTGTAAATCCTACTAATTTTATCGATTTTAAATAATGAGCATTAAATCCTTTTTTGCAATTCCGTTTGCTAAAATTGCTACTAAAAAAGTCCAAAAATGGGCTAAAAAACCATTTGAAACACAAGAAAAAGTATTCAAAAATTTAATTTCTGAAGGAAGAAAAACAGCTTTTGGAAAAGATCATAATTTTGATAAAATAGCAACTTACGAAGATTTTAAAAAACAAGTAAAAGTTACAGATTACGAAGGTTTAAGACCTTATGTAGATAGAATGGTTGCTGGTGAATCTGATGTTCTCTGGAAAGGAAAACCATTGTATTATGCCAAAACATCTGGTACAACTTCTGGTGCAAAATACATTCCTATTACCAAAGAATCTATGCCAACACATATAAAAGCGGCTAGAAATGCTTTGTTATTTTATATTGTTGAAAAAAACGATGCTAGTTTCGTAGATGGAAAAATGATTTTCTTACAAGGAAGCCCAGTTTTGGAAAATAAAAATGGTGTTAAATTAGGAAGATTAAGTGGAATTGTGGCACATTATGTTCCTCAATATTTACTAAAAAATCGTTTACCAAGCTGGGAAACCAATTGTATTGAAGATTGGGATACTAAAGTAAATGCAGTTGTTGAAGAAACCGTAAATGAAGACATGACTGTTATTAGCGGAATTCCTTCTTGGGTGCAAATGTATTTCGAAAAACTGATTGAAAAAACAGGAAAAAAGGTTTCTGAGTTATTCCCAAATTTTAATTTCTTTATTTATGGAGGCGTAAATTTTGAACCTTATAAGAACAAATTCGAAAGTTTAATTGGTAAAAAAATCGATTATATAGAATTATATCCTGCTTCCGAAGGTTTTATTGCATACCAAGATACTCAAACCGAAAAAGGAATGTTGTTGCAATTAGATTCAGGAATTTTTTATGAATTTATTCCTGCGACTGAATTTTTTGATGAAAATCCGACCAGAATTTCTATAAAAGATGTAAAAATTGGTGTGAATTATGTGATTATTCTAAATACAACTGCAGGTCTTTGGGGTTATAATATTGGCGATACTGTAGAATTTACTTCAACAAAACCTTATAGAATTAAAGTAACAGGAAGAATAAAACACTTTATTTCCGCCTTTGGCGAACATGTAATTGGAAAAGAGGTAGAAAAAGCATTAAACGATTCCATAAAAGGAACCAATATAAATATTAGTGAGTTTACTGTGGCACCACAAGTAAACCCTGCAAGTGGTTTGCCTTATCACGAATGGTTTATTGAGTTTGAAAATGAACCAGAAAATTTAGAGGAGTTTGCAGAAAAAGTAGATACTTCTATGCAAGAGCAAAATATTTATTATTTCGATTTAATTGAGGGAAAAATATTACGTAAACTTGTCATCAGAAAAGTTAAAAAAGGTGGTTTTCATGAATATATGAAATCTATTGGTAAATTTGGTGGACAGAATAAAATTCCGCAATTGTCTGATAACAGAAAGATTGCAGATGTTTTACAAGATTTTTTAGTGGAAGAATAATTATTTAAAAAAATGGGAGATTATTTATTTTTAGTATTAGCAATAGCCTTAGTTATTGTGTATTTTTACAACAAATATAGAAACAAGCGTCGTTAATGAGTACAATTAGAATAACAAAGCAATTCAATTTTGAAACCGGTCATGCTTTATATGGTTATGATGGAAAATGTAAAAATGTTCACGGACATTCTTATAAACTTTCTGTAACAGTTTCTGGAAAACCAATTAAAGACAACACCAATGTAAAGTTTGGAATGGTGATTGATTTTGGCGACTTAAAAAAGATTGTAAATGAAGAAATTGTAGATGTTTTTGACCATGCCACAGTTTTTAATAAAAATACACCTCACGTAGAATTAGCCAAAGAATTAATGGACAGAGGACATGATGTTTTGTTGGTAGATTACCAACCAACAAGTGAAATGATGGTAATTGATTTTGCTGAAAAAATTAAGAAAAGATTGCCAGAAAAAATCAAATTACATTCCATTAAATTACAAGAAACCGATACTAGTTTTGCAGAGTGGTATGCTAGTGAAAACTAGAAATATTATTTTCCGTTAAAAGTATTCATGGTATTTGCCAAACCAGCAGTACCAAAAGTTGTAACTACTTTTGCTGAAGTTGGTAAACGCTCTATTAATTGGCTGGTTTCTTCTTTAGTCCATTCTCCTAAAACAAAGTTTACTTGCCTACCTTTACTGTAATTACCCCCAACTCCAAAGCGAAAACGAGCATATTGTTGGGTATTTAATTTCTCTTGAATATCTTTAAGTCCATTATGGCCTCCTGCAGAACCTTTTGCTTTTACGCGAATTGTACCAAAATCGATATTTACATCATCTGTAATTATTAAAACATTTTCTGTCGAAATTTTTTCTTGTTGCATCCAATATTTTACAGCTTTTCCACTTAAATTCATAAATGTACTTGGCTTTAATAAAACAAAGGTTCTTCCTTTAAAACGGAAATTAGCAACATCTCCTAACTTTTCTGTTTCGAAAGTTGCATTGTGTTCATCAGCAACTTCATCTACAATTTTAAAACCAATATTATGGCGCGTATTTGTGTACTTTTCACCAATGTTTCCTAAACCTACAATTAAAAATTTCTTCATTAATTCTTCTTTAGTTTCGTGCTTTAAACCGAAAATGTTTTTAAAAAATGATATCACATTCATTCTTCAAAAATAAGAAGAAATAAATAATGATTGATATAGTTATGACTCCTAATAAAATCTAGGACAAGAAAAAAGCGCTACAAAAATGTAGCGCTTTTAAAAATTTATTTGTTTGAACTAAACTATTCAGCTGCTGCTTCTGGTGTAGCTTCTTCTGTAGTTTCGTCTTCATCTTCGTCATCAACATTAGTTGCATTACGAGAAGTTCTAACTTGAACAACAACAGTGTTGTCTGGGTGCATAAAGCTATAATCGTCATTAAATAATGATGTTATAGTTAATTTATTTCCAATTTTTAATTTAGAAATATCAGCAGTTACATAATCTGGTAAATTTGCTGGTAATGCTTTAATTTTTAATTTACGGTTTGTAAAACGTAAAGAACCACCATTTAAAACTCCTGGAGAAGTTCCAGTTAATTTTACAGGAATGTTCATTGTAACTTCTTTATCATCAAATAACTGATAAAAATCTACGTGTAAGATTTTATCTGATACTGGGTGAAATTGAATGTCTTGCAAAATTGCAGATATTTTTTGTCCATCAACATCAAGACTTGCAGTATAAACGTTTGGAGTGTATACCAACTTTTTAAATGCTTTTTCTTCTGCTGAAAAATGCACTGGCTTATCTCCTCCGTATATAACGCAAGGAACCATACCAGCATTACGTAAGGCTTTAGTAGCTACTTTACCTACGCTTTCTCTTTTTGATCCTTTAATTGTAATTGATTTCATTACTTTTTTTTATTAATTTATTTACATTAAAAATTGTCCACTAATTGAAGTATTGTCTTGCACTTTGTGCATAACATCCGCAAATAATGGCGCGCAAGATACCACTTTTATTTTAGATGTAGTCTTTTTTAATGGAATTGTATCAGAAACTATTAACTCCGTTAAACCAGAGTTTTCTATTTTTTCATAAGCTCCACCAGAAAGTATTGGATGTGTACAAATTGCACGTACACTTAAAGCTCCTCTTTCCATCATTAAATCTGCAGCGTGTGCTAATGTTCCTCCAGTATCTATCATATCATCTACCAGAATTACATTTTTTCCTTCTACATCACCTATCAATTCCATATGACCAATTACATTGGCTTTTTTTCTTTGTTTATAACAAATTACAACATCCGAATGCAGATGTTTAGAATATGCATAAGCTCGTTTTGAACCTCCCATATCTGGAGACGCAATTGTAAGATTATCTAACTTTAAACTTTTTATATAAGGCATAAAAATAGTAGAAGCATATAAATGATCTACTGGTTTTTCAAAGAAACCTTGAATTTGATCTGCGTGCAAATCCATTGTCATAATTCTTGTTGCTCCTGCTGTTTGCAATAAGTTGGCTACTAGTTTTGCCCCTATAGCAACTCTTGGCTTATCTTTTCTATCTTGTCTTGCCCAACCAAAATAAGGCATAACTGCTGTAATATGTCTTGCTGATGCTCTTTTAGCGGCGTCTAACATTAGTAACATTTCCATTAAGTTGTCTGCTGTAGGAAAGGTTGATCCTATTAAAAAGACTCTTCTTCCTCTGACTGATTCTTCGAAAGCTGGCTGAAATTCACCATCGCTAAAATGAGTTGTTATTACTTTTCCTAATGTAGTGTTGTATTCTTTAGCTATTTTTTCTGCTAAAACAGTACTTTGCGAGCAAGCAAAAAGTTTTGGTGCTAATTGATTTGTAGGCATTTAGTTGTTTTTTTGTTGTGTTGTTGTAAGTACACAAAAGTAGATATTATTTATTGAGTTTGAAATTAAATTTTTGACTTTAAAAACTAAAAATATTTAGTAGCTTTGCATTCTTATTAATTGTACTGCTCAAGTGGCGGAATTGGTAGACGCGCTGGATTCAAAATCCAGTTCTTTCGGGAGTGTGGGTTCGATTCCCACCTTGAGTACACTAACAAAAACCGAAGTTTTACACTTCGGTTTTTTAATTAGGTCAAACATAGGTCAAACATAGGTCAAACAAACTAATGCTTTAAACTTATTTTTTAACGAATGAGTAGCTAGTTTATACCATATATTTCTTTTCTTCTCCTGAAAGCTCTTTCTCCCCCCTCTAAAATAGCGCAACTAATTTTTCTTGATTTCTGATTATCAACTGAACCTCTATCAAAAACTACCGATCTAGTACTAGTGCTTTTTAATGGAATTATTAATTCTGCGTCTCCCAATACAGCAATATTAGGATTATGAGTTACAATGATTACTTGTCGTTGCTCCTTAATTTTTCTCAAGTTAGAAACAATGGTTTTATATACAAATTCACTATCTAAATTATCTTCAGGTTGATCTATTAATAAAGGATTTTTACTTCTTGAGTGAAGTAAAATTGCCAATAATATAGATTGCTGTTGTCCCAGAGAAAGATTCGCTAATGGCTTTGTAATGTGTTTAATCTTTCCTGTAACCTCATCTTTATAATTCTTAGTTACTAATATTGATGGCAAGTCTTCAAATTCCAATGACTCTAAATCTTCTCGCTGGTCTACATCATCATATTTTGAAATAATACGATTAATCTCAGAATCACTAAATACTTGTACTCCTTCATCAATAATCAGTTTTAGGTAATCTAAATCTTTCCTAAATAAATTCTTAGAGAAGTCTATAGGATTTGTGTTCCTTGAAATATGATGAGCTTTTTTTACTCCACTAGTACGGTAATCAAGTACTCCTTTTAAATGGTTTTCGAATTGTTGAGAGTATGTTCCCTGAGAATATTTAATTGTAATATAAAAACCTTCAATAGTATTTTTAAGATTTTTATTTAACTCTTTAGCCAATGCACTTCTTAAATAAAAAATTCTATCTTTAGTTCCCTTGCGGTGTTTTAATAATTCCTTACGTTCTTTGAGCTTTTCATCGAGTATTTTTTTATCATTCAGAAGTTTTTTTAATCGCTTTTGATAGAATACCAGATCTTTAGATATTTGATTTATCTGACCAATATCAAAAGGAATTCCTTGCTTTTTTAGATCCTGTTTTTTCTTATCCATTTCCTTTTGAATATCAGCTTCTTTAGACTTCCAACTTGTAAGTTGACTCCTAAGTCTTGAAATCTTTGATGTAAGTTCAGTATCTAATTTATCTGAAGTCTTATTAACTACTTCAGAAAACTCAGCAACAATTTTTTTAACCTCTTCAAAATTATCCTTTCCAATTATTATATTTTTTCCATCCAAATCATTTACCATTTCAAAGACAGATTTATCACTAAAAATGTTCTTATATTTTTCAATTAAATCCTTAAGTTCTTCAATTAAATCACTTCTTAATGCACGCTCTTGTAAAAGTGCTGAGTGGTGCCTGACTAGATCTCCAACTTTTTCTTTTTCAAGTCGTTTAATTTTACCTTCTCTATCTTTCTTTAATTTTAAAGTTTCTGGTATATTTTTTACTTCAAGACGTAACTTATCTATATCACTTTTATTTTCGATAAGTTTATTTCTTAAATCCTCATCCTCTGTTCTTAAAGATTCAATATCAATAAAAGAATCAAGAAATTCTAACAGGACATTTGGATTATTATCGCTATGTTGTAACGTTTCGGCTGTTTCTCCCTGTCCATAAATCTCGATAGGAACTTTAGTCATTGCATCTTCATTGCCATCAGTCATATTAATAACTTCTCCATTTTTCTCCCTAGTAAGCAATGTTTTTTTACCAGTTTCATCTTCAAAAACAAGACTAATTTTGTCTGACCAAACATCACTATCAACAACTCTAGCATTTCTACTATTACCTGAAGTTTCACAAATTGATTCTAACATTGTAGATTTTCCTGTTCCACGACCTCCAATTATGCAAGTTAGATTATTACTAAAATGAACAATTTGCTCTTTTAGTAAACCTCCATCAAATTGTATTCCTACAAAATGAGGTGTTTTTTCTGGGATAAAATCCTCAAGACGAATTCGTGCAATTGGAGTCATTAAGGCTACTTTGAAAGCATGAAAGGATAAATCGTCCATTTTAATTCTTGTAAGTCTGCCATCACCACAAGCGTTAACACCAAGCTTACCTAATTTATGAGAATCAGAAGACATTAGTTTTGCAAGGTCATAGTCACCTTGTAAATCTAATTCCTTTCTACGAATATTTATAAGGTTCTTACGGTTAGATTCTGTATCATTATCTGTATAGAAATCAACACTATCTTTAGATGTTATTTCTAAACCTAAAAGGTTTGGGTGTTTAAATATATTTTCCATTTGTGGTCCAAATCGACCTATTGTTCTTTCAAAACCAGAACTTAATTCAATATGGGCAAGTACTCCAATACCATTATGTTCTCGCGCTAAATCCAAACAATTTATTATCCCCTCATTACATGTTTCCTTATTAGGAGCTATATGCAGTTTCCCCTTAAAACTACTCAAATTATCATATGTATCAAAATAAACTAATAAATGACCTTGTGTAGTACTTATTTCAATACCTGGTATTACTAAAATATTTTTGTCTTTAGCGTAATCTATTGCTATTTTTGAATTTCCAATTTCATTATGGTCAGTAATACTAATAACCTTCAAACCCTTCTCTAAAGCTGTGTCTACTATATTCTGTGGTGTCATTGTTACATCGGATACATCGAAAGAACCATTATCAAAACTAAATGAGTGTATATGAAGGTCGGCTCTGACAAATTGGCTTCCATTTTCTACATTACTAAAATCAATCATAATTTTAAAATACTACAGTGAATAACTCTTATACTTAGTAAAGTATAACCTAAAATTCCAAAAGTAATAATTAATCAGGATAAAAATCACTTAATAAAAAATGTTCACATCTATTTTTACTTGTTAAATCTCTTTGTGGATATTTTTCAACCTGTCCAAAGTCGTCTGCGAACTTTTTGAACAGATAACTAGCGATAACTCAAGTCGAAAATTCTTTTGAGACATCGCTAGGCAAGATTGCTTTTGAACAGTTCAGCGGAACTTTTTCAAAAGCAGTCTTGCCAAAGGACACCTTTGGAATCCAATTTACCCAAAAAAAGAAGACAGGAGAATTACTTCGTCCTGTCTTGTATTTTTGAAATGTGTTATTAAATTATCGTTCTAACTCTTGGTCTTTATTCTTATTAAATTTTAGTTTCTGTAAATCTTTCAATCGACTATTCTCCCTTACTTTTTCTAATGAAATTCGTGTTGGGTCAAAACCTAAAGTCTTTAATCTATATCGTTTATTAAATCCTTGAACTCCCACAATTTTGCCACCTCTTGAATATAATTCTATACCCGCTTTCTCTAATTCTTTGAAGTAGACTTTTTCTGTTCTAGCTTTTGAAAATACTTGTATTAATTTGGATTGAATTTCTTGACGTTCACTTCTCTTCCCTCTCAAGTTTAATTCTCTATCAATATCAAGCTGTAACATCTGTTCTTTTTTTTTTAGAATGATTTACTTTACTATGCTCCAGTCCTAATTCCTTTTCTTGGAATTGCTCCATACGAATTTTTACATCCTTAAATTCTTTTCTTGAAAGGCGAACTGGTTTTCCTGTAGCGAATTCTAAGGCAGAAATCACATTATGAATATGCAAGTGGTCTTTATCAGAATGCATTGTTGAAATTACCATAGAATTTGGGGAACGTTCTTTTGCGTATTTCCTCGCAATCTTTAAAAGTACTTTTTTTGGCAACTTATCAGTATCAGATTTATGGAAACTTACTATTTCATGATAAGCACGGTTTGCATTACTTCTCTGAACCTTTCTTTTCAATTCATTAGATTCAAATTGTTTAACCATATTTTGAATTCTCTTTTCCAAAATTTGCTCTTGTTTTACTAAATCTGTTTTTGCCTCTTGCATCTGTTTATCAAAATTTCTATCTCCTTTGATAAATTTATTCATAATAAAACCCAATTCTTTCTGGTTCTCTTTCGTTAGAATATATCTGATGGTATTCTCAAGTGCCTTTTTGGATTTTATTGATTTGCTTTTAATAATCATAATTTAAGATTTTAGGATTTGTGAAAATGATATTTCAAATTTTTCTAACCTCTCCAGTATTGAAGTGATTTCGTCTGATTCCGTCTCATCTAAAAATTCTTCAACCATAGCAATGAGGTGCATTAATTCTAAATGAATTTCTGCAATTTCCTCAACCATATATATTGGTTGAGTTTCAGAAACCAACTCCTTATTAATTACGTGATATAAGAATTTGGAAACACTAAGTTTTCCTCTTTTTTCATCAATTTCATCTAGCTGTTGGTTGTAGAAACCAAGTGTAAATTCTTTTCTATTTTTCCTTTTTTGTTTGCGGTAATACGAATAGTACAACTTCCTGTAAGCTTTTTTAGCTTCCTTTATTTGATTAAGCGAAGCATTTGGATTGTTTTGTAAAACACAATCCAAATACTGATGCACAGATGTATATTCAAAGGATTCCATTATCGTTCTAAATCTTGTTTTTGATCCTTATTCTCTTTTATATCCTTAAGTTCTGACTCCCTTTTATGAATTTTAGGTTTTATTAATTCATCAAAAGTAATTTCATCAAAGTGAATATCTCTTTCGATTTTCAAACCAAATGGCAGGGTCACAGATTCTAATTCTGTTATCGAGAAATATCCAAACTCGTCATATATTCCATTAGGACTAGGCACTAAATCTTTAACATATCCATAACAGATGTTGGTTTGTGGGTCATACTCTGAAGCAAACCAAGTAGCTCCTCCTACTGGTGAAAAGAACTTGGCAATCACCAACGGGTTTTCTTTTTCAGATTGGTCGCCCACTTCTTTAAACCTTTTTTCTAATTCTTTTGTCATCAATTTCATAGCTATTCAATTTTAGAGTTTGTATTCGTTTCTTTATTTTTATCATCATTTTCTTCCTCAGTAAGATACTTATCCAAGGACAAGTATTGTGTTGTGAAGTTGAGTGATTGCCTTTGCTCATATTCTTCAGGTAAATCAATCTTCATTGCCTCTATAAATTTTCTGATTTTGTAATATGGCTTCACTGAACAATACAAAGCTTTCATACCGCCATTAGGAATTACAATAACCTTATCTACTGGCATCGTTCTAATTTCTGAACCTGTCATAAGAGGTCTGGTGCGTAGCATTTTCTTTTCCTTGTCCTCGTAATACTGATAGTCTCCTAAAGCTTTGGATATTCGGTCACATTCATCGTTTAAACCTGTCATATAGACCTTACAGGCGTTATTAAGGATGCTTTTAGCATTATACTGTCCATAATTCTCATACAATTGGCTCTCCCCCTGCAATACCCCCAGTATAGACATGTATTTTCTCGCATTTGCTATTACGTTTGAAAGGCTTGGAAGTGGAATAGAACTCAACTCATCAATGAGTAAATACAAATCATTATCCGAATCTTTAGGAATGGAGCGGAAGATTTCTGTAAATAATTGCTCAAAAAACAAACCGAAAATTGGACTATAATAATTCATATTAGAAATATTACAGTTTAAAAACAAAACAATTTTTTCCGTTTTCATGCGAGAGAAATCGAAGGAATCTAAACTCGTTACATCGCAAAGTGATGGGTCTTTTCCAATAAAAGATAAATGAGAAATTGCTGAACTAATAATATTAGATTTTGTCTTCTCACTATTAGCAATAACACTTTTATATGCTCGCCATTGGTTTTCTGTAGCTTTGTCTGCAAAAAGTCCATTAACAGCAACTTCATTCCCTGCTAAGTTCTCAAGCAGATAATAAATATTTGCGATGTTCTGATAGATTTTTGAAGTGTTTTCTAATAAGAATTCAATGAGTAAACTGATAAGTTCTATAGATTTTAAATCCCAAAAGTCAGATACCTTTTTTCCGTTTTTCTGCACCAACATTGTGGCTACTTTTGTTACATCCGAAGGGTTCTTTATACGATGCAAAGGATTGTAATAAATAGATTGCTCTTTATTATCAGGGTCAAAACTATACACTTCATATCCTTGATTGATGAAGTAATTCGTCATTTTTGAAAGTTCCCCAGACGGATTATTTATAATCATACTGGCTGGCTTTTTAGCTGTTGCAATATTGAGTGCACTTGGAATTAAAAAAACAGTCGATTTACCAACACCACTAGGTGCAAAGCATAATAAATGTTCCTTTGATTTTTTTGATGTTAAAAACTTTGTTCCTGTAATAGAAAGTCCATCGTATCGTGCAGAAATTAGTTTACTCTCTTGACCAAATTTTGCCGATAAATTATGTTTACCTCCTAATAGATTTTGAAGAATTCCATCTAAAAACTCTTCACCTTTTTCTGAAATATGTGAAAGTGTATCTTGAATATTCATTTGTCTAAAAGTTGTTTGAATGCGTTATTGAATGTGGTTAATAATAATTCTCCTGCCTTGGTGATCATGTAGGCGCAAATCAGCAGTATCTTCCAAAAAAACTTGAGTAATATTCCAAGAACCTTCATCAGATCTTACTATTTAAGTTTGCGGTAAATTTGATAGAGATTCCCAATCTTGAAAACAATTGCATATACAATTGTTTTAGCTTCTGAAACAGTTCGTCTTCAGCTATTGTCTTTGGCTGGTACACAACGATGACTTCTATTAAATTAGAAGGTGTAATCCCTTCAGCTTTACTCAAAAATATTTCCACCAAATCATCTGTTTGGGCTTCTAATAAGTGAATATCTTTAACTCTAAAAACTGAAAACCAACGTGTATTTTCTTGTAAATCTGAAAAGACATATAGTCTACTTTTACTAATAGAATCTTTCTGTAGAACCCTTAACTCCTCAACAATTGGCAACCAAATAGAAGAATGGTTGTAAATACTACTATCCTTAGGTTTGTTTAATATATCCTCAACACCTTTATTAAAGTTAGTAACCAATCTTCTCCTTTCCAGCTCATTACCTAAAAGTGCTTTTTCTTGAGCTAATGAAACCAAATCACGACTGTTATGTATCAAACTATTCATTCTTCCGTACCTGAAGGTAGCGGAACGCCATAAATCTGATTCAAAACCAAACTGAATCATAATATTTTTAGCATCTGGTGTGGCAATAAAATCAGTCTCCGTTATGTCTTCCAATACCGCAATAACGGTATTGGAATTTTCTGAATCGGTGCAGGCTGATATCATCAACCCAATCACCATTATGTAGATATACTTTTTCATCATTTATAATTTTATTGCTTTATGAAATGACGGAAGTGTTGGAATGGTATCTCCAAAGAATTTTGGAACCTCTCCGTCAGAACGATGAATACAGTTTGTTGAATAAAATGTTTTTTGACTGTCTTCGAAAAAACGTTGAATCAATTCTTGTATGTCTTGTGCATAGATTTGTATTTGCCTTCTTGCAACTTCTGCATCGGCTTGAACTTGACGTACAGAAATAATTTTGTCCTTAAGTTCTTGAATCTTTTTGACTAATACTTCAACAGCTTCTTTGGTAATATTGTAGCGATCTAAAAGCTTTTTCTCTTTACTATTTAAACCTCTAAACTCTACCACCAAGAAAGCAATAATTGAAAAGAATAAGTTTAAACAAGCAAAATAAAGAGGATGCACACCTGTCCCAAAATTGTTACTACTATTAAAAGTTGTAGTCCTAAAAATCCCTAAAATATAGAAGATGATAAAAAGGAAAATAAACGCTCCAATAGTAATCATTCTCTTTTGTGCAGGAGTTTTACCTTTCGCAATGATTTCGCCTAAATTTTCTGCTAAAAAGAAAATTCCTAAACCAATTGCCAATCCTATTACATAAGAAACAATTAACGGGTAGCCCATAGCCTGTAAAGCCGTACCCGAAAGGAGCGTATCAACCAACACTAAAAAAACGAGCGTTAAGCGTGTCCATTTATACCTATCTGCTTTTTTTAATAAAGAATCATCACATGCTGCCAATTCTCTCTTTTTTAGACGATGTTCTGTTTCTATTTTCTCTAGCTCTGTTGATAATTCGTTGAGTTTAATATCAGCTTCTTGCTTCTCTGAAATAATATGAAAACTTTCTATTTCAGATTGTAGTTCCTTCTTAGCAGTCATCATCATTTTTGAATACGCTCCTTCTATAACACCACTGTAAACATCTTTTTCACAAGTAGCTTCTGGTTTAGATGGCTTCATAGCCCCTAAGTCTTGAGCTAATGGAATCGCAATAGTTGATTTAATCGCTTCATGCTCTTCTGTTAGCTTCTTTTCTAAATCTTCAATTTTATATCTGAAGATAGTTATGTTGTTACTTTTCTGTTTATTATCTAAGGTTGCTTTCATAATTTTTTGTTTTTAAGTTATACATTGAGTTTGCGCGAAGTTTCCAGTCGCTTTTAGACTGAAAAAAGCTGTTGATGATTTTCAATAGTTCTGTTTTCATAAAAGTTTTTTTTATTGTTGATGAATAAATAATTGAAATCGACAGATTTCTAACTCAGCTGGTAATTCTGTGCCCTTACTGTTTTGAAATAATTCCAGTAATTCTTGACCCGAATAATTCCCATCTTCATAAGGAATTAGTACATACTCATTGGTTTTGTAATTATGATAGGCATCACAATTTCTCTTCCTATAGGTTCTTACATAATTATGATTAAGTAAGTAATTTCTAATACTTTTGAAAGTGTAATTTTTTTGTGTTTTCATAAAAAACTAATTTTATATATAATTAAAATTGTACTTTTATAAAACGTAAAATCTCCTTATGGATATTTTACATTTCCATACATACGAGCCTATAATAGCGTTCGTTAAAGGGTCAATATGAACAGTACGCCTGCTTCCGCCAAGAATGTATAAGCGTACTGTTTTTTTAGTTATTCTAATTCCTTCAGTTTTGAAATGAGATCTATTTCCTTAAATTCTATATTAACTTTGATGTGTTTAGCATAAGCTTCTTTAAAGCATTTATCTTTAATAAATGTTAATTCGTTATAGCTCATTCCTAATAAGTAACTAGCATAAATTTTTAGCCTTCCTATTTTAAAAAGTTGCTCAAAACTATCAATGATGAGATGCAATTTTTTAAAAGATTTTTCATCCATTTTATTGTTATTAAAGTTTTTCAGTAGTGCATTAAAATCATTTTTCAACTTTTTACCATTTTCTGTTTTAAAAGCGTTTTGCATAGCATAAAATTCCTGTGCTTTTGATACATCCATACAAAAACCAGCATCAAGGTTTAGAACTTCCAATACTTCTACTGTTTTTCTTTTCTTTATATGCTTGATAAATCCACTTACATGAAACCCCAACTTGATGACTTGCTCTTTAAGAACATTATCATTAATCGATGTCCAAAATGTAAAATCTTTGCCTGGAGTTAATTCTTTGGTTTTTAAAACTCTTTTTAACTCTTTGTAAGTTTCTACCATTTCATTTACAAATGATTGGTTGTGTTCGATAATTTGTTTTACTTCAGTATTCATAATTATTTATTTTAGTTTTAAAAATGTACTCAAGGAATTATGAGTACATTAGAGTATTATTTTTTTAATTCTGATAAAAGCCATAATAAAGAAGGATTACCTTTGTATTTCTTTAATCCTTCTAGATTAATTTTCAAAGCCTGTTTATGTAAGTCTTTTGCATCTTCTATATTAGAAATCATTTTACTCAACTCATATTTTGTATGAGCCGTCTTGAAGTAATATTTGGGATTGGCAACTTCAGTTTTTGAGCTGTTGGCGATAATAAAAATGGAATTGAATTTTTCATTTGCCTGCTCTAAATTGAATAATTTGTTAGAAACTTTAGACTGGTAAAAGAAGAATTTCCCAACAATATAATCGTAGTGCATTTTTAAGTGCGATGGCAATAAATATGTTTCTATGGAGAATAACTCATCCTTGATGGTCATTCTGCAACCACATGGGCAATCTAAAATTGTATTTAACTTTTGTAAATACGAGAAATTTACTTTTGCTTTCATTTTTAAGCGGATTTAAGATTAAACAAAATTATTTAACATAAATGCGCACGCTGAAAAGCTGTAAAAAAGATGGTAAGTTTTGAAGTGAAAAAATAGAGAAAATAAAGAAAATAAAAAAAGCCAAAACTGAAAAACAATATTTCAATTTTGGCTCTTAAAAAGATATAAACACAAAAATTGAAACAAAAAACATGTTGTTTCTTATCAATTAATCCACGTTGCAGCGGCGCATTTATGTCTCTATTTGAAACAAATATACGATTTTATTTTTAATGAGCAATTTTATTTTACTTTTGTTTTATGGATATTCAATACAGTAGAGATCGATATATAGTTATTTTAGAGTTAAGCTCTACAGCTATTAAAATATTGAAATTACAACCAAAAATTATTGATAAAAAATTAAATAGGCATGAAATAAATAGATATAAATCTTTTACTATTGGTGCAGTAATTAAAAAATATATTGAAAACAATACTCTAAATATAGATTTATATAAAAAGCATATACTACCTATTATAATAAAAGAATTAAACTCTATTACAAGACTTCAACCACAAGCTATTAGAATATTAGCAACGGGTTATTACAGGAGTGTTACGAATACCAATAGTCTATTAAAAGTCATTGAAAACTCTTTTCCTAAATACGTTAAAGATAAAGGCATCGTATTAGAGATACTTACGCCAGATGAAGAATCTTATTTAAGTTACCTGTCATGGGAGAAGACCTATTTATTTAAGGAAAATGTTTTAAATGAAAATAATTTAAAACTCAATATAGATGTAGGGGGTGGTTCCACAGAAATAACTTTATTTAACAAACCTCCATTTAAAAATACTATTAGTCTTGAGGTCGGGGTTGATTATTATATGAATGATATTTTAACTATAGAGTATTTAGATAGCACTACAATTTGGTATCATCTTATCGAAGCTAAGAAAAATATAAAACATCATTTAAATGAAAAAATAATTATTCCTAATGAAAAAATTAAATTTGCCATTTGTACAGGAAGTACACTCATTCTCGATAGAGAGGACGAAATAAATAATCAAATTCTTACATTTAATACCGCTTTAGGAAATACTATTTTTAGTACAGAAAAAGAATTAAGTGAACGAATCGAATGGAAAGGGCGAAAGCAAATAAACATCAACAACAATGAGAGAAAAATATTTAGAAAGCTATTTGGACTTATTATATTAAATGAAATTTTAAAACATTTTAATGTGGATTATAGTTACAATAATTTAGCAAATTTAAGAATTGGAGCCTATCATCAAACAAAAGAATATTTAATGCAACTTCACGGTTATAAGATTTAAAAAAACTCCTACTAATAACAAGTAAGAGTTTTAGGTTACCTTAACCTGAGACAATAACGGATTCAATTTTCTTAATATACCTCTTTCTAATTTCAGCAAAGGTAATTTCTCCTAATTCAGCAAAATCTGCAGAACGAGTAATTACTATTTTTAATGGAGCTTTTACTTTATTTTTTCCTTCTAACTGAATAACTTCCCACTTAAAATATTGGTCAATATAATTATCATCATAATTTAATTCTTTTTTCTTTAAAATAATTAGAAAATCATCTAACGGGATTGTTAAGTTTCGAGCAAGTACAGTATAACTGAACCAACACATTTCACCTTCGTAAATACGTTTATTAGGTCTATATTTTGACATTATAATTAAGTTTTAAATTCTTTATTATAATATGATTAAACCTAATATATGTAAAGTTTTAAGCAACTGATTATCCTTGTTTTAATAAAAACTATTATTCTACATTGCATTATAGTAATGAGTAATACCAAGAGAAGCTGCATCAAATTGCGCACTTCTAAAATGTTCAGTTTTTGGGTATTTTGGTTTATCAAACATTAAGTTTGTAAAAGCCTCTACATTCCTTGAAATTACTTCTGCGATTTCATAACGTGTTTCTGCTTGCCAATTACTGAAAACAAGTCTTATTTGTTCCCGCGAATATGATGATAGTGCAAATCCTTTTTGTTTAGAGTATTTCTGAATAGCCCTTAAGACCTCAATAACTCGTTGCGATTTATTAGAATAAGTACCTCTAAAATCTTCAATTATTATTCGTTCTGGTTTTAGTTTGCGTATAAGGTGTTTGACTTTTTGAAGTACAACAGTATTATCGATAGGCGTAATACTTATCATTCCCTTCTCAATTACTTCAAGTGGATTTTTCATAAGTACAAAACCAAATCCTAATGCATTGAAATACAATGATAGGATACACTCTTCCCCCTCTTGGACGTATCTATTGTCATTCATATTATTCTTGGTTTAATGAATTGACAAATTCATTGATGTATGCTATTCTATTATTACTCTTCGGAGGTTGTTCAATTTGTAATTGTTCAACAAGTGATCTACTTCTTCGCTTAAAAAGAACTTTAAGCTCATCATATTGATCAGCAAAAAGTTCAATAAGTGGAGCTTTGAAGAGGATGTGGTACAAGAGAATAATTCTTGGATTCGGCTCCCGAATTCCTTGTTCGATTTTGGATAAGTTTGAAGTATCAATATTTAAAAGATGTGCAATATCATGAAGTGGTATGTTTAATCTTTTACGATATCTTGATAAAGAATTTATTTTAAGTGTCATGTAAATATAAGAAGCGTTGGGGTTAAGCTATCAACGCTTTTTATATTATAGAATATTCTTACTCAACATCACACTATTTAAAAATGGTCAATGTGACCAAAAAAATTTGCGGTCACCTCAATATCCGTGGAAATGGCTGTGTATAAAGATTTCTTTCGTATTGCAACGTAATAATTTATCAAAGCTGATATTCTATGAATGCTGAAGCATTCATTACATCAACCTCAATAAGTTAATGAATTAAAGAGAACCTTTATCCTTCCCTTCACGCAAAACCTGCTGATAGCGTTGAAAATCTGTTAGACGTTTATGATAGGTAGAATTTACCTTAGTTTGAGGTTTTAGTTTTGTATCTGTTAGTTTTGTAGTGAGTAAAATCTTCCTTTGTGAAGATGCTAATTGTACCTTGGGCTGTGTACAATCATCCCTTCCGAATAACAGACAAGAGTAATATATACGCATCTGTCCTTTTCTATCATTACTGCTTTCTAACGTTTGATGCGATGTTGTTTCTGCTCTTATAAAACCTTTTTTAATCAATAATGAAATTGCTTGTGTTATAGATTTTCGAGACAAGCCTGTTGTATTTATAAAATACCGATGACTTATCCAGTCTCGGCTTTTTCTTTTACCATTTTTTGATACCCAACCTATTGTTTGACGCAAGATGATGAGAAGTACTTTTAATTCCTTTTCAGATAAGGATGGGAGAAGATTATCGAAAATAGTATTAGGAATCATCGTGGTAGACTTATAATTCATCATTCAAGTTTAACAACTTGAATTCAATAATATAGTCAATGTTTTTGGTCAATATTTTGACCATATTTAAATAATATTCTCATATTGTTTTTAAAAATAGTATTATGATATGACTCGACTTATTCCAATTGAATTAAGAAAAGAATCTTTAGAGAAATTTAAAACTATTTTTTTTGAAAAGTATAATTACCAATTATCAGATGAACAAGCCAAGGAACAAGGATTGAAACTTATGCGTTTAATGGTGGTTCTTCTTGAAAATATTGAAATTGGATTAGGCAGAGGGTCAAATAATATGATAGAGTAAAACTGCGACACAAATTATCAGTTTAAGTATTGAAAGAGACAACCGAACAGTTTTTGTGTCGCAACTTAAACTGACTATTCGGTTGTCTCTTTTTATTTGCTTATGAACCCATATAAATACATCCTATATGCTCGAAAGAGTAGTGAAGATAAGAATAGACAAGTAACATCTATTGAAGACCAGATTAAAGAATTAAAACGTATTGCAATAGAGCTTGATATTCAAATTGTTGAAATAATTTCAGAATCAAAATCTGCAAAAAAACCAGGGCGAGAAGGTTTTAATAAAATGCTACAAAAAATCCATCAAGGTAAGGCAGATGGAATTTTGTGTTGGAAATTAGACAGACTCGCAAGAAATCCAATAGATCATGGAAATATTGCTTGGATGCTACAACAAGGTATTATTCAAAGAATAAAAACGCACAGTGGCGAATACAAGCCTTCTGACAATGTTTTAATGATGCAAGTCGAGTTTGGTATGGCAACTCAATATGTCAGGGATTTACGAACAAATGTAAGACGTGGAACAAGACTAAAAGCGGAGCGAGGTTGGTCTCCATCTCCTATTCTTCCCATCGGGTATAAACATAACCCTCTATACTTAGCCAAGGAATCAAATATAGAGATAATACCAGACACTAAAACATATAAAAAGGTAAAACAACTATGGGAAATGTTACTTACAAGAGCATATAGTGTTGCTGATTTAAAACGTCATGGTGATGCTATTGGATTGAAAAGTAAAAAGGGAAATTACCTAACTCTAAATACTTATCATTTACTATTCAAAAAAACATTTTATGCAGGGATTTTTGACTGGAAAAATGCCGAAGGAAGTAAATCTTTCTATGAAGGTAAACACAAAAAAATGATAACGTTTCCTCAATATGAAGAAGCACAAAAAATATTGGGAAACTATCATCGCCCAACTAGGTGTAGAGAGAGAAATTATACATTTCCATTTAGAGGAATAATGAGTTGTGGAGAATGTTCAGGGTACGTAACAGCTGAAAAAATTCATCAAGTTATCTGTACAAATTGTAAATATAAGTTTTCAATAAAAACCAATACGCAATGTCGTAAATGCAAAACTGATTTTTATGAAATGAAAAAGCCTGTTGAAATTATAAAAAAATATTACCGTTGCTCTAAAAAGAAGAATAAAAATTGTTCACAAAAAAGTATAGAAGAAGAACAAATTATTAGTTACGCAGGAAATTTTGCAGAAACAATGAAAATTGATGATAGATTTTACGAATGGGCTAAAAATGAAGTACTCTATCTTGATTCTATAAGTGAAAAAGAGAGTCAGGTAAAGGAACTAACCAAAAGACAAAACGAACTTATAAAACGTTTAGATGGTCTTATTAATATGAGAGCTGATGGGCAGATAAAGAATGATGTTTTCATTACAAAGAGTGATGAAATAAATAAGCAACTTCTTAGAGTAAAATCAGAATTACTCCACGAACGTGATTATAAAAACAACACCAGAAAGGTAGCTTTAAAAAACCTTTCCCTTGCAAGAAATGCAGATGAAGCATTTGAAAATGCTGATTTAAAAGGAAAAAAGAACATCATTCGTGAACTTGGGTACAACCTAACTTTAAAAGACAAATCGTTAAGTATTATAACGCCAAAATGGATAAACTACCTCAAAGAATACGTTATTGAAATAAGTGCCCAAAATCCTTGGGTACAACCTAAAAATAAGGTTGATAAATATAGCTCTTTTAGGGATTTCACACCACTAAATATTAGTTTGCTGGCAGAAAGAGACGTTAAATGAACGTGTCAGATTGACCATTTCTTTTTATAAAAAATTATTCCTTTGTTTTTTAGTTTTTAAATTAAAGATTATTTAAAACTTTATTCTTCTCATATTTCATTAAAGATTTAGAAAGATGTAACTTATTTTCCTTGATGAATTCTAAAATTAGATCTTGATTTAAATCTTTAGGAATATTCACACCTAATTTCTTTATTGCACTTCTTGGTATCCCATATTCTGATAATATGGATAAATTTTCAGGTAAAAAATCATTTTCAATATGATTTGAATAGAATGAATAATTTCCTGCTCTTAATCCTCTTTCTTCACAAACAAATTTTTGAATTTCATTTATAACTGATAACCATTTGGGTACTTTATATTGAAACCAATGTTTTAATATTTGAAAAACTCCTTGAATTGCTATATCCATTAAATCATTATCAGATTTATTCCTATTTGATGATAAATTTCTAATGTATGAAAAGTTACTATTAATTAACTGATTTATGTTTTGCTCCAACCCATAATTAAAAGTCATGAAAGTTAATCTTTTTGCAGTCATGGGTCTAGTTGTTTCTCCTTCAACTATTAAATTATCCCATGCCAAATCAAAAATATATTTTAATTGTTCATATTTTGGGAAATTATCCCATGAGATTAATTCATAATTGTCATCAATATCAGATCGTAAGGTGTCAAAAATATTTCTTTGCCCTTGAACCTTTACACCATTTCTCATAATAATATTTTTTTCACCCTCTGGAATACTATCGATAGCTTTAAATTGAGTAGAATTTTTATTCTTAACCTCAGATTTATCAATTTGAATTAGAACTTCATCTTTTATAGGGTTTTGTTGATAGAAAGGAATGTCAATTATTATTTGTTTTTTAATTGGAGGAGGATTAAAATTGTAAACATTACCAACAAAATGAACCATCATTCTTCCAGCTCTTCCTTTTATATTTGAATAATCAAAATAATCTATATCACGACCACCCTTAGTTGAATCAAAATATATAATATTTTTAGCACTAGTATTTACTCCTTCAATAATAGTACTTGTACAAAACAAGTACTTTAATTTATCTTCGTTAAAGTAATCTATAATTGATGTTGTTATATGTTTTTGTAATGCTCCATCGTGAATACCAATGTCGTAATTTAAACATTTTAACAAACTCCAACCTTTGGTAATATATTCTTCAATCCATTCTTTTAACGGATAGTTTACTTCGCTTTTAGGTACGTTTTTTTCCTTTAAATAAATTGAAAATTTTTTTGAAACCCCTCTAACCCTATTTGGAGAAGAGCAATATATAATAGTTTGCTGGTCTCTCAACTCATATAATAATTCAAATAATACTTCTTCTTTAAAATCTGCTTTCTTACCTCTTACACCAAATTTATCCTTATGGTTTTCATATATATTAATTTCTTTTGAATCAACAAGTGAGTAATCACTTCTATGAAAAGTAGCGTTATATTTTTGCTCAAACCCCTCACTAATTCCATCAATATTCGGCCCAAGTAAATAAAATTTTGGGTTATATTTTTTTAAAATATAATAGAAAGCATTATTTAACGAAGATGACCTTTCATCATCCCTTTGACCACTTAATTTATAAAACTCATCTATAACGAAAAAATCAATTTTTGGGAACTGATTATACTCATTTACTCGTTCAGCAGTAAAAAGAAATATATTCCCTTTTTCGGTAGAAGGTTCTTGTGAAGTCCTTACAATTATTTTGTAATCATTATTATATTTTAATAACTTCTTTCTAGTCTCATCCAACAGAGCAAGTGTTGGTTGAATAATAATAATGTTAGAATATTTATTGGAAGATATTATTTCTTCAAAAAGTAAACTTTTTCCAAAACTAGTTGGAGCACTTACAATTATATTTTTTTCTGACTCTAAAAGAGATAATAAGTATTTCTGTTCTTCATGAAAATACTTATTCAAATAATCAGAATGATAATAATTTTTTCTAATAAGCGCATCTGTTGTTGTTGGGACTAAACTTTCTTTTTCTAAATAAGGATAGAATCCTACAGACTCTACTAAATCAGTTAATATTTCTTCAAACTTACTATCAAACTTATCTTTATTATTAAGAATGTTAATGATAAGTTTTTCAGCTAAATGCCTATTTTCAAGAATAAGAATGCTACATTCTTTATAGATTTCAAATGTTTCATCGCCATTTAAATTTTCTGAAAACTCTATTTCTTCTATTATTTTATTTATCATAGATCCAAAGATTGAATTTTACTTAAATTCTCATGAAGACCTTTTACCAGTTCTTTTTTATCTTTTACAGGAAATAAAATAAGAATAATATTTAATCGAGATTTTAGTGGATGATCATTATTTTTATCAAAATAAGCCTTAAGTTCCCTCATCTCTTTCGTATAAATATCAATAAAATCTTGTGATAATTCGTCAATGCTACTATCCCCAAGCAGTTCAGAGTTATAAGTACAAAGTAGAGGTATATTTATAGCATTGAGTTGATTAATTAATGTATTCTCCTTTGATAATAATTTTAACCATTTATCTTTTTGAGGTATGTTGTCAAAATATTTGATTTTCTTGGAAATAAGTGCAAACTCAGAATTCAAATAATCAGTATTAAAATGTTCTTTAATATCTTGAACTAATGCTTTAACACCATTTTTACCTGATTTATATAATTTTGATTCGCCCAACCACAAACTATTATTACTAGGCTGAATATGAACTGAATCAAATCCATGAACTGCATGGCCTCTTGTATCTTTAAAATGTATTTTAGAAAGTAAAGGAATTGTATTATAGAAATCTCTTAGTAATAAGTGTAAGATTAATTCCCCAAACTCCCCTCGTCTTAAAAACTTATCTTCAATATTGTCCTCAATTTCAGTCTCGTCTCTTAGGTAAATGTCTCTTGCATTTTTAAAAGAATCTATTTTATATAGTGATTTAGCTGCCTCAATTAAAACAGGTAGTGTATCAGTATTACTTGTTACTCCCCCATCATGGAAACCAAAAGAAAATTCATGTATAACCTGTGTGAGCTTACTTATAAGAGGCTTTATTCTATAGACACTTTCATTATTATTATCAATATCAAACCCTACAAAAAAAGTACTTAAATCATTTTCATTTATTTTATGTGAAATTATTGAATGGGAATTAAAAGGTGTAGACATATATTTATCATATAACATATTTTTTCAATGATAAAGATAATTATTTAAATACTAATACTATATGAACTATTTAATTATATATCGATAACGCAATTTATAGAAAAACTTTTGAGTTTTTAAGCTAAGAGGAATGATTGAGTAAATTCTAAAGGATTTACTCCCCTAAAAAGGAACGCTACATTTCAATTATGAAACCAAAGCGGAACCCAAACATTACATATTTTGCAGTTACTAATTGGCGAGAACGAAAAGACCTCTTTGGTATAAAACAAGAAGACCGTGCTTTTCACACGTATATTCTTGGAAAAACAGGTGCTGGAAAATCAAATTTACTCATTACCAAAATACTACAAGACATTAAACACAAGCGTGGTGCTTGTGTTTTTGATGTACATGGAGATTTAATAAATACGATATCTTTAAATATTCCACACTATCGTAAAGATGATGTTATTTACTTAAATATTCCCGATGGAAATTTAACATTTGGATATAATCCTCTTAAACGGGTTTCGTATGAAAAACGTTCATTGGTAGCAAGTGCTATCTTAGACAGTTTTCAGAAGCTTTGGAGTGGTGCTTGGGGTATTAAAATGGAGCATATACTGCGATATATCCTCTTAACATTACTCGACCAACCTAAGGCAAATATGCGAGATATTATTCGCATACTTCAAGATGAAGAGTACAGAAAAAAGTGCATCAATAATGTGGTCAATCCAGATGTGAAAAACTTTTGGCTTAAGGAATATGATAAGTATGGGAAAAATGATGTTACTCCAATACTCAATAAAGTAGGTGCTTTTTTGGTACATCCAACGATTAAGAGGTTACTAATAGATAATGCTGATTCTCTTTCTTTTCGTAAAATAATGGATGAAAAGAAAATATTGCTTGTGAATATTAGTAAAGGTTCATTAGGAGTTGATGTAGCTAATATTCTTGGTTCATTGTTGCTTTCTACTATTACTTCAGCTTCATTTAATCGTATTGATACAGAAGAACATTTGCGTGTTCCCTTTCATCTCTATTTAGATGAATTTCAAAACTACACAAATAAGACACTCACGGAAATGCTCTCTGAGTTACGAAAGTTTAAAGTTACATTAACCTTGGCACATCAATACCTACATCAATTAAGTGACGATATTAGATATGGGGTTTTAGGTAATGTTGGAACAGTAATTTGTTTTCGAATTGGTGCTGTTGATGCTGAATATATGTTAATGGAACATTACATAGAATTCTTACCTCTTACGTTAGGTGATTATGTGAATATGGAAAATTATCATGTATATGTAAAACTTATGATTGATGGAAAACCAAGTAAACCTTTTTCCGCAATAACGGTGTATTACAAGACTATTTTGTGACCCTTTTTAGTGGGTTTTTTAGATTTATGTAAAGTTCATACTAGCATCAAACAGAACCTTAAATTTAATAACCATGAACACATTACCAAGTACTGAACTACTCGGTAGTTCACAGATTGAAATTCACTACACACGACCTCCATTGAGTGATATATATCACGTAACACATTCAAGAAGCGCAAGTGCTATTTTAAGGAAACATATCAATGAAAGTCAGCTTGATTTTAGAGAAACCTTTTGGGTTATATCTCTTTCTAATTCGAATAGAGTTATTGGTATTACTGAAATTGCTACTGGAACACCAACGAAAGTATTAATTAATAAGCGATATATATTTCAAATAGCACTCCTTACAAATGCTTCAGGAATCATTATTGCCCATAATCACCCAAGCGGAAAACTAGAAAGCTCACGATGTGATAGAGCGATAACCCAGGATATTAAAAAACTTGCCTTCCTTATGGAAATAACTTTACTCGACCATCTTATTATTACTTCTGAATCATATTATTCTATGGCTGACGAAGGAGAGATGTAATTACCTTATTCCTCATTATGCCAAAAACTCCCATATCATATTATGGTGGAAAAATTAATATGATTTCTACTATTCTTCCATTAATTCCAAAACATAAAATATATACTGAAGCCTTTTTTGGTGGCGGTGCTATATTTTTTGCAAAGGAAAAAGTGGAAGCTGAAACCATTAATGATATTAATAATATGGTGGTTAACTTTTATGAAGTTATTCAAACAGATTTTGATAATCTTAAAGAAAAAATAGAAGCTACTTTATTCTCTCGCGCGACCTATACAGTTGCGTGGAGTATCTACCGAATGCCACATTTGTTTAACAAATTACAACAAGCTTTTGCCTTTTATATTGCCACTAACATGGGTTTCTCATGCAAAATTGGCTCATGGGGATATGACAAATACGGAAAGCGAGTAAAGGCTTTCTGGAATAAGAAAATGATTTTTGATGATGCAATTGCAAAGCGATTGGAACGAACTCAAATTGAATCAAACGATGCATGTAAGGTCATTAAAAGTAGAGATGCTATTGACGCTTTCCACTATGTTGACCCTCCTTACTATAACTCGAATATGGGCCATTATAGTGATTATTCAAAAGCTGATTATGAAAGGCTTCTTGAAACGCTTTCAAATATCAAAGGAAAGTTTCTTTTGAGTTCATATCCTTCAGATATTTTGGATGAACACATCACAAAGAATACGTGGTACACCAAAACCATAACCAAAGTACTTTCTGCATCAAAAGGAATTACAGGGCAAAAACGTAAAACGAAAGTTGAAGTACTCACTGCCAACTATCCTATTTAAAAATAATTAATCTTAAAATTTAATACACATGAAAAAAGTAATTGAAAAAACGGTCAACCTAGATTTGGTTGGTGTTAACGGCAATGCCTTTATGATTATGGGCGTATTTAGGAGACAAGCTAAAAAAGAAGGCTGGAGTCCTAAGGAAATTGAACAAGTTATGGTAGAGGCTAAAAGTGGCGATTACGTTCATCTTTTAGCAACCATTGAAAACCACTGTGAACCTAAAGACGAAAACCATGACAATTAAAGAACGAAAACAAATCTTATATTTTCTTGAAGGCTTTATGGCTAATATAGAAAGCCAAAAAGATAATAATATCAGTTCTAAATTTTTGAATCTTTTTTCAAGAAAAGAATTGATTGAAATTGTCCTATGGCTCTTTACCAACTATAACAAAAGTATGCTGACTGAAAAAACAGATATAGAATTGTTAGAGTTGATTGGAGACGATGCAAATGTACTTTCCTATGTAATAGAACAATGGAAAAATAACATTAGTGCTGTGCCTAAATTAAGCCAAGAAGATGTAAACAACTTCTTTGATGAGATACAGCTTAATATTCACTATTTGAGACATAAGCCTGTTGAACAATGGGATGATTATGATGTCAGTAACTACTATTCAATTTTATTCAAACGAGGAAAGACACAGCGTGTCTTTGCCATCTTTACCTCTGATGTGAAAGATGAAGAAAAATATGCAGTAACAACACAACCTTCATTCTTTTTTGATTCAAAGGAAGAAGCAGAACAAGAGGTGGAACGTATCTGTAATGAGACCAAACAAGGTGCATCTGATTTTGTGATACACACGCTTTGGAAAATATCCTAAAAACTAAATATTAATTTAAAAATGAGAAATTATGAGTAATGTAACTATTGTTGATGTTTTAATTGGAAACATCAAAGAAGATCAAATGCTACTTAATGTCCTAGAGGCAAAAATTGAGGAAGCAAGAGTGGAAAAACAAACGATTGTAAATCGATTAAAAGATTATCGAAAGGATGTATCAGTACTGCTAAAATATGCAGATGAGAGTAAGAAAAAAGAACTTGAGGAATTAGGTTTTAGTTTCTCTGAAACAGAACGAGGTTTAAATACCATTGCTTCTGCTACATACGATATTATTGTGAAGGCAAAAGATAATCAACTTACGAATGCTGAACTGTATGATGCGTATGTAAAATCTTTGAAAAACAAAGAAGATGCAGTTAATTATACTGAGTTCAATATTAAGTGTCGTTCATTGTTCAATACGCAACGTTTATTGCGTAAAAAAGGAACAGAACCAAAGTCATCACGTACTGATATTATATCTTTAAATGGACGAGTTATTCCAAAAGAAGAACCTGAAGTAAAAAAGAAATAACTATGAAAGATGATACTTATTTAGATGTATTTGATACAGAAGAGAAAGCAGTAGACCACGCTTTGTGGCTAAACTTTAAGTATCGAATTGCGGGAATTACTTTTGGAGTAATACCAGGACCTAAAAGAAACTTTGCGGTTTGTGAACAGGCTACTTTGGAAGAAATGGAAAATTCTTTTTTGGATATTTTACCAAAAGATTATTCTGAAATTTCTTATCGAAAACTTGATGTAATTCGACAAGATGAAGAGTTACTTCCTCATTGGGAAAAAATTGCGGGAATGGTATCCATTATGGATGGTGAAATTTTACGTTTCATTTTAGAAACTAAGATACCGCTTGAACGAATTATTCGTCATGAACTTGCCTTAAGAGGGTTTGATAAAAACCATCGTTGGTGTGGATTTAACAAAGCCAGAGAAATCTGGACTAATGAAAAATGAATACTAAAAACACTCATTATGATGAGTGTTTTTTAATACTGATAATTTATAAATTTGATTTCGTTTTTACCTTATTTCCCTGTAACAACATCTACAAAACTTTCGTAACTATTAGCTACTTCCAGCTTAATATCATCACCAAGTGCTTCAAAGTGTTTTTTACCACATTCAATCTTCCCTTTTTCTGTTGGTCGCAAGAACTCCCAAGATAATGTTCCTTTAGTTTCAACTACAAAGTATAGCTTACTTGAGGTTCCATCATCCCAAAGAACTGCCCAATCTGGGTTATAAGTTCCCAAAGGAGTATCGATTTTGAACCAAGATGGTAACTTTGCATAAACCTTAACCTCTTCACTTAATTCAAAGTCTTTTGTAATATCTTTTTCAATTGCAGAATCATATATAACATGGTCAAAAGGGCTTTTGGTTGATTGAGCCAAATTTTCTTTTATATACCCAACAAGTTCGTCTCCTTCAAATAGTTCCTGTTTATAATATTCTCCTACACCTATTTTTTGGTAAGAAATTCCGTCAACAATAAAGTGCCTCATTTCTGTTTTTATCAATCGAATGGCTTCATCAATAAATCGTTGTGGATTATTTTTAAAAGCATCCAATCTACCGCTCATAACTAAAATATCTACAACCGTTCTTCTTGTTAAGTTTGTTTCGTTCTGTAAATAACTTACAACATCTGGTAAGTAAATAAATTTTGACTCAACCAATGAAGTTGACTGAGAAGTTTCCGTTGCTTCTACTCCACCTTTTGTAATTTCTGCTTTGGCTTTTTTGAAAATAAATTTACCACGTCCTGCAATTAAATTATCTCTAATAGATTCTGCACATTTTTTAACAAGTTTTTCTGTATCAAATTTAACAGAATAAGTTGTTTTATATTTAACCTTATCCCAAAGAGACTTAAAATCGTCACTTAAAAATACGTGTTTATTAAGCTTAATATGCTTTCGTTCTTCTGCGTTTTTAACATTAAGGTTTCCAGCTATTTTTTTAAGTGTTTTTAAAATAGGTGTTTTTAAATACTCATAAGCTTCAGGAATTTCAACTTCGTTATTTTTAAGGTCAGTTTTAAGTGTGTCTTGAACCTTCCCTTTTAAATCGATGTATCCTTTTTCAAGCATATAGTCATAAAGCTTCTCTGAATTTTGTTCACCAAAATATTTATTATCCTCACCTTCAATACCTGTAGCTAAATTTGCAAAGGTGTGTGTCTCTAATATTCCAAATCTTATTCCTGTATCCTTTTCAATTTCGTTCTGCAATTCAGTAACAAAATCTTCATAAGATTGATTTGCCATGACAGTAAGAGTATTTACCTCAAAACCACGAATACGTTCTCCTTGTTGATTTACAGCCAAACGTAAACCACGACCAATTTCTTGGCGTTTTTTCATATCAGAACTGGTTTCGTTAAGCGTACAAATTTGGAATACATTTGGATTATCCCATCCTTCCTTTAGAGCCGAGTGTGAAAAGATAAAGCGTAATTTAGAATCAAAACTCAACAAACGCTCCTTATCTTTCATAATAAGATTATAAGCATCATTATCTGCATTTGTAGTACCACTTGAGTCTTTAAAAAATTCAAATTTGTCCTTTTTATTACTCTTCTTACTCTTTTTATCGATAGAGAAATAACCATTATGTATATCTTTTACTTCAGCATCTAAATCCTTAATACCTTCAAATAGTGTTTTATATTTGGGATGTTTTATGTGTTTAATATATTCTTCCTCAAACATTTGTGCGTATTTACCATTATTAGCAACACCATCTTCATCATATATTCTATAGTTGGAAACCTTATCCAGAAAGAATAAACTCAATACCTTAATATCTTTTGGATTAAGAAGTAACTCTTTATTAAGATGCTCTTCTATAGTTTTACTTATTTGTTTCCGTTTAATCAAATCATCATCTACAGAACCAATAACTTGCCCAAGGCTTAGATAGTCTGGTTTACTTGTAAAGTCGATATATTCATTACCTCTTTCTGCACTTATATCTTTAATAATGTAGCCTTCATAGACTTCCCTTCTCGTTACATCTTCATATAAATCTACACCCTGTTTTACCCATTTTTTTTCGCGAGTTAGTTTTCCATTTTTAAATGAATCAACTTCAACATAGGCACGCAAACCACTTTTATTATCAACTTTTAAGAGTTTTATATAGGCTTGATTGTGAACATTCTCTACTTCAAGAGATGCTACTTCGATTTGTTTAACAAGCTTTTGTTCATAAGCATCAACAGAGTCTAATTTATACATTAGATTATGCTTTTCCTTGTGTGTTGCTGAATAACGTAAAGTACAAAGTGGGTTTAAAGAGCTAATAGCTTCTTTCGCTTTCGCTGTTGTATCTACTGATTGTGGCTCATCAATAATGACAATTGGATTTGTAGAGCTAATATAATCAATAGGTTTATAACCACTTAGTTTATCATTTGTACGGTGGATAATATTTGCAGAAGTTTCCTTTGAAATATTGGTAAAACTTTTACGAAAAGCATCAATATTGATTACCATGATTTGAATATAATCGTTGGTCGCAAAACTTCTAACTTGTTCTAATTTACTTGAATCGTAGGTGAAAAAATCATAATTCACATTGTCATAAATTCCCTTGAAGTGATCTTTGGTAATATCTAATGATTTATTTGTTCCTTCTTTAATAGCGATTGATGGAACTACAATAATAAATTTAGTGAACCCATATTTTTTATGCATTTCAAAAATAGAACGTAGATAAACGTATGTTTTACCTGTTCCTGTTTCCATCTCAACAGAAAAGTCTCTTGAGTTTAGTTCCTTGGTTTGCTTTAAACCATTTCGAAGCTGTATTTTCTGTACATTCTCTAGCAATTCTTCATCTAATAAAGAGAGTTTGTTACCAACACCAAGTTCTGTAGTAAACATTGCAGATTGTCCTGTATGGTCTTGAATAGGAGCAACAGTAAAGTTTGTTGTGCAAATTTCTTGACCTTCAAAAATATCAGTTATAGATTTTATAGCTTCTTGTTGGTACTCAAGATTTCCTTCAAATTTTAGTTTCATTTCTTTTGCCATAATTATATACTTCTTACTTCTTCAATATTGTGTTGCTTTAACTTCTGCATCACATTGGTTTTTTCTGCACTATCTTTAAATCCGTTGTCTTTGAATACGACTCTACAGATTTCAGGGTTTAATTCTTTTTTTAGTTCTGCAATACCTTCTGCAACTGCAACAGTAATGTTGTCTGCTAAACACACAAGTAATGCTCCAGCACCTACGTTAAATACTTTTGCTCCTGCAATTTCGTGTTCCGTAATTGGTAACGTTAGGTCTAAACCATATTTAAGTAGAATCTCGAATAGTAAATCACTTTCTGAACGTCCTTCTTTGATGTTTTCTACAGCATCGAGTAGGTTTTGCTCTAGATTTTCTGCTTCTGGAGACCATGCTTTGATGTTAGAACTATCAAGTTTGAATACTTTGAAGCCTAAATCTAAATCTTTTGCTTTTTCTGGGTGTTCTTCTGTTATTTTTTTTGAGGCATTAACAATTCTTTTTTTACTTATTTCAGTAATAAATTTAAAGCCTTTTTTGTACGCATCATGATTTTTTTCTACAGGTTCAGGAAGTTGAACCATTACATATTTTCTTTGTTGATTATCATCTGCATTTAATTCCATAACCGCATGAGCTGTAGTTGATGAGCCTGCAAAAAAATCAAGGATAATATCGTCATTTTTAGCAATAGGAATAATAATTTTTTTAGCAACATCAACAACTTTAGGTGTATCAAATACAACATCTAAATCCTTAAGTAAGTCGTCATCACTTCCACCAAAATACATCAATGAAGATACATTTTCATTCATATTTTCCTTAAGAAGGTATTTTCTATTTGGTTGAGTTCCTTCATCTTTTCCAAATAAGATTAAATCTTCACTCAATAATCTTTCCATTGTTTTAGAAGGGTTTCTCCAACCCTTATCTGGAACTGGGCAAGGTTTTTTTGTAACAGGATGTATTAATGGAATATTGTAATCTTCAGGAGATTGTTTTTTATTCGGCCAAGTCATTGATACAGGACGATAAACATCACCTTCATCATCAATAAACGAATATGCCTTTTCTCCACCAGAAAAATCTTGGGTTTTAATCCAATCCTTAAATTGTTTTCTAACAGAATCATTAACGACACCTTCTTTTTTAATTAATTTTTCTGCTTTCTGTATAATTGCTAAAGCATTTTCTTTTGGTCTTTTGAATTCATTATTAGTCAAAAAATTCTCTCTATTTTTTGCAAAGAAAATTATTTGCTCGTGCTGATACGCAATACCTTTAGCATCACCCTTAGGGTTTCTTTTATCCCAAATAATTGTTCCTAAATTATTTTCTTCTCCAAAAATTTCATTTAAAAGTTTTTCAAGATTTGAATACTCATGTTCATCAATATGAATTGATATCACCCCATCATCAGTAAGTAAGTTTCTCGCCAACTTCAAACGAGGGTACATCATATTCAACCAGTTGGAGTGGTAACGACCACTAGCATCACTATTGGTGCTTAACTTTCTACCATCTTCATCTTTTTGACCTGTTAATTCAAGGTAGTTAGATAGATTGTCTTTGTAGTTGTCTTTGTACACAAAATCTTTACCTGTATTGTAAGGAGGATCTATGTAAATCATTTTTACTTTTTGGTGGTAGCTTTTTTGAAGTAATTTTAGTACTTCTAAATTATCTCCTTCAATGTAGAGGTTTTGGGTGTTTTCCCAATCTACACTTTCTTCTGGAGCAGGACGTAGGGTTCCTGTACTTGGTTTCTGCGCCTCTTTTCGAGCATTTGACTTACCATTCCATGAAAAGCTAAAACGTTCGTTTTCAGCATCAATATGGTCTCCAAGAGTAGCTTGAAGTTCTTGCCAATCAATCTTCCCTTCTTTAAAAACTTCAGGAAACAGTTGCTGTAACTGCTGAATGTTTTCTGAAACGATGTCTGCACTTTTGCTTAATGGGTCGTTATGGTCGATTTTGTTCATGACTTCATTATATATTATAAACTTTTAATCTAAAAACGATGATTTTTTTTAAACACACTAATTTATAGATTAAAAAAACCGTTAGTATCATAGATTCCAACTAGTTTAACAGGAGGTGTTTTTGTAAAATCTACTTTAAACACCTTAATATTTGATATGTTGTCATTAAAAACAGGTCTTGTTTCTCTTACATTATAGACAATACCTAGTCTAACATTTGCTTGATTAGCTAAGGCAGATAACAAACGGAAATTTCTATAATCGTCTGGGTATGGAGCCCAATTACCTATTGCTATATAAGATCTCTTCAATTCATATATTCTTTGAACAGCACCAGCTGGTGTAAGTTTCCATAAATCGATATCGGAAACAGTTAAAGCTCTTCCTAAGTGACCTCTCTGCCATTTATGATAAGCACTCGAAGTTCTATCGTTAAGATATTTATCAGTAGCTGTATTTGAAACAGGAAGTCCATTTTGACTAAAAACATCTCTCAATTCCGCAAGTGTGATTTCAGTAGGTTCATTTGTAACATCATCAGCTACTTTAACATTTTCGATTTCAACGTCTGTATTAAATTTGATGACTTTTATTGGTAAATTACAGCTTGTAGCTAAGGTATTTAGTAGATTAAACGCCTCAATTTGATGTGCAGTGTAACCAGCATTATATTCATTGTTATCTGCACCTATAACAAGGGCAAGAAGTTTGGGTACACAACCGTTATCACCGTAAACTAATTGCCAGAGATTTCCAGAACAAAATTTAAAATTTTTTAATTGGTTGGCGTTTATATGATCGTAAATGGCATTTCCTTTATAATAGTTCATCTTTTTTGGGTTTTAAATACTTCTTACTTCTTCAATATTGTGTTGCTTTAACTTCTGCATCACATTGGTTTTTTCTGCACTATCTTTAAATCCGTTGTCTTTGAATACGACTCTACAGATTTCAGGGTTTAATTCTTTTTTTAGTTCTGCAATACCTTCTGCAACTGCAACAGTAATGTTGTCTGCTAAACACACAAGTAATGCTCCAGCACCTACGTTAAATACTTTTGCTCCTGCAATTTCGTGTTCCGTAATTGGTAACGTTAGGTCTAAACCATATTTAAGTAGAATCTCGAATAGTAAATCACTTTCTGAACGTCCTTCTTTGATGTTTTCTACAGCATCGAGTAGGTTTTGCTCTAGATTTTCTGCTTCTGGAGACCATGCTTTGATGTTAGAACTATCAAGTTTGAATACTTTGAAGCCTAAATCTAAATCTTTTGCTTTTTCTGGGTGTTCTTCTGTTATTTTTTTTCCTGCTAACTTAATACGTTGTTTACCAATTTCTGCAATTGTTTTATATCCAAACTTATAAGCTTCGCTAGTTTCTTCAGTTGGTTCAGGAAACTGAACTTGAATGTGCTTAATATCTAACTCCTCTTTTAAATTGAAGTTCATTACAGATTGTGCAGAGGTCGATGATCCAGAAAAGAAATCAATAAATACGTCATTAGCTTTGACATTAGCAATTCTCATTAAATTCTCAATAAGCCTAACTGGTTTAAGTGTTTCAAATATGGTTTTACCACTTTCACCAAAAAGTTTTATAAAATCTTTTTTTGCTTCATCGGTATGCCCATAATCTGTATAAGAAAAGAATGAGGAAGCAACTCTACCCTGTTTTACTTCTGATAAAAATTGCTTTGAACTTGGAAAACTTGTTCCATCTTTACCAAAATAAATCCTATTATCTATTAATAATTCTCGCATTTTAGGCTCCGAATAAGCCCAATGTTTTCCTTGAGGTACATCATATTCCTCTCCTGTTGTAGGGTTTTTAATTATATAATGACCTCCAGTTCTTTCTCCAGCAGCAACTAAATCTCCAGATTTCCAGTTACCTCTAGAATCACTATCTAGATTTTTATACCTCTTATTCATTTTTTCTGTTCGAGGTAATAGTCCAATTTGGAAATTATTTAAATGCTTTGCGTAAATCAATACAAATTCGTAATCATTAGAAAGATATCTTGCTTGGTTTTTAGGACTATAAACCTTTTGCCAGCCAGCTTGAGATATAAAGTTTTCTTCTCCAAAAATCTCATTACAAATTTTACGGAGATTATCGACTTCATTATCATCTATAGAAATAAATATCACTCCATCTTCGGTAAGTAAGTTTCTCGCCAACTTCAAACGAGGGTACATCATGTTCAACCAATTGGAGTGGTAACGACCACTAGCATCACTATTGGTGCTTAACTTTCTACCATCTTCATCTTTTTGACCTGTTAATTCAAGGTAGTTAGATAGATTGTCTTTGTAGTTGTCTTTGTACACAAAATCTTTACCTGTATTGTAAGGAGGATCTATGTAAATCATTTTTACTTTTTGGTGGTAGCTTTTTTGAAGTAATTTTAGTACTTCTAAATTATCTCCTTCAATGTAGAGGTTTTGGGTGTTTTCCCAATCTACACTTTCTTCTGGAGCAGGACGTAGGGTTCCTGTACTTGGTTTCTGCGCCTCTTTTCGAGCATTTGACTTACCATTCCATGAAAAGCTAAAACGTTCGTTTTCAGCATCAATATGGTCTCCAAGAGTAGCTTGAAGTTCTTGCCAATCAATCTTCCCTTCTTTAAAAACTTCAGGAAACAGTTGCTGTAACTGCTGAATGTTTTCTGAAACGATGTCTGCACTTTTGCTTAATGGGTCGTTATGGTCGATTTTGTTCATAGATTCAATTATATGCTAAAACTGTAAATTTAAAAAACTATACTCCTGATTGGTATAGTTTTTAAGATAATTTATTTATTAAATTTTGCCTCTTTGTTTCATTAGCTTTCAATTTTATATTTAAATTTACTTTATCGCTAAAAACAGTTTCTTTTTTTATCTGACTCTTAATACTAATCATTTCTTTTTCAATCTCTTCAATATTTTTTAAAATACTAGCATCTTTAGTTACTTCTTTTTTGTCTTTTATATTGAACTTACCAGTTAATAGACTTGTTTCGTACTGATGAATTAACTTAGCAAAGTTTTCATAGAAAGATTTAAGATGAAGTGTATTAAAAGTTTTAGTGTCTAAGTGCCTTAAAAAGCTACTATTAATTTCGTTATTAGAAGTTTTATCTAAATAACTAGATGTAATTATCTCATCTATTGTTCGCTTTAATTTATCTGTTTGATTTATGCTTTTTTTGGCAATTGATATGGCAAATTCATTTTCAACTTCCAATAATAAAACTAGTGGATATGGCATACTTTTCTGTAAAATATTTACCACTTGTTTGGTATATTTAGTATCCATAAAACCAATAGAAATAATTTGAACTTCATCATAACTTTCAAGCTTAGTTATGAATTCAGGAATTGCGCTATTAAAAGGTTTATAACTTGCCAACCAGCGAATATCAGTAATAATTTCTTTTAAAACTTTTTTCTCTGTTGCATTTAATGAGCTGTTATTACTTATTGCAACCTTTGTAATTCTCTTATCAATTACACAACGCTCGTCTATATTTAATAATTGGATTAGATTATTCATAGTTCTAATTTTTAATTACTAAATAAGAAATTAATTCAAAGTCATCCAGAGATCTTAAATCATCATTTAAACTTGCTGTACCTCCAGCCGTAAATAAACTTGCGATTCCTTTTTCTTCATTTTTTCCAAGAATTTCTTGAACTGCTGTTTCTAGCAACTCAATGTAAGTATTCATAGTTTTTCCTTGTTTGGTTTCCTTTTTAAATTCGTTAACCAAATCAACAAAAACGTCTGTTTCACTTGAAGATAATTTCTGATAAATATCTAGAATTTTTTTACTTTGTGTAAAACTAAATACTAACTCCCCTTCTGTACTTACATAAGTCAAGAAATATGGGTCTATAGGGTTATGATGCCCTTCTTTTTTATTTTTCTTGCGCTGTTTTAAACAAAAAATAACGCCTTCTTTCAATCCATCTATATTAACTTTGGTTACTGCATGAATACCTGTAGGTGTTTGTTCTAAAATACCCACATTTTCCTTCAAGTATTCCATCAAATCCATTTTGAAGTCGTTGAATGTGAAATCTGTAATTGAAATACCGCCATGAATATCTTCTAAATCAACAACCTCATTTTGCATCTGTTGTAATTGCTTTCTTCGGTAGTCTAAATCATTCATTTCGCCATTATCTTCAATAACGTTTTCCTCTCCTGTAGCTGAAATATCTAAAAGCACCATTCTTCCACTCACTCTTGCCTCAAGGTTAATATATTCATCTAGCTCCATATTCGGCCAGAAATTAACTAATTGTATTTGATTGTTAATAGAACCTAGCCTATCTATACGTCCAAAACGTTGAATGATTCGAACAGGGTTCCAATGAATATCATAATTAACAAGAAAATCACAATCTTGGAGGTTTTGTCCTTCAGAAATACAATCTGTTGCAATTAAAAGATCTATCTCTTCTGTTAAATCTGGGTAAATTTTATTTCGCTCTTTAGATCGTGGAGAAAAATTAGTAAGCAACTCATTTAAGTCTGTTCTAATGCCTTTCATGGTTGTTTTGTTACTTCCACTTCCAGTAATTAATGCAGTATTGATTTTATGTTGGTCTTTTGCCCATTTGCTAATATCGTTATAAAGGTAATTTGCTGTATCAGCAAAGGCGGTAAATATTATTACTTTATTGTTGCCTTCGTTTAATTGCTGATTAATTTTATTATGAATTAACTCTTTTAATTGAATGAGTTTAGCATCCCTATCTTCATTAATAGTTTTTGTCTCTTCTGAAAGTTTGCTTAGACGAGATTTATCTTCTTCTAAATCTTGTTTCCATCGTATTAAATCTAAATCTTGAATTAATACTTTTACCTTGTTACCAATTAGAAAATCATCAAGAGTTGGGTCATCAGTATCAATATCTTCAATAGACAAATCATCATCAGAATAATCTTCTTCGTTTTTAATTTTTTCTAAAAGAATATCAATTTTTCCTAAAAGTTTTTCAAGTGTTAATCCAAAAGAATTAATGGAACTTTCCATTCTTTTTAAAAGGTTAACACGCATTAAATGAATTAAACTTTGTTCTCGATCTACTTGTTTAAAAACGCTACCCGATTCCAAGGTTAAATCGTAACTTCTATTGTATTCTTCTTGCTTGTCTGGTCTGACATACTTAAGAGGAGAATACGCACTTAAATTAAGTTTTCTAATTTCCCTATTAATGTCTTGTAAAGACGAAAATTCATCTAATATATCAATATTAGATTTAACATTTTTAGGAAGTAAACGCTCTGGAAACTTGCCTATATTTTTCAAATCATAATAGCGTTCAATATGCTTTCTTGAACGTGCAATTGTAATTAGATCTAACAATTTGAAATACCTAGAATCTAGTGACTCTAATAATTGAGATGATTTTTTATTTTCGTCAGGATTTTTTAACCACTTGTTAAATTGAGTTTGAGCAATTTTCATTACGTGATTAATATTGTCTATACCATATCCAGAAAATGCTGTTTCTTGACCTTCAGTAATGAATGCAACTTGATTTTTAAGATCATTCATTCGATTATTTACGGGAGTTGCAGATAACATTAAAACTTTCGTTTTTACACCAGCCTTAATTATTTGGTTCATCAATTTCCCATAACGTGTTTCCCTGTCGCGTCTTGGATTATTATTTCTAAAATTGTGAGACTCATCGATAACAATTAGGTCATAGTTACCCCAATTAATAGTTTCTAAATTAATTGAGCCAGACAGCCCACGTTCTCTATTTAAGTCTGTATGATTTAATACATCATAATTAAATCTGTCATCCGCTAAGATATTTCTCTTATCGTTAAGCGTGTAAACCGTCCAGTTATCACGAAGTTTTTTAGGACAAAGCACAAGCACTCTATCATTTCTTAATTCATAATATTTAATTACTGCTAATGCTTGAAAAGTTTTACCTAAACCAACACTATCTGCAAGAATGCACCCTCCATACTTTTCTACTTTATCAATAGTTCCTAAAACACCATCCTTTTGAAATTTATAGAGTTTGTTCCACACTAGAGTATCTTTGAAACCTGTCTTAACTTTAATTATTTTGTCTTCATCTAAATCTACTAAATAATCTTTGAAGATATTATATAAAGTGAAGTAGTATATGGAAGATGGAGAATTATCTTTGTAAGCAAGCTCTAATTGTTCTAAAACTTCTTTTTTAACATCAGTCATTAAGGCTTCATTGTTCCAATTCTGATTAAAGAAGTTTAACATCTGCTCAGTAACTTCAGCATCATTAGTTACCGTATTCATTGTAATCTTATCATTTGGAGCGAAACCTAAATCTGATGCTGATAAATTTGATGTGGATATATTTATACCTGTAGATTCAATACCATCTAAGTGAATTAAATTAGTACCTATTACACCTGGCATTTTAGTGGATTTTATCTCTGCTTTAGCTTTAATCCAGTCTGCACATTCTTGCGCTATTTTATGGATATTTAGTTGATTTTTAAATCTATATTCATATTTATCACCATTAATATCCGTAGGCGAGTCTGTAAAAAACTGACGATCCCTAACATTAAAAAGACCAGAACTTAAAATAATTTTTAAGCTCTCTATTTTTGAAAGTTCTTGTTTTAAGTGAGAGAATCCATAAATTGTAAAATAAGCAGCAATAATTGATGCTTTATCATTATTCTTTATGTTCTCGATTAGGGTATCTCCTAAGGTTTTTTTAGTATATATATTAGCCATTATTCTTTTTCGTGAGCAAAACTACTTTTTACAAACAGGTTATGTTTATCATACCACTGTATTTTGTTTTAATAAATTTAGAGCAATTTAGTTTGTTAAAAATAAGGAATTAAAAAACTCTAGCAAAGTTGCTAGAGTTTAAAAAATTTTAGAATTTATTTTATCTTTCAAAATCAATATCTTGACTCCTTTGTTTTTTAGAAAGTAATTTATTTATTTCTTGAGTTCGTGATTTTACTCTTTTTTTATCAAAAGAAGATTTACCATCATTTAGACCCAACATGAAATCATTTGAATTCGTTGTTTTAATGATTTGCTCAATAAGCTTTGGATTATGTTCTGCTAGTAGATATGCGTAATTAAATCCTTTTAAATATTGTTCACTTAATTTATCCATTAAAATGATTTTTTAGTGTGATTATTAAGGTATTTCATAATTGAATCATAATCATATAAAATGATTTTCTTTTGTGGTTGTGTAAACGTAATACTTCCTTCATCACGAAGTTTTTGAAGGGTTGTTTTACTTTTTATATTCAAAATTTCCATTGCACGATCTGGTGACACCCATTTGTCTTGTGTAATATTTTTCTTTTCTTTTAATCGATCAACAACTTCCTCAATTAATAAATAAAAAGCTTCGTCTTGTAAGCAAATAACTTCCATAGGCTAAAGATAAAATAAATTTTTAAAAATCTATTACTTTATCCAAGGCATCATCTGTGTCTTTATGCATAAAGTTAGATTGGTAATTTATTGTTGTTGTAATAGAGGAATGTCTATATAACTTCTGCAACATTTGAATAGGTATTTTATCTCCAGAGATATTTCCAAAAGTATGCCTTGCAATGTGCATGGTTAACTTTTTATTAATTTCTGCTTTTTCTGCTATCGTTTCCAAATATTTATTAAACTTTTTATTAGCTGTTTTTGTTTTTGCTAATATATCTTTATCACTTTTTAGGTTCGCTTCTTTAAGCTCTGGAAATATAAAGTCATGCTGTTTTAACTTCTCTTTTCTATATTCTTCTATTATTGGTAAAACCTTATTAGGTAGTTTTAAAGATAATAATTTGTCATTTTTATTCATTCGATAATGAAGCCTATCGTCATAAATATCATCCCATTTTATTTTCAATACATCTGCAACTCGCATACCTGCCAAATAAAAACTGAAGAGCCAAACATTTCTTGCATGCAATTCTTGTTCATTAAGATTATCTAATGATTCTATCCTTTTAACCTCATTAGCTGATAAACCAACCTTCTCTGTTTCTGGAAACTTAATTCTGATTTTACCTTTTCCAAAAGGATATAATTTACTATCAACTATTCCCTGTCTGATGGCTTTATTAAATAAGGTGCGAATTACAATAAGATTGTTAGTAATTGAACGTGGAGAATTTTTCCTCTTAACCCTAAGGTGAGTAATAAAATCTTTCAAAAATTCTTCATTAATTTCTTTAAAAGATAGATTATCTGAACCCGAAAAATTGATGACATGATTGACTCTTGGTTTATCAGAACTCAAACGTGTCAATTTTTTATTTGCTTCCAATTCTGACAGATACTTTTTACTAACGCTATTAAAACTCTCTTCATTAAAAGGTTTTACTATCTGTTTTTTTATTTGTTTTGAAGAAAATTCTTTATGATTTGATTGTAGTTCAATTACAGTATCGCTTGCTTCAGCTAACTTCTTAACTAATAAGTTATTTAGGCGAACTGAATTTGGGTGTGATTTTTTTATTTTTCTTTCTACTTCATCCCAATGATGAGATTCAATGTAATGTCCAGTATAGATAACGTTAGCTTTTCTATTTTTCACAATCCTAATCATCAAGGGGAATAGCCCTTCTTTATTAGGTTTTTTACGAAGTATTAATCTTATGCTTGATGCCATTGTATAAAAATATGTATATTTATAATATGTTGTAAATAAGGGTTATATAGCAAAAGTAACACTTTTAGGTCAAACATAGGTCAAACAAAAGCTGATTTTATACAGTTTTATATACATTTATAAACCCTTACAAATAAGGGTAAGTGTTTGAAAATTAGCACAAATAGATACATATTGAATCATTATAAACTGGATTCAAAATCCAGTTCTTTCGGGAGTGTGGGTTCGATTCCCACCTTGAGTACTAAAGAAAAACCTCAACTATTTGATTCAAATAGATTGAGGTTTTTTAAATTTATTAATTGTACTGTTTATGTACAATTAAATTATCTACTATCTATTTAGAAAGAATTTTGTCATTTTTAAGTTCTTTAAATCTATGTGTATTAGAATAAGTTTTTTTTATTAAAAACCAAGATACCTGAAAGAATACAAAGGTGAAGTTTGTATGTTTCAGTAAAAACTAAAACTTTTTCTTCTATAATGTAACCAAAATCATTATCAAAAATCTTATTTAAAAGAAGTATATCACTCGCCATTTTTTTTGCTTAATGTGTTTCCATATTTAAAATTTTTAAAGTGTGGGACAGTGTTCTAACTTGAGGCGTTTTTAGACCAGATTCTAGTTTTCTAAATATGTTTCTAAATTTTCTGTATTTACAATATCTATTGGCAATAAGCTTTTTGCAGGTATTTTTTTGTTGAAAAGTAAGTGTTCAACTAAATAAGTTAAACCTAAATAGACTTGCTTTTTTGGGTTTTGGTGAATTAAAAAATCGATATGATTGCTTTTTAAATATCGAATGTTCTCATTTAATAAATCGTAACCAATAATTTTAATATCTTTTCCTTTTGTAAATTCAGCAACACTATAAGTCTTTGAGGTGGTAACAAAAATTCCTACTAAATTTTTATTTAAATTTAAAACATGATTAATTTTTTCTTTCAGATCTATATTTTTAAAACCATATGTAGTTATTTGATAATTAGACTCTTTTAATTCATTAAAATAAGCTCTAAAACCTTTTTCTTTTTCTTGCATGTGTATTGCATTATTAAAATCTTCATCTATATGAATAATAGCAATATTAGAATTATTAGGAACTATAATTTTCATTAAACTAGCAGCAACTCTTCCGCTTTTAAATAAGTCCTGACCAACAAAGTTTGTGGTATTTTCTATTTCTAATTGATTGTTAAACTTACTTACAATAATATTAGAAGCTGCATAACTGGTTGCAATTTTAATAGTTTCTTTATAAAATAAAGGAGTTAATAAAACCGCATTTGGCGATAATTTTAAGACCTTATTGTTTACAGTTACAAAAGACGCTACATCATTTGGGTTAAAAAGAAAAGGCTCTATAAATACACCAAAAGATGCAAACTCATTAATTGCTTCTTGAATTCCTTCATAACAAGGAAGCCAAAAAGAATCTTCTTTATAATCTGGTAAAACAACACATATATGATATTCTTTTGTGTTCTTTAAACTTCTTGCTAATAAATTTGGTTTATAGTCTATCTCGTTTAAAACTGCATTTACTTTTTCTAAAGCTTTTGTAGAAACTTTTCCTCTTTTATGAATAACTCTATCTACAGTTCCTTTAGAAACATCTGCAAGTTTTGCAATATCCTTAATTGTATATTTCTTCATTAAGACAAATATATAATTTACTTTACAAAAAAGTGTGCTCGATAACAATACCAAGTGTGTTCGAGCACATTTTTTATAATTTTGCTTTTTTTATACATATTTATTATATAGTTTTGTAAAAATGATAACAGTTTTACCATTACAAAAAAACACATAAATATCTGTTTATTAATTACTTAAAATATACTATAAAAAATATATAAAATGAAAAAACCAACTTTAGTCATATTAGCCGCAGGAATGGGAAGTAGATATGGAGGATTAAAACAAATGGACACTTTTACACCTGAAGGAGATACAATTATAGATTTCTCTCTTTATGATGCAATTCAAGCAGGCTTTGGTAAAGTTGTTTTTATTATTAGAAAAAGTTTTCAAGCAGAATTTAAAGCAACTTTTAATGAAAAATTAGCTGGAAAAGTTGAGGTAGAATATGTATACCAAGAATTAGAAAATGTACCAGAAAAATATGTAAACCCACAAAGAGTAAAACCATGGGGAACAGGACATGCTCTTTTAATGACTAAAGGTGTTGTAAAAGAAAATTTTGCAATTATTAATGCAGATGATTTCTACAGCAGAGAAGCTTTTAATGCTATTGCAGAGCAGTTAAGAAATACTGATGAAAATAGTTACAACTTTAGTATGGTAGCCTATTCTCTAAAAAATACAGTTTCAGATAATGGTTATGTTTCTAGAGGAGAATGTACTGTAGACAAAAATGGTTTTTTAACGGATGTTACAGAAAGAGTTCGAATAGAAAAAATAGATGGAGTACTAAAGAGTGAAAACGATTCTGGAGAAATGCTTCCTATAAATGAAAATACAACAGTTTCTATGAATATTTGGGGATTTACACCTAAATGTTTTGAGTTTGGTGATGAATTATTTTTAGACTTTTTAGAGAGTAATAAAAAAAACTTAAATGCAGAATTTTATTTACCATCTATTGTAAATAAAATGTTAGCAGGAAATAAAGCTTCTGTAAAAGTTTTAGAATCAGACTCTAAATGGTTTGGAGTAACTTATAGTGATGACAAAGAAAAAGTACAGAAAGAGATTAATAAGATGAAAGAAAACGGAGTTTATCCAACTAAATTATGGAACTAAAATGAAAGTAGAAACTATAAAATCCATCTTTAATGAGTTCGATCATCAATCGAATTATGTTAGTCATTCAGAATTAAATTCTGGTCATATTAACGACACTTTTTTGGTGAAAACAGATGGTTCTAAAGACTATATTCTTCAAAGAATAAATCATAAAATTTTTAAAGATGTTCCTGGTTTAGTTAATAATAAAGTTTTAACAAGCAAACATCTAAAAAGTAAATACCCAAACCTTTCTGAAGATGAATTAAGTGTAAAAGTTTTGAGTTTTGTAAAAAGTAAGAGTACAGATTTTTACTACTTCAAAAAAGGAGAAGATTTTTGGAATGTGATGATTTTTATTGACAATAGTGTTACACACGAAATTGTAAAAGATAAAGAAATAGCTTATGAAGGAGGAAAACTTTTAGGCGATTTTTTAAACAGTACATCAGATTTTGATAGTAGTAAATTAATAGACGTTATTCCTAATTTTCATGACATGTCTTTTCGCTACAAACAATATGCTTCTTCACTTCAAAGTGCTTTAAAGGAACGTTTACTAAAAGCCTCTAAATACATAAAAATTGTATCAGAATTAAAAGAAGAGATGCATGTTCTACAAAATTTAAAACAAGAAGGAAAAATTCCTGTAAGAGTAACACATAATGATACTAAAATATCAAACTCTCTTTTTACAAAAGATAATAAAGGTATTTGTATGATAGATACAGATACAGTAATGCCAGGAATTATCCATTACGATTTTGGAGACGCTATTAGAACCATTTGTAATTCAGCAGCAGAAGATGAAAAAGATTTATCTAAAGTTGCTTTTAATTTAGAATATTACAAAGCGTATGAAAAAGGTTTTTTAGAGAAATCTAGAGATTCTTTGTCAGAAATAGGATTGAAACACTTGCCTTTAGCAGCAAAAACAATGATTTTTATTATGGCTCTTCGTTTTTTAACCGATTATTTAAATAACGACATCTATTATAAAACCGAATATTCAGAACACAATTTAGATAGAGCAAAAAATCAATTTAAATTGATAGAGAGTTTTTCTGAAAAAATAATTAACCAATAAACTTATAATTATGCAACAAAAAAATAACACCACCGCAATTGTAATTATTGCAAGCTTATTTTTCATCTTCGGCTTTGTAACATGGATTAACGGTGCGTTAATTCCGTTTATGAAAACAATTAACGAACTAACAGATGCACAATCTTATTTGGTTGCTTCTGCTTCTTACATCTCATTTGTTGTAATGGCATTGCCAGCATCTTATATTTTAAACAAAATTGGCTACAAAAAAGGAATGTCTTTGGGGTTAATAATTATGGCAATTGGTGCTTTGGTTTTTATCCCTGCTGCAGAGGCAAGAACATATTGGGTATTTCTTGCGGGTATATTTATTCAAGGAATTGGAATGACAATTTTACAAACTGCTGCAAATCCATACATCACAATTTTAGGACCAATTGAAAGTGGTGCAAAACGTATTGCTATTATGGGTATTGCAAACAAAACTGCTGGTGCTTTAGGTTCATTAATTTTTGGAGCTTTATTATTATCAGGTATTGATCAAACAAAAGAAAAACTTGCTGGCGCAACTTTAGCAGAGAAAAATGTATTGTTAGATACCATGGCAGATAGTGTTTTTATGCCTTATGTAGTTATGGCAATTGTTTTATTCGTTTTAGGAATGTTAATTAGAAAAGCTCCATTACCAAATGTTGAAGCTGATGAAACAGAAGTTATAGAAGATGGAAAAACTGCAAAAACAAGCATTTTTCAATTCCCGAATTTATGGTTGGGTGTCTTAGCATTGTTCGTTTATGTTGGTGCAGAAGTTATTGCTGGTGATACTATTATTGCTTACGGAATATCACTTGGTTTTACGGGTGAAGAAGCAAAGTTTTTTACCACTTACACATTAATGGCAATGGTTGCTACCTATGCTTTAGGCGTTTTCTTAATTCCTAAATATGTAAAACAAAAAACTGCTTTAATTGCCAGTGCAGTTTTAGGAATCGTTTTTAGTTTTTGCATTTTAAATACAACTGGTTTTACCTCAATATTATTTGTGGCAGCTTTAGGTGTCGCTAACGCTTTAGTTTGGCCAGCTATTTGGCCTTTAACTTTAGATGGTTTAGGAAAATTTACAAAAACGGGTTCTGCACTTTTAATTATGGCAATTTCTGGTGGCGCAATTATTCCGCCATTATATGGTAAAATTGTTGATGCAAATAAAGAAGAATTAGTTTCCAATGGTTTACAAGAAGCACAGGCAATGGCAAATGCTTCTACAGACAGTTATTGGATTTTAATTCCTTGTTATATAATCATACTATTATTTGCTATTTGGGGGCACAAAATAAAAAATTGGAGTAAATAAAAATTAACTTTTAAAAGGAATAAATAATATTTTAAAGGCAACAAATTCGTTGCCTTTTTCGCTTTTTTAATATCTTTGAAATTCCTCTAAATTTATAAAAAATGAACGATTTTATTCTTTACTTCAAAATGGGTCTAACGCATGTGTTAGATTTAAAAGCTTATGATCATATTTTATTTCTAATTGTTTTAGCTGTTGTTTTTAGCTTTAATCAATGGAAAAAAGTATTGTGGTTGGTTACTCTTTTTACATTAGGTCATTCTGTAACTTTGGCATTATCTGCTTATGGAATTCTAAAAATAAGAATGGATTTAATTGAGTTTTTAATTCCTGCAACTATTTTCATAACTGGTGTAATGAATGTTTTAACTGCAAAAAAATCTTCAACAGGTAAAGAAAACATAAATTTAATCTTTGCTGTTTTCTTTGGTTTAATTCATGGTCTTGGCTTTTCTAACTATTTTAAAATGATGGTTGGTAGAGAAGAAGATAAATTATTTCCTTTAATAGAATTTGCACTTGGTATAGAAGCTGCACAAATAATTATTGTATTAGGAATATTAATTATTGGTACAATTCTTCAGAACTTTTTTAGAGTTACTAGAAGAGATTGGGTATTAGTATGCTCATCAATTGTAATAGGTTTTTCAATTCAAATGATGATAGACCGCGTTTTTTGGTAAGAAATTAACTTGGTGTTTCTACAAATCTTTTTACTTTCGTTATTATGACAGAAAAAAAGCAATTAAAATACGATAATGCTTACTTAAAAATGGCTTTAGAATGGGGGAAATTATCTCATTGTAAACGCAAACAAGTTGGCGCATTAATTGTAAAAGATAGAATGATAATTTCTGATGGCTTTAACGGAACTCCAACTGGTTTCGATAATTGTTGTGAAGATGAAGAAGGTCTTACAAAATGGGAAGTTTTACATGCAGAAGCAAATGCAATTTTAAAAGTTGCCTCATCTACTCAATCTGCAAAAGGCGCAACTTTATATATTACATTATCACCTTGTACACAATGCAGTAAATTAATTCATCAAGCAGGTATAGAACGTGTTGTTTATGCAAGAGCATACAGAGATACTTCTGGTTTAGAATTTTTAGAAAAAGCAGGAGTAAAAATCAAGTATTTACCCTATGAATAATAAAAACAACCTCCCAATTTACTTTTCTTTAGCTGTAATTATAGGAATTTTAATAGGTGTTTCTTTTGGCGGAAGTTCGTCTAATATATTGTCGTTATCTAAAAATTCATCACAAGAATTAAAGATAAAAAGACTTATCAACTTTATTGAAAAAGATTATGTAGATACCGTTAATACAGAAAATCTTTTAGATGGTGCAATTACACAAATGTTGGGTAAATTAGATCCGCATTCTGTGTATATTCCAAAAGAAAACCAACAAGCCAACATAGAAAATATGCAAGGTAATTTTGTTGGTATTGGCGTTCAATTTAGAATGATAAATGACTCAATTACTGTTATACAACCTATAAAAGGTGGACCAAGTATAAAAGCCGGAATTAAAGCTGGAGATAGAATATTAATGGCTAATAAAGATACTTTGTTCGGTAAAGATATGTTAAGTGGTAACGTGCCAAGCTATTTAAAAGGAAAGCCAAATACTAAAATTGACCTTCAGATTTACAGAAAAAGTAACGATTCTCTATTCAATGTAAATTTAACTCGTGGCAAAGTAAATATTAAAAGTGTAGATTTAGCTTATATGATTAACGATTCTGTTGGTTATATAAAATTAGATCGTTTTGCTAGAAATACATATTCAGAATTCAAATCATCATTAGACAATTTAATAGATGATGGAATGACAGATTTGGTTTTAGACCTTCGTGGAAATGGTGGTGGATTTATTGATATTGCAAATAGTATTGTTGATGAGTTTTTGGAAGATGATAAATTAATTGTCTTTACAAAAAACAATAAAAACTTAATTGAAGAATCTTTTGCAACCTCAAAAGGAGATTTCGAAAAAGGTGGTTTGTATATTTTAATTGATGAAAATTCTGCATCTGCATCAGAAATTGTTGCAGGAGCTCTACAAGATAATGACAAAGGAACCATCATTGGAAGGCGTTCTTTTGGTAAAGGTTTGGTTCAAATAGAAATGGATTTAGGTGATGGCTCTGCAGTTCGTTTAACAACTGCACGTTATTATACTCCAACAGGTCGTTCAATTCAAAAACCCTACGATCATGAAGGAAATAAGAATTATTATAAAGATTATCAAGAACGTATTTCTAGCGGAGAACTGTTAAGTAAAGACAGTATAAAGGTGGTAGATTCTTTAAAATTTACAACTCCTAAAGGAAAAGTAGTTTATGGTGGTGGTGGTATAATACCAGATGTTTTTGTAGCAATAGACACTACTTCTTACATGTCTAATTATTATTTTAATACCATTAATAATTTTGCTTTTGATTATGTAGATAATAATAGAAAAGCGCTTCAAAAATGGGATATTAATACTTTTATAACAGATTTTGATACAGATGAAACTGTTTTAGATCGTTATCTCTCTGAAATAAAAGACACAATAAAACCTTCTTTTCAGGCAAAACAAAGTATAAAAAAGTATTTAAAAGCTTCAATTGCTAATACACTTTTTGGCGATGTTGGTTTTTATAGAATTATGCATTTAGACGATAAAATGCTTCAGAAAGTATTAGAGTTGGAAAGTACAAACGAATAGCTTTTCTTTGTAGAAATGATAACAATTACAACTTCAGCAAATAAAAAAGCCTATTTTGCTTCAGACCAACATTTAGGTGCGCCAACCCAAGAAGCGAGTTTTCCTCGTGAAAAAAAGTTTGTTGCCTGGTTAGACGAAGTAAAAAAAGATGCTGAAGCAATTTTTATTTTAGGCGATTTATTTGATTTTTGGTTCGAATATAAAACCGTTGTTCCAAAAGGATTTGTTAGGGTTTTAGGAAAATTAGCTGAAATAAAAGACAGTGGAATTCCTATTTATTTCTTTGTAGGAAATCATGATTTATGGATGAATGATTATTTCGAAAAAGAATTAAATATTCCTGTATTTCATTCTCCTCAAGAGTTTATCATCAATAATAAAAAATTTCTTATTGGTCATGGAGATGGTTTAGGCCCTGGAGATAAAGGCTACAAAAGAATGAAAAAAGTCTTTACTTTTCCTTTATTCAAATGGATGTTTAGATGGCTACACCCAGATTTAGGCGTTAGATTAGGACAATATATGTCTGTTAAAAACAAATTGATTTCTGGTGATGAAGACGCAAAATATTTAGGTGACGAAAACGAATGGTTAGTACAATATTGTAAACAAAAACTAACAGAACAACAGTACGATTTCTTTGTTTTTGGACATAGGCATTTACCATTAGAAATTAAACTTCAAGAAAATTCAACGTATATAAATCTTGGCGATTGGATTCAGTATTTTACCTACGGAGAATTTGAAAAAGACACTTTTTCTTTAAAAAAATATTAGCATTTTAAAGATACAATTACCCAATTTTGCTTGTTAGAAACATAGGTTTTTAGATGTTTAAACCCAACTGATTTATGAGCATTTAAAGAACGTGTGTTTTCTGCATCTATTTCGGTTATTATACACTTATAATCTTTTGCAACCTCTTCTTTCATAAAATTGTACAAACTTCTAAAAACACCTTTTTTTCTGTGTTCTTTATCCACACATATTTGTCCCATAACAATATAGTTTTCATTAGAAATTATATTGTTTATTTCTAAAAACATTGGTTTTAAAACATCTATTTCTTCTGCAAAATCTTTTGTCATAGACATTGCGTAACCAACTACTTTGTTATTGAATTTAGCAATTGTATGAGGACAAACTTTATGCATCTTTTCTAGAACATCTAAAGTGTGTTGTACCGTTACAAAACCTTCTTTCTTCTTTTCATTTGAAGATAAATCATTAGGTAAGTTTTTACTTTGAAGCTCTAAAATCTGCTTCAATTCTATTATAGATTTGGTTCTTGTATAAGTAATCATAATTCTTATTTAATAAAGAAACAACTTTCTTAAAATTGAATTTAAAGATAAAAAAAAGTGCTACTTTTTCAAGTAGCACTTATCAACTCAAATAATTAGTTTATTAAAACTGATAGTTTAAAGATAAATTAAACATCGTTCCTAATTGACTAAAGTGGTAACCATCATACGTCATTTGAGAATAACGTTGATTGAATGTAATTAAATTAGATTGGTTTTGAACTTGAGCAGGGTTTGCTAATATAGCTGTACCCGCTGCATTTTCTGCTTTAAAGCTCCATTCTGGTAATACATTTAATAAGTTATTAATGTTTAATGCAAGTGTTAATTTTTCTGTAGCATTAAAGTTAATACCTAAATCTGTAACAATTTTAGGAGTAAATTCTGTTCTTAAATCTTTACTCATACCTTGTTGTTTAAATGTAGTTTTTCCAAAATAAGTGTTATTTAAAGAAAGACCGAATTTACCAACATCGTAAGTAGTTCCTAAAATCCATTTTGTTTTTGGTCTAGAAGTAAAGAATAAAGCTTCTTGTGTGTCATTTACAACAGATTGACCAGTTGCAGCAACAGAAGCTGGGTTTTTAACTTCCCCATCTCTTTCGTTCTTAATTGTATAGTTACCAGATAAATTAAAACCTAATGTTCCACTACCTGCTTCAATTTTATTATAACCAATTACAACATCTAAACCAGATGTTTTAGTATCTAAAGCGTTTACAAAGAAACTTAAATCTGATAAACCTGCAAAAGCTGGTAAATTCGGAGGAGTAATCTCTGTACTTAATACAATTCTATCTTCAACATTTATACTATAGTAATCTACAGTAAAACTTAAATTTCTATTTACTTTACCACCTAAACCAAGGGTAAAGTTAGTAGACGTTTCTTGCTTTAATTTTGGAATACCTAATAAACCTGCTTGAGAAGACACATTATTTACCAAACCACCAACTTGTATTCCTTGTCCAGGAACAAAACTATATTGTGCTTTTTGCGTATAAATTTGGTGTAATGTTGGTGCTCTAAACCCTGTAGATAAAGAACCTCTTAAAGTATATTTATCTGAAATTGTGTAAGCAGAACTTACTTTCCAAACAAATGCGTTACCGAAATCAGAATAGTTTTCAGATCTAATTGTTCCGTCTAAAGTTAAGTTATCTGTAGGACTCCAGTTTAAAGAAGCATAACCACCAAAATTGTAACGAGTAAATTCTCCTGAATTTTCTGGGCTATTTCCTGCAAAAGAATCTGCACCACCACCATCATAAGAACCTAATTCACCTTCAATAACCTCAAAAGTTTCATATCTAAACTCTGTACCAAAAGCGATACTTAAATCATCTGAAAGAATTTTAGAAACATCTAAATTTCCTACATTATGATAAAATCCTGTTCCTCCTGGATCAAAAGATTTCTTACTATTTTCTCTATACAATTGAGCACCTTCTGAAACTTCTCCTTGATCAATAACTCCATTATTATTTGCATCTACCCAAGTTGAAGGAGAGTATACAAAGTTTCTATTGTGAGAATTATTTACTTTGTAAGTTTGTGAGTTTCCACCAGTTGTAAAACTAGCATCTACATTCCAATCATTTATAACAGATTTAAAACCTATTGTAGCATTGTAATCATTTAAATCTCCTTCGAACGTTGGTACATAACCATCATAACCACCTGCATTAGTAGGATGGTTTCCTGGAAAAAAGTCTGCTAAATATGGAAAATCTCCAACAGTTCTCCAGTAAGGAGTTCTATAGTTCGCAAAACTATTTACTTTTTTATTGATAAAAGCTGCGTTAAAATAAAGATTCGTTTCATCACTTAAGCTGTAAGAACCATTTACTAAAAATTTAGCAGCAGCCGTTTCTGGTGATCCATTAATGTTACCAGCATCTGGTCTTCTAGATAAAAACTCTTGAACATCAGCAATATTTGCTCCAAAATCTGCAGCTTCTCCTTCAGCGTTCACTGTTCCTGGTCTGTTTGCAAGACTAGTTTTAGAAAAATCTAATGTATAATTGATAAATCCTTTATCGTCTCCAATAGCAGAACCATTGTTAACAGAAACACCAAACATTTCTCCATCACCTTCAGAAGTCATTCCTGTTCTTAAAGTTGCAGAACCTCCGTTTTTATTATCTTTTAAAATAATGTTTATTACGCCTGCAATTGCATCTGAGCCATACTGTGCAGAAGCTCCATCTCTTAAAACCTCAACAGATTTAATAGCATCTACTGGTATTCCAGAAATATCTGACCCTGTTTCACCTCTACCTGGAGATGTTTGCGTGTATAATAATGCAGATAAGTTTTTACGTTTTCCGTTGATTAAAATTAACGTTCTACTTGGCCCCATATTTCTAATTTCATACGGATCTAATAAAGAAGTTGCATCATTTACAGGTGTTTGAACCGTGTTAAATGAAGGAATCTTAAATTGTAAAGCTTTATCAAAAGTTGTTTGACCTGTAGAAACTAAATCTTTTGCAGATACAATATCTATTGGTAAAGGACTTTTAGTATTACTTCTTGCTGGAGCTCTAGAACCTGTAATAACTACTTCGTCTAAAGCATTATCTTCACTAACAGAAATTGTTAAATAAGAAGGTTGAGTTACTTTTACGTTTTTAGTTTTAAAACCCATAGAAGAAACTACTAGAGTTGTAGGTAAATTTTTAACTGTAATAGAAAATTCTCCATTATCGTCGGAAACTACACCATTAGATGTTCCTTTTTCAACTATATTCATATAAGGCAATCCTGCGCCTGATGAATCTGTTACTTTTCCTTTAATTGTTTGTGCAAGTAACCCTAGAGGCAGCATAAACATAAAAGTAATTGTACATAATCTTAATAAATACTTTTGTTTCATAAATAAATTATTAGTTAATAAAATTGTTTCAAAGCCCTTTCTTATCTATAAAGTTTGAACCCTTTTATTATATAAGACTAATAAAGAAAAAATATACCCTTAAAAATTAACTTTTTTTTAAGAAAAACAGTAAAAAGAAAATAAATCACTAATAATTAAAGTCTAAAATTCAATTTAGTGTAGTAAAATGAGCCATTTGTTCCCATTTGTGTAGCATCCCACAAACCACCACTATCAGTAAAACTATTTTGTTTTGTTGGATAGATGTTAAACAAGTTATTGGCACCTATTTGTAAATTAATAATTTTATTGAATTGATAGCTTAAATGTAAGTCTGTAGTTATTTTTGGTTGATAAATATCTGTTGCAGCAGATAATCTTTCTGCTTCAGAATTATTGAAATTAGTTATGTCTTGACCAATTTGCCAATCAATTAATTTAATTTCACTAAATCTAGTAAAATTTATGGACGTTTTTAGTTTTTTATATTCATAATTAATACCCAAATTAAATTTACTTTTTGGTGCAGATGCTAATAAAAACTGTTGTTCTCTCTCTCCGAAAAAAGCTTCTTTATCTAACAATTTATTATTAATATCTGTTATTTTCATATGATTGATGTTTCCAGAAAAATCAAATGACAACTCACCATTATTAAACTTTTTTCTCCAATTTAAAACCAAATCTACACCTGTGGTTTTGGTATTTACACCATTTGCAAAAAACTGTACATTATCTATTCCAGAGCCTAAACTTGAAGCATCAAAATTTCCGCTTAAAATAATTCTATCTTTAATAGAAACATAATACGAATCTATTGTTGCATTAAATGTTGAGCTCAATTTTGCTGTTAATCCTACACTAAAGTTTCTAGCTTTTTCTTCTTTTAATTTATCAATATTAAATCTTCTAGCAATTGGACTATTATTTGCAACCAAAAAAGACTCTGAAGGCGCACTTCCTATAAAGTTTGTAAACGTTAAATTATAATAACCTTGTGCCAATGACGGCGCTCTAAAACCAGTACTGTAAGAACTTCTTAAATTGATTTTTTTTGTAAGTTTATATCTAGATGCTAGCTTGTAATTTAATGTGCTTCCAAAATCGCTATAATACTCAAAACGCATTGCAGCACCTAACATTATTTTTTTTGAAAAATCTATTTCTGTATCTAAATAAACTCCAAAATTAGATCTATTTCTGTCTACTTCGTTAATGGGAGAATATCCAGGAAAACCTTGTGAGCCTCCAGGTCTAATTTCTCCATTATGCACTTTATAATCTGAATTTGGTGTTTTCGAATCTGCCAAATCTCCATTAATATCATAAGAAGCATAAGAAGCTTCTTCACCAGAAAATATTTTGTATTTATCTAATCTATATTCTAAACCTAAAGCCATATTAAAGCCATACGTTTCCTTTATAAAATATTTAGAAAAATCGATACTTGTTGTGTTTTGTATTAATTGATGTCCACCAGCATCAAACTCTGTAGGTGAATTTTCTTCTAGTGTAGCATTTAAAGTATTTTTAATAAAATAATGAAAATTATTTCTACCAAATGTATTGTTAATATCTACATTCCATTCTTTAAATTCTGTAATCATACCAATAGATAGAGAGTTATCTATAATATTTGAAGTAATTAATGGGTTAAATCCATTAGGGTAAATCTCAAGGACATTTCTTTCGCTATTTGGTGTTCTAGTAAACGCAAAAGACTCTGGATTTTTATAATTAAAACCTCCATTTGCATACAGTTTTATTTTTCTATTTACAGGAACTTCAGAATTAAAAAATAGACTCACATTTTTCATGGCAGCTTGCCCATATTTTTCTCTAGCGCTAGTTCCGTTTCTTAAAGTATTGTCAGATGATAAAGCTTCAATAGAAAAATTTATAAAACCTCCTTTGTTTATTTTAACTCCATAATTTAATCCTAATTTGTAAGTAAAACCATCTATTTTATTTGGAAAAACACTTTCACTATCTGCATTATTAAAACCAAAAGTAGAACTTACATTTAATTCGTCATCCGTATCTTTTAATACAATATTTAAGACTCCAGCAATTGCATCTGAACCATATTGTGCAGAAGCGCCATCTCTTAATAATTCTATTCTTTTAATGGCAGAAATAGGAATTGCATTTAAATCTGTACCAGAATTTCCCCTTCCTCTTGTTCCGTATAAATTTATTAATGATGCTTGGTGTCTTCTTTTTCCGTTAATTAAAACCAATGTTTGGTCTGGTCCTAAACCTCTTATTGTTGCAGGATCTATATGATCTGCGCCATCTGCACCAGATTGTTTTGTTGAGTTAAATGAAGGAATTACATACTGTAAAAACTGATTTACTTCAATTTGACTACTTTGTGTTGCTGATTTTTCTATATCTATAAAATCTATAGCTACTGGTGTATCATTAGCTACTCTATTTTTATTTCTAGAGCCAACAACCTTTACCTCATCTAATTCTTGACCAGATAATAAAGTAATTGTATTAAACTTATTTGGAAAAAGTTGTATCGTTTTAGAATTACATCCTAAAAAACTAATAGTAACTAAATTCTCTTTTTTAATTTCAAATTGAAAAGTTCCATCTGTATTTGTGGTGATTCCTGTTGACGAACCTTTCTCCTGTAAAGTTGCACCATTAAGAGGTTCGTTATCTGAACTTAAAACAATTCCTTTTACAAAAATTTTAGTTTCTTTAGAAGTAGAATCAACATCAATAAAAGTAGAAGAAATTGCTTTTTTATTTGATTGAATTGTTTTCTTTTTTGATTCTTTCTTAGGATAAATTACGTAGTAATTATTTCCTAAATCGTCATATAAAAAAGGTGTTAATTTTTCTAATAAAGAAATCGTTTTTTTTAAAGATAAATTTACGAAACCTTTATCCTGTATAAATTTATTGGAAAGTAAATTAGCACTATACGTAAAGAATATTTTATGTTCTGCACTAATTTTGTCTAATAAGGTTGCTAAAGGTATTGTATTTATTTTGTGCTCTTGAGCGGCTATTTGTTTAGGTGTAAAAATGACAAGAACAAGTACTATAAGTTTTATGAATACTAATTTTTGAAACATTTACAAATTTAAAGTTATACCTACTTTTTACTGATAACTAAACTATTATCCTTTTTAGTAATAATGACATCAACAGATTTTTCAATCGCTTTTAAGCAAATATCAATATTAGTAATAGGAACTGCTCCTGTAATTAAAGTATTTTTGCTTACTTCATCTTTAAAAACAATAGAGTATCCATAAGATTCTTCTATTTTTTCCATTGCTTTTTCCAAAGATAGGTTATCAAAAAGTAAAGAACCATCTTTCCAAGATGTTTTTATAGTAGGGTTGAAGATGTTTTTTTCTTCTAGAATTTTATTTTTATCGGCAGAATAAGAAATATAATTTCCAGGAATCATTTTTTTATCGCTCCCATTTTTTAGTTTTAGCCAAATATTTCCTTCTTCTAAAAATACATCTGTTTTTTGCTTTTTTGTATTTACGTTAAAAGAAGTCCCATAAACTTCAACTTCTAAATCGTTTGTTAAAACCCAAAATTTTGCGTTTGTAGCTTTCTTTTTATCAACCTGAAAAAATGCTTCGCCAGAAAGCCATACTTTTCTACTTTCATTTTTGTAGTAAGACAAACTAGAGTTTGAGTTTAGTGTAACATCACTTCCGTCTTGTAATTTAATATTAAGAATTTCACCATAATTGGTTTTATGAGTAATTTTTGTGTTTTTATTGATAAAATAAAACCCAACTGATACTAACAATAAAATAGAAGCAGCTGCACCAAATTGTTTTAAAAACCTTACTTTTCTTTTTGGTTTTGCCTTTCTATCTTTAATTTTAGATGCCAATTTACTCCATTCTAAAGCAACTTTTTCTTCACTAACAAAGTTTTTTTGAAAAGAAACTCCTAAAACAAGATCCTTCGCTTTATTTACTAATGCTAATTTTTCAGGATTATTTTCAATCCAAAATTCCCAAAAACTAATATCTGTACCGTTTTCTTGGTGTACCCAGTTTTTAAAAGAATCGTCTTCTAAAAAATCATTTATGTTCGTATACTCTCTCTTAATCATTGCAATAAATCTTACGCTTATTTGTATAAGCCTTTTTTCTTTTTTTTATACTCTAAATTTTATGTTAAAGCTTAATTAAATAATTTTATAATAGAAATTTCTTCTTTTAAATTTTTAATGGCTTTGTGAAGTGTATTCACTACACTTTGGTAATTAATATTCATTACTTCGGATATTTCTTTAGCTTTTAAGCCACTGTAATATTTTAAATAAATGGCTTCCTTCTGTCTGTTTGGCAACTTGTTTAAGACTTTAGACAAGTTTTTATTTTTAAATTCTTCGGTTTCTTGATTTGTTATTAATTCTTCTGGTGTAAACTTAATGTCTGTAATTGTTTCTTCAGAAAAATCTGTGTATTTTACTTTTTCATTTTTTTTCATCTCCTTTAACAAGAAACGTTTATAAGATGTAAAAAGATAGGGAGCAATCGTGTCTAAATCACTTAAATTTTCTCTATGTTCATAAATATATAAGAAAAAGTCCTGTAAAGTATCTTCTGTAAGGGCTTCATCTTTAGATATTTTTAATCCATAACCATGTAATTTCGGGTAATAACTTTCAAAAAGTACAGAAAACGCATTTAAATCTCCTTCTTTTAAAGATTTCCAAATAAATTTATCCGTTAATTTTTCCATGTACTATTTTAAGAGGTAAAATTTTTTATAAAAATAGAAAAAAATAACATAGTATCTTTAACCAACTTTTAACAAATATAAGTATGTTAAAATTGTAGCTTTGTTTTTCTAAAATTTTAACACATAATTCAATATACAAATGGATGTAGATGTAAGAGCTATTAACGAGAAAATCGAAAGAGAAAGTGCCTTTATAGATATTCTTACTTTAGAAATGAATAAAGTAATTGTTGGGCAAAAACAAATGATAGAAAGTTTGTTAATTGGTTTGCTTGGTAATGGACATATTCTTTTAGAAGGAGTACCAGGTTTGGCAAAAACTTTGGCAATTAATACGTTATCTAAAGCTGTACAAGGTAGCTTTAGTAGAGTGCAATTTACACCAGATTTATTACCTGCAGATGTTGTTGGTACCATGATTTACAACATGAAACAGAATAGTTTCGAAATTAAAAAAGGACCTATTTTTGCGAATTTTGTGTTAGCAGATGAGATAAACAGAGCGCCTGCAAAAGTACAATCTGCTTTATTAGAAGCAATGCAAGAACGACAAGTTACTATTGGGGATACTACTTTTAAATTAGATGAACCATTTTTAGTAATGGCAACTCAAAACCCTGTAGAACAAGAAGGAACTTACCCATTACCAGAAGCACAAGTAGATAGATTTATGTTGAAGGTAGTAATTGACTACCCTAGATTACAAGACGAGCAAATTATTATGCGTCAGAACTTAACTGGAGATTATTCCACAGTAAATCCAGTTATTTCTACAGACCAAATTATAAAAGCAAGAGAAGTTGTAAACGAAGTTTATATGGACGAGAAAATCGAAAAATATATTCTAGATATTATTTTTGCAACTCGTTATCCAGAAAAATACAACTTACCACAATTAAAAGATTTAATCAGTTTTGGAGCTTCACCTCGTGGAAGTATCAATTTAGCTAAAGCTGCAAAATGTTATGCTTTTATAAAACGAAGAGGTTATGTAATTCCAGAAGATGTTAGAGCTGTTGTTGGCGATGTTTTACGTCACAGAATAGGAATTACATACGAGGCAGAAGCAGAAAACGTAACTTCTGTAGACATTATTAATTCTATTATTAATGAAGTTGAAGTACCATAAAGGTCCCCTTTTATCCCCCAAAGGGGGAAATTGTGGAGGGAATCGAACTCTATAAAGTGGAAAAAACTATAAAAAAGTTGAATAAACTTTGGCAAAAAACAAAAGTAATTTAATAATCAATTGGTAAAAGTCCTTCCCTTTGGGAAGGATTTAGGATGGGCTCATGGATACTAAAGAAATACTTAAAAAAGTTCGTAAAATAGAGATTAAGACACGTCGTTTGTCTGATCATATTTTTGGAGGTGAATACCATTCATCATTCAAAGGACGTGGTATGACTTTTTCTGAAGTAAGACAATACCAATTTGGTGATGATGTTAGAGCCATAGACTGGAATGTTACAGCGCGTTACAACGAACCTTATATTAAAGTTTTTGAAGAAGAACGAGAATTAACAATGATGTTGTTAGTAGATGTTTCTGGTTCTGAAAACTTTGGAACATCCACACAATTTAAAAAAGATACCGTTACAGAAATTGCAGCAACATTGGCATTTTCTGCAACTCAAAATAATGATAAAGTTGGTTTAATTTTATTTTCTGATGATATAGAACTCTTTATTCCTCCGAAAAAAGGAAAAAGTCACGTTTTAAGAATCATTAGAGAATTAATAGAATTTAAACCGAAAAGTAAAAAAACAGATATTGCTGCTGCTTTAAAGTTTTTATCAAGCGTAATGAAGAAAAGAGCAATTGTTTTTATGTTGTCTGACTTTATGGATGATGATTATGAAAAAACATTAAAAATTGCGGCAAAAAAACACGATTTAACAGGTATAAGAATCTATGACAAACATGATGAGGAAATCCCTAATTTAGGAATGGTACCCATGTTAGATTCAGAAACTGGAAATGTTCAATTGGTAAATACAGCATCTAAATCTGTAAGAACAAGTTACAAAGCAAATGCATTACGTTTACAAGATTATTATACAAACATGTTTAAAAGAAGTGGCGCAGGAACTATCAACACAAGAGTTGATGAAAGTTACGTGAAAAAATTACTAGGTTATTTTAAACATAAAGGGAGATAAGTAAAAATGAAAAAATACATATTACATATTTTTCTATTAATTTCTGCTATCGGTTTTGCACAAAAACCAATGGTTAAAGCAGAAATAGACACCACAAATATTAGAATTGGTGAGCAATTCAACTTAAAAATTTCTGTTGATGAAACTCAAAATGTAATCCTTCCAAAATTAGTTTTAAAAGGGTTAGAAATTGTAGATTCAACAAATACAGATACCTTAAAGAATTCTTTAATTAGAAAATATATTTTAACGGGTTTCGATAGCGGTTCTTTTTATATTCCACAACAACAAATTTTTGTAAAAAACCAAGCTTACTTAACAGATTCTTTATTGGTAAATGTGGCTACTATTGCTGTTGATACTACTAAAGTGAAGAAATTTCCTATAAAATCTATTAAAAAAGAACCTTACACTTTTGATGATTTTAAAATTTACATATACATTCTTCTTACTGCATTAGCTATTATTGGATTTTGGATTTACTGGTTTGTTATCAGAAAAAGAAAAGAAGAACAAGAAGAACCAACTTACAGAACTTTGCCACCTTATGAAGAGGCAATTTATAGGTTGAATGAATTAGACGAAAAACTATTGTGGCAAAACAATAAAATAAAAGAATATTATTCTGAATTAACAGAAATAGTGCGTGGTTATATAGAACGTGAGCTAAAAGTACCAGCGCTAGAAAATACAACGGATGAAATTTTAGACATGATTAAAGATTTTAAACATGCGGATACCATTCAAACATCACAAGAAACAATAGACAAATTAAAAAGCTTGTTGAGAGAAGCAGATTTGGTAAAGTTTGCAAAATCGAAACCATTAGCTCTAGAAATAGAAGAAGATAGAAAAGACGCTCAAGATATTGTGAGTAATTTAAAACCTAAACCAATTGTAGAAAAAGATGATGAATTGGAATAATTTTGAGTTTCTAAATCCGGAGTTTCTGTGGCTATTAGTTTTAATTCCACTTTTTGCAGTTTGGCATTTCTTTATGCGCAAAAAAGACGCCGCAGTTTTAACAATGCCAAGTGTAAAAGGTTTTAAAGTTGAAGCATCAATTTTATCGAAATTAAAACCGCTTCTATATCTATTACGTTTACTTGCTTTAGCAGCAATAATTGTGGCTTTGGCAAGACCAAGAAATGTTTCTGTAAGTAAAAAAACGAAAACGAATAGAGGAATTGATATTGTTATGGCAATTGATGTTTCTGCAAGTATGCTTGCTAGAGATTTAAAACCAAATCGTTTAGAAGCATTAAAAAAAGTAGCAATAGATTTTGTAGACAGAAGACCAAATGATAGAATTGGGATTGTAGTTTATGCAGGAGAAAGCTTTACACAAACTCCAATTACAAGTGATAAAAGCATTATTAAAAGAACCATTTCTGAATTAAAATGGGGACAATTAGAAGGTGGAACAGCTATAGGGATGGGTTTAGGTTCTGCTGTAAATCGTTTAAAAGAAAGCACAGCAAAAAGTAAAGTTATTATTTTGCTAACAGATGGTGTAAATAACTCTGGAAACATAGACCCAAGAACAGCTACTGAATTAGCGAAAGAACTGAAAATTAAAACCTACACCATAGGAATTGGAACCAACGGAATGGCAGATTTTCCATGGAGTAAAGACCCAAGAACAGGAAAATTAAACTTTAGAAAACAACAAGTAGAAATTGACGAAGCTTTATTAAAAGATATTGCATCAGAAACAGAAGGAAAATATTTTAGAGCAACAGACAATACATCATTAAAAGAAATTTATGATGAAATTGATACGCTAGAAAAAACAAAAATAGAAGAATTCAAATATTACAATTACCAAGAAGAATATAGAATTTTTGTCTTTTTCGGATTGGGATTATTAATATTAGAATTCATTTTAAGAAACACATTATTTAAGAGTTTTATTTAAAATGTATAAAATAGAAGAGCCAATTTATTTTTATCTACTCGCAATTATTCCTGCAATAGTTGTTGTTTTTCTATTGGTTTTATGGTGGAAAAAAAGAACGCAACGTAAATTTTCTGATGCGAATTTACTTCAGAAATTAGCGCCGAATTCATCCACTTTTAAATCGGTACTAAAATTGATTATGTTATCAATTGGTATTGCCTTTTTAGTAATTTCTTTGGTAAACCCGAAAATGGGAACCAAATTAAAAACAGTAAAAAGAGAAGGTGTAGATGTTGTTTTTGCTTTAGATGTTTCTAAAAGTATGTTGGCAGAAGATATTGCGCCAAATCGTTTAGAAAAATCGAAACAAATTATCTCTAAAATTATTGATAAATTAGGTTCAGATAGAGTTGGTATTATTGTATATGCAGGTAATTCGTATCCACTTTTACCAATTACAACAGATCACGGAGCAGCAAATATGTTTTTGCAAAATGCGAATCCGGATATGGTTTCTAGCCAAGGAACAGCAATAAGTGAAGCTTTAGAATTGGCAAAAACCTATTATAATAATGATGAACAAACAAATCGTTTCTTAATTATTATTTCTGATGGAGAAGATCATCAAGAAGAAACAAAACAAGTTGCACAAAATTTAGCAAATGATGGTGTAAAAATTTATACAGTTGGTGTTGGTACAGAAAACGGTGGCCCAATTCCTGTTCGTTTAAATAACTCTATGATTGGCTATAAAAAAGACAATAAAGGAGAAACCGTAATTACCAAACGAAATTCCGAAGTTTTGCAAGGAATTGCTGATATTGCCGACGGAAAATATATAGATGGAAATATTACAGATAATCCTGTAAAAACCATTACAGAAATTATTGCTAATGCAGAAAAAAATGAATTTGAAACCAAACAGTTTTCAGATTATAAAGACCAGTTTCAATGGTTTTTGGCATTAGGTTTGCTATTCTTAATTATAGATATTTTCTTATTCGATAAGAAAACAAAATGGTTAAGAAAAGTTGATTTATTCAACGAAGAAAAAACGAAAAAATAACATGAAAAAAATTCAATATTTACTGATTATCTTTTTGATGCTATTTTCTTCCAAAGAAATTTTAGCTCAAAAAGATTCTATAGCTTTACAAAGAGAAGCTAGAAAAATGTTACGTCAAGGAAATGAGTTGTACCAGAAACAACAATTTACAGATGCTTCTGTAGCATATCAAAAAGCTTTGGGAAGTAACTCTAATTACGACAAAGCTGCCTATAATTTAGGAAATGCTTTGTATCAAAATAAAAATTACAAAGAAGCAATTCCACAATACGAATTAACCGCAAAAACTGCAACAGATAAGTTTACCAAGGCCGAAGCATACCATAATATTGGAAATGCAATGATGGAGTCTAAACAATATCAACCAGCTGTAGATGCTTATAAAAATGCTTTAAGAAACAATCCTAATGATGATGAAACTCGTTATAATTTAGCTGTTGCCCAAAAAATGGTAGACAAAGAAAATCAGCAAAACAAAGACGATAAAAACAAAGACAAAAAGGATAATAAAGACAAAAAAGACGACAAGGATAAAGGAAAAGACAAAGATAAAAAGGACGGAGAAGATAAAGATAAGAAAGACAATAAGGACAAAGATGGTGAAGGAGATAAGGACAAAGACAAAAATAAAGATCCTAAAAAGGACGACAAAAAAGATAAACAAAAACCAAAGCCACAACAGGGTAAAATGACACCTCAACAAATTAAGCAGTTGTTAGAAAGCTTAAACAATGAGGAGAAAAAAACCCAAAAGAAAATGAATGCTAAAAAAGCTAAAGGTAAAAAAGTAAAACAAGAAAAAGATTGGTAAGTTAAAAGCTCATAGAAGAAGATGAAGTTGAAATTTTACATATCATTATTTATTAGTTTGCTGTCACTTTCTGTGATTGCGCAAGAAGCAACCTTAACATCAAAAGTTAGTAAAAATAAATTAGGTTTAAATCAACGTTTACGAATAGAGTTTTCTGTTGATAAACAAGGTGGAGATAATTTTACGCCACCCAATTTTACTAATTTTAAAATTGTTGGTGGTCCAAGCCAATCTGTTAGTCAATCTTGGATTAACGGAAAAGTAAGCTTCTCTCAATCTTACACTTACATCATTCAACCAACAAGAAAAGGAGAACTAACAATTGGTGCAGCAAGTGTAGAATTTGGTGGAAAAACAATAAAGTCAGAACCTATAAAAATTATTGTTTTAGACGCTGTAGAGATTCCTAAAGACCCAAATGATCCTAATTATATTGCGCAACAAAATATTCATTTAGTAGCAGAAATATCTAAATCTAGACCTTATGTTGGCGAAGGAATTTATGTAGAGTATAGATTGTACGTAAGCGAAAACGTAAGTGTCTATAATTACGGAGTTACAGAAGCGCCAAAATATAACGGATTCTGGAATCAAGAAATTAAAATTAACGGACAATTACCTGTTAGAAAAGGAAAATATAATGGAGAAGATTATAGATATATAACACTTCAAAAAGCGTTATTAATACCAACAAAATCCGGAAAATTAGAAATAGATCCAATGAAAATGGATATTGTAATTGGTGTTCCTACAGGTAGAGCAGATTTTTTTGGGAATGTAATTACTAGAAATGTTACAAAAGAATTTTCTTCAGCTAAAAAAATAATAAGAGCAAAAGACCTTCCTTTAGAAGGAAAACCAGCAAACTTTATTGGAGCTGTTGGAGATTTTAATTTTGATGTAGCTTTAAGTAAAGGGGTTTTAAAAGCCAATGAATCTTCTCAAATTAAAGTAGAAATATCTGGAAAAGGAAATTTAAAATTATTTGAGTTGCCAGAAATTACAACTCCAGTAGAACTAGAAAAATATCAACCAGAAAGAAAAGAAAAAGTTAGAGTTGCTTCTAACGGAATTTCTGGTTCCGTTTCTGATTTATATACAATTGTACCTCAATATAAAGGAAAGTATAAAATACCTAATGTCTCTTTTTCTTATTTTAATCCAAAAGAAGAAAAATACAAGACAATTACTTCAGAAGATTTTTATGTAGATGTTATAGAAGGAAAAGAACTTGTTACGGTAGATACAAACTCTATAAAAAAACAAGATGTAGTTGTTACAGGTAAAAACTTTAGATACATTGCAACAAAAAGTAGTTTTACTACTACAGAAAATTCAGACTTTTTTAAATCGAACCTATTTTATGTGTTGTTATTACTGCCTTTAATTACAATTCCTATCGGAATTTTTATTGCCAAAAAGAACGAAGAAAGAAGTAATGATATTGTTGGAAACAGAACTAGAAAAGCCGAAAGATTAGCAAAAAAATATTTATCTGAAGCTCAAAAACAATTAGGTAAAAAAGAAGCTTTTTACGAAGCTTTAGAGCGTGCTTTACACAACTATTTAAAAGCAAAGTTAGGTGTAGAAACTGCAGATATTAGTAAAGAAAAAATTACTCAAATTTTAGAAAGTAAAAAAGTAGATAACACTACTATTCATCAATTTATTGAAGTATTAAAAAGTTCTGACTTTGCACGTTATACTCCTTTTACTGCAACACAAATGAAAGAAGAATTTGAGCGAGCAAAAGAAGTAATTGTTCAACTAGATAAACAGCTATAAAATGAAAAAAATCTTTTTTATTTTTTTGATGACAAGCAGTTTCTTAACTGCACAAAATGTAGATAGTTTGTTTACAAATGCAAACAGTTTATATAAAAATGGCGAGTTTACCAAAGCAATTGAAATTTATAAACAAATAGAGTCTAAAGATTTAGTTTCATCAGAATTGTATTACAATCTAGGTAACTCTTATTACAAATTAAATAAAGTTGGGCCTTCTATTTATTACTATGAAAAAGCTTTAAAGATTAATCCTTTAAACGAAGATGTAAAAAACAATTTGGTATTTGCAAAACGTTTGGCTTTAGATAATATTGAAGAATTACCTAAAACTGTTCTTCAAAAATTTAATGCAAATTATATACAAAAACTATCTTACAATCAGTGGGCAATAGTTGTTGTTATTTTTTCATTTTTAGCAGCCATCTTATTTTTACTGTTCTATTTTGCAGAAATTCCAACAAAAAAACGTTTATATTTTGTTACAAGTATTATTAGTTTTATAATATTAATAGCCTCAATTTCTATTACTTATCATCAATATAATTCTTCAATAAATAAAGTTGAAGCCATTGTTTTTGTTGAAAAAACTGAAGTTAGAAACGCACCAACTTTGAACTCTGAAGAAGTATTTACTTTACATGAAGGTACAAAAGTATATGTGTTAGATGCTGTAGATAATTGGAAAAAAATTAAATTAGCAGACGGCAAATTAGGTTGGATAATTGCTGATGAAATTAAACTGTTGAATGATTTTTAGTTTTTCTTTAACAGTTATTTTAAAAACCTTTATTACTTTTGCACAGATTAAATAAATTATTTTTTGAAAGTTAGAATAGCCCTATTTTTTTCAATCATTTTCTCAACTTTACTAATTGCTCCAACAGTTATTAGTTTGGTTGACAATACCCTTAACATTGCTTTTGTTCTTGATATGAACGAAGAGGAAGAAAACCATGGAAAAAAATCTGCGAAAAATTTAGAAATAAAAATTCAAACGACAGAAAATTGTAGTAATTTATTATTATTTGGTATTCAATACAAAAAGGATATTCGTTTTAAATCTAAAAACTACACTTCAGAATATCCAAAAATAACTACACCACCACCCAAATTTTTGTCATAATTCATTTTAAATTAAGACAAAATAAATCAAATTTCAAATTATAAAACTCTAAATATTGTATTTAGGGTATAAATCATTTTACATAATGTTTAAATATATTAAAAACGATATACCAGCAAGTATTGTTGTGTTTTTCGTAGCACTACCTTTGTGTTTAGGTATTGCATTGGCAAGTGGAGCTCCTTTATTTTCTGGTTTAATCGCAGGAATTATAGGAGGAATAGTAGTAGGTGGCTTAAGTGGTTCTAAAATAGGTGTTAGTGGACCTGCAGCTGGTTTAGCTGCAATTGTATTAACAGCAATTGGTACATTAGGAGGTTATGAAAACTTTTTAGTTGCTGTAGTTTTAGGAGGAGTAATTCAATTAATTTTCGGCTTTTTAAAAGCGGGTATTATTGGTTATTATTTTCCATCATCTGTAATTAAAGGAATGTTAACTGGTATTGGTATTATTATCATTTTAAAACAAATTCCTCACTTTTTTGGTTACGATGCTGAAGCTGAAGGTGCAGATAGTTTTATAGAAGCGTCTGGGGAAAACACTTTCTCTGCAATTTTAAATATTGCAGATAATATTACCATAGGTTCAACAATTATTGGTTTCATAGGTTTAGGAATTTTATTACTTTGGAGTAATGTTCTTTCTAAGAAAGGAAAAATATTTCAAATAATACAAGGTCCTTTAGTAGCTGTTGTTGCTGGTATTGTTTACTATTTTGTAATGGGTGAAAACTCTAAATATGGTATAAATTCAGAACATTTAGTTAGCGTTCCTGTACCAGATAGTTTCGATTCTTTTCTAGGGCAATTTAGTTTTCCAAATTTTGGAGCAATTACAAACCCAGAGATTTGGGTTGTAGCATTTACTATTGCTTTGGTTGCTAGTTTAGAAACTTTATTATGTGTGGAAGCAACAGATAAGCTAGATCCTCATAAAAATGTTACACCTACAAATAGAGAATTATTAGCGCAAGGAACTGGAAACATTATTTCTGGTTTAATTGGGGGTTTACCTATAACACAAGTTATTGTTAGAAGTTCTGCAAATATTCAATCTGGAGGAAGAACTAAAATTTCTGCAATTATACATGGTTTTCTATTATTGATTTCTGTAATATTAATTCCTACGTTATTAAATAAAATTCCGCTATCTGTATTGGCTGCAATTTTATTGATAGTTGGTTATAAACTAGCAAAACCAGCTTTATTTAAAGAAATGATTCAATTAGGATGGAAACAATGGATACCTTTCTTTGTAACGGTTTTCGGAATTGTTTTCGCAGATTTATTAATTGGTATCGGTTTAGGGTTAGCAGTAGGTATTGTTGTTATTTTAATAAAAAGCTTCCAAAACTCTCACTTCTTACACATTGAAGATAAAAGTAACGGAAAACATAAAATTAAAATGACACTTGCAGAAGAGGTAACCTTCTTTAATAAAGGTGCTATTTTAAAGGAATTAGATAGTCTACCTAGAGAAACATATTTAGAACTAGATGTTAGAAAAACCAGATATCTAGACAATGATATTATAGAAATTCTAGAAGATTTTGCTTTTAAAGCAAAAGAAAGAAACATCGATATTAAATTAATTTCTGAAAGAGGTATTATCGAAAATCCACCGAGTTATATTGAATTTTTCAATTTAAGACCTGCAACTACTTAACTTTAAAATTATGAAAAATAATAAATATAAAATACTCGTTCTTTCAGATTTAACAAAAACTACCAAAAACACTTTAAAAAGTAGTGCTAGTTTAGCTAAAATGATAGGTGGAACTGTTGATTTTTTCTGTGTAAAAAAACCAACAGAAATTGTAGAAAAAGAGAGTCAGTTATCTGCAATGAGAACTATTAATAAAGAATATTTTGCAATAGATAAAGCTATTGAAAAGATTGTAAAACCAATTTCTGATGAATTTGGAGTAACCATAACTCATAATCATACATTTGGTAATGTTAAAAATGAAATTGGTGATTATATTTCAACAAACAACCCAGATGTTATTGTTATTGGAAAGAGAAAATCGAAGATTTTTGGAATTCTAGGTGATAATATTACAGATTTTGTTTTAAAGAAATTTAATGGAATTATTGTGATAGCATCTGATGATAATACTGTAGATATTTCTAAACATTTATCACTTGGAATGCTGAATGAACCTTTAACAGATAAAAATAAAGCATTTACAGAAAAATTTATTTCTTTATCGTCAAATCCACCAAAGGTTTTTAAAATTCATGATAAGACTAATTTAATCACAGAAAGCAATTCTACAATTCTTACAGAAACTCAAGAATATATTTTTGATAAAGGAGATAATATAATTAAAAATATTTCCAATTATTTATCCAAAAGCAATGTTAACTTACTTTTTGTTGATCGAGAAAAAGAAAGTTTAAAACCAAACATTAAAGATGTAATCAATAATATAGATTGCACGCTTATTTTAACAAATTAAAAACAATATTTATGAAAGCTCATACAAAAGAAACACAAGCAACAATGACGCCTAAAAAAGCGTTAGATTTTTTAAAAGAAGGAAACCAAAGATTTCAAAATAATTTAAAAGCAAATAGAAACCTTTTAGAACAAGTAAATGATACTAGTGAGGGGCAATTTCCTTTTGCAACAATATTAAGTTGTATAGACTCTAGAGTATCTGCAGAATTGGTTTTTGACCAAGGATTAGGAGATATTTTTAGTGTTAGAATTGCCGGAAATTTTGTGAATGAAGATATTTTGGGAAGTATGGAGTTTGCCTGTAAATTAGCAGGTACAAAAGTTATTGTAGTTTTAGGACACACTGCATGTGGTGCTATAAAAGGTGCTTGTGATGATGCAAAATTAGGAAACTTAACTGCATTAATTAATAAAATAAAACCTGCTGTTAATGCGGTTGAAAAACCAGAAGATTCAACCTTAAGAAATTCTAGCAATATAGATTTTGTAAATAACGTTGCAGAACAGAATGTTTATATGACTATAGATAATATACGAAAACAAAGTGCCGTTTTAAAAGAGATGGAAGATGAAGGAGAAATTAAAATTGTTGGTGCTATGTATGATATAAGTGATGGTGCTGTAACTTTTTACTAATTAAAATACTATATAATTCATTTTTAAAACCAATCCTTAAAAAGGGTTGGTTTTTTAATTTTTAGTATTAAATTGTGCAAAGTTCAATAAACTATATAAAAATTTATGAAAAAATTATTCTCAAACATAAAAGGAGATGCTTTTGGTGGAATTACTGCCGGAATTGTTGCTTTACCACTAGCTTTAGCTTTTGGAGTTTCTTCTGGTTTAGGACCTAGCGCAGGTTTATACGGAGCCATTTTTATTAGTTTCTTTGCAGCACTTTTTGGAGGAACAAACACTCAAATTTCTGGACCAACAGCACCAATGACAGCTGTAAGTATGGTAGTTATTGCTGGTATTATTGCAGCAAATGATGGTGATGTTACCAAAGCTTTACCAGCAATTTTAACTGTTTTCTTATTAGCAGGACTGTTTCAAATCATTTTAGGAATTATTGGTTTAGGAAAATACATTAGATATATTCCTTATCCCGTTGTTTCTGGTTTTATGACTGCAATTGGAGTAATCATTCTTTTAACTCAAATATTACCTTCTGTAGGATATTACCCTAAAGAAGATACAGAATTTGTAAATACATTTAAACCACAAGCAGAAGAAGTTATTCTAGAAAACATTTTAAAAGAAGAAGCAGGAGAAGGTATTTTAGTGCTTGAAGATTTTAAAGAAACCATAGATAGAGCTAATAAAATAACACCTGCAGACATTTTAAAAGAATCAGAAACATTAGCTGCAAAAGAAACTTCTGGTGTTTTAGGTGCTATAAAAGCTTTTCCTAGAGCCATAAAGAATATTAGTTGGTTAGAACTTTTATTAGCTTTAGGAACCATTATTATCATTTACGGCTTTAAACGGATTACCACTAAAGTTCCTAGCACACTTGTAGCATTAATTGTAATGTCTGGTATTGCAGTTGGTTTTGGTTTAGATTATAGAACAATTCAGGAAATTCCTGGTGGAATACCAACTATTAAATGGGAAATTTTCTCTGCTTTTTCAATCAGCAGTATAACTCCATATATTTTTACAGCTTTAACTTTAGCGTTGTTAGGAGCCATAGATTCACTATTAACAAGTGTAGTTGCAGATAATATGACCAAAACAAAACATAAGCCTAATAAAGAACTTATAGGGCAAGGAATTGGAAATAGTATAGCATCTCTTTTTGGAGGAATTCCTGGTGCAGGTGCAACTATTAGAACAGTTGTAAATATTAACGCTGGTGGAAAAACCAAACTTTCTGGTATGATTGCCGGTATTATGTTATTAATTATAATGTTAGGTTTAGGACCTGTAGCCTCTAAAATTCCAGCAGCAGTTTTAGCTGGTATTTTAATAACTGTAGGTATTGGAGTAATGGATTATAAAGGTTTAAAAGCAATACCATATTTACCAAAAGACATTAAAATTGGACCAATTAAATTAAGTTCAGAAGTTTTAATTATGATGGTAGTTTTACTCTTATCTACTTTCTGGAATTTAGTATATGCAGTTGGAATAGGACTGGTAATTGCTTCTTTAATGTTTATGAAGAAAATTGGAGATTTAACTGCAGAAAGGTCTGATGTAAAATCTTTAAAAGAAGAATCTTGGGCAGACGAATCAAATTTTCCACAAAATTTAAAGGAAGAAGTTTTTATTAAACATATAAAAGGTCCATTGTTTTTTGGTTCTACTAGTGATTTTCAAGCGCTTTCGCTCCAAATTCCTGAAACAGCAAAAATTGTTATTTTAAGATTAGGAAGAATGCAGTATATGGATCAATCTGGTCTGTATGCTATGGAAGACATGTTGCAAGAGTTAAAGAAAAAAAATATTGAAGTTGTTTTTGTAAACTTATTAAAACAACCAAGATATATGATGGAGCGAATTGATATCATTCCAGATTTTATACCAAAAGAACATATTTTTAAATCATTTACCGAATGCGTAAATTGGATAAAACTAAATGTAAAAGACAATAATTAAAAAAATAAAAAATGCCACATAGAAATAAAGCAATAACAAAAGAAGTACAAGACCAATTAACACCAATGAAGGTGTTACAAGATTTTATAGAAGGTAATGCACGTTTTATAAGAGATGAAGTACATACTATAGATCATAAAGCGTTAATATCTCAAACAACAGATGGCCAACATCCAAAAGCAATTGTACTTTCTTGTATCGATTCTAGAGTTCCTGTAGAGTTAATTTTTGATCAAACAATTGGTGACGTATTTGTAGCTAGAGTTGCTGGTAATTTTGAAAACACAGACATTTTAGGAAGCATGGAGTATTCTTGTAAGGTTGCAGGAAGCAAATTAGTTTTGGTTTTAGGACATGAAAGTTGTGGCGCAATTAAAGCAGCTTGCGATCATGTAGAACTTGGTAATATTACATCTTTATTAGATAATATTCAGCCAGCTGTTAAGTTATCTGAAACACAAGTTAAAGGAAAGTTTGATTCTAGTAATAATGATTTTGTTAACAAAACTATTGAAAACAATGTAAGCTTAACAATAGAGAGAATTAGAGAAAAAAGTCCTATTCTTAAGGAAATGGAAGAAAAAGGTGAAATTAAAATAGTTGGTGGAGTTTACCACATTAGTAGTGGAAAAGTAGAGTTATTATAATTAAAAACTTTATTTAAAATAAAAAACCCAAGACAAATGTCTTGGGTTTTTTATTATGTCTTTCTAAAAAATTAAAATTTTGTTTTTTTAATTTTGGTTAACCTTCCATCCCAAGATCTTCCACCTAAAGAAGAGGTATAATAAACTTTTTTACCTCTTACCCTATTTACAACTATGTGCATTTTAGTTCCCATTTTAAAAGGGAAATCTGGTAAAGTAGATTCTTGTATAATTAAATTATACTCACAATCATTAATCCATTCTATGTCAGATTTTATAAAATGTTCTCTATCATTATGATATTCTACATGTTTGTTGCCTTTAAAAATAACAATAACATCTTGTTTTCCACTTCTGTAAGTAAATGTACCATCCTTTAAAATAGCACAGTTTTTCTTAGTGAAAGACATTAGCATTAACAAACTCGATAGCGCAAGTAATAAGTATTTTTTTTTCATTTTTTTTGTTTAACAGTAGCAATTTACAAAATTCCCACAATATTTATATATTTTCTAATAAGGTTTTTTCCTGTTTATCATCTTTAATGATTGAAGGAAATATTGTAGGGGCTATCTTTTTAACTGGCTCATATAGAATAGATTCATCTAATGTTTCCTTTTTTATGAAAGGAATTGTATCATTCATTTTTCCAAAAAATATAAAAATGACACTTAAAATCAATCCAATTTTTAAAGCTCCAAAAACACCACCTAGAATCTTATTAATAATTCCTAAAGAAGCAAAGTCTGCTAATTTGGTAAGCATTTTTCCTAAAAGAGCAATAATTACTATAATTACAACAAATGTTGCTGCAAAAGCAGTCAAAGATATGTATTCTTCTTTCCACGAAACAGAATCTTTTAAAAAATCTGAAATAAAGTAAGAAAAATGTATAGCTCCATAAACACCACCAATTAAAGCAACCAAAGAAGCAACCTCAACAAACAAGCCTTTCATGAGACCTCTTACAAACCCAAAGAGCAACAATGCTGCTATAATTATGTCAAAAATATTCATAAAAATAATTTTTCCAAACCTACATCTTTTTTTTAAAATTTAAAAATGCTCATTGTATCTTTACCACCTAAAAATCAAATGTTATGCCAAAAATTAATAGTCTAAAAGAAAAGTGGGATGAGCTTGTTAGCAAACTAACAAATCAATTTGCAGATGGAGACGAATTAAATATGGACGGAATTATTTATTTAATTGGGGTTCAAGAATTAGGGCAAGGTCATATCACCTTTAAAAAAGACGAAAAAGTAAACTTAATGCACATTGCTATTTGTAAGTTATTAGAACCTTATGGTTATTACGAATTTGATTTTTTTGATGATGATGGTTGGCCACATTATAAAACACTTACAGAGTTACCAAATTTAAAGCCTGGTGAACAAACTGTATTAATGAAAGAAGCAATTATTAATTATTTTGAAGCTTTAAAATATATAGAGTAATTTAGGTTACACTCATTTTTCTAACCAAAATAGAAAATAATTTAGGAAAAAAACGTTTTACATAAACTCCTAATTTTTCCTTTGCTCCTGCAATATATATTTCTTCTTTTTTCTTTTTAATAGCTTTTGCCATTAATTTTGCCAGACGTTCTGCAGACATTCCATTTCCAGTAGCAACGTCCATTTTTCCTTGTGGAGTTCCATCTCCAGTTAAAGCGTTTTTAGAAACATTTGTATTTATAAACCCAGGACAAACCAAAGTTATTGCAATATTATTTTGATGTTGTTCTGCGCGTAAACTATCAAAAAAACCATGTAAAGCATGTTTACTTGCTGCATAAGAAGAACGTAAAGGAGTTCCTATTTTTCCAACAATACTTGTAGTTACCACAAATTGTCCGCTTTTATTTTTAATAAAATGTGGTAAAACAGCTTTTGTTAAAGCAACTGTTCCTAGATAATTAATATTCATAATACGCTTATCAACAACTATCTGTGTATTTTCCACCAAAGATCGTTGACTAATTCCACCATTATTTACCAAAATATCTATTTTACCAAAACAAGAAATAGCTTCATCTACTTTAGATTGAAAATTATCATATTGTTCTAAATCTAACGTAATTATTTTTACATCGTTCGTATTTTTACATGTTGCTTTTACCTGTTTTAAAGAATCTTCATTTCTAGATGATAAAATTAATATTGCATTTAGATTAGATAATTCAATTGCCAACGCTTTTCCTATTCCAGAAGAAGCACCAGTTATCCAAACAACTTTATTAGAAAACGACATACTATTTTTTTTTTGAGCTACAATATACCTATTTTGATACAGAAATAGTACTTTTGGTACACTTCTTGAAAATAGATTTACAAGAACAAAAATCAATTTTAAAACGATGAAAAAAATACTCGCTTTTATATTTCTAGTAACTTCTTTTGTACAAGCACAACACACCCTAAAAGGAACCATGACACCCGCTTTAGAAAGCGATTGGATTATTCTATATAAAATTGAAGGAGCTAGACAAAAGTTTATAAAAAACTCAAAAATTAAAATAGATTCTGTTACTGTAGATGGTACTAAAAGAACTGTTGGGCACTTTAGTTTCGAATTTCCAGAAAACACAAAAGTTGGTTCTTATAGAGTAACATATAGAACAGAAGAAGCTGGTTTTGTAGATTTTATCTTTAATAAAGAAGATGTAAGTTTTGCTTTTCACCCAGATTATCCAGAGCAATCTGTAGTATTTTCTAAATCTGAAGAAAATATAATTTATAGAGAATATTTAAGTGATATTTCTGTGGCACAACAAAAATTAGATTCGCTTCAAATTACAGCTTTAAAAAACCCAGATGTAGACTTAAAAGCTGCTTATGTTTCTGGATTACAAAAAATAAATTCTATTCAACAAGAATATTTAAAAGCTACAGAAAACAAATATGTAAACCCTTTTATTAAAGCTACTTTAAGAGCTAATGCTAAAGAATTACAAACAACACCAAAAATGTATATGTCTAACATGATTAATACATTTTTTAATAATATGGATTTTTCTGATAAAACGTTACTAAACTCTTCTTTTTTGGTAGATAGAATTACAGATTATGTTTTCTATATTAATTATTCAGAAAATAAAGAAACACAACAAAAACTTTATAAAAACTCTATACAAACTGTTTTAAATAAAATTACAGATTTACCATTTAAAAAAGATGTAATTGAGTTTTTAATTGCACAATTTGAGAATTCTAAAAATTTGGAATTGTTAGATTATCTTTTTGAGAGTCATTACAAAAAACTTCCAGAAGGGTTACAAAATAAAAATTTTATCAATGAAAAAATGGCGCTTTTTGCCACTGAAATTGGTAGAACTGCACCAGATTTCTCTTGGATAGAAAATGGCAAAAACCTAACACTTTCTAAATTAGATGAAGCAAAAAACTATGTATTAGTTTTTTGGAGTACAGATTGTTCTCATTGCTTAAAAGAAATACCACAATTGTATACTTTTTTACAAGACAAAAAAGATATTAAAGTAGTTGCTTTTTCTTTAGAAAGAAATGATTTTGGGTGGAATAACATGAAAACTACGTTACCAAATTGGCACCATGTTTTAGGTTTAAATAAATGGGAAAACAAAATAGCTAGAACTTATAATATTATGGCTACTCCAACATATTTTGTGTTAGATGCTAATAAAAAAATTATTGCAAAACCAGAAGAATTAAAAGATGTAAAAGAATATTTAGACAAGCTTTAAAAATAAAGAAAAGCATCTTCTAAATGCTCAATTTTTGTTCCTTTTTTATTGATTAAAATTGCAATAATATCGAACCGAACTTCTACATCTAAATCTTTATCAACCACATAATAATCGATTGCAGATACTAATAATTTTATTTTTTTGGGTGTAATAAAATCTTGCGGATCTCCAAAATAATCGGAACTTCTGGCTTTTACTTCAACACAAACTAAAAAATCTCCTTTTCGAGCAATAATATCTACTTCTGCTTTTAAATAACGATAGTTTTTTTCGAGAATTTTATAATCGTTTTTTAATAGAAATTCTACCGCTAATTTTTCTCCTTCTTTACCAAGTTCGTTGTGTTCTGCCATTTTGTTAGTCGTCAGTATTCAGTTGGCAGTGAGCAGTCAAAAATTTTGTAGATTTAAAATTTGTGCTTTTAATTACCAAAGTGTTAATTTACAGATTATTATTTAATTTTGTAAAATATGAATTCAGAAACACTTCTTAAATATCTAAAATTTCTCCAAAAAGAGAGCTTAAGACATCAAAATGATAAAAAAATTACTGATGATGAAATACAACAATTTGAAATTGAGATAAACAGATTTATAGAAAAAGTATTTAAAACTTCGTTTTCTGAAGAAATAAAAAAAGTTGTTCTTAGTATTGATTTTAATTTAGACGAAGAAAATCACAATAAATCTAAATTCAAATGGCTCAATTTTATTGGTGGTTTTGAAGGAAAAGAAATTAAGAATCAGTTGAATAGAAAAAATAGATTCGAAAAACTTTATAATGATATAGATGCATCTATATTCAAAATAAAAACGCTAATTTAATCAGTAAATCTGACTGAATACTGCTCACTGCCAACTGCCAACTGAATTATTCTCCCAAAAATCAACGCTCTATTATCGGCTTCATGTCCTGCAGGAAAATCGAATAAAACAGGAACATTTTCTGGAACAACATCTAAAATTAATTGCTCAATAGAACTTCCCCATTTTGTGGAATTCTTTTTTATTAAAGACATATTACCAACAATTACTGCATTTACTTTTGTAAAATATCCAGCTCTTTTTAAACTCTGTAACATTCTATCAATGGAATATTTGTATTCGCCAATTTCTTCAATAAATAGAATTTTATTATCAGTATTCATTTGACTTTTAGAACCTAACATCGATGTTAAAATGGCTATATTTCCTCCAACAAGTTCTCCTTCAATAATTTTTAATGAATTTGTTCTATTATATTTTGATGATTTAATTTTATAAGAAATTTCTTCTCCAAAAAGCACTTTTTTAAAACTTGCAATTGTCTGTGTAATTTCTTCTGGTTTTTCCTCTAAACTGGTTGCCATCATTCCATGAACAGTTTCTACACCTAAATTATTTATATGATTGTGAAACGCAGTAATATCCGAATATCCAATAACCCATTTTGGGTTCTTTTTAAACTTCGTAAAATCTAACATATCTAAAATTCTAACAGAACCATAACCACCTCTTGCAGCCCAAATTGCTTTAATATTCGGGTTGTCTAAAGCTTGCTGAAAATCTTCACATCGCTCAATATCTGTTCCAGAAAAATGATTATTCTGATTGAACATATTCTTCCCTAAAACCACTTTTAAACCCCAACTCTCTCCTAATTTCTTGGCTTTTGTAATGGTTGCTTGTCTGTTTTTTAGAATTCCTGCAGGTGCAACAATTGCAATTGTATCTCCCACTTTTAAATAAGGTGGAGTTATTAATTTTTCTTGCGCTTTTACAGATGAAAAAAACATCATAAAAAAAGCTATAAATACTATAAATTTCTTCAAAATTTGTATTGTTTCTTGGTTCTAAAAATCAAAATATCTTCTTAATGTAAATGTATCTATTTTCAATGACTTTTAAAACTCGGTTTTTTGTACTTTTGCACTTCAAAAATTAGTCCAAAATTAATATACAGAACACATGAGTGCTCCAAAAAGATATACAATTACAGCTGCTTTACCTTACACAAATGGTCCTATTCATATTGGGCATTTGGCAGGTGTTTACGTTCCTGCAGATATTTATGCGCGTTATTTACGATTAATAGGTAAAGATGTTGCCTACATTTCTGGTTCAGATGAACATGGTGCTGCAATACCAATGAGAGCAAAGAAAGAAGGTGTTTCTCCACAAGTTATTATCGATAAATATCATGGAATTATCAAGCAATCTTTTATAGATTTCGGAATTTCTTTCGATAATTACTCAAGAACTTCGTCTAAAATTCATCATGAAACTGCTTCTGATTTTTTTACCAAAATGTATAATGATGGTGAATTTATTGAAGAAGTGTCTGAACAATTATATGATGCAAAAGCAAACCAATTTCTAGCAGATAGATTTGTTGTTGGAACTTGCCCAAAATGTGGTTTCGAAGAAAGTTATGGAGACCAATGTGAAAACTGTGGAACTTCGCATAATGCAACAGATTTAATCAACCCAAAATCTGCAATTACTGGAAATGTACCAACAGTAAAAGAAACAAAACACTGGTTTTTACCTTTAGATAAGCACGAAGATTTTTTACGTGAATGGGTTTTAGAAGGGCATAAAAAAGACTGGAAACCAAATGTTTACGGACAAGTAAAATCTTGGGTAGAAGATGGTTTAAGACCAAGAGCTGTAACCAGAGATTTAGATTGGGGAATTCCTGTTCCTGTAAAAGGTGGAGAAGGAAAAGTGTTATATGTTTGGTTTGATGCACCAATTGGCTACATTTCATCCACCAAAGAATGGGCTGCTAGAGAAGGAAAAAACTGGGAAGATTATTGGAAAAAAGACGATACTAAATTGGTTCATTTTATAGGGAAAGACAATATTGTTTTTCACTGTATTATTTTTCCAAGTATGTTAAAAGCGCATGGAGATTATATTTTACCTGATAATGTGCCTGCAAATGAATTTTTGAATTTAGAGGGAAATAAATTATCAACATCTAAAAATTGGGCAGTTTGGTTGCACGAATATTTAGTAGAATTTCCAAATCAGCAAGATGTTTTGCGTTATACTTTAACTGCAAACGCACCAGAAAGTAAAGACAACGATTTTACTTGGAAAGATTTTCAAGCAAAAAATAACAACGAATTGGTTGCCATTTTTGGTAACTTTATCAATAGAGTTGTGGTTTTAACGAATAAATATTACCAAGGAATTATTCCTGCTCCAAACGATTTTTCTGAAGTTGATGAAGACGTTTTAGCAGCAGTTAAAGAGTTTCCAATTTCAATAGGAAAATCTATAGAAAGATATCGTTTTAGAGAAGCTTCTCAAGAATTAATGAGTTTAGCAAGACTTGGTAACAAGTATTTAGCAGATGAAGAACCTTGGAAAGTAATAAAATTAGATGAAGAACGCGTAAAGACAATTATGTATGTTGCATTGCAGATTTCTGCAGCTTTAGCGGTTTTATCTGAACCTTTTTTGCCTTTTACTTCAACTAAATTAAAATCAATTTTAAATATTGATAAAACCCTTTCTTGGGAAAATGTAATAGAGAAAGATATTTTAATTTCTGATGGTCATCAAATTAACAAAGCAGAGTTATTATTCTCTAAAATTGAAGACAAAACCATCGAAGAACAGCTTCAAAAATTGATTGCAACTAAAAAAGCAAACGAACAAGAGAAAAAAACGATTGTTCCACAAAAAGATACGATTAATTTTGAAGATTTTACAAAATTAGATATTAGAATAGGTACCATTTTAGAAGCAGAGAAAGTACCAAAAACAAAAAAACTATTAAAATTAAAGGTTGATGTTGGAATTGATACTAGAACAATCGTTTCAGGTATTGCAGAGAGTTTTTCTCCCGAAAATATCATTGGTCAGCAGGTTTCTGTGTTGGTAAATCTGGCTCCAAGAAAAATTAAAGGTGTAGAAAGCCAAGGAATGATTTTAATGACTGATACACCTGATGGAAAATTGGCTTTTGTAGAACCACAACAACAAGTAAAAAACGGACAAGAAGTTAGTTAATGCTAAAAATAGCATATCATCCAATATATAAACACGAATTACCAGAAGGTCATCGTTTTCCAATGGAAAAATATGACCTTTTACCACAACAATTAATTTACGAAGAAACTTGTGTAGAAGAAAACTTCTTCGAACCTGAAATTCCGAATAACAAGTATTTCTTTACTGTTCACGATCCTGAATATTTTTTTGATTTATTAAATATGCAGCTTTCACAAAAAGCAGCAAGAAAAATTGGCTTTCCTGTTTCAGAAGTACTTGTAGAAAGAGAAATGATAATTGCAGATGGTACTATGAAAGCATCTGAATTTGCAATTAAAAACGGAATTGCAATGAATATTGCTGGGGGAACGCATCATGCATTTTCGAATCGTGGAGAAGCTTTTTGTATGTTAAATGACCAAGCAATTGGAGCAAAATATCTTCAGAATAAAGGATTGGCTAAAAAGATTTTAATTGTAGATTTAGATGTGCATCAAGGAAATGGAACTGCAGAAATCTTTCGGAATGACAAATCTGTCTTTACATTTTCTATGCATGGAAAAAGCAATTATCCTTTTATTAAAGAAAAAAGCGATTTAGACATTCCTTTAGAAAATGATACAAAAGATGACGAATATTTATCAATCTTAAAAAACACGCTTCCAAAACTCATCAACATAGAAAAACCGGATTTCATATACTATCTATGTGGTGTAGATGTTCTTGAAAGTGATAAGTTGGGTAAACTTTCATTAACAATTGAAGGTTGTAAAGAACGAGACAGATTCGTATTACAAACGTGCTTCAACAACAAAATTCCTGTGATGTGTTCTATGGGTGGAGGTTATTCTAAAGACATTAACATCATTGTAAATGCACACGCAAATACCTTTAGATTAGCCCAAGAGATTTATTTTTAAATGCATCCACATTTTTTGCTTTTGAGTTACATTTATAAATATTTCTATCGTTAATTTGTAACAATCAAAAAAAGATAATAATTATGAAAAAAATAATGATTTTTATATTTGCACTGACACTTTTTTCTTGTGGTGCATCTAAAAATGTACGTTTAAAAGAAAAAGTAATTAAAGGAAATTGGGTTTTAAACAAAATTAATTATAGTAAAACAGGAGATTATAAGGTTACTATGTTTAACGATTCTGCTAAAGAATGTTTTGAGGGTAGTGCATGGAAATTTGTACCAAATAATAATTCTGGAACTTATGCAATTAACAATGCAGATTGTGTAAACGGAGAAAGAGATTTTATTTTTGTTGTTCAAGAAATAGATGCTGATTCTGGTTATTATGACTTTTTATTGAAACCAAAAAACAATAAAGACAATACTGGTTTTAGATTACAATTAACAGAATTATCTGAAACTACAATGCAGTGGAAACAGTACTTAAATGTAGATGGAACACAATTTATTATTAACATGAACTTTACCAAACAATAAAATATTATGAAAAAATTAATTAAAAAAACATCAATTTTTGCATTAGCATTAACCTTAACATTAGGTTTTTCTAGCTGTGAAGCAACAAAAAATGCAAACAATAAACAAAAAGGAGGAGTAATTGGTGCTGGAGCAGGTGCACTTATTGGAGCAATTATTGGAAACAATGTTGGAAGTGGTAAAAACGGAAAACTAGGTGCTGTAATTGGTGGAGTTCTTGGAGGTGGTGCAGGAGTTTTAATTGGTAAGAAAATGGACGACCAAGCTAAAAAAATAGAAACAGAAATTCCTGGTGCTAAAGTAGAAAGAGTAGACAATGGTATTGTTGTAACTTTTGATGAGAATAGTGGTGTGTATTTTGATACGAATAAATCTAATATTAACACAAAATCTCAAGAAACTTTAAAGAAGCTTTCTGGTGTTTTTGCAGAATTTCCTGACACTAAAATTTTAGTAGTAGGTCATACAGATAGTTCTGGTAAAGACGACTATAACATGTCTTTATCAGAAAAAAGAGCTAAATCTGTAACAAGTTATTTGGTTAATAATGGTCTTGCTTCTAGTAGATTTGAAACTTTATGGTATGGAGAAACACAACCAAAATATGACAACTCTACTGCTGAAGGAAGAGCAAAAAACAGAAGAGTAAACGTAGCTATTGTACCAGATGATAAAATGATTAAAGACGCTAAAAATGAAACTGGTGAGAACTAGTAAATAAAATAGTAGAATAAAAAAGGCCGCTTAAAGCGGCCTTTTTTATTTTTAATACAGAAAAACTATTTTAAAAATATGCTATATGTGCCTTTAGTTTTTTCTTTAATTCGCCTGCTGCACTTGTATAACCTCCTTCTGTTCCATCAACAAAATGAATATGTTTTTCATCTCTATCTTCAATATAACAAGACATTATAGATGCATAAGTAGCATGTATTCCGTAAATTATTTCTCTATCTGACTCTAAAGAATCTAAAAGTAATTTTAAGTTGCTAATTTGTTTATCTGTACCAGAAAAAACAGTATTTATAGAACCGTCTAACATAATAGTATCTGATAATTGAGAAACTTTAAAAAGATACTCTTTTCCCTCTTTAAAAAATTTAAAATAGTATTTACCAAAGTTGGTAATTACCCAATTTTTAATCAAATACTGTGCATCAAATTTTCCTAAACGGGCATACATCTCTTTTCTAATTTTAGATAATGATGTATTAAGTTTTAATTTTACAGTTGTTATAGGTGTTCTTAAACTTAATTCTCCAAAAACATAATCTACCTCATCCATTATTTTAGTAAAAATTTCTGCTTGTTTTGCCTCATCTTTACACATTACTAATAAGCAAATAACTTTCCTTTCTGTGTCTCTTGGTTTTATTTCGTCCCATCTACATTCCATTCCGCTTAAATCTACAAAAGGAATTAAATTTTCTTCATCTAAAGAAGGTACAAAATTATTTTTTATAGAATTTTCTGCAAATTTTAAACCATTTCCAATAACAACAGGAGTTACCAAAAATTTATTAAGCTTAAGTTTAGCTATTCTTAAAGTAGAGTTACTTTTATAAACATCACTAACTTTCATTTTACCAACTCTTAAAGTAAAATTAAAGTTCTTTTTTACATGTTTGCTATAATTTTCTAAAGCAGAAAAAACATCGTTAAATAATTCTTCTGGAATGATAAAGGAAGCCCCATCTCCACCAAAAAAATAAGGGATAGAACAATTTTTATCTATTGTTTTTATTTTATTTAAAACAGTAATAATACTTCCTGTGGCAACTAAATTAACATCATGGTGCAATCCTTTTTTTATAGCACTTGTAGAATCTAAAATATCTGTTACTATAACAAACCAATTACTTGGAACAGAATTAAAAAAATTCTCACTCTTTAAAAGTTCTCTTAACGGAATGTCATGAGACTTTAAATCCTTGTAAAAACGCCTATTATCAACCATAAATTTTACTCAAAAAATTAGCCTAAACTATTATATAAATATATAAATTTAATAATATGTAAATATCTACTATATTAGCATAGTAATACCCCTCAGATATGAAAATATTTATAAAATTCGATTTTACAGCAATCTGTAACAAAGTTCTTGAAGAAAAACTGGAAGAACTTGGTGTTAAATACAGAGCTTTAAGTTTTGGTGAAATTGAATTTTTAGAAAAAATTTCTAAAGAAAAATTAAATTCTCTAAATGAAGCTTTAGGTGAATATGGAAGTGAAATTGTAGAAAATCAGAAAAGTATATTAGTTCAAAAAATTAAAGACACCATAGTAGATATGGTTTTTAATGAAGATAATGTTATTAATGTAAAGAGCTCTGTATATCTATCAGAAAAACTAGAGCACAGTTATGGCTATTTGTCTAACTTATTTTCTGAAGTTACCTTTACCTCTATAGAAAACTTTATTATTCTTCAAAAAATAGAATATACAAAACAGTTAATTACTAACAACGAACTCACACTTACAGATATCGCATTTAAATTAAATTATTCTAGCGTTGCTCATTTAAGCACACAATTTAAAAATACAACTGGTATTACACCATCTGCATTTCAAAGAATAATTACAAAGAGAAGAGAGTTAAGCAACAAATTAAATAATTAAATATGCAAGAAGATAGCATTTATATCGTTTTGGCGGATGATGATGAAGATGACAGATTATTTTTTGAAGAAGCTTTCGAAGAATTAAAAATAAACACCAAAGTTGAAACTTATAACGATGGTGTAGAGTTAATGAACTACTTAAATAGTGAAATAAACTCATTACCAAATATTCTTTTTCTAGATTTAAATATGCCAAAAAAATCTGGGATGGAATGTTTATTAGAGATAAAAAATAATGACCGTTTTAAAGATATTGCAATTGCAATTTACTCTACATCTGCTTCTGAAGAAGATATAGAAAACACATTTGTAATGGGTGCCAATATTTATATAAAAAAGCCAGATGATTTCAAAAAATTAAAAAAAGTATTGTCTAATGTGGTAACCATTAATTGGCAATATCATACAAGTGGTTTAAATAAAGATAACTTTTTATTACGTTTATAAAGTGAAACTTACAATTATAAAATCGGAACGTTTTTTAAAAACCATATTTGGTATTAGTCTTTTCTTAATACTTTGTATTGGTGGTTTCGCATACAAGCATATACAAAACCTTGTGGAATCTTTTGATCTGGTAGAACATACTTACGAAGTTAGTGTAGAATTAGAGCAAATACTATCTTATTTAAAAGATACTGAAACTGGCCAAAAAGGTTATCTTATTTCTAAAGACAGTGTTTTTTTAGAGCCTTTTTTTGCAAGTAGAGAAAAAACTAACAATAGTTTTGCAAGACTTAAAGAACTTACAAGAAATGATGATACACAGCAAAAGAGTTTAAAAAATCTTAATGTATTAATTGATGACATTTTAGATATTTACGATAAGACTTTTAAGTATTCTAAAGTAGATAGATTAGATACTATTGAGTTTGATATGCTTTTGGTACTGGGTAGAAAAAAAATGAATGAAATTCGTTCAGAAATTAACGAAATGATTAATCATGAAAAAGGTCTACTACTGGTTCGTAAAGAAAAAAGTTCTAAAAGTTTAACAAATACACCTCTAATTATATACTCTGTATTAATATTAACACTCTTACTACTGCTACTTACATATGCCAAAATAAGTAAAGATTTAAAAGTTCTTAAACGTAAAAACGAACAACTAGAAATTTTTAAAGAATCTACAAATCAATCTGAAATTGTAAGTAAGCACGGAAATTGGACCTTATATCTTGATGACAATAGGTTCGAATATTCTGATAATTTATATCGCTTATTAGGTGAACAACCACAGTCTTTTCCTTCAACAATAGAAAATTTTATGGAATTTGTACATCCAGAAGATGTTAAGAAGCTTCAAAAACAAGTAGATAGAATGATGGTAGAAGAAAACTTGCCTTTTATCTATTACAGGATTGTACAAAAAAACGGAAATATTAGACATTTTAAAGCTTATGGAAAAGTTATAGTAAATAATGATCAGAGGAAACTTTTAGGTACAACAGCAGATATTACTGACGAAATTGAAAATTACAGATTACTTGAAGAAAGAAATTTAGAATTAGAACGTAATAACAAAGAATTGTCTTCATTTAACCATGTTGCAAGTCATGATTTACAAGAACCACTTCGTAAAATTCAAACCTTTATTTCTAGATTAGAAGACAAAGAATCAGAAAATTTATCAGAAAAAGGTACACTATATTTAGATAGAATAAAAACCGCAGCTGCTAGAATGCGCTTACTAATTGATGACTTACTACAGTTCTCCAGAACCAACAAATCTGAAGATGTTTTAGAAGTTACCAACATGAATATTTTATTAGAAAATGCAAAGCAAGAATTAGCAGAAAATATTTCAGAAAAAAATGCAAAAATAATAGCAGATGCAATTCCGGTAATAAAGGTTATACCTTTTCAAATTCAGCAATTGTTTACCAATTTAATTGGTAACTCTCTAAAGTATAGCAAAGACAATAAAGCGCCATTAATTACAATTACTCATTCTAAAGTAAAAGCAAATTCTGTTTCTAAATTAAAGAACCCAAAATACAATTACTACCATAGAATTACTTTTAAAGACAATGGTATAGGTTTTGATCAAGAATATGCAGAAAAGATTTTTGTGTTATTTAGTAGATTGCACAACAAAAACGAATATTCTGGTACAGGAATTGGATTGTCTATTTGTAAAAAAATAGTGGAAAATCACCAAGGTTTTATTTTTGCAGAAAGCGAATTAGATAAAGGTGCAACTTTTGAGGTGTTTCTTCCTTTAAAATAATTTTTTATTTTTGTTATAAGTTTTACCTAAATATTTAGCATTCTTTAAATATGATTGGAATTCTGTAAGTTCTCTTTAAAATTATATAACAACATAACGTTTAGTTTTATTCACCTTTGTACGACAAAACAAGTCATACAATGAATATTCATAAAAATATACTATTAAGTTGTCTTATTAGTGTTTTTCTGTTTTTGCTGTTTTCATGTGATACAAACAATAATAGCAAGTCAAAACAAGACAAAGCATACAATAAACAAGATAAAATCAACAAAAATAAAGAAGAAGCTAAACTCTTGGTTTCCGTTAGTAAAAACTATATTAATTTAATTAATTATAGCAATTATATTAAAGCTAAAGACTCTTTAACTTTAGAAACAAAATCTCTTTTAGATACTTTTAATGTAGATATAACTAACCATTTAAAAAACTTAAAAGAACTTTCTAGAGAAGAGTTAGTGCTTATACCAGATAAAAATGATGTATTGGTTTTAGAAGATAAAACTTTTACAAAAGATGGAGAGGAAAAACGTCAAAAAAAATATTTAGAAAAGATTAATGATATGGTTGAAACCCAGATTAATCTTATAGATGAACTTACTGAAACATCGAATAATAGTTCGATAAATGCTCTTGCAAATGAAGCCGAAGAAATTCTATTAGAGCATAAAGAAAATTTTGAAAGTATAATTGAAAAAATTAATTAAAAATGAAAACCTTCTTATACACTATAACAATTCTTGTAGTAATAATTTGGGCCTTAGGCTTCTTTGTTTACGCAATAGGGTCATTACTAATTCACTTATTATTAATTCTTGCAGTAATTTGCGGTATTATTGGTTATAAAATTAAAAGTGCTACAGATTAAACTTATTTAAAAGATCTGCCTTCTTAATTTTAAATCCTTTTCTTCATTTTTAAATTAAAAATCACCCATTAAAAAAGACCATTTATTAAATGGTCTCTTCTTATACTTTATAAATAAATCTGTCTTTCTTAATTATCAATTCTCTTTAGGTTTACAATTTTTTCACCTTTATAATTAATGTTAAATTCTTTACCTACGTAATCTCCATTTATTAAATCGTAACTTTTCTTTACTTTCTCATCTACATCTTCAAACTGTAATGCTTTATTATTAGAATCTGTAAAGAAATAATAATTTCCTTCTGCTCCATCAAATGTTGCGGTTACTTCCTCTTTATTAATGTTTTCAAAACTAGTTTGGTTCGATTCTGATTTTAAAACAAATCCCATTGAAATAAACATAGATATTAAAATTGCATTTTTCATGACGTGTAATTTGTTGGTTAATAATCTACTTCAAATTTAGAATATATTATAGGTAAAGGAATTACATAATTTCAGCATTTTATTATATAATTCTTAAACAGCAAGGTTATATTTTCAAATAAAAACAATGTAAACAACTAATTATTAGTGGTTTAAAACCATAATATAAGCAAACATGTGAAATCTTATAACAAAAAAATAAAATTGTGTAACAGAAAAGGTTGGTTTAGGTATTTACTTTGCAGTATCGTTTTAAGTGAAGATTTAATAAGTTTTGAATTTCACTTTTAATGAACAAAAAAATAATATTAATCTAAAAACTCAACCAATTATGATTACTATAAATTCTAAATTAAACGGCTTAAATTTATTTTTTAATAAATTACAAAAACAAATTGGAGGTACATTAAATTCTTCAACTGGAGAAAATATACTTACAATTAATAGTAAAATAGGTCATGGAACAATTCGCTCTGTAAGTTTAGAAGATGGTATTAGCTTATTAGAATTTAATATTACGGCAAACCAAGATTTACAAATAGATATAGATACAAATGCTGGTTCTCATATAAACTTTGCATATTGTTCTAAAGGTAAAGTATCTCACTCTTTTCAAAAAACAGGTGTTACAAATACAATAGAGACTTTTCAAACAAGTATCATATCTAATATTGTTTCTAATAAAAATACTTTAACAATTTTTAAAGGTGTAGAAACAAATACAACTATAATTTCTGTAAACACAGCTCTTAATAAAAGAACTCCTTCTAAAATTAATGCTGCTTTAAAAGAAGCATTTATTACTAGTAAGAAAGAAGATTATATCTATTTAGGTTCTTACAACTTAAAAATTGCTGAAAACATTAAGCAATTAAAGGCAATTGATAATGAAGGTATTGTAAAAACGTTATTAAGAAAAGGAATTGTAAACTTAATTTTAGCATTAGAAATAGAGCAACACAAAAAGGATTTAATTAGTCTAGAAACTGTTACTTCTTCGTTAACAAAAAGTGAAATGGAGTTGATAAAAGACTTAACTGAATATGTAAATAATTACCCAGATATGGATCATAGAGTAAGTGTTTTAACTCGTAAAGTTGGTCTTACAGCTGCAAAAGTACAAGAAGGTTTTAAGTTAATGCATGGATTAACTGTTTGTGAATACATTAGATCTGTTCGTTTAAAAAAATCTGAAGAATTAATTATCAATACAGATTTAAGTATTTCTGAAATTGTTTATAGTTTAGGTTTTTCTAGTAGAAGTTATTTTTCTAAAAAGTTTAGAGAAATGTTTAACTGTTCTCCTAGTAACTATAAAAAGAAAAATAGGTTAGCTGTATCAGCATAATATATTTCTAATGAGTTTTCATTAGACACTATCGTGTAAAGACACAAATTAAGATCTCAAGATAATTTTTATCTTGAGATTTTTTGTTAATAAAATTCGGTATAATTGTTGTTGCTATTTTTTAGCAACTAAACTTAAAAAAATGCTATACAATTACCCGTTTAAAGTAAAAATAATTTCTTTAATTATTCTTTTATTTCAACTCTCTCTAACCAGTCAAGAGTTATTTAAAGATAAAAGTATAGATTCTTCTTTTTTCTTGTACACAAATAAATATCAAGAAGTAGTTTATAGTCACTTAAACAAAAGCACATATATTAAAGGAGAAAGTATTGGTTTTACATCTTATATCATTAATAAAAAGACTAAAAAACCCTCTAAAATATCTACAAACCTTTATTGCACGGTTACTGACGCTGATAATAAAATAATAAAAAGACAACTTATTAAGGTAGAAAATGGCTTTTCTAATAGTGTTTTTAAATTAGATTCAATTTTTACTACAGGAGAGTATACTTTTAAAGCGTATACAAATTGGATGTTAAATTTTAATCAACAAAATTTTTATGTAGAAAAATTTAAAGTTATAGATCCAGAGAAAAATAAGTTTTTAGAAAAGACAAAAAATGATTCTTTAATTGATGCCCAATTTTTACCTGAAGGTGGTCATCTAGTTCATAATGTTATTAATACTATAGGTGTAATATTAAAAGATAAAAATGGATATGGTATACCAAATGTTTCAGGAGATATTATTCACAACAATAAAGACACAATTACATCATTTAAAGTAAATAAGTTAGGTATTGGGAGGTTTTCTTTTCTACCAGAAAAATCAAAAGATTATAAAATTGTTATTTCGCTAAATGAAAAGAAAGAAATTTTTCATTTCTCACAAAAAATAGAAACCACAGGTATTGTTTTAAAAACAAAACAGGTTAAAGATAATATCTATATTTCTTTAGTAACTAATAAAATTTCATTAAAAAATATAGTTAATAAAAAATACAAAGTTATAATCCATAATGGGTCCGAAATTAGCTCATTAAACTTTGAATTTAGAGATAAACTGTTGTTAACAAAGAAAGTAAATTTTAAAGATTTAAATCCTGGAATTAATATTTTTACTCTTTTTGACGAAAATAATAATCCAATTTCTGAACGCTTAATCTTTAACTACAATGGTATTTCTTTTTTAAAAAGCACTAAAGTAGAATTGCAAGAAAAACAAGATTCTTTATCTATTAAGTTGTCTTATAATTCTCAATCAGATTATAAACTTAATAACTTAAGTACCTCTATTTTACCTTCAAATACTAAATCATATAAAAAAAATAATACTATAATATCACAAACACTTATTCAACCCTACATAAACGGTGTAGTTGAAAATAGTAGTTATTATTTTTTAAATATTAGTAAGCAAAAAAAATATGATTTAGATAATTTACTATTAACCCAGGGTTGGAGTAGTTATAATTGGAAAGAAATTTTCAATTTTACACCAAATTATAGTAATGAGTTTGAACAAGGAATCTCCTTAAAGTTAAATAATATTGATAAAGATAATAGTATTATTGTTCATGGATTGTCTAACAAAAGTTCTGAAATACTTACATTAAATGAAAAATCTAAATCTATTAGTGCAACAAACTTTTATCCAATTAATGATGAAATATTATATTTATCTGGAATTAATAAAAAAGGTAAATTAATTAAACCTTCTGTATACATTCAATTTACTCCTAGCAATATACCTTTACTTAATAAGAAATTTGAATCTTTAAAGCCAAAAAATAATACTTATCCTATTGAAAATTATTTTGACATTTCATTTTTAAATTCTTTAAATAACACTCAAATGTTAGAAGAATTTGTAATTAAAGTTAATCAAAAAAAAGAAAAAATTGAAAGAATTGAAAACAAGTCTTTTGGCAAAGTTCATTTTTTAAATGATTATGAAAAAGAAGGAATGACACTTGCCCAATATATTAATATAAAAGGAGGCTTTAGAGCTATGGATGATACTTCTACAGGCACATTTGTTATTACACCAATAATTAAGAATACTGTTGACTTTGGTGTAAATGTCCCTGCAATCTTTCTTAATAATATACAAATTACAAACTTCACTTATTTTTATAATTTTTACCTAGACAATGTGGAGTATATTGAAATAGATAAATTAGGTTTTAGTGCTGGTGTAAGGGGTGGTGCTGGTGTAATCAGAATTTTCACAAAAAACAACGATTATTCAAAAAAATCTTTAAAAGAAACAACTCAAAAATTTAATTTTCCAATTACTTTTCATAAATCGAAAAAATTCTATGTTCCAAAATATAAAAATTACAACAACACTTTCTACAAAAGTTATGGAGTAATTGATTGGTTTCCTAGAAAACAAATAAATAAAGATGGATCTGTTTCATTTAATATTAAAAAAACATCAGAAAAATTCACTCTTTTTATTGAAGGTATTTCCGATAGTGGTACTTTTATTTTTGAAGAAAGAGTTATTAATTTAAAATAATAATTTTCTATCCTAAAACATTTTCCTTTTTTAACTCTTTTACAAACGGCTGACTATACATTCTCTTGCCTAAAGCTACATTAATTGCATTTGCAACAGCACCTCCTGCAGGTGGTAAACCTGGTTCTCCTAAACCTGTTGGAGATAATTGATTTTCAACAAAATACACCTCTACCTTTGGTGTTTCTTGCATTCTTATCAACCTATATGTATCAAAGTTTTTAGAATTAGGTTTACCTTTTTTAAAAGATAAATCTGCATACATTGCATGCCCAATTCCATCCAAAACTCCACCTTCAACTTGGTTCCTTGCTCCTGTTGGGTTTACAACAACTCCGCAATCTGCTGCAACTGTTACTTTTTTAACAACAGGAAAACCATCTTTTAAAACAATGTCTGCTATTTCTGCAACGTGTGTATTATGGCTATAATAGGCTGCAAATCCTTGGTAAACTCCTTCTTTAGTTTTGCCCCAATTTGCTTTTTCTCTAACTAATTTAATAGTGTCCTCCATTCTTTGTCCAGAATACTCTATTTTTTTATCGTCTGTATTTTTTACATTTTGAAGCAAATCTAAACGTAACTGAATTGCATCAACATTTAATTCTGCTGCTAATTCATCAAAAAAACTTTGTTCTGCAAATGCTAAAAAATTAGTGTAAGGTGCTCTCCAAGCTCCTGTTGTTATATTACTTTTATAATTTCCTGTTTCTACTTTATAATTTGGTATACAACCTGCAGGAAAAAAGTTAGGTATTAAGCCATACATATTCCCGTTTACAGCAGCTTCTTTTAAATGATAACCTGTTACTTTTCCATCTTTTAAAGATGCTGCAATTCTGTATTTTATTGCTGGTCTATAAGTACCAGCGGTCATATCATCTTCTCTAGAAAATATAACTTTTATAGGTTTCTTTGCCAAACTAGAAATTTCTGCAGCTTCTAAAGCAAAATCTCCATATAAACGTCTACCAAAACCACCTCCCATTCTTGTCATTTTACAAGAAATATCTTCGGCTTTTCTGTCTAATAGTTTAGCAACTCTATTCACGGTCCATTGTGGCGTTTGAATTGGTCCAACTAAATGAACTTTATCTTCAGTTACATCTGCATAAAAATTCATTGGTTCTAAACAATTGTGGGGTAAAAAAGGAGAATGATATGTTCTTTCTATTACTTTATCTGCCGTTTTAAAAGCCTTTTTAATATTTCCATCTTCTCTTTCTACTTTAAACTCTTTACCATCTAAGATATTGGTTAAGATTTCATTATGATTTTCTGTAGATTCAAATTTTTCATCATTCCAAACTGCAGAGAGTGCTTTTTTGCCTTTCATTGCTGCCCATGTTGAATTGGCTAAAACGGCAACTTTATCTCCAAATTTTATAACTTCAGAAACACCATTTACTGCTTTGGCTTTAGTATCATTAAAACTTTCTAACTTTTGACCAAATGCTGGGGGTCTTAAAACGGAAGCATATACCATTCCTTCTGCTTTATAATCTAATCCAAACAATGGTTTTCCAGTTATAATTTTATCAATATCTACGTTTACAATTTCTTGTCCAATAATTGTAAAATCTTTAATTTCTTTCAACTTAACATCATCTGGCACTTCTAATAAAGCTGCTTCTTTTACAACTTCTCCATAACCTAATTTATCTCCATTTTCGTTTGTTATAATTCCTTTTGATGCTTTACAAGTAGATGCATCTACGTTCCATTTTGCTGCGGCAGCATTTATTAACATTTGTCTTGTAGTTGCTCCTGTTTGTCTTAAAGCGTCCCAGCCAAAGCGTATAGATTGGCTTCCTCCTGCAACTTGTCTTTGAAAATTTTTGGTATCTAAAGCACCTTGAACAACATTTACTTTACTCCATTCTACATCTAATTCCTCTGCAATAATCATTGGCATAGATGTTTTTACACCTTGGCCAATTTCTGGATTTGGAGAAAAAATAGTTACATAACCATCATCAGAAATTTTAATAAATGCATTAAAATCGTTAAAATTTAAGTTTGCAATATCTACTGGCATTTCTGCTTCAGTTTTGCAAGCTGTAATTAAATTAAAACCTATTAATAAGCCACCACTTGCCAAAACTGATGTCTTTAAAAAGTTTCTTCTACTAAAATTATCGTTTTTATGAAGTTTCATTTTTCAGTTTTTAAGACATTTTTTTTGCAGCAACTTTTACCGCTTTTTCAATTCTATTATATGATGCACATCTACAAATATTTCCGTGCATTGCTTGTCTAATTTCTTCTTCTGAAGGATTTTTATTCTCATTTAAAAAAGCTGTTGCAGTCATTATTTGTCCTGCTTGGCAATAACCACATTGTGGAACATCAATTTCTTTCCAAGCTTCTTGTACTGGATGTTTTCCATCATTAGACAAGCCTTCAATTGTTGTAATTTTTACATCATCTAAAATAGAAACTTGCATTTGGCAACTTCTTGTTGCAACACCATCTATATGAACTGTACAAGCGCCACATTGCGCAATTCCGCAACCAAATTTTGTGCCTACTAAATTAAGTTCGTCTCTTAAAACCCACAATAATGGTGTGTCTTCGTCTACAGAAACAGATCTCATTTTTCCGTTAATGTTTAAATTATAGTTTGGCATAGTTTTCTTATTTAGATATTGATGTTGTAAGTTACAAAAAAATATTGCTGTTATTTTAATCTCTATAAATTTCAGGTTTATTTAACAAAAAAACCACCTCATTTAAGGTGGTTTTTCAATTCTCATAACAAATATTACAAGGCTATTTTCCTCCTAACATTAGTAATTCGTTACAGACTACTTCTGTTACATATCTCTTTTCTCCTTCTTTGGTTTCATAACTTCTAGAAGTAAGTTTTCCTTCAATTGCAACTTCATTTCCTTTTTCTAAATATTTTTCTATAATTTCTGCTGTTTTGTTCCAAGCTACAATGTTATGCCATTGTGTGTCTGTTACTTTTTCGCCATTTGCATTTTTATAGCTTTCATTTGTTGCAATAGAAAATTTTGCAAGTTTTTTACCACTATCTAAAGTGATAATTTCTGGGTTGTTTCCTAAATTTCCAATTAACTGTACTTTGTTTCTTAACGTACTCATAAGATAAGTTTTTTAAATTATTATTATTTGTCAATTCGTTTTGACTCTGCAAAGTTGCGACACAACTCCAATTTTATTCGGTTACAAAACAATTACTTTCGGTTGTAATTATTTGTAGTCGTTTGTAAACGGATAATTTGTTGTAAATTTACACTATGGATAACAAAAAGTGTTTAGAGTGCGAAGAAGTCTTAAAAGGTAGAGTAGATAAGAAATTCTGTTCTGATTATTGTAGAAATGCATACAATAATAGAGTAAATAAAGACAGTAAAAACCTCATTAGAAATATTAATAACAGACTTCGAAAAAATTATAAAATTTTATCTGAATTAAACATTTCTGGCAAAACAAAAGTAACACGAACCAAATTATACGACAAAGGTTTCGACTTTCAATTCTTTACATCTATCTATAAAACCAAGACAGGAAATACTTATTTTTATATTTATGATGAAGGTTATTTACCTTTAGAAAATGAAACTTTTTTACTAATAAAAAGAGATTCTTAAATGAACGGGTTTAATAACAACAGAAAGATGCCAATCAAAAAAGATTAGACTCAATAAATATTGTTAGAAAAACTGAAATGGATGCTAAAATGAAAAAACTAAAAGAAGCAAAAAAAAGAATTCAAGTAGAAATAGATGCTAAAAAAAATTAACTTCTACCAAGTATTACCTTGTACTTTAATTGCAGCTTTTAAAACATCTTTCTGACTTAATTGCCCAATTAGTTTTCCGTTTTCTACCACAGGAAATCTTCTTCTGTGAGAACTAATAAACTTAAAAGCGGCATCAAAAATGTTCATGTCTTTGTCTATAGTATCTACATCTGTAACCATATATTTACCAACAGTATTATTGGTATCTGCAGGCATATTATAGTATTTACTTTCAGAAATATGTTTAATACAGTCCGTTTCAGAAATAATACCAATAAGCTCATTTTTATCATTTACAACAGGACCTCCAGAAATTTTATAGGTAATTAATTGATTAATTACATGGTCTAAAGAATCTTCTGCCTTAAAAGTTATTAAGGTAGTTGTCATATAATCAGATACTAATATTTCTGATGCTGCTTTTGGTTGCGATGTGTCTCTTTTTCCTTGAAAGCTTTTAATTCCCATAATAGTTTAGTTTTAGTCGACCTAAAATACAGATTTTTAACGCTTGTTTTACATTTGTTTTCAAGTTTTTTTTATTTACTACTTTTATAGAAACTTATTTATTTTATGAAAGCCTTTTCTTCCCTTGTTTCTGTGTTTATAATTTTAGGTGTTATTTATTGGAGTTTTTCTGATGCTAAACCTTCTTTATCTAATGAAAAAGCAACTTTAAAAACTGAATTCTCTGTAGAAAACGCTCTTTATCACCTTAAAAATATTACAAAAGAAGCACATTATGTAGGTTCTGAAGATCATAAAAAAGTTCAGAATTATATTATTGCAGAACTACAAAAAATGGGTTTAGAAACAGAACTACAAACCCAAACTGCTATTAATAAAAAATGGTTTGCAGCAACAACTACAGAAAATATTATTGCCAAAATAAAAGGTTCTGAAAACGGAAAAGCTTTAATGTTACTAACTCATTACGACTCTAACCCACATTCTTCTATTGGCGCAAGTGATGCTGGTTCTGGTGTAGTTACAATTTTAGAAGGAATAAGAGCTTTTTTAGCTAAAAACACAACACCAAAAAATGATATAATTATTCTAATTTCTGATGCTGAAGAACTAGGTTTATTAGGTGCTCAAGCTTTTGTTGATGCTCATAAATGGACAAAAGACATTGGTTTGGTTTTAAATTTTGAAGCTAGAGGAAGTGGTGGCCCAAGTTATATGTTAATGGAAACTAATGGTAAAAACAGCAAGCTTTTATCAGAATTTATTGCTGCAAAACCTAACTTTCCTGCAACAAACTCCTTAATGTATTCTATCTACAAAAAATTACCTAACGATACTGATTTGACGGTTTTTAGAGAAGATGCAGATATAAACGGATTTAACTTTGCTTTTATTGGCGATCATTTCGATTATCATACAGCGCAAGATTCTTATGAGCGTTTAGACAGAGAAACACTCTTGCATCAAGCAGATTATTTTACAACATCTTTAAATTATTTTTCTAATTCAGATTTATCTAACTTAAATTCTGATGAAGATTTTGTCTATGTTAATTTTCCGTTTTCAAAGTTATTAACCTATCCGTTTTCTTGGAGTTCTCCTCTATTAATTATTGCTATTATTCTTTTTGTAGTGTTACTCTTCTTCGGAATTTCTTTTAATAAATTAACTGTAAAAAGTAGTTTTAAAAGCTTTATTCCTTTTCTATTTTCAATTATTTTATGTGGTGGAGTTTCTTTTGGATTATGGAAATTATTATTGGTTATTCACCCACAATACAAAGACATTTTACATGGTTTTACCTATAATGGTTACACGTATATTATTGCTTTTGTTTTCTTAAACCTTTGGATTTTATTTAAAGTATACAAATACTTTTTAAAGCAAGATAAAACTACAGATTTATTAATTGCGCCCATTTTTATTTGGCTGATAATTAATGTTCTTATCAGTATCTATTTAAAAGGAGCTAGCTTTTTTATCATTCCTGTTTTTTCTGCATTATTCATTTTAGCAATTGCCATTTTTATGGATTTAGAAGAAAAAGCCAAACGAATTTTATTCACCATATTATCTATACCAACTATTTATATTTTTGCGCCTTTAATTAAAATGTTTCCCGTTGGTTTAGGTTTGGGTATTTTATTTGTAAGCGGAATTATTATAGCATTAGTTTTTGGTTTAATGATTTTTACTTTTTATCAAAAAAAATCTTTTTGGATGCAAAAATCAGCAGGTTTGTTAACTCTTATTTTCTTTGGAATTGCTTCTTTTAATAGTGGTTTCTCTATAGAAAATAAAAAACCGAACAGTATTGTTTATATTCAGAATTCTGATGATAACACTGCTTATTTTGGTACTTATAATACTACTTTAGATGCTTATACAGAACAAATTTTTGATGCATCTGCAATAAAAGGAAGTATTACAAATGCAGAAACAAAAAGTAAATACAATACTCGTTTTAAATATCATAAGAAAACAGAAAATAGAGCTATTTCATCTTCAGAAATTATAACAGAAATAGATACTGTTATTGGCAATAAACGATTTTTAGAATTGACGATAACGCCAAATAGAAAAATAAATAAGTTTGAATTTATTACAAAAACTCCTCTAAAGCTAAGGCAATTTAAAGTGAACGATGTTTTAGTTAACGATGGAAAAACGTATAGCGTAAGAAATGGTACTTTTTTAGTGTATCATTTAGGAAATCAAGACAAAGAGGTTTCGCTTTCTTTTTCTATTGATAAAGACGCTGTTTTAAATTTTATAATAAATGAAATTTCTTATGATTTATTAAGTAATACTAATTTTTCTATAAAACCTAGAACCGATGAAATGATGCCAATGCCATTTGTAACTAATGACGCTATTATTATTTCTAAAAGCTTAAAACTCTAGATTAGCACTAAACTTTATCAAATAAAAAAAGCATTCTGAAAATCAGAATGCTTTTTAAATATATTATAAGATAGTTTTCTATTCTACTTCAGAAATACGTAATGTATTTACCATTCCTTTAGCTTCAACAGGCATAGAAGTAAGGTTAATCATTAAATCTCCTTCTTCAACGTAACCTTTTTCTTTAGAAATTTTATTAATGTCTACAACAGTATCATCTGTACTTAAATTTTTATCATAATAAAAAGCTTTAACACCCCAAAGTAAATTTAGTTTTCCTAAAATTCTTTTTTCTGATGAAAATGCTAATATTTTAGATTTTGGTCTCCAAGCAGAAATTTGAAATGCTGTATAGCCACTATTTGTTAATGTAGAGATTGCTGCTGCATCAATATCATTAGCCATTAATGCTGCATGATGACAAACTGCTTTTGTAATAAATCTATTCGTTCTAATATGTGGTGCCTGATGTGGTACTTTAATTAAATCTGAATTTTCTACGCTCACTATAATCTCTCTCATTTTTTGAATCACTCTTAAAGGGTGTTTCCCAACAGAAGTTTCTCCAGAAAGCATTACTGCATCTGCACCATCCATAATAGAGTTTGCAACGTCATTTACTTCTGCTCTTGTTGGAACAGAATTTTCGATCATTGTTTCCATCATTTGAGTTGCAATAATTACAGGAATTCTAGCTTTTTTAGCTCTTTGTACCAACATTTTTTGAATTAATGGTACTTCTTGCATTGGTATTTCTACTCCTAAATCTCCACGTGCAACCATTAATCCGTCACAGTAAGGAATTAAAGAATCTATATTTTCTACAGCTTCTGGCTTTTCAATTTTTGCAATTACTGGAACTCTATATTCTGAATGTTCATCAATTAAATCACGTAACATTCTTAAATCTTCTGGTGTTCTTACAAAAGAAAGTGCCATCCAATCTACCTCTAATCCTAAAGCAAAAATTGCATCTTCTTTATCTTTTTTAGTTAATGCAGGTAAAGAAATTGCTGTATTTGGTAAGTTAACTCCTTTTTTAGATTTTAAATCTCCACCAACTATAGTTTTTACTACTACTTCTTTGTCTTTATCTGTAGAAACTACTTCGAATAATAGTTTACCATCATCAACTAAAATATGTTCTCCAACTTTTACGTCTTTTGGAAAACGTCCGTAAGTCATAAATGCCTTTTCTTTAGTACCAATACATTTTTCTGTAGTAAAAGTAAATAGATCACCGTCATTTAATACAACACCATCTTCCATTACTCCAACACGTAATTTAGGACCTTGTAAATCTGCTAAAATCGCAACGTTAAATCCGTTTTCTTGGTTAATTTCTCGAATTCTCTTTACGTTTTCCTTTACGTTATCGTAATCTGCATGAGAGAAATTAATTCTAAAAACATTTACACCTGCTCTTGCTAATTCGGTTAACTTTTCTTTAGTGTCTGTTGCAGGGCCTAATGTGGCTACTATTTTTGTTTTTTTGTATGCTTTCATTCTTAAAATATTAAAAAGTCTTTAGACTTTAATGTGTTATAATCTATTGAATAAGATGTAATTACTTGTTCAATTTTTTTTATTTGCTCTATCGTATTTAAAACAAAACTATAATCTACTTCGCCAGAAATTTTAATAAAAAAATCTACTTTTTTCTTTTCTGGTATTAGATATGTTTTTGTTTCTGTTGTTAATGATAATTCGTTAGAATTTGTTTTATTTTCTTTTTTAAAACTGTTTGCGATTAAAAACCATTCATAGTCATAAGTGGTACTGCAAAAATTATAAATAGAAAAAGATATTTTGTTTTTTTCTTTCTCAAATTCTAAATCTTTATCTGATTTAGAAAATCGGGTTTGTAGATTTTTGTTTAATAAATAAGCTAGCTTATAATCTTCTAATGTTGTGTGAATTCCTATTAAGGAATATTCTTCCTCACAAAAATCATCTAACCCTAAAGCGTGAACTTGCATAAATTGTAAACTAATTTAAGTATGCTAAATTACAAATTGTTTGTGAGTTTAGTCGTTAAATTTAACGAAAACGTTATCGCTCTTTAGTTAAGAGAGATTTCATTTTGAAAAGCATAGTACACTCTTTTTGATGCCATTTCTTCTGCTTTTTTCTTTGAAGTTGCTCTACCTTTGGCTATTTGCTCTCCATCTATACTTATTTTAACACTAAAGTGTTTTATGGATTCATTTCCTGAATCTTCATAAGTATCAAAAGAATATTTTTTCTTTTGTTTTTGGCACCATTCTATAATTAAACCTTTGTAGCTTGTAATTTTTCCTTCTAGTTTTTCTATATCTACATAAGGTACAATTACTTTTTCATGTATAAATTTCTGACAAAAATTATACCCTTTATCTAAATAAATAGCTCCAACTAAAGCTTCAAAAATATTCCCATGAATGTTGTCTCCAACATTAGCTTGGTCTATATTACTTTTTACAAATTTAATTAAGTTTAGGTCTTTACCTAATTCGTTTAAATGTTCTCTACTTACAATTTTAGAGCGCATTTGCGTTAAGTAACCTTCTGTACCTTCTGGTACTTTTTTATATAAATAAGAGGCAATTACAGAGCCTAAAATAGAGTCTCCCAAAAACTCTAAACGTTCGTAATTAATGGGAATACCTTTTTTATCTAACATTTGCACAGATCTATGTGTAAATGCTTTTTTGTATTTGTTAATTTTTCTTGGAGAAAAATTGAGTAGTTTTTTTAATTCGATATATAATTCTGCATCTTCAACTGAATGCGATTTAACTATTTTACGAATAAAATTCATAGACTATTCATCTAATTTCTTAAAAGCTACACAAGCATTGTGACCACCAAAACCAAAAGTATTACTCATTGCAACTTTAACATCTCTTTTTTGAGGCTTGTTTAAAGTTAAATTTAATTCAGGGTTTATATTTTCATCAACATTCTGATGATTAATTGTTGGTGGCACTATACCATGTTCCATTGCTAAAATACAAGCAATAGATTCAATAGCTCCTGCAGCACCTAACAAATGCCCTGTCATAGATTTTGTAGAGTTAATATTAATATTTTTAGCATGATCTCCAAAAACAGCTGAAATTGCTTTTAATTCTGCAACATCTCCCAAAGGTGTAGAAGTACCATGTGTATTAATATGATCTACATCTTCTGGTTTAATTCCTGAATTTTCTAAACAGTTTTTCATTACGGCAATTACACCAATTCCTTCTGGATGTGGCGCTGTAATGTGATAAGCATCAGAAGACATTCCGCCTCCAATAACTTCTGCATAAATTTTAGCTCCTCTTGCTTTTGCATGCTCATAACTTTCTAAAATAATAGCACCTGCACCTTCACCTAAAACAAAACCATCACGTTCTGCGTCAAAAGGTCTTGAGGCAGTTTCTGGGCTTTCATTTCTAGTAGATAATGCATGCATAGAGCTAAAACCTCCCATACCAGCAATAGTAACTGCGGCCTCTGAACCTCCTGTAACAATAACGTCACAGTATCCTAAACGAATATAGTTTAACGCATCTATCATTGCATTTGCAGAAGAAGCACATGCGGATACAGTTGTATAGTTAGGCCCCATAAATCCATTTTTTATAGAAATATTTCCTGGAGCAATATCTGCAATCATTTTTGGGATAAAGAATGGATTAAATCTTGGTGTTCCATCTCCAGCAGCAAAGTTTAAAACTTCGTTCTGAAATGTTTCCAAGCCTCCAATTCCTGCTCCCCAAATTACACCTACGCGTAATTTGTCAATTTTTTCTAAATCTAATTTAGCATCTGCAATTGCTTCATCTGAAGCTACCATAGCATACTGCGTAAATCGATCCATTTTTCTAGCTTCCTTTCTATCAATAAAATCGGTTGCTGTAAAGTTTTTTAATTCACATGCAAAACGAGTTTTGAACTTGGCAGCATCATAATACGTTACAGGTGCTGCTCCGCTAACTCCGTTAACTAAAGCGTTCCAATATTCTTCAATATTATTCCCAATTGGCGTTAATGCGCCAAGTCCAGTGACTACAACTCGTTTTAATTGCATATAAATTTACTTTTTTGCTTCTTCAATATAGCTAACTGCTTGACCTACTGTTCCGATATTTTCAGCTTGGTCATCTGGAATTTGAATATCAAATTCTTTTTCGAATTCCATAATTAATTCAACAGTATCTAAAGAATCTGCTCCTAAATCATTTGTGAAGCTAGCTTCTGTTGTTACTTCGTTATCGTCAACGCCTAATTTGTCTACGATAATCGCTTTTACTCTTGATGCAATGTCTGACATAATTTTTATTTTTAAATTTTAAATCGGGGCAAAAATACAAATCTTATTAATTATAACTAATTTTTGCCCTAAAAATGATTACTAAATGTAAAGAAAAATATTTAATCTTCACTTAAAATAATCAGTTTTGTTAATAATTATTCTTTTTTTTGTACTCTAGATATATAGATATGAAGCGTATTGTTGTTTTTGCTTCTGGTTCTGGAACGAACGCAGAAAATATTATTAAGTTTTTTAATCACACTAAAACTGCTAAAGTTACTCAAGTGCTGTGTAACAATGAACATGCCAAAGTTTTTAACCGTTGTAAAAACCTAAAAACCAAATGTTTACATTTTACTAAAAATGATTTTATTACTACTGATGTTGTATTAGATATCTTAAAAAAGGAAGCCGACTTTATAATTTTAGCTGGCTTTTTATGGAAAATTCCTGAAAAAATTATTGCTGCTTTTCCAAATAAAATAATAAACATTCATCCAGCATTATTACCAAAATATGGAGGAAAAGGAATGTACGGAATGAATGTTCATAGAGCCGTTAAAGAAAATAAAGAAGCTGAAACGGGTATAACAATTCACTTTGTAAATGCTAATTATGATGAAGGAGCCATTATTTTTCAAGCTAAAACGGCTCTTTTAGAAGAAGATACTGCAGAAACTATCGCAGAAAAAATTCATGTTTTAGAACAGCGCTATTTTCCGAGAATAATTGAAGATACAATTTTAGGAGTAAATGAGTAAAAAAAAGTTTTATGTAGTTTGGAACGGACGTAAAAAAGGCGTTTTTACATCTTGGAACGTCTGTAAAAAACAAATTGATGGTTTTGAAGGTGCTCAATACAAATCTTTTGCAGATTTAGATGAAGCTGAAATTGCTTTTTCTAAAAAATATGATGATTATAAAGGTAAAAACACCAAAAAACCAACTTTATCTACCACTGAAAAAACCAAATATGGTTCACCCAATTTAGAAAGTATTTCTGTGGATGCTGCTTGTTCTGGAAATCCTGGAAAAATGGAATATAGAGGTGTTCTTACTCATAATAAACAAGAAATTTTCAGAAAAGGACCTTACAAAAAAGGGACTAATAATATTGGCGAATTTTTAGCTTTAGTGCACGGAATAGCACTTTTAAAGAGTAAAAATAAAGGAGATTTACCTATTTATTCAGATTCTAAAATTGCCATGAGTTGGGTAAAACAAAAACGTTGTAAAACAAATATTCATTTTGATGCTTCTAATAAAGACCTTTTAGAGTTGATAAAAAGAGCCGAAAACTGGCTAAAAGAAAATACGTTTAAAAACCCAATTTTAAAATGGGAAACAAAAGCTTGGGGAGAAATTCCTGCTGATTTTGGAAGAAAATAATTAATAAAAAAAGCCTGATAAAATTATCAGGCTTTTCGAATATATTTTAATTATTCTTCTTAAACTGAAGCTTTCATTAACTCTCTGTTCATTCTTGCGATGTTTTCTAAAGAAATTCCTTTTGGACATTCTACTTCACATGCACCTGTATTTGTACAGTTTCCAAAACCTTCTAAATCCATCTGTGCAACCATGTTTCTAACTCTGTCTGCAGCTTCTACTTGTCCTTGTGGTAATAAAGCATATTGAGATACTTTTGCACCCACAAATAGCATTGCAGAACTGTTTTTACACGTTGCAACACAAGCTCCACATCCAATACAAGTTGCAGCATCCATTGCTTCATCTGCAGCGTGTTTAGAAATAGGAATTGAGTTTGCGTCTTGTGTGTTTCCAGAGGTATTTACAGAAATATAACCACCTGCATGTTGTATTCTATCAAAAGAACCTCTATCTACTACTAAATCTTTTAATACAGGAAAAGCAGCTGCTCTAAATGGTTCGATTGTTATTGTATCACCATCTTTAAACATTCTCATGTGCAATTGACAAGTGGTTACGCCTCTGTCTGGCCCATGTGCTTCTCCATTAATGTACATAGAACACATTCCGCAAATTCCTTCTCTACAATCGTGATCGAAAGCAACTGGCTCTTCACCAGAATTTACTAACTGTTCATTTAAAACATCCATCATTTCTAAAAAAGACATATGTTCTGAAATTTCAGTCACCTTATAATCAACCATCTGACCTTTTGAACTTGCGTCCTTTTGTCTCCAAATTTTTAAAGTTAAATTCATTTTGTCTTTTATTTATATGAACGTTGTTTTAATTCAATATCGTTAAACTCTAATTCTTCTTTATGTAAAACTGCGTCTGCAGGTTCTCCTTTATATTCCCAAGCAGCAACAAATGCAAAATCTTCATCATTACGTTTTGCTTCTCCTTTTTGAGGACCATCTAATTCTGCAGATTCTTCTCTAAAGTGACCTCCACAAGATTCTTCTCTCATTAAAGCATCTTTTGCGAACAATTCTCCTAACTCCAAGAAATCTGCTACACGTCCTGCTTTTTCTAATTCAGGATTCATTTCATTAGCAGTTCCAGGAACAGAAACTTCTTTCCAAAACTCTTCGCGAATTGCTTTAATTTCTGCCATTGCTTCTTTTAGGCCAGTTGCATTTCGAGACATTCCTGCTTTATCCCACATTACTTTTCCTAATTTCTTATGGAAATAATCTACGGATTTTGTTCCTTTATTATTCACGAAGAAATTAATTCTTTCTGAAACTTCTTTTTCAGCAGCTTCAAATTCAGGAGTATCTGTAGAAATTTTTCCAGTTCTAATATCACCAGATAAATAATCTCCAATAGTATAAGGTAAAACAAAATAACCATCTGCTAAACCTTGCATTAATGCAGAGGCTCCTAATCTGTTTGCTCCATGATCAGAGAAATTTGCTTCTCCAATACAGTAACATCCAGGAATAGTAGTCATTAAATTATAATCTACCCAAACACCACCCATTGTGTAGTGAACTGCTGGATAAATCATCATTGGTGTTTTATATGGATCTTGATCTACAATTTTCTCGTACATCTGGAATAAGTTTCCATATTTCGCTTCAACAATTGCTTGCCCTAATTCGTATATTTTTGCATCAGAAGGATTCTTAATATTATGAATCTTCGCTTGCTCAATTCCATATCTTGTAATTGCAGATTTAAAATCTAAATACACAGCTTCTCCTGTTGCATTTACTCCAAAACCAGCATCACAACGTTCTTTTGCTGCTCTAGATGCAACATCACGTGGAACCAAGTTACCAAATGCAGGATATCTTCTTTCTAAATAATAATCTCTTTCTTCTTCAGACAAATCAGTAGGTTTTTTACGACCTTCTCTAATTGCCATTACATCTTCCATTTTCTTTGGAACCCAAATTCGTCCGTCATTTCTTAAAGACTCGGACATTAATGTTAATTTAGATTGATAATCCCCAGAACGTGGAATACAAGTTGGGTGAATTTGCGTGTAACAAGGATTTGCAAAATGCGCTCCTTTTTTGTGGATTTTCCATCCAGCAGTTACATTAGAACCCATTGCGTTTGTAGATAAGAAATATACATTTCCATAACCTCCAGAAGCAATAACAACTGCGTGTGCAGAATGTCTTTCAATTTCTCCTGTAATTAAATTTCTTGCAATAATTCCTCTTGCTTTTCCATCTACAACTACAACATCTAACATTTCATGACGATTGAACATTTCAATCTTTCCACGAGCAATTTGTCTGTTCATTGCAGAGTATGCACCTAATAATAATTGCTGACCAGTTTGCCCTTTTGCATAAAAAGTTCTAGAAACTAAAACTCCACCAAATGAACGATTATCTAATAAACCACCATAATCACGTGCAAAAGGAACTCCTTGCGCCACACATTGGTCTATAATGTTTGCAGAAACCTCTGCCAAACGATAAACGTTTGCTTCACGAGAACGATAATCTCCACCTTTTACAGTGTCGTAAAACAGTCTGTATGTAGAATCTCCATCTCCTTGATAGTTTTTTGCTGCATTAATTCCTCCTTGCGCTGCAATTGAATGCGCTCTTCTTGGAGAATCTTGATAAGCAAATGCTTTTACATTGTAGCCTAATTCTGCTAAAGTTGCAGAAGCAGAACCACCTGCTAAACCTGTACCTACAACAATAACATCTATATGACGTTTGTTGGCAGGATTTACCAAATCTATATGATTTTTATAATCTGTCCATTTATCTTTAATTGGACCCTTTGGTACTTTTGAATCTAAAGCCATAATTATATAAGATTAATGGTTAAAGTGATGATATAAAGCAATAAAAATAAATCCTGCTGGAACTATAATTGCATATGCTTTACCTAAATTATCTAATTTTTTTCTTAATGAAGCTGCTCCTACAGATTGAAATGCCGAAGTAAAACCATGTGCTAAATGCATACCTAAAAAGACAAATGCAACAACATACGCTCCAACTCTAAGTGGGCTAACGAATTTATGAACCAATTCTTCATAATAACGAAAACCATCTACGCCAGCAATGGTTCCAGACCAATCGCCTTGTATAAATTTTGTGTTGATTTCTGGAAACCAAAAATCGATAAAATGTAAAATGATAAAAGCCAAAATTGTAATTCCGGTCCAAATCATGTTTCTGCTCACCCAAGATGAATTAGCAGCGCCGTTATTTTTTGCATAAGAAACATTTCTTGCTCTAGAATTTTTCAATTCTAAAATGAAACCCATTACAAAGTGAAAAACAACCGCAAAAATCAAAACAGGTTGTAATGCAAATTGTACCAAAGGATTTGTTCCCATAAAATGCGAAACTTCATTAAAAGTATCTGGGCTAAAAACCGATAAAATATTAATTGCTAAATGCTGAAGTAAGAAGAACATCAGAAAGAACGCTGAAAGCGCCATTGCTACTTTTCTTCCAATTGAAGATTTGAAAAATCCGCTCATTGTATATATTAGTTAAATTATTATTACAAAAATACGGCTAAACAACTACCAAAGCAAAGAAATTACAACGTTTTCGTTCGTATTTAGAATAGTTTTAAATAAATTGCTTAAACGTTTAACATATTTTAAAAAAACAGTTGTTTTCTATAGCTTGTTACTTATCTGAATTAACCAAGCATTTATTGTTTTTCCATTTGCCTTTTAAAGATTCTTTAGGTATAATTTTTCCGTCACAAGTTAAAAAATTACCTTTTTTATCTTTTTTTATGATCTTCATTTTACCTTCTTTAATAGCATTAACTATTTTATAAATTAAACTTTCTCTTGAGGTTTTACTTCTTCTTTTTATCAACTTTAAGCCTTCGTCATTATTATGTAAATCCATTTCTGATGAAATTTCGTCAGGCACAACTCCATCTTCTAATTTTCTTTTTTTATAAGTTAGGTAATTATCTTTTTCATGTGCTTTTCCTAAAGAACGCGCAGAACGTTTACCCATTTCTTGACGCAAACGAGCCATCCAATATGCATGCCTGAACGCATCAACTTGTCCTCCAGCAGCATCTCCATCTAACAAATTTGTCTTTCTAATAGAATCTGCAACTTTATTTGTCTCGTTAGAAATTTTTAAAGATTTCTTTGCTTTAAAGGGATGAAAAAGTACCCAAGTTTTAATTGGTCCTGAAAGTTTAAAGAAATTTTGCAAATCAGATTGAGAGAACAACTGACTAGTGCATAAAATAAAAAGTATAAGAAATGTTTTTTTCATCGTTGAAAAATAATATTATTTAATTGATTTTTAAAATTTTGATTGTTGAATTATTAAAAACAAACTCATCATTTTCTTGCTTACCTAACAAAAGTTTTCCAATTGGAGATGAAACTGAAATAGCAAAAAAACCTTTACTACCCACTGTTAAATTGCCTGCAGAAATTGATAGAAAATAATTGGCTTTTTCTGTGAAAATAATGCTACCTAAATGTGCTTTTTTTAGTCCCGAAATTTCGGGATTTGAAACATCAATTCTATTTAAAATTTCTTTCATTTGAGAAATTCCTGCCAATTGTTGACCTGCTTTTTCCATTTCTAACTGTAACATTGCTCTACCTGTTTCGTGTTTGTCGCCAGCAGAACTTTTCGTTTCAGATTGTAATGCTTTCTGGTTAGAAGAAATTACCTCTTCTACATTCTGTAAACGCTTGTCCACAAAAGCTTCACATTGCTTAAAAAGTTCTTCTTTTAAATTCATTCTATAAAGTAAATGCAAAAGCTCCATAATTTCCATGATGAGAAATTGAGCATGATTTTGTTAGTTTTTTTTCTTTATGATAATATATTGGAGCTCCAATTGTAGTTTTTCTTTTTTCTATTTCTTCTGATGGAATTCCGGTTTTTTCAGCAAGTTTTAATTTGATGTCATTATCAACATTTTTTGATGAACCAATACTTGAAAATATTTCTATTTTTTCTTGATAACTCTTTGCAATTGTATGAATATAAGATGTATTAATAACTGTTGTTGTATAAAATTTTAAATCTTCAAAAACTACAATTCCTTCCTCTTTGGAAGTTATAGAACATTCAAATTTTTTAGGCGCAAAAAAACGTTTTTCAACTTGTTGAGTAAAGCATTTATAAGCAGATTCTTTCATGGACCAAAATTGCCAAACTTGTAAAAAAGAATCACTGGCATTTAAAATAATCTCTTGTTCTTTTTTTGTGAATTGCTTTTCTAAAAACCCTTTTCGTTGCCAATTACTTTCGGTTTTAGCGAATTTTAAATCTACAATATCGTTACCAATATTAGGCATTCATTTTTTCTTGAATAATTTCTACAGTTGCTTTTACAGACAACATTTTCTCCATAGAATCGTTGTCTATTTCTATCTTAAATTCGTCTTCTACATCTAAAATAATATCCACTAAATTTGCAGAATTTATCTCTAAATCATTAATAAAATCTGTTTCTTCAGACATGTTTTTAAAACCTTCTTCATTCTGAACATAAGGTTTTACAATTGTAGTTAATTTACTTATTATTTCTTCTTTAGTCATTTTATTTTGAATATTTTTTAAAGATAACACAAGCATTTACATCACCAAAACCAAAACTTGCTTTTGCTAAAATATTTATGTTTTTTTCAATAGTTTTAGATGGAATTTTAGCTTCAGTAATCAAATCTAAAATCTCTGGATGAATATCTTCACAATTAATATTCGGAAAAATAAACTGCTCTTTTATTTCTAAAACTGAAGCCACAGATTCAATTGCGCCAGAAGCAGACAAACAATGTCCAACCATCGATTTTAATGAATTTATATATGGAAAATCAGTTCCTTTTCTATTTAAAGCTTTTGTCCAATTTTCTATTTCTAAATCGTCTTTAGAAGTTGCTGTTAAATGACCGTTTATTACATCAATTTCATCTGCAGAAATATTTGCATCTGCAATTGCATTCGTAATACATTTCTGAACAGCCTCTGCATTTGGCGCAGTTAAAGTTCCACCATTTCTTTGTCCGCCAGAATTTATATTTCCACCTAAAACCTCTGCATAAATGGTTGCATTTCTTTCTAAAGCACTTTCTAAAGATTCTAAAACCAAAGTACCTCCTCCACTTCCTGGAACAAATCCTGAAGCTGTTTCACTCATTGGTCTCGAGCCTTTTTCTGGACTTTCATTGTGTTTGTAGGTCATTACTCTCATTGCATCAAAACCTCCCCAAGTATACAAACTACTGTCACTTGAACTTCCTACTAACATTCGTTTTGCTTTGCCATTTTTAATGCGCTCAAAACCCATTAATAATGCTTCTGTTCCTGTCGTACAAGCAGATGAATTTGTGGTTACCTGATTTCCGAAACCAAGAATTCCACCTAAATATGCAGAAATTCCACTTGCCATGGTTTGTACCACAGAAGTACTTCCTAAACGTCTTACATTTTGATCATCAATTTTATAAATTGCTTCTCTAAATTTCTCAATTCCTGATGTTCCTGTTCCAAAAATAATTCCGGAATCGTAATCTAATTTTGAATTTTCATCAACAGAAAAACCAGCGTCTTTCCATGCATCAATTCCTGCCATCACTCCATATAAAATAGAGGTTGAATTAAAACCACGCAATTGTAAAGGCGATAAATATTCGCTTATTTTTTCTTCAGAAACTTCTGGAATTCCACCAATACAACAAGAAAATCCTTTGTCTTTTAAATTCTGATGAAAGGTAATTCCTGATTTTCCAGATTTTATGGCTTTTGTGAATTCAGTTAACCCAACACCATTTGGCGCAACAACTCCTAAACCAGTAATTACAACTCTTTTACTCATATTATTTTGCGATTATCATTCCAGAAATTGTTCCTCTACAAACGAGTTCATTTTTAGAATTCATCATTTTTACAGAACATTTTAATTTATTAAATCGAAAATATTCTTTTGTTGAAATTACAGTAATTTTTTCGTTTGGAAAAACTGGTAAAAAGAAATCTATATTGTTTGAAGTTAATGCTATCTGTGGTTTTTTATCCGAAGAAAATTCATTTTTCAATAAAAAAACACCCAAACAAACCACGCCAATTTGTGCCATGGTTTCGGTTAAAATAACACCTGGAGTAATTGGATTGTCTTTAAAATGACCTTCGTAAAAGAATTCGTTTTGTTGAAATATGTAGTTTCCGGTAACTCCGTTTTCTGAAATATCAGTAATTTCATCAACAAACAAAAAAGGTTTTTGATATGGTAAAAGGTTTATAATTTCTGATGATTTCATTCATCTAATTTACGATAAATCGTCCAAAAGATTCTTGAATTTTAATGAAATAAATTCCTTTCGATAAAGCATCTATATTTAATTGACTTGTTTGTGAATTAAAATGCTGCTTCAATAATGATTTTCCTGTCATATCAAAAACTTCCACCAAACCAATGGTTGCATTTTCTGATTTGATATTGATAATTCCTTTATTTGCAGGAATAGGAAAAACAGTAATTCCTTTTGTAAAAAGTGAGTTTTCTGAAATACTCAAAGAATTTGTAGAAAGAAAACCAACTTTTACGCCAACATCTGCAACATTATAAGGTAATTTCGTTCCATTTGCACCAAATTCTTCTGCACCAGCATCAAAATTACCAGTTCTTGTTCCTCCTAAAATATCATCAACTAAAAAAGAATACGAACCAATTGAAGCATCTTTTGCAGGGCTTGTTGTAGAAATTCTATAGAAATCTGTTCCGTTTTCTAATAAATTTGCAGTAACTGTTTGGTTATTATTTTGTCCGTTTGATAAATCCCAACTTCCATTTTGAGTAATATTTCCTTCGTATTTTGAAGTTCCAATTGCATTTGTTTGAATATCAAAAGCATTTTCAGAAGTATTTAGCATAATATTGTTTGCTAAAATGATATTTTCTGGTGCCAAAGTTAAATCAGACTTTACCTTTGTTCCGACTCTAAAACCATAATCACAATCCACAAAAGTATTATTTACAACTGTTAAGTTTTTAACTTGATAATAACCATTTAAAGCTGAATTTGGTCTTCCGTTAGAAATATTAATTGCACCAGTAGTACTTGTTCTACTTCCATTTGGTTTTAATGCATTTACACCAGAAATATAATTATTATATATTTTATGATTCTCTCCAATGACTCTTACACCACCTGAAAGTAATCTATTATTTGCGAAAAAATAGTTGTTGAAAACCTCACATTCATTACCATGTCTTAACGTTAAAGTTCCACTATAATCTCGAAAAGTGTTATTGTAATATTTATTATTTCCACTTTTATTGGAAATAATTTCTACTTCTCCTTCCCAATCATAAAAGAAATTATCGTAAATTTCTGTAAAAGAATCTGACAAAGAAGTTGTGCTTGTACCAATTCTAATAGCATCTTGGTCGTTTAAATCGTTTACTTCGCCAACAGCTGTTCTAGATGCAAAATAATTATGATGAATTTTATGATAATCTGCCAAATTATCGCTTCTGTTATCATTTATAATACTTCCAACTCCGTTTTTACCAATAAAAGAACTGTGGCTAATTTCGTTGTAACTACCATATAAAAGAATCCATTTAAAAACTGCCTCGTTTTGTGCAGATGTACCATTATAGCTATCTATTTTAATGTTAGTAACTGTGCAATTATTACAAGAATTTCCACTAGCTCTAAAGGTAATTAACGATGTTATTTTATCACTTGAAACATCTAAATTAGATGCATTTCTAAAAACAAAACCTTCTAAAATAATATAACTTCCTCCCATTTGAATATTAGATTTTCCTTCAATAAAAACCTGATTTACATTTTGAGCTTTAATAGTTATTGGATTTGAAGCAGTACCATTTTTATTTATATTCAACTGAAGATTATTCCAAGTACCATCTGCTAAAATAATAGTTGTACCAGCTGATGCTGATGAAATAGCGTTATTTAATTCAGTTTGGTTATTAACAGTTGTTTGAGAAAACCCTTTATTTAATGACAATGAAAAGGTTATAAGAAAGGTAATTAAGTAATAAAAATTCTTCATAATTCTGTGTTCTTAAAACTGGTTAACCAATTTTGGTTTGTAAATATAACACAGTAATTAGAAAAAAAATAAAATTTAAACAATTATTGCAGAATTTAAGTTTTGCGAAATTTTTATTTTTCGAAAAATCTATAATAATATTACCACTCTAACAATATTCTTTGTGCAGAAAAACCAGGACCAAAACTTAACATAATTCCACGTTCTCCTTTTGCAGGATTTCTGTCCATAAAACGCTCTAAAACATACAAAACTGTTGCGCTTGACATATTTCCATACGCTCGTAAAACCTCTTTGGTGTCGTCTATATTTTTTCCTAAAACTCCAAATAAAGCTTCTACAGTTTGTACAATTTTTTTTCCTCCAGGATGAAAAATTAAATGGTCTATATTATCTATAGTTAAATTATTCTTTTCTAAAAAAGGGTGAATTATTGTAGGAAAATGGTCTGATATTTTCTGTGGAACTTCCTTATCTAAAATCATTTGTAAACCAGAATTTACCAATTTAAAACCCATCATATTTGTAGCATCATAAAAATGATACATGGCTTCGTCTACAATTGTTGGGCCTTTATCTTCTTCGTAAGAAGACAAAATTACTGCAGATGCTCCATCTCCAAAAATGGCTGCAGAAACAATATTTGTCATGGAAAAATCGTCTAACTGAAACGTTGCTGTTGGTGCTTCTACTGCAATAACTGCTGCTCTTTTATTCGGATTCGCTTTTAAGAAATTCTTCGCGTAAATAATTCCAGAAACTCCTGCAGCACAACCCATTTCTGTTACTGGCAAACGCACGATATCTTGTTTCATGCCCAGAGAATTAATCAAATATGCATCTACAGAAGGAATCATAATTCCTGTGCAACTTACAGTAATTATATAATCGATATCTGTAGGTTTTAAGCTTGCTTTTTCTAAAGATTTTTTGAGTGATTTTTCTGCCAATTGAACAACTTCTCTTGCATAAATAGCATTTTTTTCTTCGAAAGAAGTTGCTGTAAAAACTTCTTCAGGATCCATAATTGAGTACCTTTTATCAACTGCTGCTCCTTCAAAAAGCTTGATTACTTTTCTCTGAAAACGAGTATCTTGATCTTGCATCCATAATTTTACAAACGGAATAATATCTTTCGTTTCTCTATAATATTTTGGAAGTTGCTTTGCAACTGATGTTATTTTTACTGCCATTTATTTTTTTATTATCCATAGAAAACGAAAAGCCCATTTCCATTGAATTCTTGGTTTTACTTTTAATTTTGTTGATATTCTCTCTAAATCTTCACGTTTAAATCCTCTTAAAACTGATGTTAAACCATCTTCAATTATCATTTTATTAGAAATAAAAATAGATAATAACATAAATAAATAATACGCTAATTTATGTCTGTGTAAATCGTTTACAACAATGCCTATTTTGGTTTGTTTAATTGTGTTTTCTAAAAACGAAACCAATTGAGGTTCTTTAAAATGATGTAAGAATAAAGTCGCTAAAACAACATCAAACTTTCTTTTTTTAAAATCATCAGAAAAAATATCTTGTGTTTCAAAACTTAATTCTGGGTAATCTACAGACAATTCATTTGCATAATCTATCGCTGTTGGGTTTGCATCAACACCAATTAATTTGAATTTGTAATTGTGTTTTCTTCCAAATTTTGCAACATCTCGCAAAATATCTCCATGACCACAACCAATATCTACAATAGTTATTTCTTGTTCTTTTGAATGGTTTTTTAAAATAGTTTTTAAGCCATTAACTGTGACTTTATTTCCACCCAACCATCTATTTATATTTTCTAATTTATCTAAAGTATCACGCAACAAATCGCCTCCAATAGAAAAATCGTCCATCAATTCTTCTTTGTCTGTTCTTTGTTTTGTACTGATGAAAAAATCCATTAATTCTTTTTAAATTTTGATTGATTTTCCATGCGTTTGTTTGATGATAATTGGTAATAAAAATGGTAATTTCTTTAAAACTGCTAATAAAAACGATGCAATTCTATCTTTTCTGAACAACATTGCAATAAAATGTCCTGCTTTTAAACGCCATTTAAATTGTTTGTTCCATTGTGTAATATATAGCTTTTCAAGTTCCTTTCTTGATTCGATTTTACCATTCGAGTAATTTAGAATCAGTTTAGATGCAATTTGCGCAGATTGAATTGCCATACTCATTCCATTTCCACAAAGTGGATGAATCATTCCTGCAGAATCGCCACACATTAAAATATGGTTTTCGACTGGTTTTTTCGTTTCAAAAGAAATCTGACTAATAGAAAGTGGTTGTTCCCAAATTGGTTTTGAATTTTGAAACATCGCTTTTAAAAACCTGTTTTTGAAAACCACATTTTCTTGAAAATCATCAATATTTTTATACTTTTTAAATGCTGAAAAACTCGTGATATAACACAAATTAATTGCATTATTTTCTACTTTAGAAACGCCACAATAACCGCCTTTAAAATTATGAAGCGCGACTAAATCTTCTGGAAAATCTCCTTTCACATGAATTTTAACTGCCAAATAAGGCGATTTTTTTTGGATAAATTCGCGTTCCATTTTTACATCTAATAAAGAACGTTTGCCAAAGGCACCAATACAAATCTCTGATTTAAAAGAATTATTTTCTTTGGTTTCAACTATAAAAATATCGTCTTTAAAATCAACATTTAAAACCGAATCTTGTAAAATAACTACGCCATTTTCTTTGGCTTTTTCTGATAAAATAAAATCTAATTGGTAACGTGAAATTCCAAATCCGCCCAAAGGTAATTTTGCAGAAATCACTTTATTTTTTGTGGTTGATAATTGAAAGTTCTCAATTTTTACTGCGCCAAAATCAAACGGATTTATCTCTAAAAATTCTAAATATGGCAAAACTTCATTCGAAATATATTCTCCACATACTTTGTGTTTTGGGTATTCATTTTTCTCTATTAATATAACCTTTTTTCCAAATTTTGATAAATGAATTGCGTTGCAAAGTCCTGCCAAACCTCCACCAATTATAATTATTTCAGCAACGCTGTTGCTTTTTTTATTATCAATTGTATGTTTATCTTGTGTCATCAATCTATCAATTCTGCTAATTCCTTACCAACTAAACTACCAATGGCAATTCCCATTCCGCCTAAACGAACTCCGCAAAAAACGTTATTTGAAATTTGTTTTACTATTGCTTTTTTCTGATTTCCAACGCCCATAATTCCACTCCATTTATGTTCAATTTCAAAACTTGTATTTGGTAAAATTGTGGTTTTTAGAATTTCCTCTAATTTATTTTGAATGATTTTTGTCTGACCAAATTCAGAAGTTTCTTCGGTTTTAAAATCGAGATTTCTACCTCCGCCAAATAAAATACGATTGTTTATATTTCTGAAATAATAATAGCCTTTATCTAAATGAAAAGTTCCTTTTATATGAAGATTTTTAATCGGTTTTGTAATTAAAACTTGTGCTCTTGCAGGTTTTACTTTTTCGTCTAAAAGCTGATTCGCAAATCCGTTTGTTGCAATGAATATTTTTTTAGTGTAAAAATCTAATCTGTTGGTTTTTACATTAATTTTATTTCCATTTTCAACAAAACTTTCTACCGAAATATTATTGAGAATTTTAACACCTAATTTCTGCACTTTTTGCAATAACTGAAAAGCCATTTTTCCAGTATCAATTTGTCCTTCAAAATTATTTGTAATGTATATATTATGTACTTTTTGAAATCCGAAAGTGTTTTCTGATTCCGAAAAAACATCCGCATTAAAAATAGGTTTTAAAAGCTGATTAATTTCTTCTTTTCTCGAAATACATTCCTCAAAAAAAGCTTCATTATCACACAATTCAAAACCCTTATTTTGCTGAAAATCGATGTTTCTTTCGCCTAAATTTTTTCGTAATAATTGTAGTCCTTTCCAGCGTTTATCAACTAAATTGTAAACCTCTTGTTCTGTGTGAGAATTTAAATCGTCTATTAATTCAGAAAGGCTTCCAAAACAAGCAAAACCAGCGTTTTTTGTACTTGCTCCTTGTGGTAACATTCCTTTTTCGAGAATCAAAATTTTGGCTTTTGGGTGGCTTTTCTTTAATTCTAAAGCGCAATTTAAACCCACAATTCCGCTACCAACAATCATAAAATCGATGTTTGTAAACCATTCTTTTAATTCCCAATAACTAAAGTTCATTTATAGTTGTTTTTCAAAACAAATACTGTTTTCCATTCCTATATATTGTCCGTAATTTTCAATGACTTTATAATTGCATTTTTTATAAAATCTTACAGCTTCTTTTTGTCTTTTTCCTGTTTCTAAAACACATTTTTTGTTTCCTAATTCTTTTGCCCAAATTTCTAATTCTGAAAGTATTTTTTGCGCAATTCCTTTTCCTCTATTTTCTGGAGAAACATACATTCTTTTTACTTCCATAGAAGAATAGTCGAATTTTTTAATAGCTCCACAACCAACTGCAATTTCATCAACATAAATTACAACAACATTTCTTAATACATCTATATTATTAAACTGATTATAAAAACTGTGTTCTTCACCATCTGTAATTTTTAAATAGGCGTCTAATTCTTTTACCAAATTGATAAAATCTTTGTTTTCGGAATTGGTTCTAATAATTTTCATGTTTATTATATGTTTTTAACTTCAAAAAAGTAAAGAATAAAAAAAATTCTTAAAAACGATGTGTGTTGAAATCAAACTTTAATTGAACCCAAACTGGTTCTTTAATTTCGGTGTTTAAATTCCCAAAAGAAAGCCCTAATAAACGTACAGAATTCACCAATTTATCTTGAAACAACAATTCTTTTACCACAGGGAAAAACTCTTTTTTCGTCTGCATAAAATTCGGTTTTGTTTTACTTCTTGTTTGTTGTGTAAAATCGGAATATTTAATTTTTAAGGTAATGGTTTTTCCTTTTGTATCATTTTTTAGCATTCTTCTTTCCAATTCATCAGCAATTTTTTCTAATTTTTCAATCATAAAAATTTCTGAAGAAATGTTTTCATTAAACGTTCTTTCTGCAGCTAAAGATTTTCGAATTCTATTTGGTTTTACAGTGCTATTATGAATTCCACGAACAATATTGTAATAATGTGTACCCGATTTTCCGAATAAAGTAATTAATTCTTCTAAGGATTTTTTCTTTAAGTCATTTCCAACAAAAATGCCTAAATTATACATTTTTGCGGCTGTAACTTTACCAACTCCATAAAATTTGTTTACTGGTAATTCTTCCAAAAATTTAATAACTTCTTCTGGATGAACTGTTTTTTGTCCATTAGGTTTGTTAATGTCTGAAGCTACTTTTGCAATAAATTTATTGATGGAAATTCCTGCAGAAGCTCGTAAACCTGTAACTTCGAAAATGCGCGCTCTAATTTCTCTTGCTATATCATTTGCAGACGGATTTCCCTTCTTATTTTCGGTAACATCTAAATAGGCTTCGTCTAAAGAAAGTGGCTCAACCAAATCTGTGTATTCATAGAAAATTTCTCTAATTTTTGCTGAAAGTTCTTTATAGCGTGCAAAATCTGACTTTACAAAAATTAAATGCGGACACTTTTTCTTCGCCATAAAACCACTCATCGCAGATTTTACACCGAATTTTCTGGCTTCGTAACTTGCAGCAGAAACAACTCCTCTTATTTCGTTTCCACCAACAGCAATGGCTTTTCCTCGCAATTCAGGATTATCCAATTGCGCTACAGATGCATAAAATGCATCCATATCTACATGAATAATTTTTCTGAAAGGAGGTTGTAATTCCACTACTTATTTTTAGATAAATTGGTTAAGACTTCCATAGATTTTTTAGCATCTTTTGTGTCTACAAAAATATGATCATGATAAAAACCAGCAACCACATTACAACTAATATTATACTTGGTTAGTTCAGTAGAAAAAGCGGCAGTTAAACCAACAGCTTCTAATGAAGAATGTATTTCTAAAGTGATCCAGGAACTTGTAAATTGGTAAGATAGTTTTAAAGCGTCTGCTTTATTTTTCTCTAAAACAATAGTAATTCCTTCTGCTTCTTTAAATTCGTATAAAGTATCTGTTCTTAAAATTCCGTCGAAATTAGGAACAGTAGCGAATACATATTCACCCGAATTTAAAATAGGTTTTAGTTCTCTTATAAGTTTTTGTAAATCTTTTTCTCCGCTCATTTTTACAGTTTACTAATTACTCAAAAATACGGAAAAGAAAACTATTTACTACTTTAAAAACTCTATACAAATTTTAGTAACTTCCTCTAGTTCTTTAGACATTTTCTCCTTTTTCCAAGGATGGGAAACATTAAAAACATGATCTGCATTTTTAATTATTTCTAATCTACTTTTCGGATTCCAAGCATGTATTTTTCGCCCTTCTTCTACAAAAATTGAAGTATCATTGTCTCCATGAATTATTAAGTGTGGAACTGTAATTTTCTTGGCAGATCTTTCGATATTTAACCTTTCTTCATTTTCTTTAAAATTGATGTAAAATTGATAAAAATGAGGCATTTGTTGCTTCGTTCTTCCATTTTCGACATATTTTACGCCTGTTTTCTTCCAATTTTCTAAATCGCCAATTGTTGATGATCTTGAACCAAAATCGCAAACTGCAGCTAAAGAAATTAGTTTTTTTACACGTGAATCTTCGGCAGTTTTTATGGTAACAATTCCTCCACCTCTACTATGTCCAATTATTGAAATATCATTAATATTTACTTCTTTTTTAAAATCGGTATTTGTAGAAATCCAATCTAAAACAGATTCTAAATCGTCTAATTCTTTTATGTAATTATTATTTCCAAAAGCTTCTAAATCTGGAAAATCTATTGGTTGTTCTGGAGTTCCTCCATTATGTGAAAAGTTGAATTTTATAAAGAAAAAACCTGCTTCAGCAAATGCTTCTGCCATTAAATTCCAAGCACCCCAATCTTTAAAACCTTTGTAACCATGGCAAAAAACAACCACTTTTTTTGGTTGCTGTGTTTCTTTGTAAAAAACATCAGTTACAATTGGTTTTTGATGTTTTCCATCGACTATAAAGTTTTTTAAAATTTTCATATAATCACAGTTTTGTAAATGGAAATTTACAAGTTTATATTTTTTCTTATACTTTAAAAGCGAAATAAATGACGCAAAAGCCCAAACTCCTTCTAATATTATAAATGGAATGTATTCCATAAATATTGAAGCAAGACAAGCCATAGCTGCACCAATAAGATTTAGTAAAATAAAAGTTAAATCAGTATTTTTTATTTTTCCAATTAGATTAAGTATGTAAGCCTATAGTATTTGAAAAACCCCAATAAAACCAAGCCAATCTATAGTATTCATAATTACTTTTTAACTTGTAGCTAAAAATGTGTAAATCAATTTCAACAATGTAAAAACAGCAACCAAAGCTGTTAAAATTGCTAAAATTATATTGATGTCTTTCGTTAATTTTCCTGTTTTCTTCTGAATCGTTTTTGCAAATTTTCCATATAAATATAAGATATAAAATGTGCCAATTAGAGAGCCAATTGTAAAAAATAATATGGAAATAAAATCAAAACTAAAAAGATTAAAAGAGTCTAATAAAACTGCTGTTCCACAGAAAAAAGGTATAGCAAACATGTTTAAAACCGATAAAGTAATTCCTGCTAAAAACGGATTTTCTTTCTTCGACTGTAAGCCTTCAACCTTAATTTTACTTTTTTTAGATTCTCTGTAAAAATAGAAAGATAAAAAGATAAAAATTACAACTCCTATTTTGTCTAAAGTTTCTAAAATTTTAGGATTTTCTGTTATATATTTTGTTAAAACAAATGCAATATATATTTGGGGAATTATTACCAAAGAAACACCTAAAGCGTATTTATTGGCAGCTTCTGTGCCTTTTTCTAAACTGACTTTAAGAGCAGTCATATTTAGCATACTAGGTGTTATAGAACCCACAAAAGAGAATAGAAATCCGTAGAAAAAAAGTAAGAATAAATCCAAAAATTAATTATTGCGAAAGTAAATAAATTAAGTTTCCTAAACCTACAAAACCAGTTAAGCAACCTAAAATAAAGTCCATTTTTGTAGCAATATACGTTAATTTATGTTCAATTTTTTCAGCAACTATTGCATATAAAGAATATAGTGTAAAAGAACCAATTGTAGAACCAATTGAAAAATAGAATCCGTTTAAATAAGAATATTCAAAATAACTTAAACCTATTAAAAGTGAAATTGTAGTAAAGTAAAAAGGAATTGCAATTGTGTTTAAAGAAGACATAATTATACCATGCAAATATGCTTTCGATTTTGGTATTTCTTCTTTAACTTTCTTTTCTTTTGATGAAAAATGCAATCTAAAAAAATTGATAGATAACAAGAATAAAAGCCCTGTACCTATTTTCTGAAGTAAGGTTATATATTCTGAATTTTCCATTAAAATACTGGATAAATACGCACCAATATTCGCTTGAAAAAATAAAACAGTTGCATAACCACCAATTAAATAAAAAGCAGCTTTTTTTCCATTTCTTAAACTAAATTTTACAACTGTTAAATTTAGAAAACTGGGCGTAATACTACCAGCCATTGCAATACCAAAACCTAAAATTACGCAGATTATAAAATTCATATTTTTATTTAATATGGGCAAATAAACAAAAAAACGCGTCAATAAATTGACGCGTTTCCTATTTCTAATAACTTATAAGGTTTTTTATACTACACCTTGTGCTAGCATTGCATCTGCAACTTTTACAAAACCAGCAATATTTGCACCTTTTATATAATCTATAGAACCATCTTCTTGCTCACCATATTTTACACAAGAATCATGAATATCTTCCATAATATCTTTTAATCTTGAATCTACTTCTTCTCTAGACCAAGAAATTCTTAACGAGTTCTGGCTCATTTCTAAACCAGAAGTTGCAACTCCACCAGCATTAGATGCTTTTCCTGGAGCAAATAAGATTTTTCCTTTTTGAAATTCGTGAATTGCTTCTGGTGTAGAAGGCATATTTGCACCTTCAGAAACACACATACAACCATTTTTAATTAGTTGTTTTGCTTCGTCTCCATTCAACTCATTTTGAGTCGCACATGGTAAAGCAACATCACATTTAACAGACCAAGGTCTTTCTCCTTTTACAAATTTTGCGTTCGGATATTTTTCTGTGTATTCGCTAATTCTTCCACGTTTTTCATTTTTTATGTACATAACGTGTTCTAACTTCTCTGTGTTTATTCCTTCTTCATCTAAAATATATCCTCCAGAATCCGATAATGTTAAAACAGTTGCACCTAACTCAATCGCTTTTTCAGCAGCATATTGTGCAACATTTCCAGAACCAGAAATCACTACTTTTTTACCTTCAAAAGAATCGTCTTTTCTTTGCAACATATTTTGTGCAAAATATACGTTTCCATATCCTGTTGCTTCTGGTCTAATTAAAGAACCACCCCAAGATTGTCCTTTACCGGTTAAAACTCCAGTAAATTCATTTTTAAGTTTTTTATACATTCCAAACATAAAACCAATTTCACGTCCTCCAACTCCAATATCTCCTGCAGGAACGTCTGTATTTGGACCAATATGTCTAAATAATTCGCTCATAAAAGCATGGCAAAAACGCATAATTTCATTGTCCGATTTTCCTTTAGGATCAAAGTCAGAACCACCTTTTCCACCACCCATTGGCAATGTTGTTAGCGAGTTTTTAAAAACTTGTTCAAAAGCTAAAAACTTTAAAATACTAGCATTTACTGTTGGGTGAAAACGCAAACCACCTTTATATGGGCCAATTGCCGAGTTCATTTGTATTCTATAACCTCTATTTACTTGAATTTCTCCATCATCATCTACCCAAGAAACACGAAAAGAAATTAATCTTTCTGGCTCCACCATTCTCAATAAAATATTTTTTCCGTGATAAATATCATGATTTACGATATAAGGAATTACAGTTTCTGCAACTTCTTGAACGGCTTGTAAAAATTCTGGCTCATGGTTATTTCTACTTTTAACCATTTCCATAAACTCTTTGATTTTTAATTCCATAATTTTAGGTGTGATTTTTTACGAATTTTATAAAAATTTAAAGTAACAAAGATAAGTAATTTCTGAATTGACAAAATAAAAATTTAATTTTATTTAACATCTTGTTCTCCTTATTTCAATCGATTTCGAAAGCTGATTACCTTTTTTGAATTTTAGAGTGATAAAACTCTACAAAAAACACTAAATTTGCCCCATAATTTTACCCGAAAATGTTAGATAAAGTAAAAGAATTAATTGGTGATGTAAAAGCATTTAAAGCTACTACCAAAGAAGAAGTTGAAACATTTAGAATTAAATATTTAGGAAGCAAAGGTTTGCTAAAAGATTTATTTTCTGAATTTAAAAATGTAGATGCTTCCATGCGTAAAGATTTTGGACAAGCATTAAACAATTTAAAAAAATCTGCAGAAGGTAAAGTTGCAGAATTAACAGATGCTTTAGACAATTCTTCGAGTCAAAAATCTTTTTATGGAGACTTAACAAGGCCTGCAGAACCAATTGAGTTAGGTTCTCGTCATCCAATCTCTTTGGTGAAAAATCAAATTATTGAAGTTTTCAATAGAATTGGTTTTACGGTTTCTGAAGGACCCGAAATAGAAGACGATTGGCATAATTTTACTGCATTGAACTTGCCAGAATATCATCCTGCAAGAGACATGCAAGACACGTTTTTTATTGAACAAGATCCAGATATTTTACTAAGAACACATACTTCTTCTGTACAAGTTCGTTATATGGAAGAAAATCAGCCTCCTATTAGAACTATTTCTCCTGGAAGAGTTTTTAGAAATGAAGATATTTCTGCAAGAGCACATTGTATTTTTCATCAAGTGGAAGGTTTGTATATTGATACTGACGTTTCTTTTGCCGATTTAAAACAAACACTTTTATACTTTACGAAAGAGATGTTTGGGAAATCTAAAATTCGTTTACGTCCTTCTTATTTCCCATTTACAGAGCCAAGTGCAGAAGTAGATATTTATTGGGGATTAGAAACAGAAACCGATTACAGAATTACAAAAGGTACAGGTTGGTTAGAAATTATGGGTTGTGGAATGGTAGATCCTAATGTGCTTAAAAACGCAAATATAGATCCTACAAAATACTCTGGTTACGCCTTTGGAATGGGAATTGAACGTATAGCAATGTTGTTATATCAAATACCAGATATTAGAATGTTTTATGAAAATGATAAACGTTTCTTGGAACAGTTTAAGTCTGTAATTTAATGAATTACTTTACACAATTTTGGGACGAAGGAAGAGATGACGAATACTCGAATTGGGGAAACTCTACTTGGTATTTTGAAACCAATGATGCTGATGAAATTTTGAAACAAATTACTGTGTATCAAAATGGAAAAGTTTTAAAATATAGTGAAGAAAACCCAAAAGATGAGTTTGGAAATTTAGGTGAACATACTTTAACAATCGAAGATTGTGATGGTACAGAAATTTCTAAAGAAGATTTCCTTGAAATTTGGGTTTCTAAACAATAAATTGGTATACTTTTTGAAATATTTTTTCTAAAATAAATACAATGAAAAATATACTTTTAATTTTTTGTACAATTCTTATGGTTTCTTGTGGTTCAAATTCAGAAAATAAGAAAACCAAAGTAGACTTTTTAAATACTGTTGAAGGAACTTGGACTGTTTCTGAAATACAGAATATTACAAAAGAAGAACTTACCAAAACTCAAAAAACTCCTATTATTAAATTTGAAGGAGAAAAAGTTAGTGGTAATAATGGTTGTAATAACTACTTTTCATCCATAAATACTATTGATGAAAAAACCATCAAATTTTCAATGTTTGGTGAAACAAAAATGATGTGTGCAGAAATGAAAATTTCTGATGCTTTTAGTTCACTATTATCAAAAATAGATACCTATTCTGTTGCTGAAAATACGTTGAATTTCTTTGATTCTGAAGGACAAAAAATACTCGTTTTTACAAAATAATAACCTTTTAATTATTCTGAAATAAATTCAGCATACATGAAAAAAGACATTAAAATACCAGAAGTTACAGACGTAGAAATGGCTGTTGTATATGAGTTTAACGACATTTACAAAACTAATGATTGGAATGTATATTTAATCAACAATAAAAATGTTGATTTAGAAATGGTAGTGATTGTTTCTCAAGGTTTTTCAGAGAAAAAAACGACTTCTTTATTACGTAAAAAAGTAGATAAACTGCCCGCAAATTCTTTCGCAAAAATTGAATTTATGCAACCAGAATTATTCAAACTAAATAATCGTTTTCAAGTAACTTTTTTTGAAGGAAATACTTTGTACGAAAAAACGTTTTTATTCAAAGAAAATACCGTTAAAGAAGGTGCATTAAGAGAAATTCCTGAATTGAAAAAACGTGGGGTTTTGGCAAAGTAAATTAATCAAAATCAGCTTCTAGTTTAACCAAGTTGGCTATATCCTTATTTAAATATTTGATACTCACCTTTGGTGGGATAGAAATCTCAATACATGTTTCAGCAAAAACTAAACTTTCTGAAGATAATTTGGATTGAAAGTCATTAGACATTAACAATGATTTTAAAATCAACTTAAACATTTTCTTATCCTTATACTCTTCATATAATTCATCAATTTCTTTTTTGTCTATTTCTTTAAATCTACTAAAATGAATTTCTACAGAAGGCGGAATTGAAACTCCAACAATTAATCTATTTGTTCTAAAACCTGCTTTTTCTAATAAAGGTAAAACATTAAAAACATCTTTAACATAGTCAATAAACTTGTTTTTTGTATTTGTTCCTAAATCTCCAATTTTAGAAAGTCCGTTTTTAAGTTGATCTAGAATTTGGTCAGCACCATCACTAATTGTTTTCGTTGTCTTTTTTAATATTTTGTTGTCTTTCATAAAATTTATTTTTAGCCAAAAAACCCAATAATCAAATACAAAATAACAGTAATTGCACCACCAACCAAAGCATAAGGCAATTGTGTTTTTACATGATCTATATGATCGCTAGCAGAAGCCATAGAAGATATTATAGAAGTGTCTGAAATTGGTGAACAATGATCTCCAAAAATTCCGCCTCCTAAAGTTGCTGCAACAACAATTGTTAAATCTGCGCCATGAATATTTGCCATTGGAACAGAAATAGCCAACATAATAGCAAAAGTTCCCCAAGAAGTTCCTGTAGAAAAGGCTATAAACGAACTAATTACAAAAACAACAGCCGGTAATAATTCTGGCGATAACCATTCTTTGGTTGCATTAGCAACATAAACTCCAGTTTCTAATTCTTTACAAGCGTTTCCAATTGCGAATGCTAATAACATTAATAAAGCCAAAGGCATTAATTCGCTAATTCCTTTTAAGGTTAAGTTTACAGCTTCTTTAGGCTTTAAAAAACCTTGAATCATATACATAATAATTGCCACTAAAAGTGCTGTAATTACAGCATATAAAACAGATGATGAACCTGAACCTGCTCCAATTGCTTGTTTTATATGATCGAAAGTGGATGAGAATTCTTTGACTTCAGCCCAACCTGTGTAAATTAAATTTATTGGCATCATAAAAACCATTGTTGCTAAAGGCACAACCATATTATACGCTCTTGCAGGAATTCCTTCTTTTGGCGGAAATGATGTAACCTCATCTGAAACCATTGGTTTGGAATTTTCGTTCATTAATAAACCTGTTTCTTTTGTTCTTTTTTCAGCTTTTTTCATTGGGCCAAAATCCTTTCTTGATAAAATGATAAAGAATAAAATTCCGATGGCTAAAAGTGGATAAAAATTATATTTAATAGAAGAAATCATGACTGCAAAAGGCTTGTCAATTCCTTGAGTTAGTAACAATCCCATAATAAATGCGCCCCAAGCATTGAAGGGAATTAAAATTGATGAAGGTGCAGAACTTGAGTCTGCAATGTAAGCGAGTTTTTCACGCGGAATTCCTAGTTTATCGAAAATTGGACGATATAAAGTCCCAACTGTTAAAGAAGAAATACTTGTTTCTACAAATAATAAAAGTCCTGTAAAAGTTGCCAAAACCTGAACCATTACTTTGCTATAACCTGATTTCTTATTTTCATATTTTACCAATTTTTTATTTATAATATTGATAAAACCCTCTACTCCTCTCGAAAACTGAATAAAAATTAATAATGCACCAACCAAAGCACTAAACATAATTGTTCTTGTACTTCCTTTGTCTTGAAAAACGTCTACCATTCCTTCAATCATGGCTAAAGTTCCATTTAATGGATTCCAGCCTTCGATTATCAACCAAGAAAACCAAATTCCGAATAACAAAGCGATATAAACTTGCTTTGTTTTTAGTGCTAAAATAATGGCTACAATTGGTGGTATTACTGAAAGAAATCCATATTCCATGAAAGATGATTTTAAAAAGCCCATCCTAACCTTCCCAAAGGGAAGGAACTCTAAACTTTGTGAAAAACCATAAATGTAAATTATTTTTTTAAAACGTATAACCTTTATATTGATTTTGTATTTAAAGTGGTTACTTGTATCTTTAAAAAATCAATTTAACAAGTGACTATATGTCTAAATTTTACACAAAACTTACTTCCAGAGTTCAGAAATTTATGGAAGCTCAAAAAATGTTTTTTGTTGCTACTGCTCCAAATGAAGGAAGAATAAATTTATCTCCAAAAGGAATGGATTCTATTCGAGTTGTAGATGAAAACCGAATTCTTTGGTTGAATTTAACTGGAAGTGGAAACGAAACTGCTGCTCATATTTTAGAAAATAATAAAATTACCATGATGTTTTGTTCTTTTGAAGGTACCCCAAATATTCTTCGAATTTATGGAAAAGGAAAAGCGATTCATCCTAAAGATAAAGAATGGGAAGATGCTATTAAGTTATTTCCAAATATACCAGGTGCAAGACAAGTTTTTGATATTACTGTTGAAAGCGCACAAGATTCTTGTGGAATGTCTATTCCTTTTTATGAATATAAAGGGGAAAGAAATCAATTAAATGATTGGGCAGAAAGCCAAGGAAAAGAAAAAATAGCACAGTACTGGGAAGATAAAAACCAAACTAGTATTGATGGAAAACCCACTGATATTTTAGGTTAGATTCTAAATACTATCTACTTTTTTAATTGCAAGAATAAAATCGTCTAAATCAATATTTTTTATCACTAATTCTATAGCTTCTACACAAACCTTTTCTGCTCTATCGTTATGAAAATGTAAACCAATAGCGATTTTTTCAAACAACTTTTGCTCTTTTAAATGCACTTCTCCACTAGCCAAAACCATTTTGGTTAAACGATATAAACGCTCTATTCTTTCGTCGTAACTAACTGGTGGGTTTATTGGAAATTTTTCTGGGTTATTTAAAATAACTGTAAATTCTTCTAAACTTATATTAAGTCTATTTGCAGTCTTAAGCAACAAGGCTCTTTCGCCGTCGCTAATTTTTCCATCGGCTTTTGCTATTTTTACAATGTTTGCAAAGTGTCCGATTTCTTTTTTATGTTCTCCGTTAAAATATAAATCTGATATTGACATTTCTTTTTTTATAAAAATAAAAAAAAGAAAAGACAAACTATGTTAAATTTATACTTTTGCAAAAAATTAAAAAGAGCCAAAATATAATTAATTTTGGCTCTTTTATTTGTTTTCAACAAAAAAGAAATTATTTAGTAATAATAATCTTTTTAGTTGCTTTCTTATTTCCTTGTGATATACTTAATAAATACACCCCAGAAGAAACGTTTTTAGTGTTAATTTCTTTAGTGAAAATTAAGTTTGATGGTTTGTCTAAAGTAGTAATTACTTTTCTTCCTTGCAGATCGAATAAGGTTATAACAACGTTATCAGATGTAGCGTTATTCAACTTAATATTTAAAACATCTTTGGTTGGATTTGGCCAAAAAGAAACGTTATCTAAAGAAAACTCATTAATTGTTAATGTTTTTTCTTCTATTATAATTATTTGATTTGCCAACCATCCATTTGCAGCATTTGTAACATCTACTCTAAATTGGTCTGCAAAAGAAGTAGATTGCGAGTTTACAAATGTTATTTTATTAGAAGAAATATCTGCTTGTGTAAAAGTGTCGCCAGCGTTTAAAGTTATTCCTTCTCTTTGAAGTTGCCCTTTAATTGGTTGTTCTACAAGTGTAAATATTTGCTGTTCTGCTGTTTCTGAAGCAGAAGTTGCTTCCATATTAGCATTTGTTATTGTGTATGTAGAATTTGCATCTAATTTAATTATAGAAGATGTAAGAGAAGGAATACTTGTAATTTCTACAGATGCACAAATAGTAATTGAAGCAGAGTTAATTTGTCCTCCATCAAATAAATCAAAATCATTTACTTCAAAAAGCCAAGTTCCTTTAGACATTAATCCTCCAAAACCTTTTAAAGGTTGTTCTGGTTTTACCATTCCTGAAACAGCAGGTTTTTCTGATCCACATACTAATTCGGCTGCATCGTCATCAAAAGTTACGTTAGAAATATCATCTGTATCATCACATACTTTAGATAATAGCGTTGCTTGTTTTGTACCATTTGCAATTGGCTCTTTTACAACTAATGTTAAATCTTGAACCTCTGAATGTGTAATGTCTACTGTAACTTTAATGTCATTAATTAGTAAATCATCTGTAACTTCTATTGGTACATAAAAAGTTTGATTTGTAGTAAAAGGCATTGCAGAAGCATTTGTAAAGTCTGTTGCAGAGTACACATTTGTACAATCTTCAGAACCTGTTTGAAAACTAAATATTGATGAAAATTCTCCTATTCCACAATCGTTTTTAGGTTTTATTCTCCAATAATAAACAGTACCACTTTGCAATCCTTCAATGCCAAAAGTAGTACTTTTAACATCGCCAGTATAAGCAATGTTAGTAAAAGATGGTGAATCTGATACTTCTACTTTATAGTTGTTTGCGTTTAAATTATTTTTCCAACGTAATTCAATTTTTGTAAAAGAAATCCCTTTTTCTCCATTAGCTGGATATTCTAACTCTGATGGATTATCTGAAAAACTTGGATGATATACTGTTAATCTTATAGTTCTTTTTTGAGTTTCATTTCCGTTATCTCCAATAACTTCAATATCATATGGTCCTGCAGGCACATTTTCTAAATTACCAAAAGTAATTGTAAAGTTTCCATTAGCACTTAAAGACTGGTTAGAGAATGCTGTTGTCATTCCTGCTGGCACACCAGATAAAGTAAAGTCTGTTGTTCCAGCAACTGCTTGTCTATATTCAAAATTAAAAACCGCATCATTTTCTGAACACAATCCTTTTTCTGACGAATCTGCTAAAAATGTAAATTCACCAGAAATACCAGTTACAATTAAAGAAAATCTTTGATCTTCTGCCAAAGTTCCTTTATGAGTAACTGTAATTGTATATTCTCCTGAAGGATTATCAATATCTACTCTTTCGTAAGGATCTACTAAATTATCTCCTTTTTCATTACTATAAACACCTGTTAATCTCCAAGGTTTATATTCATTAGAGCCTTGTGTAACTCTTATATCTAAATCATTAACTAATGCAGCTTTTGGGTTATTTGCAGTTCCATCACTTATTTCTCCTGGCTTGTCTGTCCAAGAAATAGATGCTAATAATGGGTTAAAACCATCTGACTTTACAGTAATTGAGTAGGTGCCTCCATTAGATAAAACTTCTTCAGAAATCCAAGACTCAAAACCATTTTTAGTTATTGTTTCTGCTGCAACTTTTGTATTCATTAAACCCCAACCTGTATGTGGGTCTGGTCCAGCAATATCTGTATCGTCTGCAGTATGTAATGCCAATCCTTTTAAAGTAGCGGCTCTCATAAAGTTACCATAAGATTCTTTGTGATGTTGTTGTAATAATAACAAAGAACCTGTTACATTAGGAGCAGCCATAGAAGTACCTGTAATAGTACTATAAGCATCATCTGAAGATTCATAAGAGGAATATAAACCTGTTCCATTCCCCATAATATCTGGTTTAATTCTTAAATCGTCCATTGGTCCTTCTGAACTTCCAGAGTTTCTAACCACATTAGATAAAGTACCATCTGCATTAATTGTTGCGTCTTGTCCGTTTGCAACAACCATTGAATTTTTAGAAGTTTTATTTGTGTTTATTTTATCAAAAGAACTATTACCTTCTAATGGTTCTGCATTTGCAGAATTATTTCCACCATCATTACCAGCAGAAAATACTGTTAAGTAATAAGGTGCATTATACATTACTTCATCCCATTCTCTAGCAGCTTCTCCATACGCACCAAATGTCCAATCTGGAATATTATCTGCATTAAAACCATAAGAATGATTAGAAAGAAGCATTCCTTCTGCAGCTGCAGCTGTTGTTTCGGCGATATCATTATCCCAATCATTTCCAATACCTTTTGCTTTTGGTGCCATACCTTTTGCAGCTGGTTCAAAACCAGAAGATATTATAGTTCCCATAACATGTGCTGCATGGAAGTTTAACTCTGTAGTTCCATCTCCAATAGAAAATCTATTTTCTCCTCCATCTCCATCATACTCTTGATGAGTAGTTCTTGCTAAACCACCATCCCAAACGTAAGCAGTCATTCCTTGACCTTCTAAATCTAATCCAAGACCACCATCTTTATGTAAAAAGTTTGCTCTAGTAGAAACAGCGGCATCTACATTGTCTGTTTTATAATATAATGGTTTTCCTTCTTCAGAAATTCTCATTAACTCGTAATAAGTCCCATTTTCTGTATATTTAATTTTCCAACCTCTTTGAGTAGCGAGTAAAATTGCTCTGTTTTTTTCTTCTGAAAACTTTTTTTGAAACTTTTCTTTAAGATTTTTTAATTTCGATAAATCATATTCCCTAGTTATATCCTGTTTTTCTTTTGGTGTTTGTGCTGTAATTGAAACAGAAATAAAAAGTAAAAAAAGTAGGGAGATTTTAAGGTATTTGTAGTTCATATAAGGAAATTTTAGCTTTTTTTGTATTTTGCTAACAAATATAGTCTTTTTGATAATTTATTTATAAAATTTAACTTTTACAATGCTAAAATTCTCCTTCTCAAATAGAGAAAAAATTACCAAAGATTTACAGTCCACAGAATTTGATGTTTTAATAATTGGTGGTGGAATTACAGGTGCAGGAATTGCTTTAGACGCAGCATCTCGTGGAATGAAAGTAGCTTTAATTGAGAAAAACGATTTTGCTTCTGGAACTTCAAGTAAATCTACAAAACTAATTCATGGAGGTTTACGCTACTTAAAACAATTCGATTTCTGGTTAGTGAAAGAAGTGGGTACAGAGCGTGCAATTGTACATAAATTGGCACCACATTTAGTCATTCCAGAAAAAATGATTTTACCTTTAATTGATGGTGGAACTTATGGTGAATGGTTAACTTCAATTGGTTTGAAAGTATACGATATTTTAGCTTCTGTAGAAGGTGAAGATAGACGTAAAATGTTAGATAAAAAGGAAGCTTTAGATAAAGAACCTTTGTTACCAAAAAAGATTTTAAATGGCGCTGGTTATTATGCAGAATACAGAACAGATGATGCTCGTTTAACTTTAGAGGTTTTAAAAACTGCGTTAGATTATGATGCAAAAATTATCAATTACACAACAGCAACAGAATTTATTTATGAAGATGAAAGAGTTGTTGGTGCAAAAGTAAAAGATACTTTTTCTGATACACCTTTTAATATAAAAGCAAAATATGTGGTAAACGCAACTGGACCTTGGGTAGATACTTTAAGACAGACGAATCATTCTAAAACCGGGAAACGTTTGCACTTAACAAAAGGAGTCCATTTAGTAGTTGCACACGAAAAATTACCGGTAAAACAATCTGTTTATTTCGATGTTCCTGATGGACGAATGATGTTCGCAATTCCAAGAGGAAGAGTTACTTATTTTGGAACCACAGATACCAATTATCAACAAGATAAAGACAATGTAGAAACGAGTTTGGTAGATGCCACTTATTTAATATCTGCTGTTAATAATATGTTTCCAGAAATTAATATTTCTTTAGAAGATATACAATCTTCTTGGGCTGGTTTGCGTCCTTTGATTCATGAAGAAGGAAAATCGGCATCTGAATTATCTCGAAAAGATGAAATATTTGTTTCTGATACAGAACTAATTTCAATTGCTGGAGGAAAATTAACGGGCTATAGAAAAATGGCAGAACGTATTGTAGATTTGGTTGCCAAGAAATATGAACGCAGATTTGATAAAGAATTTGAAGATATAAAAACAAAAGAATTGGTGCTTTCTGGTGGAACTTTTGAAAATTTTGAAGAGGTTAAAAGCTATATAGATGCCATACACAACAGAATTGCTGAAGTAGATTTCGATGAAAATGATGCAAAATATTTAGTTTATAATTATGGAAAACAAACAGACACAATTTTACAGAAATACGACGATTTATCTTTAGAAATGTCTGAAGAAGGTGAGAAAAAGAAAATGATAAAAGCAGAAGTTTTGTTCTGTATTGATAATGAAATGACTTGCACTCCAACTGACTTTTTTATGCGAAGAACTGGTCGTTTATTTTTCGACAAACCAAGTGTAGAATTACATAAAGATTATGTTCTACAATTATTTAAAAACACATTTTCTTGGGACGAAAAAACCACCAAAAAACATCAACAAGAATTAGATGAAAATCTTAAAACTGCTACTAATTTTCAATAAACTTAACTATTATTTTAAAAACTAAAAATAGACTTTAACTTACTGAATTACAGATAAATTGGGCTGGAATAAAATTTAATTATTTAATAAAAAATATCAAAAAATATTTTGATATATAATTTAAAAATAATTTATCTTTGTTATAGCTAAATATCAATTTTATGGCTTATGAAAATATAGTTCGTTTAACTTCAACAAAAGCAATTTCTTTTAGGGAAAAAGAAAGGCTACTATATTTATTAAAAATAACCTTAAAATTAAAAAACAATGAAAACAATATTCAATTTAGCATTCGTGCTATTTATCTCTGCATCTCTATCTTTTACATCAAAAACAACTATTAACGAAAATACTTTAATAGCAACTTTTCTTGGTATTACAGATGATGATTATTACAAATTTGTAGACAATGACAAGAAGGAAGTTTTATTTTATGATATTGACGAAGAAATAGAAATTAGCTTGTATGACGATGATTTTATCAACAAGAAATTCTCTATTACTTGGGTTGAAAAAGAGATTGAATTAACTGATGAAGAAGGAGATTTAACTGGAGAAAAGAAAAAAGTAAAATCTATTACTAATCTTATGTTATTAAAATAGATTTATAAAATAAAAAACCGTTTTTTGAGTTTCAAAAAACGGTTTTTTTTTATACACTTTCTCTTAACAAACCTTTATAGGTTTTTCTTAATTCTGTTGGGCTTGCACCCAATTTATACTTTAAAAATACATATCCATTAATTAAGTTAACTTTTAACCAGGAATTCTCTTCATATTTTCTTGAACTTACTATTGCCTTAGATTGAACAATTGTATAAGGAATCTTGTTTTTTCTTACTCTATCTATCATTTCAAAATCTTCCATAATACAGTAATCTTCGTTAAATCCGTTTAATTCTTCAAAAATTTCTCTCGTAAAAAACTGGCATTGATCTCCTCCTCCAGTAAACATTCCATCTTTTTTTGTAAAAGAGCTGTTCACGTTTAATAGAAAACTTTCTTTATCAAATTTATAAGCAAAAAAACCTGCTTTATGACCAGATTTTATGGCTTCTAGAATTTTAACATAAAAATCCTTTGGCAAGCAAACATCTGCATGTAAAAATAATAGAATGTCTCCATTAGATTTAGAGGCTCCAAAGTTCATTTGAGCTGCTCTTCCTTTTTTATCAGAGTCAAAATGAATAACTTTACCATAGTTATTACAAACCATTTTGCTTTCATCTATAGATTCTGGAGAATTAGAAATAATAATTTCTATAGGAAACTTGTTAGCTTCATCACATAAAAACGACAACCTTTTAGTAAGGTTTTCTTGTTCATTATATACAGGGATTATAATACTTAACATCATAATTAAACATACGTAAATTTATATGAAACAGTTTTTTTTAATACTTTTTTTAGCATCTACTTTTAATTTCAATGCACAAGATACAGTAAATTATTCGCAGGTTTCGCAAGATTTATTGCAAAACATAATGAATAAAAAATCTTACGACAAGCAAGTAGAAATTCTTGCAAATAGTACTTTGGAAGATTTAACAAATCAGTTGAAAACAGACAATGAAAAAATTGCATTTTGGGTAAATGTTTACAATTCTTTTATTCAAATTTCTTTAACGGAAAACCCTAAAGAATATGAAGATAGAGGTGCATATTTTAAAAAACCAAGAGTTAAAATTGCTGGAGAAACATTGTCTTTTGATGAAATTGAACATGATATTTTAAGGCGCTCAAGAGTAAAATTAAGCTGGGGATATTTAAGAAAATACTTTAGACCAAAATACGAACGTAAATTGCGTGTAAAAAATATTGATTGGAGAATTCATTTTGCATTGAATTGTGGCGCAAAAAGTTGTCCACCTGTTGCGAAATTTACTCCTGAAGGTTTAGATAGAGAATTTGACTTTATGACAACTGAATATTTAAAAGAACAAACAACTTACAATGAGGAAACAAGAACTGCAAAATCAGTATCATTATTTTCTTGGTTTAGAGCAGATTTTGGCGGTTTGTGTGGCGCAAGACAAATTTTAGCAGATTATAAAATTACTCCTAAAAAGCCTAAAAATTTAGAGTTTGCAGATTATGATTGGACATTAAGTTTAGGTAATTTTAGAAAGATTCCAAAGTAAAAAATAGATAAAAGTTACTCGAATTTATATTTTTCGAAAAAAAGAGGATTGATTTTAAAATTAGTCCTCTTTTTCATTTGCTTCTATTTCTTCTGATAAGTCTAATTCTCTTAAAGTAGGATTTACAGCGCCTATTGTAACAACCGTTATTAAAGTCATGGTTCCGCCAAAAACTACTGCTGCAACTGGTCCAATTAATTTAGCAGCTAAACCACTTTCGAAAGCACCTAATTCATTAGAAGAACCAACAAACATAGAATTTACAGAGGAAACTCTTCCTCTCATATCATCTGGCGTTTTTAATTGTAAAATTGTTTGTCTAATTACCATAGAAATTCCGTCTGCTGCTCCACTTACAAACAAAGCTAAAACACTTACCCAGAAAATAGATGATAACCCAAAAGCAATAATACTTAATCCAAAAATAAAGACGGAAACTAACATCTTTTTACCTGTATTTCTGTTGATAGGAATATAAGTTGTTAAAAACATAGTTACAATACTTCCCATAGAAATAGATGCATTTAAAATTCCAAAACCTTCTGGCCCAACTTTTAAAACATCTTGTGCAAAAACGGATAAAATTGCAACTGTTCCACCAAATAAAACAGCAATCATATCTAACGTTAAAACACCCAAAATAGCTTTATTTTGAAAAACGAACTTTACTCCTGCTTTTAAACTTTCTTTCATTGGTTCGCCAATTTTTTTGTTTAAAATTGGTTTCTTTTTAATTAAAAAAGTGAAAATAAAAGCTAAAATTACCAAGATAAAAACCAAACATAAAGTTTTGTCTACACCTATTTTTCCTATAAAAATTCCTCCAAAAAGTGCACCAGAAACTGCGGCAGTTTTCCATGTACTTGTGCTCCAAGTTGCCGCATTATGATAAATTTTCTTAGGAACTAATAACGCTACTAAAGAAAAAATTGTTGGTCCAAAAAAAGAACGTAAAAACCCACCAAAAAACACCAAACCATAAATACAATATAAAACCGAATTTGTAGACCAGCTTTCTAAAATGCTATCTGTAGTTAATAAAAACAACCCTAAACTAATTAGTGAAAAAGCAGCTGTACAAAGGGCTAATAAATTTCTTTTTTCTCTTTGGTCTACAATATGTCCTGCAAATAATGCCATTGAAAATGCGGGAATTATTTCCATTAAACCGATAATTCCTAAAGAAAGTGGATCTTTTGTTATTGAATATACTTGCCATTCAATAACAATAAATTGCATGGACCAGCCAAAAACTAATAGAAATCTTACAAATAAGAAAATATTAAATTCTTTAATTCTTAAAGCTGCGTAAGGATCTTGTTTTGCCATTAATTTAGCTTAATTTCATATCCATTAAAATGGCAAAAGTTTCATTAATATCTTGTTCTTTTACAACAATTGTCATTTCATTTGTAGTAGAAATAATTTCTTGCAAAGGAATATCTGCCCAAGCTAATTGCTTTAGAATAAAGTAGTAAATACCAGATTGTTCTTGATTTTCTTTTGGAAGTTTTATGGTAATTGAAGCCAAGTCCAAAACATTCGAAATAAGCGATTCTTTTTCGAATATTCTATTTACAAAGGGTTCTAAATTTTTACTGGTAACAATATTTGTTTCAAAAATACCTTGAGAAACCGTTAAAAAGTAGTCTGAACTTTCAGAAGATTTCATTAAAATTTTTGCGATTTCTTTTAAAAGTGAAGTAGTATTTTTAAAAGTAAAATCACACAAATCTGATCTTACAATTACGTCTCCTAAATCTAAAGCAAGCTTCTTTATGTTTTTACGAATTCGTAATTCACTTGCTGGAGAAAGTCTATTAATTGCCATCATTACTGCACCAACCTTAACATCTTTCTTTAAAGAAGCAGATACTTCAGGTAAAATAATTCTTGCTAAAGAAGAAACATTAATCAACTTTTCATTGAGTGCTTCTTCAATAAAAGGTGTTTTTCTAATAGTACTTTCTACAACTTCTTGTATTGTTTTCATGATGATTGTTTAATAAAACATAATAATGTTCAAAATTAAACAATTAATCCAATTTATTAGTCAACTTTTTAAATTCTTTTTTCGCGTCTTTATCTGCATATAAAACATTGTAAACAGCATCTATAATTGGAGTTTTTGCACCATTTTCTTTCTTCATTTTATAAGCGCTTTTGGTTGCATAATAACCTTCTGCAATCATGCTCATTTCCATTTGAGCAGATTTTACAGTATACCCTTTACCAATCATATTCCCAAATTGTCTGTTTCTACTAAAAACGGAATATCCTGTAACTAATAAATCTCCTAAATAAGCAGAGTTATTAATGTTACGTTTCATTTTATGAACTTTCTTAATAAAACGTTTCATTTCGCGAATTGCGTTACTCATTAACACAGACTGAAAATTGTCTCCATAACCTAAACCATGAGCAATTCCTGCAGCAACAGCATAAATGTTTTTCAACATTGCTGCATATTCGGTTCCAATAATATCATCAGAAATTTTGGTTTTTATGTACCAACTTTTTAAAGAATTACTTATAATTTTCGCTTTTTGTTCGTCTCTACAAGCAATTGTTAAATAAGATAAACGTTCCATTGCAACCTCTTCTGCGTGACAAGGACCAGTAATTACGCCAATGTTTTCAAACGGAATATCATATTCTTTATTAAAATGTTCTCCAACAATTAAACCTGTTTCTGGCACAATCCCTTTTATAGCAGAAAATATAATTTTGTCTTTTAAAGACTTTTTAAGTTTCTCTAATTCACTTACTAAAAAAGCAGATGGAATTGCAAAAATTAGCACATCATAATTTGCAACTGTTTTGTTTATATCGCTCGTTAAATCTAATTGAGATGCGTTTAATTCTGCTGCTCGTAAGTATTTTGGGTTATGATTATTTTTCTTAATATGTTCTATGGCAGATTTACTTCTAATATACCAACCAACTGTGTCTAAATTTTCTGACAACATTTTTACAATTGCTGTTGCCCAACTTCCTCCTCCTATAACCGCTATTTTTGGTTGTTCATTCATAATTGATTCATTTTAAAATCAAAAGTAAGAAAACTATTAACTTTTAAGGAAACCTTTAGCTATTTATTATATTTGTCATTATTAGTAAACTTCATATGAAAACTAACTTTGTATTACTTTTTTGCTTTTTTTTTATTGTAATTTCCTGCAAAAGAAAGGTTGATAAAAAAACAGAAACTCAACCAAAAGTTGAAGAAAGAAAATCTACCAAAGCTGCCAATGTTTCCATTCTTGAGAAAGAATTTGTTATTGAAGGTTTAAACGATATTTCACATAAAATTTGGTTGTATTTACCACCAAATTACAATGAAACTTCTGAAAATTATGAAGTGATTTATATGCATGATGCACAAAATTTATTTGATGATAAAACTTCTTTTGTAGGAGAATGGGGAATTGATGAAACACTTAATAAACTTTATAATAAAACAGGAAAAAGCTTTATAGTTGTTGGTGTAGAAAATGGTGGCGAAAAAAGAATTGAAGAATATACGCCTTGGAAACACGAAAAATATGGTGGAGGAAAAGGTGCAATTTATGTCGATTTTTTAGCAAATACCTTAAAACCATATATTGATGCTAATTATAGAACAAAAACTGCACCAGAAAATACTGCTATTGTTGGTAGTTCTTTAGGAGGATTAATTTCCTTTTATGGTGGCTTGAAAAAACCAAAAGTTTTTGGTAAAATTGGTGCACTTTCTACTTCTTTTTGGTTTTCTAATAAAGTAAATGATTTTACAAAAGAAAATGGAAATCAGAAAAACTCTAAAATATACTTTTTAGTTGGTGGAAAAGAAGGCGATAACATGGTTCCTGATACTAAAAATATGGCAAATTTATTAGTAGGTTTAGGATTTCCGAAAGAAAATATTCGAACAAACATAGTTCCTGAAGGAAAACATACAGAGTCTTTTTGGAAAGCAGAATTTTTAGAAACAATCACTTTTTTATTCAATTTATAAAATGAACGTACAAATAATTAACAAATCGAAACACGCAACTCCAAATTACGAAACTGAAGGAGCTGCAGGAATGGATTTAAGAGCAAATATTAGTGAAGCAATTACACTAAAACCTTTAGAAAGAGCCATTGTTAAAACTGGTTTATTTATAGCTTTACCTGTTGGTTTCGAAGCACAAGTAAGACCAAGAAGTGGTTTAGCTGCGAAAAAAGGAATTACCGTTCTAAATTCTCCTGGAACTGTAGATGCAGATTATCGTGGAGAAATTGGGGTAATATTAGTAAATCTTTCTAATGAAGACTTTATAGTAAATGATGGTGAAAGAATTGCACAATTAATTATCGCAAAACACGAACGTGTAAACTGGAAAGAAGTTGAAGTTTTAAGTGAAACAGAACGTGGTTCTGGTGGTTTTGGAAGTACAGGAGTTTAAAATAATAATCTAAAAAAAACAAAAATTATGATTTTAGGAGTATGTGAATGGTTGAGTACGAAAACACAGTTTTCAGCAAAAAATATTAGAATAGTTTTCGTTTTATTGGTGCTATTTGCTGGTTTAGGTCTTGGGGCTTATTTAATTTTATGGTTGGTAAAAATTCTATCTAAAGAATAAATTTAGATTTTTTTATAAACCTGACTCATTTTTCGAACCTTATCATGTAATAATTCAAAAGGTAGAAAAATGTGAGAATGATATTGATACCCAAGTTTTTCATAAAATTGAAAAGCTTGTGGTTGCTCATTCATAGCATCTAACCAAATAATTTTGTAGCCTTTTTCTTTAGCTTTTTCTTCCAACCAAGAAAGTAACTTTTTACCAATTCCATTTCCTTGCGTATTTTGATGCAGATAAATACGATGTAATTTTACTTGTTTTTCTTCGGATAAATTAGCGAGTTTTTCATCCCAAACAATTCTAAAATTACCTACAACTTCATCCTTAAAAAGTATAAAATAATAGTCTGCATTATCCACAGAAAGTTCTTTTAAAATGTTTTCTTTTAAATATTGAGAGTTTATATACCAATTGCCATTATCTGTCCAAAAATGTTGGTAAGCTGGAGGATAAATTTCTTGCATCAGCTTAAAAAGAGATTCACAATCTGTATTATGAATCTCTCTTAATTTTATGTTTTCTGAAACTGTAATCAAACTTATTTTTTATAAATTTCTTCACCATCAAAAACAGTTAAAACTACTTTTGTTTGGTTAATTTGATTTGCTGAAATTGTAAAAATATCTTTATCTAAAACTACAAAATCTGCCAATTTTCCTTCTTTTAAAGAACCAACTTTATCTTCTTGTCTCATTACATAAGCGCCATTTAAAGTGTAGGCTTTTATTGCTTCTTCCAAAGAAATATTTTGCGGTACTCTTGTTACTGCATTTTGGATTCCTACAAACGGATTTAAAGAACTCACATTCCAGTCGCTACTTAATGTAATTCGTGCGCTAGCATCTTTTAGCGATTTTATTGGCACTTGATTGTCTGCCAAATCGCTTCCTAATAAATGATCATTATCATGCCAATATTGTGGTTGTGTAAATTCGCCACCAACTTGTGCATCTGCAGTTACATTTAAGGTTTTAAAACGATTTAAATCTGCAGAAGTAACCATTTCTACGTGCGTTAATCTGTGTCTTCCTTTGGTTGTTCCACTTTGTTGAATTGCATTTAAAGCTTCTGTTACGCCACGATTTCCTATTGCGTGAATATGAAAATCGAAACCTACAGCTTCTAATTCTTTAATGTATTTTGCAGTTCTACTTTCTGTAAAATAATTTAATCCATTATTGGTTGGTTGATTAAAAAAATCTTCCTTATAATCTGTATGTAAAGCTGCAGTTGTGTTGTGTGTAATTCCATCAGCATATAATTTTATCTGATTTATTTTTAGCAAACTGTTTTCATCATTAGAAAATAAACTTTTTAAAGTAGCAATTTGTGTATCATCATTTTCTGTTGGATAAGCCCACAAACCTAAATTGAATCTTGCAGTTAATTCGTTATCATCTGCCAATTTTTTCCACGTTTTGTGTTGGTCTCTTTTCCAATAAGTTCTTGCATCTGAAACTGAAGTAATTCCGTATTTTGCTAATTCTGGTAAGACATATTCTACCATTCCTTTGTATTCTCCATCTGCATCATTCAAAGCAGAAACTGCTTGTTGAAAAACAACATCACCAGCATTATCTACCAAAATTCCTTGTAAAACTCCTTTTTCTTTCACAATAATTCCTCCTTGTGGATTTGGTGTTGAAGCTGTAATTCCTGCTAATTCTAAACCTTTAGAATTTATCCACATAGAATGAGACGTTTGTTCCATAATAATTACGGGTCTATCTAAAACTGCTTCATCAATAATTTCTAACGGATTTCTGTTTGCGTTAAAAAGAGTGTTTATAGAATGTCCAAAACCAATAATCCATTCTACATTTGGGTTGTCAGTTGCAGCTTTTTTAATTGCTGAAATATAATTTTCTGGATCTGTTTCATCTTCATTTAAAGTAAAAACTGTTGTTGTAGAACCCACTTCCATAGGATGCATGTGTACATCATGAAAACCTGGTAAAACAACTTTTCCTTTTAAATCTATTCTAGTTGCATTCTCGTCCGTATTTTTTTCAGCTTCAGCATTAGAACCTACAAAAAGGATTTCATTTTCATCAATTAAAATGGCTTCTGCCCAAGGATTTGTAGCATCTGCAGTAAAAATTTTAGCATTAAAATATAATTTTTGTGTGCTTGTTTCTATGGTATCTGTTTTACTAATTCCGTTTTCTTTAGAACAAGATTTTGAAGCAAAAACAACACTAAATAGTATAATTAAAAATTTCATTTTTCTCATTTTCTTTTAAATTGATTGAATATAAAGGTATAAAAAAACTGCCATAGATTGATTACTTCTATGGCAGTTAATAATAATAGTTAGAACTTTTAATACTTATTCTTGATTTTCAATAGCTAATTTTATTTTTCCTTCTAACTCTTCTGCTAAATCTGGGTTGTCTTTAATTAACCCTTTTACAGCATCTCTTCCCTGGCCAAGTTTTGTTTCACCATAACTAAACCAAGAACCACTTTTCTTTACAATACCTAATTCTACACCAATATCTAAAATCTCTCCAACTTTAGAAATTCCTTGTCCATACATAATATCGAATTCTGCAATTTGGAAAGGTGGTGCTACTTTATTTTTTACAACTTTAACTTTGGTACTGTTTCCAATAACTTTGTCTCCGTCTTTAATTTGTGTTCTTCTTCTAATATCTAATCTTACTGAAGCATAAAATTTTAATGCGTTTCCACCAGTTGTTGTTTCTGGGTTTCCAAACATTACACCAATTTTTTCACGTAATTGGTTAATAAAAATAACAGTACATTTTGTTTTAGAAATTGTTCCTGTTAATTTACGTAATGCTTGAGACATTAAACGTGCATGCAGACCCATTTTAGAATCTCCCATTTCACCTTCAATTTCACTTTTTGGAGTTAATGCTGCAACAGAATCAATAACAACAATATCAATTGCGCCAGAACGAATTAAGTTTTCGGCAATTTCTAATGCTTGCTCACCATGATCTGGTTGAGAAATAATTAAATTATCTATATCTACTCCTAAATTTTCTGCGTAAAATTTATCGAATGCGTGTTCTGCATCAATAAATGCTGCAATTCCACCAGCTTTTTGTGCCTCTGCAATTGCGTGTAACGTTAAAGTTGTTTTACCAGAAGATTCTGGTCCGTAAATTTCAATAACTCTACCTCTTGGATAACCACCTACGCCTAAAGCTAAATCTAATCCTAAAGAACCAGATGAAATTGCATCTATATCTTCTGTAACTACATCTCCTAATTTCATTACAGAACCTTTTCCATAAGTCTTATCTAACTTATCTAGAGTTAGTTGAAGTGCTTTAAGTTTTGCTGCTTTTTCTTTATCTGCTGCCATAAATGTTGCTAATTTTATTTTTGAATAAGTGCCACAAGTTACAAAAAACAACTTTCAATTTCCTAATAATTACTATTGATTTTTGTACTATTGTTTCATCAAAAATAAATGATGAAAGATTTTATTAAATTAAAAGATAAAAATAATATTGTAACCATTGAAAAAGGGGAATTAATCTCTTTTAAAGTTGATGGTTCTGAATATATTCACCAAAAAGGAAGCAAAGGTTGGCGAAAATCGGATGACGAAATGTTTCCTATAATTGGCCCTGTTTCTAAAAATAATTTTAGAGTGCATACTAAAAAAGGAGATGCCATTCAAGACCAACATGGTTTGTTACGTGAAATGGATTATGTTTTAATTTCTTCGGATGAAAAGACTGCTAAATTCAGTAAAAAGTATGTAAAAAACACGAAGTTAATCAACAGTAAATATCCTGAAAAATCTACTGAAGGAAAATTATTTTGGCCTTTCGATTTTGCGTTTGAAAAGCATTTTTCTTTAGAAAATAATACACTGAAAATAGATTTTATAATTACTGCTGAAGCTGGAATGCCTTTTATGTTGGGTTATCATCCTGCTTTTTTATTATCGAATTCTGGCACTGATACTTTGGTTGCAAATGGTAAAAAAATTACTTTAAAAGAAATTTACGAAGTTGGACACAATGCTTTTCCTGTTTTAAATATTGATAAAATAATTTTAGAAAATTCGGATAGAAATCATTTAGAGATTTCAACAACAAACTTTAATAATTTTATGTTGTGGACAGAAGTTGATAATATGTTATGTATTGAGCCAATATCGCAATACACTTCTTATACAGATGAAAAATTTTCTGAAGAAAATATGCGTATTTCTTCTGGAAAAGAGGAGTTTTCTATAACTATTAAAGTATTATAAATTGATAAAAAAACACCGTCATTTTATAATTCATAAACCTTGGGGAATGATTTCTCAATTTGTAAATCCTGCAAAAAGGAAGAAAAAATTATTGGGAGATTTACACGATTTTCCTGAAGGAACCATGGCAATTGGCAGATTAGATGTACCGTCTGAGGGCTTATTGCTATTAACAACAGATGGTAAAGTTTCCGCAGAAATTAGATCTAATAAATACGAAAAAGAATATTATGTTCAGGTTGATGGACAAATAAACCAAGAAGCTATAGAACAATTAAAAACAGGTGTAGAAATTGGTTTTAATGGAAAAAAATATCTCACAAAACCTGGAAAAGCATCTATAATTGAAGATCCTAAATTTCCTTTAAGAAGTCAGAAAATTAGAGACGAAAGACATGGTCCAACAAGTTGGATTTCTATAATTATTAGGGAAGGAAAATTTAGACAAGTTAGAAAAATGACTGCTGCTGTTGGTTTGCCAACTTTACGTTTAATTCGCGTTAGAATTGGCGAAATTGAATTGAAGAATTTAGAAGTTGGTGGAGTTATTGAGGTAGATAGTTTTTCCTAACATTTATCATAATTTATTAAAGAAGATAGTTTTAATTTTGTCTTATGGGCAATTCTAATACAACTTTATATATTGTAGCTGGTGTAATTATTTTTCACTTTTTAGTTGGTTTTGGGTATTTAATATACAAAATGACTAAAAAGAGAGAGGAATAAATATTTCTCTCTCTTAAAGTGTCTAAAATTCAAAACCTAAATAAATTTGCCAAACTTCATTTTTTGGCTTGTCTTCATCATAAATATCATTTTGACCAATATGGTATCTTACACCTAGACTTACGCCATTATCACTTTTAAAACCCGTACCAATATTAATTCCCCAGTCGAAATTATTGGGTTCAAATTCTTGTGATGTATCATACAAAACAAAACCTGCATCAAAGGTTTCTTTATGTGAAATAGAAAAACCTATTTGTGGTCCTACTTCCATAAAAAAGTTTTTAAAAGGATAGGCTTTTAACATTA